>DLRW01000057.1 GCA_002501205.1 Flavobacteriales bacterium UBA7878
GAGATTATTGATAAAGTAAAAGAAGCCGATGAAGAAGCCTTGCGCGCTAAGGAGCGCGAAATGGATCAATTGGCTTTTAATTCGGGTACCAATAATGGGGGAGGCATCGGCGGTTTAGCCGGGGTTGGAAATGCCAACCAAAGCTTTTACTTCTATAATCCCTCCATTCGCTCTTCCGGAGTATCCAGCTTTGTAGCCAAATGGGGCAATCGAAAATTGGAAGATAATTGGCGTCGGAAAGATAAGTCGGTGATATTAGAAGATCCCACCAATCCTGAGGCAGGTGCTAATGGCGAAGGGGGAACGGATGAAAAGGAACTCGATCCGCGTTACGACCCTCAGACCTATTTGGTACAAATCCCAAATGATTCTGCGGCTATGGATACCAGCCATAGTTTAATTCAACTGGCCCTCTTGGATAATGCTATACTTTATAAGGAGGATATTAAAGATTTAATAGCAGCCTCCGAAAGTGTGCTTGAGCTATTACAACGCTATCCTGATTATCAAGATCGTGCCCGGGCTTGGTATTTACTCTATCGTATTTATCTCTTAATGGAGGATGAAGCCAAGAGCACTCAATACAAGAACCTCATTTTAAGTACTTATCCTAAATCTGAATACGCCTATCTAATCCTTAATGAAGGAAAAGATGTGAAGGATGTAGATGAGTCCGAAGCCAAACGCGCTTATGCCGCGGCTTATCAGGATTATGAATCCAAGCGATATCGCCAGGCTTTAAGTGCTGCCAAGACTGGCTTCGAGGCCTATGAAGACAGTCGTTATGGTGCCCGTTTCCTTTTATTAACTGCCTATTGCGAGGCTGGCCTGCGTAAAATGGAGGAGCTTCGTACCAGCTTGGAAGAGGTATTAAAACGTTTCCCACGGACCCCCGAATCTACCGAAGCACAAAAAATATTGAGCGCCATGGGTCAGGATGCAAAGACCGAGGGCGATGATAAATCAGCTAAAAAGACTGCTTCCTATCGCAGTGACTTTAGCTCACAACATCGATACGTCTTATTAGTGCCGAATGGAAAGGTGAGTGCCAATCAGGTGCAGATCAGCCTTTCCGACTTTAACAGCAAGTATTTCCCCAATAACCGCCTCTTGGTAAAGAGTATTTTAATGGGTACTGAATGGCAAGTTGTTATGGTAAGTGGCTTGGCCAATCAAAAACAAGCGCAGGAATACTATCGCACATTGAACAGTGAAAAAGCGCTGGAGAAATTGTTGATCTCTGTGGATTTTAAACAATTTGTAATTTCGAACGCTAACTTTACAGATTTCTATAAAAATCAGGACATTAAAGGTTATCAGGCCTTTTTTGACGAGAACTATAAATAGGAGAAGGGGATATGATTAAAAAAACGAAGGAAGTAAACGTCGCACCAAGTAGTAGCAACCGAATCCTACAAGGTACTTCCATTGAAGGAAATGTGCACTCTGAAGGTGATTTTCGTGTGGATGGCGAAATTGAAGGAAACATTAGTATTTCCGGCAAACTGGTTATCGGCGAGAAAGGCCGGGTGAAGGGAGAGGTGAAGTGCGGATCTGCACGTATTTCCGGTCGCCTGGAAGGAACTATGGTGGTAGAAGACTTGCTTAATTTGGAAGCATCTGCCCGTGTAGAAGGCGATATCTTTACTATTAAATTGGCGATTGAACCCGGCGCTGAATTCAGTGGATCCTGTAAAATGGGAGCTGTAGTGCGCGATATCCATAAAAATGACTCCGCCCGAAAAGAAGAAAGACGATCTGAAAAGATCTCTTAAGTCCTATTCCAAGTATTCGGGACTGGGCTTGCAAATGGGTGCCTTGATATTTTTGGGTGCCTATGGTGGCAAGTGGCTGGATGCCCGATACGAATTCAACAAAGCCTGGTTTACCATGCTAGGCACGCTTATAGGTATGGGCTTGGGCCTTTATCTATTTTTAAAAGGAATTCAGTCCGATGATGATAAATGATCGCCTTTCGCAGTATCCACAGGCCGTTTTGCTTTTCATTTTAGCGCTGGCATTTGGCATCCACTACGCCATTTTAAACTATCTCCAGATACCCATCGGGGCCAGCCTTACCTGGCAAGCCTACCTTTTTAACCTCCTTGCCGCTCAAATAATTCTAACGGTAATGCTGCGAATCGCCCAAAAGAAACAAGATTATTTGGGCTTTATATTCATGGCTGGCAGCCTTTTAAAGTTCTTGGTTTTCTTTTTGGCCTTTTACCCGGTGTATAAGGAAGACGGTGAAATCACTAGCCTCGAGTTCAGTTCATTTTTTGTTCCCTATCTTATCTGTTTGGCCTTCAAATCATTTGTTTTATTACGCAGCTTAAATAAAGCCTGAAAATCCGCGAAAAAAAGAAGCTTTAAAAATTGGCAACTTGGAAAGCATTTATGTTTACTTTTGCGCTGATTTTTAAACGACCTCTGAACGCCGAGTTATGCAGATCAAAAGATTCGGATTCTTAGCCTTCCTCTTAGCCTTCTCATTTTCTTGGGCGGCTAATGCGAGCAATCAACATGGTGATGAACATGGACACCATGAGGAACAGGGTGAGAAATCTATCAAAGAGCAGATTGCTGAAGTTAAAGAGCACCACCTTAAAGACAGTCACAGCTTTCACCTTTGGGGCGATCATGCCAGCGGAACCTCTGTAGAGTTCCCATTACCCGTAATCCTTTGGGATGAGGGCGAACTGCATTTCTTCATGTCTTCGGCCTTCCATCACAGTGAAAATCAAACCGTAGAAAGCAAAGGTTCTTACTTCCGTTTATACCATAGTAAGATTTACAAAACCGATGCTGAAGGTACTATCCACTACGATGAAGAGCATCATGCGACCAACGCAAAACCCATTGATTTTTCCATTACCAAAACCGTATTCAGTACCATTCTTGTAGGTTTGTTATTACTATGGTTATTTGGATCTGTAGCTAAAAAATACCGCAAAGACCTCGTGCCTCGTGGTATTGCGAAATTTATGGAGCCTTTGGTGATTCTCGTTCGCGATGATATTGCCAAGCCCAATATTGGGGAGAAGGACTACAAGCGATTTATGCCTTACCTCCTTACCGTATTCTTCTTTATTTGGATGGCCAATATGATCGGTCAAACTCCACTAGGAATTAACATTACCGGTAACATCGCAGTTACTTTAGGCCTGGCCTTAATCACTTTCTTTATTACGCAGTTCTCAGGTCGTAAAGACTACTGGGCGCATATCTTCTGGATGCCAGGAGTACCTTATGTGATGCGTCTGGTTTTAATGCCGATTGAGATCTTGGGTATGTTTGTAAAACCCTTCTCACTGATGATTCGTTTGTATGCGAACATCCTGGCTGGTCACGTGGTGATCATGAGTATCATTGGCTTGATCTTTATCTTTGGTGCCTGGGGTGCTAAAGGAGCCTTCTTCGGATTGACCTTCTTCTTATCGATTATCGAATTATTGGTGGCCTTCTTACAGGCTTATATTTTCACCATGCTTTCGGCCCTTTACTTTGGTTCTGCGGTTGAGGTTCATGATGAACACCATTAAGATTTTTATTAATGCTTAAATCACACAAACCATGGAAATTCCAGCTATTGTAGGTGCAGGTTTGATCGTAATCGGTGCCGGATTAGGTATCGGTCGTATTGGTGGCTCCGCTATGGAAGCTATCGCTCGTCAACCTGAAGCTTCAGGTAAGATCCAAACTGCAATGATTATTGCTGCGGCTCTTATCGAGGGTATTGGTTTCGCTGCTCTGTTTGCAGTGTAAGAAACTTAAAGACCAAAGGTGAGCAGCGGTTGGCTGTCGCCTTTGGTTCCCTGATTTTTGAACGAACCGAATAAAAGATTATAAAGTGGCATTATTAGAAGATTTTTCAGTTGGCCTGTTTTTTTGGCAACTTATTTTGTTCATTCTCCTGCTGTTTGTTTTACGCAAATTTGCCTGGAAACCCATCTTAGGCGCAGTAGAAGAGCGTGAGAAAAGCATTGAAGATTCTTTGGCTTCCGCCGAAAAGGCTCGTGCCGAAATGGAACGTCTCCAGTCTAACAACGAGCGTATCCTGGCCGAAGCCCGTGCAGAGCGTGATACTATTTTGAAAGAAGCGCGTGAGATCAAAGACAAGATGATCAACGATGCTAAGTCTGAAGCTGGCGCCCAAGCCGAAAAGATTATCGCGAACGCCAAGGAGCAAATCCAAAACGAAAAGATGGCGGCCGTTACCGATCTTAAAAACCAGGTGGCTGAAATGTCTATCGAAATCGCTGAGATGGTTTTACGTCGCGAACTCGATGACAAGGCTAAGCAAGGCGTTTTGGTAAAAGACCAGTTAGACAATTTTAAATTAAACTAACATGGTAGTAACCAAGTTAGGTCGCGTATACGCCAAAGCCCTCATCGATCTGGCTAAAGAACAGGACCAGGTAGAAGCCATCCGCGAAGACATGCGTTTGGTTTCTGCTACTTTGAATGAGTCCCGAGAATTGACTAGCGTGATGAGTAGCCCCATTGTAAAAGGCGACAAAAAACAAGCAATTCTCCAAGAAATCTTCAAGGAGAAAATTAGCGATTTAAGCGTGCGCTTCCTTAACATCGTGGTAGATCACGGTCGTGAAGGCTCCCTGCGCGTAATCGCTCAAGCTTTCGAAAATATGTACCTTCAGCACAAAGGCATTGAAAGGGTAAGTGTAACTACTGCCTATGCCCTTAGTGATGATGAGGTTAAAGCCGTTACCGAAAAAGCTTCGGCTTATACCGGTAAGCAAGTAGAATTAGCCCAGAACGTAGATGAGACTATCATCGGCGGTATGGTATTACGCGTTGGCGATAAACGCTATAACGGTAGTTTGGCGCATCAGTTGGAAACTCTGCGTCGCCAGTTTAAAGACAATCACTACATCAAAGATTTTTAAGGATCAATAAGCTCAAGCAACATGGCTGAAGTAAAATCCGCTGAAGTATCAGCAATTCTGAGAAACCAACTTTCTGGTTTCAAAAGTGAAGCAGACCTCGAAGAAGTAGGAACCATCCTCCAGGTAGGTGACGGTATTGCCCGTGCCTATGGACTGAGCAATGCTCAGGCTGGTGAATTGGTGGAGTTCGATTCCGGATTACGCGGTATCGTACTGAACCTCGAGGAAGACAATGTGGGTATCGTATTGCTTGGTGCCGACGAGAATATTAAAGAAGGTTCTACCGTAAAACGTACCGGACAAATTGCCTCTATTAATGTTGGTGAAGGAATGTTGGGTCGTGTAGTAGATACCTTAGGTAACCCAATCGACGGTAAAGGACCTATCGAAGGTGAAACTTTCGAAATGCCTTTAGAGCGTAAAGCTCCGGGTGTAATCTACCGTCAACCAGTAAACGAGCCATTACAAACTGGTATCAAAGCGATCGACGCAATGATTCCTGTAGGTCGTGGTCAGCGTGAGTTGATTATTGGTGACCGTCAAACGGGTAAATCTACCGTTGCTCTGGATACCATCATTAACCAGCGCGAATTTTACGATGCTGGCGAGCCTGTATTCTGTATCTATGTAGCGATTGGTCAAAAAGGTTCTACCGTAGCCGGTATTGCTAAAACCTTAGAAGAAAAAGGCGCTTTGGATTACACTGTAATCGTTGCGGCTAACGCTTCTGACCCTGCTCCTATGCAGTTCTATGCTCCATTTGCTGGTGCTGCTATTGGTGAGTACTTCCGCGATACAGGTCGTCCTGCCTTGATCGTATATGATGACCTTTCTAAACAAGCGGTAGCTTACCGTGAGGTATCTCTGCTTTTACGTCGTCCTCCCGGTCGTGAGGCCTATCCTGGTGACGTATTCTACCTTCACTCTCGTTTATTAGAGCGTGCGGCTAAGGTGATCGCCGATGATAATGTAGCGAAGAACATGAACGACCTTCCTGTGTCTTTAAAAGACAAAGTAAAAGGTGGTGGTTCTTTAACTGCATTGCCAATTATTGAAACTCAAGCGGGTGACGTATCTGCCTATATTCCTACCAACGTAATTTCGATTACCGACGGACAGATCTTCTTGGAATCTGATCTCTTTAACTCGGGTGTACGTCCTGCGATTAACGTAGGTATCTCCGTATCTCGTGTAGGAGGTAACGCTCAGATCAAATCCATGAAAAAGATCTCCGGTACCCTTAAGCTCGACCAGGCTCAGTACCGCGAGTTAGAGGCCTTCGCCAAATTCGGATCTGACCTTGACGCTGCTACCATGGCGGTAATTAATAAAGGTAAGCGTAACGTGGAAATCTTGAAGCAAGGTGTAAACAGCCCACTTCCTGTAGAGAAACAAGCTGCGATTATCTACGTTGGAACCAAAGCTTTATTGAACAACGTACCGGTGGACAAAATCCGCGAGTTCGAAGTAGAGTTCTTGGACTATATGGACAACAAGCATCGCGATGTTCTGGATCAATTAAAAGCCGGTAAACTTACCGACGAGATCACTGGAACAATCGAGAAAGTTGCTAAAGAACTGGCAGCTAAATATTAATAGCATTCTCTTTTCCGAGGCCTTCCATCAGGAGGGCTTCGGTAAAAGCTTTAAGCCTTAAAATATGGCCAACTTAAAAGAACTACGTAGTCGGATCACCTCGGTAGGTAGCACCATGCAGATTACTTCTGCCATGAAGATGGTATCTGCCGCTAAGCTCAAGCGAGCTCAGGATGCGATTACCCAACTCCGTCCTTACGCGCAGAAGCTAGAAGAAATTCTGGTGAACGTAAGTGCGACTTTGGACTCTTCAGAAGGGCAGTACAGCCGCCAAACTGACGACGTTAAAAAGGTTTTATTGGTTGCCATTTCTTCGAACCGTGGTCTTTGTGGTGCTTTTAATGCCAACGTGGTAAAACGCGTAATGGCCTATCAAGCCGAAAGCAATGCCCAGGTGGATACCTTCTTTATGGGTAAGAAGGCCGGAGAAATTCTGGTAAAACGTGGTTCCTCTGCTCCCATTGGTGAGCGTAACTCTATCTATGAAGATTTGAGCTATGACAATGCCAGTGAAGTAGCAGAAATGCTGATGCAGAAATTCGTTGAAGGCGAATACGACCGCATCGAATTAGTGTATAACCGCTTTATCAATGCTGCTACTCAACGTGTGCAATGCGAGCAGTTCTTACCCATTCGCGAGGTAAAAAGCGAAGGTACATCTGCTGGTGAATACATCTATGAGCCCGGCAAAGAAGAGATTTTGGAAGATTTGATTCCTAAGTCTTTAAAAACACAGCTTTTCAAAGCTTTATTGGATAGCAATGCCTCCGAACACGGAGCGCGTATGACCGCTATGCATAAGGCTACGGATAACGCTCAGGAACTGAAACGTAACCTGAGTCTGGAATACAACAAAGCCCGTCAGGCGGCCATTACCAACGAAATTCTCGAGATCGTGGGTGGTGCCAATGCCCTGGCCGAAGGCTAGAAATTCTTGTTATTGTTTAAAAGACCCCGGCTATTTCAGTCGGGGTTTTTTTATGCCTTAACTTTTGTCTTGGGAGCTTTTAATGGGAAAATGTACATTTAAGAATCCCTTCCTTATTAAACTAAAATGCTGATGCGAAGCTTCCTTTGGGTCACTCTTTTAAGCATAGCAAGCCTGCAAGCGCAAAGTTCTAAAACCTGGCCATCCATTGCTGCAATTGATATGGGCCTAAGTCCTTTGGAAGTTTTTTTTACGGATTATCGAAGTCAGTATAAGAATGGATACTCCAGCTACCTGGAAATCGAAATACGAAACCGAGGTAAGCTTCAAACAATTGTGGGCTTTCAGTATCATCGATACTTAATGGAGGATCAATTTAAACCAATCAATCATGCCCATAATTATGATTTTTACTTAGCTCTGGCCAAAGAATTTCAGTTTCATAAGCATCGGTTTCAATTGCTTTTTCCGCTGGGAATAAGTGTTTTAGTCTCCGATAATAATTTTGAAGCCTATCGTGGACATGATCATGTACCTACGAAGGGCAGTCCATTTTTAGGTTTAAGGGCAAAGTATGCTTACCCTATCAACCAGCATAGCTCTTCAGGGATTTATGTGGGAGCTTTTACGACCGGCACAATAACAATAGGAATTAGCACCACATATAGCCTATGAAGTATTTGATTTTAAAAATCCTCGTACTCTTTATTAGCCTAAATGTTTCGGCCCAAAGTTCCCTTTCCCTCAGTATGGGGGCTGGCATTTTAAGTGAATCTTATAGTCCGCATTATAAGTCCTTTGCAGATTACCTAAATGATAAGGCCTTGCCCCGGCAACAATTGCAGGCAGGACTCCAGTATAATTGGCAAATAGATGATCACTCCAGTTTAGGGTTTGGAGGAGCCTACCTATTCCGAGATATTCAATACCAGGATTTGGTGATCAAGGATCATAATAATCAATCAACGGAATATCAATCAGATGTGCTCCGATATTTGGATTTTTCATTTGCTTATGGCTATAAACTACGTTGGAGTCGCAGTTTTAGCCTGTACCCTAAAATGGGGTTTTTTAGCTTTATACCGGTGGAAAGTCGACCTATAATGTATTCGATAGCTTCGACTGTATTACGTCCTCAAATCGACTACGATCAGCATGGGGGATTAGGTGCTTTGGCGGAGCTTTACCTCGAATGGAATCCCTGGTCTAAAAGCAAGTGGGGATTACACTTGGCTATTCCTTATCAATGGTATTGGTTTCTAAATACTGCAGAAAGACGCGATCCATTTTACTCGCTTTCCTTGCAAATGGGTTTACATTATAATTTACTTCGCGGGCGGCGCTATTGATTTTTTGGAATTAAGTTTTCCGGCCCGCATTTTGCTAACTTCCCCACGTGATCAACAGGAGCTGGATACCCTTTACCCTTAGAGGACGCATCTTTTTTTCGATGCTGCTTATCCTCGCTATTTCATTCCTTTTAACCGGAACCATTTCCTTCTATCACTTTAAGCAAGAAAACGAGCAATACCACGAAGAACGCCTTAAACGCAAGGAGTTCGCGGTTTTGGAATCCATTAATTTTTTCTTGCGCGATCAGGAGCTCATCAACAATACCGACAGCATTGTAAGCCTCTTTGATACCAAGGTTTGTGATCTCGCGCAAATCAATGGTTTGGATATCAATATCTACGGCCTTAACGGGAATTTGCTTATCGCCTCTACACCTCATCTCCACGAAAGTGGCCTTATTCCCACCAAGATTGATCCCGATCTGATGGAGCGCCTTTATCAGACCGCCGACCAGGTTTTACGACGTTATAAAACCGATTCGGTTGATTTCCTTTCCACCTTCGATTTTATTCGGAATTACCAAGGCAAGCCGGTAGCGATCATTAACCTGCCCTATTTCGACGTTGAAGACCTCAGCAGAGAGGATTTGAGAAACTTTCTCTGGCGATTAACGGAAATATACTTCCTCCTCTTTTTGGGTGCCAGTTTGATGGCCTATTTCCTTTCCAATTACATCACCGGATCCTTGCAACTAATCGGGGAACACATAAAAAACACCCGACTCAAAGGAGGAAATTATCAACTGGAATGGAAATACCAGGATGAGATTGGGACTCTGGTGGCGGAATACAATCGTATGCTTCAAGAGCTGGAAGCCTCCGCCGCTAAATTGGCCCAAACCGAAAGGGAAAGTGCCTGGCGTGAAATGGCCAAACAAGTGGCGCATGAAATTAAAAATCCGCTTACGCCCATGCGACTCAATGTGCAGTACCTCGAAAAGAGCCTGCGTACAGATGATCCTGAGAAACTACGTGAGTTTTCGGAAAGCATGATTGATCAGATAGATACCCTGAGCAATATTGCAGCCGCTTTCTCACGCTTTGCCTCTATGCCGGAACTACGCTTAAAACTATTCCCCGTAAGGGAATTGGTACGCAGAGTGGCTATGTTATATCCAGAGCATAATGTTCAATTTAAGGCAGAAGATGAGGATCTGCAGATTTATGCTGATCCGGATCAACTTATTCGAGTGATGAATAACCTCATCAATAATGCCCTGCAATCCGTACCCCAGGGTCGAAAAGAGCAGATAGTAGTTTCGCTTTCGCGGAAGGGAGAACAGGCTCTTATTGAAGTTTGCGACAATGGCAGTGGTATTCCCGAATCGCAGCATACCAAGATTTTTGAGCCTCGTTTTACCACCAAATCTAGTGGCATGGGATTAGGCCTGGCTTTGGTAAAGCGAATTGTAGATGGCTTTTCCGGGCGCATCGAATTCGAAACCAAACTGGGCGAAGGAACTTGTTTTCGAGTATACCTACCTCTATCCGCGCAAAGCGAGGACTAGGAAGTTTTTAAATCCGAGGGAATTCATTTCTTTTGCAGGGCACCCAATGAAACAATCATGGAATTCAACAATCTGCTACTGGAAATAAGCGATTCAATTGCGGTAATTACCCTTAATCGCCCTAAGCAACTCAATGCCTTAAATAAAGAAACAATCGCCGAGCTGCATCAGGCCCTTGAAGGTCTAAAGAATGATGCCGCTGTTCGGGTGATCATCCTAACCGGAAGTGGCGAAAAGTCATTTGTGGCTGGCGCCGATATTAAAGAATTTGCCAATTTCTCGGTAACTGAAGGAACCGAATTAGCGGCCTTAGGTCAAACGAGTCTCTTCGATTATATCGAGAACTATAGTAAGCCCGTAATCGCCGCCGTAAATGGTTTTGCATTGGGTGGTGGTTTGGAACTAGCGATGAGTGCACATATTCGCATTGCATCTAACAATGCCAAATTAGGCTTACCTGAAGTTACCCTGGGTTTAATTCCCGGATATGGTGGTACCCAACGTTTAGCCCAATTGGTAGGCAAAGGCCGAGCCCTGGAAATGATTCTCAGCGCTCAAATGATCAAGGCCGATCGTGCCTATGAAATGGGTTTGGTAAATCACCTTACGGAATTGGAAGAACTGCTTCCAACGGCTAAAGGCCTAGCTTCTAAAATTGCCCAAAATTCGCCCAATGCTATTCACAGTGCGATTAAATGTGTAAATGCGGGCTATACCGATGGGATGAATGGCTTTAAGGTGGAAATTGAAGAATTCGGAAAATGCTTCGGCACTGAAGATTTTACGGAAGGAACCACCGCCTTTTTAGAAAAACGCCAACCTCAGTTTTGAGCATTCGCAAAGACTTTAAAATAGAACGTACGGCTCGCTACTACCTCAGTAGCGAGCCGTCGTCTTTACAGCCCTATCTCTGTTTTGTACTGCATGGTTATGGGCAGCATCCGGAGTTCTTTTTGCGTAAGTTCGAAAAGGCACAGCGTTCCGATATTTTGTTTGTGGCACCCGAAGGCTTGCATCGTTTTTATTTACAAGGCTCTTCGGGACGAGTGGGCTCCAGTTGGATGACCAAGGAGGACCGCCTTAATGATATTGATGACTATTGCCAAATGTTGGATCAAGTGGCGGCTATGGTCATGGATCACCAGCGCTTTGAAAAGGTGGCCATTTTTGGTTTCTCGCAGGGCGTGGCCACCGCATGCCGATGGGCCAATAGCACCCATTTGAAGTTTGAAACCTTAATCAATTGGGCCGGAGCTTTCCCTCCGGATCTCAACTTTGAAACGGCGCTTGAAAATTTTCGCCCGAAGGAATTACATATGCTATGCGGCGACGATGATGAATTTATTAGCGAGCAGCGATTAGAGGAACATTTAAATTTTCTGAAGGAAAAGGGTCTCCATCCCAAGCTGCATCGTTTTGAAGGGAAGCATGATATTTATGAAGCGCCTCTAAAGGCTTTACTGGAGGAGGTTTTTCCTACTCATCCAAATCCATAAAGTCGTTAAGATCCCGACGTTCTTTTTTGGTCGGTCTACCGGTGCCGCGAGGTCGGCTCAGCTTATGCATCATATTGATGAATTGCTGTTTTTCGAGCTCTTCGGCGGTAGTAATGTCTCGGATTAAGTCGGGAACCAATTTGGCGCCTACCCGTGATTTGGGGATGTCCAATACCTCAACCTGGTAAAGCACACCATCCTTACGAAAACCAATTCTGTCGCCCACCTTTACTTCTCGTGAGGCTTTGGCCGGCTCATCGTTAATTAATACCCGCGACTTTTTTAAGGCATCTGTAGCCAGGCTGCGGGTTTTGTATTTGCGAACACACCAGAGGTACTTATCAATACGCATGGGTCAAAAATAAAGAATCCCGGCAGCGTACTGCGCGGGATCCTTTGGATATAGAGGGGGTATTTACACGTTTTAAATTCCTCTGTCGGAAAAGGAAGCCCGACAGTGGGTGCCGGGATCCTTTGGATATAGAGGGGGTAATTACACTATTTACGGTACACCACTTTTTGGGTGTAGCTACGGTTATCAGTGATCACCTTCATCAGGTAAACACCTTCCAGTAATTCGGCTTGAGGTTGGTAAACCATGGTGTTGGTTCCTTTAAATTGGAAGCCTAAAGCTGCTTGATCTACCATCTTACCGCTTAAGTCATAAAGCTCTACGCGCACATCGCTGCTATTGTCTAAGTGCAAGTCGATTTGAGCGGCACCGCTAAATGGATTAGGATAAACGTTTAATCCATTCTGTACTTGTCCGTATTCCGCAGTGCTTACAGGGTTGCCATTGCTATTGAATTCTACATTAGCGATGTCGAAGCTTACCGGAACGAAGGTGTTATAGTCACCCACGATAGAGAAAGTCACGTTTAAGATATTGCTAAGGTCAAGAGGAGTGTTTCCAGCTGAAACCAAATCGGCAAAATCAATGCTGTAAGTTCCCATAGCGGCGTTTTGTACAGGCACAGTGATACGGTATTGCTCGCTCCAGTTCGTGATGTCGCCACTTACCAGGGTTACAATAATCTCGTTCAATCCGCTTAAGCTAGCTTCAAAGGTCATTTGGTTGTAGGCACTTAAGTCTACAGATTTGTGACCAGGACGCAACATGCGGTAAATACTCACATAGTTCTTTAAGTTACCGGTAAACTGTACATCGCGCTCTAGGTGTTTTTTAGAGCTATCGAAGGTATAGCCACTCTCGGTAAGGGTATTGAAATTAGTGCTGTTGGCACCTACTACGCGCTCGAAGTCAACTCCCCAAGCACCGTCGGCTAAGTACAAAACATCGCGACCACCACCGATATCGTTCAAGATTTCGAATCCAGAGTCGAATAGGTATCCGGTGTTCCAAACTACAGTTTCTTCGTTTTTAGCAGGATCAAGGCTGATCAATTCACCAAACTGAGTACGGGTAGCTTGCTCGTTAATGGTACGGTTAGCCATAATGTTAATCTCGCTGGCACCTACAGTGTTTACCATGGTGAGGTAGATTTTACCATCTTCATAGTGACCGGTTTTTACGTAGGCAGTAGGTACTGCAACGTTGCTGCTGGTTAAGCTGCTTACCGGACCATCCATTTCCATTAAAGTAAGGATGTCTTCTACCAATTGGCGAGTTAAGCTTTCAGATACAGACCATACCTGAAAGTTGTACACTTTATCAGAAGGCTGGATATCATACTCTTGTTGGTTCCAACGAGCATCGATTTCGATAGAGCCATTGGCTTTCTTATAGGCTACAAAGGTTACTGCCATGTCTACCAAACCTTCACCTTGATCTAAGTGAGAAAGGATAAAGGTGTGACCTTTGATATTGATCAATTTAATATTCTCTAAAGTGGCACCGTTTAAGCGGTCGCAAATCACTTTGGTGTGGTTATACACCTCATTCTGAGTTTCGATGGCCAGGATGCTTCCTAAACGGTTCTGGGCAGTGTTTAAGTAATCTACAGAGAATACATTTAAGGCATTGGTAATACCAATCAAATCAGTTGGAGTAGCAATTACCGCTGGAGCGTTTTGAGGGCCTACAGCAGGTAAGTAGTCGCTTAATGCGCCGGTTTTACCTAATTGCTGACTTTGCATATCACTCAAAGTAGGTTGCTGAGCAATACGATCGTAGAAAGTATGTTGTCCGCGGATGATGCGCTCGTAGTTACGGGCGGCAATTAAACGGGCCATAGAACCTTCACTCTCGATACCACCGTTATTGGAACCTGAAGAACCAGTAGCACAGTTTTCACTAGCACTGTTGTTACTGCTTACAGGATCGGGTTGGTTTTGACTCAAAACAGAGGCAGTGTTGCTACCATTTCCGTTTACCTGAACGGTAACTTGTAAGCTTTGACCAGTACCACAAACCACTTCTGGAATAGTCCATAAACCGGTTCCGGCATTGTAGCTTCCGCTGCTAGGTCCGGCATGACTTACATAAGTGAAGTTTGCATCAATTACATATTGAATCTGTACAGCAGTTGCAGGCACGCCACAAGTAAGGTTGTCGATGTGGATGGTAAAGGTTACCTGATCTCCCACATTAGGAGTGTTATTAGTAACGGTTTGAGTAACCTGTAAGTCGGCAGGACAACGAACACTGTTAATGTCTGCTGTAACGGTAGTTCCATCCAAGTACCAGCTCAAAGCGCTGATAGAAGGGAAAGTAACAGTAAACTCATTACTGTGGGTACCGGCAATAAAGCTGGTGTTTTGGCCACGACCTTGTGGAGATGGGCTAAAGCTGTTATTAGCGCCTACAGGAATGTTTACTGTAAAGTTATTAGGGTTATGGTAACCGAATTTGGCCACCACATCATTGTTCACGTCGATGTAAACACAGTTCAATTCTGGGTTTACATTTAAAGTTCCGCTTCCGTTTACGGCGGTGAAAGCACCACAGAATTCAGAAGTACCATTGGCAGTAAGGAAAGAGGTTGCAGTGATCGCATCTCCAGCCACAAAGCCAGCAGGAACAGGAACGGTAAACTCGAAACGATTGGCATTGCTTTCAGTACCCTGGGCAATTCCATTTACCAAACCAGGACCATAAGATCCGGTGCTGGCATCCATATCATCGCCACTACCTTCCACTTTAGAGAAAAGGAAGCTCTTACCTTGAGGCATATAAGCACCGGTATATTGATCAGCTTCGAAGAACTCTACCGTAGCACCGGCAGGAGCAAATCCTTTTACAGTAAGGTTAGCACCATTAATGATTACCGCATCAATAATAGGGAAGTTTTGCAATTGGTTACCTCCGGCATCAACATCGTTGTTGTCGTTTAAAGTAACGTAGGTACCGGTTCCCTTGCGATGGTTATCGCTAGAGCTTAATAAGTCAATACCTAATTGCTTAGAAGTAGTTAAAGGCGCAACAGCAGGAATTACGTTTCCGTTGTTGTAAATGCAGTTTTGAGTGATGTGGTGTTTTTCAGCTGCGCTGGTAACCAGGATACCGGCACCCACATTATCATAAATAAGGTTCTTAGTGATAGTGTCGCCGTATCCTCCATAGATACGCATACCTGAAGTTTCGTTACCCAAGCGACCGTTATTGTAAGAAGTGTTGTTCTCAATTTGGTGACCACCGTGAGAGTTGTAGGTATCCAAACCATTGGCACCATTGTTACGGAAAAGGTTTTCTTTAACTACACAGTTCTCAGTGAAATCAGCAACGTCTAAACCATCGGTAATTTGATCCACCAAACCATTGTGGGCAAAGTCGTTTTGATAAACTTCCCAGTTGGCACAACCGGTGCGAAGGAAGCCACCCATGGTAGATCCATAGGCCACATAGTTGTGGTGGAATTTACCATCGTCAACGCCTAAAGCCTGGAAGTTAGGAGCACCATTGATATCGCTTCCGGCAGGAGCCATATCCTGATGAGCCTCAGAGCCTAAAACCATATTAAAGGCTTCGAAGTAGCCACCGCCACCTCGAACCAAAAGGTTGGCATTGTCATAAATGAACCATCCGTTACCGAAGCTGTGGATAGCAAGGTCGTTAATAGTAATGTAACGCTCGGTAGCTTGTAATCCCCACTTCAAATTACCGGCACCGTCAACGATCTCAATTTCGGGACCGTCTACCTGCGCTAAAGCCACGGCATCACAACCTACGGTACCACCGGCTCCGAAGATGGTGGTATTGGTGTTACCGGTGAAAGCAGTTTGAGTGCTTCCGTCGACGGTTAATACACGGTTGTTAATGCTGGGTAACTCAGCGGTGGTTACCAGAATGGTGAATACTCCGGTGCTGGCATTGTAACCGGCGTCGGAAGTAGGGATGTTAAACTCGATACGATCGATGCTCCAGTTTGCATTGGCATCGGTGATTGCTTGACGTAGCGAACCGGGACCCGAATCATTCGTGTTGGTCACGGTTAGAACTTGACCTTGTAAGCTTAAGGCCAAGGCTAGAAAAAATGTAATACCCCAGGTTTTCATAGCTGTAATAATTGAATTACCCAGCAAACCTAATCTCCTTATTAACAGGGCCTGTTAATTATTAGATGAACTGCAAAATGTGTCGATAAGTGGTTGAAAGAAAGCCTGAAACGAATAAAAAGAAACAAGCTCAAAGGCTTGTGGGGCAAGGCTTAAGCGCTAAAATAGAGGAATTCTTGCGTACTATACATTTTAGAGCCATTTTTGTTAAGAATTCATTCCTCTCACATGAAGTGTATTGTTGTTGATGATGACCCCATTCAAAGGGAAGCGATAAAGTCATGCATCTCAAAAGTTAGCGACCTTGAATTGGTAGGTGTATACCCTAATGCCATTGAAGCGCGTATCGCTTTGCAAAAGAGGGAGGTAGACCTGATCTTTTTAGATGTTGAAATGCCTGAAATGAGTGGCATTGAATTTCTGGCCAGCTTTAAAGAAGTTCCTCAAGTTATTATGGTAACTGCTAAAAAGCATTATGCTTTTGAAGCTTTTGAATACGATGTAACCGATTATATTTCTAAGCCCATCGACATGGATCGCTTTTCTTCGGCGGTGCAACGAGCCCGTTATTATGAAGAAAACCTGAAGAAACAAGAGGTTGAAAACTCGCTTTTCATCAAATCAGATGGGGTTTTAGTGAAGTTAAGCGTGGATGATATTTCTTTTGTGGAAGCTTTGGGTGACTATATTAAAGTGGTTACCGAGGAGAAGCGCTACATCGTGCACAGTACCATGAAAGCCTTTGTTGCGAAGCTTCCCGATAACTTCTTACGTGTGCATAAATCGCATATTATAAACCTCGATAAGATTCAAAAGCTGGAGGAAAACACCGTTTTCTTAGCGGGTCAGGAAATTCCAGTTAGCCGGAATAACAAAAAGATTCTGATCGATAGAATTTCAGAGTCGAAATAGCTAATCACCCAAAGCAATCGGGCCATTTAAAATATAAAGCCCCGTCTTTCTACTGAGAGACGGGGCTTTTTTTTCTAATCCCATATAGGGATTTCGATGTCAGATTAAATTATTTCGCAGCAGTATATTTTGCAGCAACAGCATCCCAATTAATTACATTGAAGAAAGCTTCAATATAGTCAGGACGACGGTTTTGATACTTCAAGTAATAGGCATGTTCCCAAACGTCTAAACCTAAGATGGGAGTACCTTTTACTTCAGCAACATCCATTAAAGGATTGTCTTGGTTGGCAGTGCTACTTACTTGAAGCTTGCCATTGCCATCCACTAATAACCAAGCCCAACCGGAACCGAATTGAGTAGCAGCGGCATTGGCGAAAGCATCTTTAAAAGCTTCGAATGATCCGAAAGCTTCGTCGATTGCAGAGGCTAATTCGCCGGAAGGCTTTCCACCTCCATTAGGACCCATTACAGTCCAGAATAAGCTGTGATTGTAGAAACCACCGCCATTATTACGAACGGCACCGCCATGCTTGGAAACATTGGCAAGGATGTCTTCGATCGATTGGTTGGCCAAATCACTGCCTTCGATAGCGGCGTTTAATTTGGTGGTATAGCCAGCATGGTGTTTACCGTGGTGGATTTCCATGGTTTGCTGGTCAATATGTGGTTCTAAAGCGTTGTGAGCATAGGGTAATGCTGGTAATTCAAAAGCCATATTTGATATTTTTAGTTGATACTTTATGTAATTGAAACAAATCTATCGCTAAGAAAGTTTGTCCCAAACTTCAACGGGAATTATTCTCTGTTGAAGGCGCATCAAAAATAACTATTAAAAATTAAAAAAGCTTAGTTTTTAACTATAGCGACATTCCCTTAGTCGATATGAGTTTAGCGGACTCTTGCTTTGCCGATAATCTTTCGAAAGAGACCTGGGAAAAAGCGGAAGAGGTGAACACCCCAAACTTCCTTTCCACCAATGAGTGCCACTGCTTTGTTGTTTTGAATAGCCTTTAAGGCCTTAATTGCAAAGATTTCTGCAGGCATCCCATTAGCTTGCGCCTGATCCATTTCGCCCAAAGCCTTATTGTTTCCGGTTAAGGCATTTACAGATACCTGGGTATGAATGAAACCCGGACAGATCAAGTTTACCTTTATATGCGGTTCTTCGGCACGTAGGCTTTCGTAAAACCCATGTAGCGCATGTTTGGCGGCGGCATAGCCCGAGCGATAAGGCGTGGGGATTTTACCAACCAAACTGGATATAGCGACTACCTGCCCTTTGCCATTATTCCATGGGTCCATAAAGGCTTTGGTAAGCTCTACATTGGCCAAATAGTCAACTTCCATTAAACGGCGGTAGACCTTTAATTCTGTGTCTCTAATTAAGGAGCGCTGTGATAGGCCTCCCGATAAGATGAGAATATCAGGTGCTGACCAAATTTTTTGCATTTCGGCAAGGGCATTTTGGCGCTCCGCTTCCTGTTCTAAATCAAATGGCAATACTTCTACCTGCTGAGCTCCAAAGACTAAAAGTTCTTTAGCCAATTGCATTAATGCTTCTTTGCGACGTCCGCTAATCACCAGCTTGGCGCCAAGCTTGGCCAGTTCTTCAGCCATGGCCTTGCCAATTCCGGAACTGGCACCGGTTATCCAGATTTTCTTGTTTTGAAAGTAATTTGCCGCCATCCTTTAGACCTTTTCTTATTTGCTAATTTAGGCTCAAATGTCCTCCATGCACGAACGCTTCCTTATTTACAATGCTTCAGCCGGTTCGGGAAAAACCTTTCAACTGGTGCGCAATTACTTAAAGCGTTGTTTGAGCACTAAGGATGCGAGGCGTTTCATGCATATCCTGGCCATCACCTTTACTAAAAAGGCAGCCGGTGAGATGAAAGTTCGACTCATCAAGCAATTAAAGCTTTTAAAGTCGTACCCTGACATTGAAGCGGGAGATCGGGCATATGCTGAGGAATTAGCCGCTGAACTAGCGATTGATCCCATCGAATTAAAACACCGAGCTAGTGCGGCCTTATCGGGTATTCTGCATCATTATGCGGCCTTCAATGTGTCTACCATCGACAGTTTTACCAATCGCCTGATTCGAAGCTTTAGTAAGGACCTTAATATCAATGGTCATTTTCAGGTTGAGTTGGATAATGATCGCATCCTCGAAGAGGCGGTAGATCGTCTTTTGGATGAGTTGGAGGCGGAAGGTCCTTTTACGGAAGTACTGCGACGCTATATCCGCCAACAGCTGGATGATGAAAGTGCATTTGACAGTCGCAGGCTTTTGATAAATCGCGGAAAGGAATTGTTTCAAGAGCGCGCCTTTCCCTATTTGGAAGCTCTGAAGCAGCTGGACCCCGAAACTTTGCTTGGCATTGAGGGTGAATTGCATGGTCGATTGAATCAGTTAAAAGGAGTCTTTCGGAAACAAGCCTCCGAATTTTTGCAACGTTGTGAAGAGCTGGACCTGGCAGGGGAGGACTTTAGAAGAGGAGGTTTATACTCATGGGTTCAGGCGATAAGCCAGGCGGACTTCAAGCCATTTAATAAGACTCAAATCGAGACTTTCGAGGAAAAAGGGCCTGAGCATATCCCATCTACCAAGGGAAAAAAGAAGCCCGCTTTAAACGACTCTAATATACTACAAGAGCTTTTTGAAAGAGCTAAGGAAATCAGGGATTTAGAGGCAGCTAGTTTCGAGGAATATTGGGTTTTAGATCGGGTTTTGAAAGGCATTCATGCCTTAGCCCTTTTGGGCGAGATCGAACTGCGAATAGACCAGATTAAAGAGGAAAGTGGCCGAATGCCTATCGGTGATTTCAATAAGATTATCTCCAAAGAATTACGAGAGCAACCAGCTCCCTTTTTATACGAACGTTTAGGAGATCGTTTCCAAGACTTTTTTATTGACGAGTTTCAGGATACCTCGCGCTTGCAGTGGGAAAACCTCTTACCGCTTTTAAATAATGCACTGGCCTCTGAAGGCAGCAGCACCATGATAGTAGGTGATGCCAAACAAAGTATATATCGCTTTCGAGGGGGCGACCTGCAATTGTTCGTGGATCTCTTTAGCGATAAGGATGCTAGTAATAAGGTGGCTGGCAGGGAGCTCTATCAAAGAAAGGTGGTTCCTATGGAGCATAATTGGCGCTCACGTTCAGGCCTGGTAGATTTTAATAATCGCTTTTTTGAGACCATAAGTGCAGAGTTGCCCAATGCCGAGTACCGTGATATATATAAACAGGGCAAACAAGTGCCCGCAAAGGCGGAAGGAGGCTATATAAGTCTAGAGCTTTTAGACAATAAGCCCAGCCCGGAAATGGAAGACGAGGCCTTATTAAACCGAATAAACGACTTATTGCAAGCTGGGTATCGGCAAAGGGATATTTGTCTTTTATCCAGAAGCAATAAAACCGGACGCAGAGCCGCCAGATTTCTTTTAGAACAAGAAGCAAATTTAGCCTTAGCTCCAGGAGAGGCCTTGCAAATTCTTTCGGCCGATAGCTTATTAATTGGTGCTTCTGCCGAAGTGCAGGCTATCATTTCCTTTTTAGAGATGTCGGAATTCCCAAAGGATAAAGAGCGCCGTAGGGCCTGGCTGGCTCTGTTCGCCGAGCGTTTCTGCCCTCTTGATCAAGACCCGCATAATTTCAGAAAGGCCTGGTCTGAAAAGAACTTGAAGGAGATAGGGGAGGCATTAAACAGCTTGTTTGGTTCCTTTGATTTTGACCAATGGCAGGCCCAGGAGCTTTTGGAAAAATGCTATCAATTGATGCAGCTTTTCGAAATGCCCTGGCAAAATGATCCTTATTTGCAGTTCTTTCTGGATCAGATTCAGGAGTATCAAAGTCATAGCCGTCCCGTAACTGCCGAGTTTTTGCAATGGTGGCAAGAAACCGGATCCGAGAAAAGCTTGAGTATTCCGGAAGACACCAATGCCATCCAAGTAATGAGTGTGCATAAAGCTAAGGGCCTCGAATTTCCCGTGGTGATCTATCTATCGGCTTATGGAGCCTTGCAAAGTGGAGGTGGTTCCACTAATCCTCGTGCCTGGGTAAATCTGGAGCCAGATAGCTTTGGCCTCTCTTTTAGTTTTATTGACTTGGTAAAACCGCCAATACCAGACTTTCAACCGCAGTATACCGCCTGGTATGAGGAGGAGCTTTCGCGGATTATGATGGATAACCTTAATATCTATTATGTGGCTTTTACCCGTGCTGAACAGGAGCTGCATATTATCAGCCAAATGCCGTCGAAGACTGGAAACCAGCAGAGTTTTGAGTCTTTTCTTTGCCGCTTTTTTGAAGCAGAAGAGCCAGGCATATATGAAATCGGAAGCCGCCAGGGGCCTGTTAAGGAAGAGGCAGAACAGTTTGGGTTCGAACCTAAAAGCTTTAAGGCTTTGCCCTGGATGGAAAAGCTGGAACTAATTAGCAATGTGCCACGGCACTGGCAACACGATAAACTGGCAGATGCCCGTTGGGGAACCAAGATGCATCAATTACTAGCGCAAATTCGAAAGCCTAGTGACCTTGATCAAGTATTAAAAAGAGCTCAAAATGAATCCTGGTTGGATGAAGAGGATTTAAACAAGCTGAAACTCCAGCTCAATAATTTGTTGAATCACAAAGATTTAGAGGAACTCTATCATTCTGATGCCCGAGTTTTTAATGAGAGGAGCTTATTAGTGCCCGGGCAAGGTAAGCGAATCCCTGATCGTTTGGTGTCCTTAAATGAGAAGTGGTACCTGGCTGATTACAAGACTGGGGCTGAGTTGGCGGCACATCAGCAACAGCTGCAAGACTATGCCCAACTTCTTAAAGAAGCGGGCATAGAAATACAAAAAGCGGTACTTATTTATTTAGGAGAGGAGCTAAAGGTGCTTAATGTAAAGCTCTGATAATCATTTTAAAACTCCAAGCTCTTTACCTACTTTGGTGAAGGCGGCAATGGCACGATCTAAATGTTCTTGTTCGTGGGCGGCACTTAATTGTACGCGAATCCGGGCTTGACCCTTTGGAACAACGGGATAAAAGAAGCCAATCACATAGATGCCTTCCTTAAGAAGGGCATCGGCAAATTGCTGTGAAAGGGCGGCATCATAAAGCATAATGGGAACAATGGCAGAGTCTCCGTCTTTAATATCGAAACCTGCTGCGCGAATTCCCTTTTTGAAGTAATTCACATTATTCTCCAGCTTATCACGTAATTCGGTGGTTTCGCTTAAAAGATCAAATACGGCGATGGAGGCACCTACAATGGCAGGGGCTAATGAGTTCGAGAATAAGTAAGGACGAGAGCGCTGACGCAGTAAATCGATAATTTCTTTTCGACCGGTTGTAAAGCCACCCATGGCGCCTCCAAGAGCTTTTCCTAAGGTGCCGGTAATAATATCTACTCGACCCATTACATTATTAAGTTCATGGGTACCACGTCCGGTTTTACCGATAAAGCCGGTGGCATGGCATTCGTCTACCATTACCAAAGCATCGTATTTTTCTGCCAGGTCGCAAATCTTGTCTAATTGCGCCACATAGCCGTCCATGCTGAATACCCCGTCGGTCACAATAATTTTGAAACGTGCGGTTTCGGAAGCAGCCTGCAATTGTTTTTCCAGGTCTTCCATATTATTGTTTTCGTAGCGATAGCGAGCGGCTTTACATAAGCGTACTCCATCGATAATGGAAGCATGGTTAAGGCTATCGGAGATAATGGCATCTTCGGCACCTAAGAGCGGTTCAAATACACCACCATTGGCATCGAATGCTGCTGCATAGAGTATGGTATCCTCCGTTCCGAGGAAGTCAGCGATCTTTTGCTCAAGTGTCTTATGAATATCTTGCGTTCCACAAATAAATCGCACGGAAGACATACCGAAACCGTGGGTATCCAAACTGGCCTTGGCAGCTTCAATTACTTTAGGGTGTGAAGATAGGCCGAGGTAATTATTGCTGCAGAAATTGAGCACTTTTTGCCCACCCTGCACGGTAATTTCGGCGCCTTGTTCGCCGGTGATAATGCGTTCGCGCTTGTAAAGTCCGTCAGCTTCAATTTGTTGAAGTTCTGCTTGTAAGTGCGCTTGTAGTTTACCGTACATAGTTTTTCATTTAGGTGAGGCTACAAAGATAAAAAGCATGCCCAATGACCGCATGCTTTCTGCTAATTTAGGCGCATGAATAGCCACCTTAAGAATCTGGAGCAAGAGCTATTGCTCAGTCTGGAAGATCTGATTTTATCGCGCAGTGAAAAGCGCAGCCTCAAAGCCTTACTGTCTGAACATGAATTAAACGCTCAACAGCGAGACTGGCTTCTTAGCAGAGTACGAGATTTTACTATGGATCGGGTAGAGGGAGCTAAAACCGAACTGATCTTGGGCTGGTTTTATGAATGCGTGAAGCTATTAAAGGAACCTGTAGGTGTTGAATCAACGCACGGCCGGGCCTATTTTAGTCCGGGAGAGGATTGCCGAGATGCTATTCTCAGTCAGTTGCGATCTGCCGCTCACAGTATCGACATCTGTGTATTTACCATTAGCGACGATATTATCCGTGATGCCATCGTCTCGGCCCACAAGGTGGGGAAGCACGTGCGCATTATTAGCGATAATGACAAGAGTGAAGACCTGGGTTCCGATATCGATTTTTTACACCGAATCGGGATTCCTATTCTTTTGGATAAAACAGAGGATCATATGCATCATAAATTCGCTCTCTTTGACGATAAGGTATTGCTTACGGGCAGTTATAACTGGACCCGTTCGGCGGCGGAGCGCAATTATGAGAACCTCATATTAAGCGAAGACCCTGCATTACTGAGGGCCTTCCGCTTAGAGTTTGATCGTATTTGGGAGCATTTGGATTAGGCGCAGGCCCGGCAAATACCATGAATTAATACCTCGGTGCTTTCGGGGATAAAGCCCTCTGGCACGGCTATTTTAGGCAGGGTATTTTCTTCCAAACAATAGGTTTGATCGCAGTTGTGGCATTTAAAGTGCAAATGCGAATCATGATGATGCTCCGGGGAGCAAGATCCGTGACAATAGGCGTATTTCACCGAAACCACATCATCCGGAACCTTGTGAATAAGACCCTGCTGTTCGAAATCTTGTAAGGTGCGATATAAACTGGCCCGATCGAGTTTACCCTCAAAGGCCTGACTTAGTTCGCTATGTGAAACGGCGGCTTTTTGCTGCATCACAAAATTGAGTACTTGAATACGGCCGAGCGTTCTGCGCAGGCCATGGGAACGTAAGATTTCTTCAGCTGTATCAGTCATTAAATCACTTCAATTTCGGCGGTATAAATACCGTAGTTTCCTTCTGAATCTTTGGCGCTAAAGTACAATTCATAATGCCCAATCTCAGCGCTAGAAGGAATGCTGATGCTAAGGCTTCCTAAATCAAAGCTGAGGTCGGAGCTTCCATCCAGATCCTTATCAAAGGAGAATATGGTGCTGGAATAGCTTTTATGGCTGTGCTCAGTTTCTTTGCGCACTTGAATTACTATTTCGGCCAGATCGATATTGTCAGTAATGCTGCCTGTAAGATTAAAGCTTTGACCCTTGGCAATCTGGAAACCTTGAGAGAAATCGGGATCGGTGATACTAATTTGAGGTTCGCTGCCATTGCGAAGGACAAAGTCGAGCTCAGCGAATTCGGATTCATTTCCAGCCGCGTCCAATAACCTTAATACAAGATGGTAAGGTCCCGCGGTCACCGGATCAGGAGCCTGAAGTGTCTCTGTGAAAGTGGTCTGAGTACCGCTTAAATCGTGAACTTCACTTAAGGTCCAGGTGCTTGCAACTTTACCATGACTATGGCCATCAAATACATCGTGGAGGTCCAGTTTAATTTGACCTAAAGCTTCATTGTCTGATGCCTCTACGGCCAAGCTAATAGCATCTCCAGCATTGAATTCTAAATCATGATCTTCTCCATTTAAGGTAGCAGATAATATAACCGGAGCATCTAAGTCTTGATTATCAGAGTCATCAGAGCAAGCAGAAGCGAGGGCTAATATGGAAAGGAATAAGGCTGTTTTACGCATGTGTTTTTCTTTTGCGCAAACATATTGCTTTTACAACAATGTTGCAATTAAAAAGAATAAGAAATTCCTGCCACTACATTTCGACCTTGTTCCGGTAGGTTTAAAATGCGGTAACGGGAGAGGTGCCGCAGGTAGAAAGTATCAAAGAGATTGTGCACGGCAATATGTATCTGCAGTTGTTGATCGGCCCATTTCAATTTATAGGCGGCTTGGAGTCCAAAGAGATGATAGGCTGGACTGGCCTTTTCATTGCGATCGGTACGGTCTTGAGCGAAGGTATAGCGCCAATCCGCCGAAAGGTACCAGCTACTCGCCTCCCATTTTAAAGTACTAAGGTTAGACCAGGGTGGGCTAAAGGGCAGAGGCAATTGGGTATTCAGATTTCGATTGAGCAGCAATTCACTGGCATTACTCCAATGCAATTGTTTCCAGGGATGCCAGTCCCAATAAAGTTCAGCCCCGCCTTGCAGTGCAGGTGCTTGCTGATACTCGTAAAGCTGACCGGCTTCTGGCAAATTGGAAAATTGCGCGGTTGGGCGCAGGAAGAGCATATTCTCGAAATAGTAGAAATAAGGGCTTAAGCGAATTAACCATTCTTCATTCTGATATTCAACCAGGCCATCTACTTGCCAGGCGATTTCCGGATTAAGATGGGCATCGCCTACTTCATGTCTAAAAGTACCGTGATGCACACCATTGGAGCTTAGTTCAGCAATATTTGGCGCTCGGAAGCTGCGGGCCAGATGCAATTTAAATTGCCAGGATTCGCGCAGAATATAAGAGAGGCCGAAGGCAGCAGCCAGATTCGAAAATTGGCGATCAATAGCTGGTGAACGTAGCACCAAGCTATCTATGTTATTCCACCAACGAGTTATGCCTTGGGGAGATTGATGTTGGCGGTATTCCCAGCGCAAGCCGCCATCCCAAAAGAGATTGCTTTGAAATTTACCCTTAGTCAGTACATAGAGCCCGGATTGATAAGCGCCATACTCCGGGATTAAAAATTCGAAACCACTTTGATGATTGCGTTGATATTGCTGGGCGATTCCCGCGACGAAATCTTGCTCTAGCCAATGGAAGCGATATCGTGCATTAGCTTGTAAGCTATGGAGTTTAAGTCCCAGGGCCAGATTGTCATTACTATCCAGTTCGGCAAAGCCATGAGCGTGGGGCAAGCTTTTTTCGGCCCGGTCATTAAATTGATAACCGGCTTCGATTTCCAGCCAATGATCCTGAATTTTAATGTTTTGCAGGGTGTAGGCTTTATAGTGCTGAATTTCTTGTCGTGGCAAATCAATATTGCGGGTTTCCCCGATATTACCTACATCAAATCCCCGAGGAATTCCCGTGGCTCCAGGATACATTCCTTGCTTCTGATCATAAACAGAGAAGCTATAACGCGCTCGGTATTGATTGCTGTTCCAGTTAATATTCCACTGCGCAGATTGTTGTTCGCCAGCGGTGTTTTTTAAGGTGTTATCCGTAATAGGGAGAATGTAACCGTTGTAGGTAAAGTTTTCAGCAGGCACTTTGAAATCGCTGTAACGCTTGCGGCTTAGGCGTAGGCTAGTGCTCAATTTATCTTTTCGATAGGCGGTATGTACTGAATTTCCCCAAGCCTGATTATTGCTGTGATAAACGCTTTGCAGTCCGCCAGACCAAGTTTTTTCAGGCAGGTCTTCGGCCAATATTCTCAGGGCACCAGCCAGGGCATCGCTGCCGTACTGAAGCGCAGCTGGTCCTTTGATCAGCTCCATGCCTTGCACCTGGAAGGGGTCTATTTCTAAACCATGATCTAAGCCCCATTGCTGACCTTCCTGTTTAATACCTTGATCGATAACCGCCACCCGGTTTCCCATAAAACCGCGAATAACAGGTTTCGAAATACCCTGGCCTGTATTGAGGGCATTAATTCCGGGCATTCTTTCCAGTATTGAAGCCAGATCAATTTGGGAGGCCTGCTCTTCCTCTTTGGGATGCAGAATGAGCATTTCCTGAGAATACTTTTTTCGACTTTGATTGAGCATTCCGTCTTCAATGAGAAGCTCATCTAACTCAATTCGACTGGGGATCATGGCTAGAATTAGGCTCTTCTCCTCTGGAAAATGTAAATCCCTTTCTTCGGCTAGATAGCCTTCTTTTTCGAAATGCAAATGATAGTGGCCCGGCAGTAAAGTCATGCGGATAGAACCACTGCTGTCGCTAAAGCTGAATTGCTCCGTCTCGTGAATGGTAAGACGCACGCCTACTAAGTCCTCTCCTTTGTAAAGGTCTTTGAGCTGTACTTCTAATTGAGCTTCCTGGGCATAGGAATTCCAGCCCCAAAGGAGGAAAAACACTAAGCCGAGTGCTTTATTTAAATAAGCCGAGGATATCGTTACCATTGGCCAGTACGATTAGCGCCAATAAGATGAAAAAGCCTACCATTTGCGCATATTCGAGCACCTTATCCGATGGTTTGCGGCCGGTTACCATTTCGATTAGCACGAATACCACGTGGCCACCATCGAGAGCCGGGATGGGCAAAATATTTAAAAAGGCGAGCATAATGCTTAGGAAGGCCGTAATGCCCCAGAACCATTCCCAATCCCATTCATTAGGGAATTGAGATGCAATCGCGATAAATCCACCCACTTTCTTATAAGCACCGGTGCTGGGAGTGAAAATCATTTTTAATTGGCGGATATAGTCTTTTAAAACCCCGGTAGTCTTGTTCCATCCCGCGGGAATAGCTTCGGCCAGGGTGAATTTCTGGCTTTCCAGTTGGAAGTATTTTTTCAGCTCAATCTTATTCTGAGGCTTGATGCCGATTTTTCCACTCTCTGGAACGACTACTGAGATAGTGAGATATTCATCACCACGTAAAATGCCTAGTTGAATGGTGTCTTCAGCATGTTCGGGGATAATTTCAGGGATCATATCAGCTGTAAGGTTCTCTTGATCATTCACAGCTTTAATCCAATCCCCTACTTCCACACCAGCTTCCTTGGCAGCAGATGTATCGCCAAATGATTCAATTACAAAGGGAAAACGCAGTTGAACAATAGCGCCATCACCTTCTAAAAGCTTGGCTTTATCTTCTGGATTAACCTGAATGTCCATGGCTTCTCCATTGCGGATAATGCTAATGCTGCTTTCACTTAAAACCAGCTCTTTATTAATCTCATTATACCGAGTTAATTGTTTTCCATCGACACTAACTACTAAATCGCCTGTCTCCAGTCCAATGGCCTTTCCTTTTTCACCCACCATTAAACCTTGCTCAATATTTTTAATGGGTAAAACTTCCTCACCATAATACATTAATGTGCCGATGTAAATCACTATTGCCAAGATCACATTTACGGTTACCCCGCCTACCATAATAATCAATCGCTGCCAAGCTGGCTTTGAACGGAATTCCCAGGGTTTGGGTTCTTCCTTCATCTGGTCGGTATCCATGCTTTCATCGATCATCCCGGCAATCTTTACATAGCCGCCCAGGGGAATCCAGCCGATGCCATATACCGTTTCTCCAATCTTCTTTTTGAAAAGAGAGAACTTGTAATCAAAGAAGAGATAAAACTTCTCCACTTTGGTTTTAAAAATCTTGGCGGGGATAAAGTGCCCGAGCTCATGCAGAATAATGAGCAGGGATAATGAGAGTAAAAATTGGGATGCCTGTATAATGATTTCCATCGAGTATCTTCAAAATTTCGGAAGCTGCAAATCTACCAATTCATTATGGTTCAAGGTTCCATTTCGAGCAAGAGCTCTTGGGCCTTTTGCTTCAATTTAACATCCGCTTCATCTTGCGCCATGGCTTCAAGGCTGGAGCGTAATTTATTTTTACCATCCGGTCTTAGGGATGAGAACTTTTCCAGGCCCAGTTTTCGGAGTTCCGGATCTTCGCTATCCAGTGCTACACCTACCACTGTAGTTAGCAATTTGGGCTGTGCGCTTTCCAGTAACTTAAGCAAAGCCTGGCGTCGAATTTTAGGGCTTGGACCTTGAGATAGGTCATAAAGCAAATAAGTCAAGGGACGGTTTTCGCGCCAGCTAATCAAACCCCAAGGGTCTGGATCAAGATATAAGCTTCGGGGAGCTTCCGCAATTTCAATAAAGAGGGTATCCTGCTGCTTCAAGTTTGCTTTAATATCAAACCTTTGACTATCTGCTTGAAAGCTCAGCTGACCTGTTATTTCAGTAGGCAGGACAATGCTATCGGCAAACTTTGTGTAGAGATAAAGCCGATTTTCGCGAGCCATCAAGCGGTAGTTAATATCAACAACCAAGGCCTTTCGTGATTTTTGAAAAAAGCGTGCTTTCACAATTTCGAGAGAATCCTGTGGGCGAAGACTCTGGTTGGTATCTGCCCAGCTTAATCCCTTGCTTTCGAGATAATAAGCCATATAGTATTCCCAAAACAATGGGTTCTCATTTCCTTCTGCTTTGTATTTGCGAAGCATTTCCTGCCAATCGGTATCGCTCATTTTTTCTTTCCAGTATTGCGCCCAATGCTGCTGCCAATCCTCACTAAAGAACTCTTCCAAAATGGCAATTTGGATAGCCAGATGATTGGCACTTCCCTTGAGATCCTCTTTTTTAGGAAAGCCTGGAACCGTGGTGGATGCTTTTATACCAGATAGACCCAGCAAGCCTTCGCGGGTAAACATCCAGTCTTTTTCGCGTGCTATATAATTGATCAAATCCTGATGTCGACCCTGAAAATCCTCAATCTTTTGATCTTCCAAAATCATGTTTTGATCGGCAATGCTTTCTTGGACATCATCAAGATCAAAATGCCGGAAATCACCAATAGCCAGGTAAAAGTCGCTCATGCATAGGGCCTGCTCAGATTTTAAGAAGAGGGAAAGAGCTTTATCCTTTGTAACTTCAAATTCCGTTTTTAAGGGAGATTCCAGGCTTAGTTTTTCGGGCAGAGACAGGTTTAGGCGCATCATCTGTTTGTCGCCATCCGCTGGAGCGGGAAAGAGTTGACCCGCATCTCCATTGCCCGAAGGTGCCTCTACATTTAACGCATTGAGAACAAATCCCGGTTCGAGCAAGGCGATAAAGGCAGAAGATTCCATAGTGGACCAGTCAATTCGATAGCGGATATAAACCCTGGCTTTGGTATCGGCTTCCGCCGGAAGCTTAAAACAAAGGCGATCCCCTTCATATTGATAAGGCAGAAAGTCTTTTAGGCGACCTTCGCTCAGGCGTACTTCTTCAATAATTGCAGAGCGCAGGATATAACAGGATTCACTTCGATCGACAGGATGAATCCAGGTTTCCAATAATTGACTTTGGCCTTCCTGATAATGCCAGTTTATTTCAATACTGCCTTGCTGGGCGCTAAGGCTTGATGCGTAAAAGAGAATGAATAAAAGGGCGCAAAAAGCAGATCGATGCATGGCTTATGCTTAATTTAGCTGTTGCAAAAGTAGGCGATCATGGCTAGTGAAAAGTATCAAGTAAAAGTCAATGACCAAGATTATAAGGTTGAGGTAGTTCCTAATAGTGGAGAAATCCACATGAATGGAATGCCTTTGGAACTAGACCTGAAGGGTGATGCTCGTAAAGGTTTCCACCTTTTAAAAGATCAAAAGAGCTACCAAATTCAAATTTTGGAAGCGGACTATGACAGCAAGGAATTCTTGATTGAGGTGAATGGTGAAGCTTATCCCGTAAAAGGAGCAGACCGTTTCGACCTCTTACTTAAGGATTTAGGCATGGAGCATTTGGCCAATGCGGCGGTGAATGATTTAAAAGCACCTATGCCTGGCTTGGTATTAGAAATTAAGGTACAGCCTGGGGATAGCATCAAAAAAGGTCAGGCTTTATTAGTCCTGGAGGCCATGAAAATGGAGAATGTTCTTAAAGCTGAAAGTGATGCTGTGGTAAAAGAGGTGCGCTGCGAAACCGGCCAAGCGGTAGAAAAGAATCAGATCTTAATTGAGTTCGAGGCCTAAGGATAGGCTACCGCAAAACTTCCGAAGATATTATTTACCTGCAGGGTAGATCCATCGGCACTTTTTAGGATGGCATCACCCAAGAAGCTAAAGCGTTTGTGCTTATGGCTGGATGCGGCGGCATCTAAATATTCACCAAAGGATTCAATTTCAAAATATCCTTGAGCATTGGGGTAGGAACTGCTGTACATTTTACCGTTTTGGTCGAAGTATTGCAATTCTACGGTGGCTAAATTGTGAGCATTAGGAACCCGGTGACCTTGCTTTCGGTAATCAATATTGATGTCACAAGTGGGGCTGCCAGGAAGCACAACTTTTTCAATAACCTCAATTCCTCCCGATTCAAATTCAATCTCGGCTTTTACACGATAACCCGGCTGAAAACCAATTACGGAATGGCTAACAATGGTACCGCTACCCGCGTTCTGACCGGCGATTTGCCAGTTTACCTTTTTTACATTGCCAATCCTACTTTGTACTTCGGCTTGCAATTCGGAGTTGGTACTCTTTAATATATAAAGCTGGGCCTTATCACTCTGCCCGGTATAGATAGTATGCTTAACAGAGGGGGTGCAGGATAAAGGCCCCTGGCTTTGCATTTCCACACTAAAACTGTTGTGGCTATTTTGGCTAATACCAATAACACTGCAGCTGTCTCCATAGTAACTGCTATTCGGGGTTTTCCACATCAATGGAATATGGCCGTTGATCGTATCAGCTGCAAAGAAATAATCATAATATCCGGGTTGTACCGTGCTTCCACTAGGGTCGCTATAGGGCAAAGGACCTTGTTGTAGGGCCGTTCCCGGGTCGGGTGAGCTTGCATTGGCGATAATTTCCGAACCCCGGATGATTATGCACAAAGCTTTTTTAAGTTGAGGAGTATCTACCGCTAATAGGCCCTTCATCTGCAAAACAGAATCTTTCACCTCATAACTGGTATACATCTGATAATCATTTTCACCGGCCCTTAAATTTAGGGGCAGTCCGTCAACGGTTGCATTGATGTAAAAACGTGGACTTTCGACAAAACTGGTTTGACCCATGCCATCGTCATCCTTACAGCTGGATAAGAGAATTGCCGTAAAACCGAGTAGTCCAAATACCTTTTTCATTAGTTCTTGAATAAGAGGTATCGCAGTTGGAGGTTGGCCTGACCGGGACGGTGGTCAGCGGCAAAATTTTGGGCTTGGTCTTGGGTAATGTCGTTGAGCGGCAAGGCATAGCTTAAGGCAAAGCTCAAACGTTCGGAGTATTGAAATTCGTAGCTAAGGCTGGCTGAGAAATTCACCGGAGCAAAGCTGTTCATAGATTGATTGAATTCCTTGTGCTCAACTTTTGGATCTTGCTTAAATACTGTAGTGGTTTTGGTCTCATCCATTCGCACGGAAAGGAGGACATCCGTATTAAGGCCTAAGCCGAAGCTGTGTTGTGAGTTCAGTTTATATTGATAGGAAACCGGAATGCGAAGGCTTTGTAAGCTCTTGTAATGACGTGCCGTTTGAACTTCGGTTCGACCCAGGCCAAAGAATGTGCTATCATGCATGGTTTCTAAACCAATATCACCACTTTGGGTATAGATAATTCCCGTACGAACAGATGAAATCTTATTCCAGCCATATTCGTACTCTAATCCTGCACTAAAGCCAGGGCTTCCCATTTTACCATTCAAAGCCTGGCTAATTACCAGACCTCCGCTAGCGTAAACCTTAGAATAGGCCTGAGGAATATAAGGTTCGATTACCGGTTCTTCGGAGGAAAGATCCTGCATTACAAAATGGCGAGGGGCTAAATCTGCATCCAGGTTTACATTCATTGGATGTAAGTCACTTGCCTGTAAATTGGAATTAGGTTCAATACGCAAAGCTTGAACAGCAGGGCTGCTTTCTGTCGGATGAGCACCTATAACTAGCGCACGGTTATCTTGAACATAAGCCAAATCCTCACTTTCAAGAGTGTTTCCAGTAGTTGAGGCACTGCTGTTGCTTAAGGCCGGAGTGCTGTTCTCAATAGTTTCAGGACTTTGGCTAAGGGGCATTTCCACAGTTTCGGCTGCTACAGGGCTTTTTGCAGCAGGAGCCGTTTCAACAATATTTTGCTGAGGTAATGCTGTTTCTGTAGGCCCAAATTGATTTGCTTGGTTTTGGAAAAGCAATAGGCTACTTATTCCGGCAGCGGCTAAAATAGCTGCAGCACTACGCCAGTAGAATGCCAGCGGTTTGCGTCCTTTTTGGTCGAGAATGGCCTCCATTCGCGCCCAATTGTCGGGATTGTACGCAAATTGAGACTGATTAATTTTTTTATCGAAGAGTTCTTGCAGTTCAGCATTGGACATACCATGCTCAGGACCCATTTCTTCTTCCAGAGCGTCCCAGTTAGCAGGGTTAAAGGGGAAGGAGGCTTGAGCCAATTTATCGCGGAAGAGCTTTTTAAACTCTTGCTCAGACATAGGCTCGCCAGGGTCAGACATTTGTTCAAATGCTTCCCAATTGGCCTCATTGAACTCAAAGTTCTGGCCTTCCAGCTTTTCTTCAAACAGCTTTTTAAGATCCTTTTCGGTCATTACTGCTTTTAGGCTACGTTGTCCATTAAGTTACGCATCATCTCTTGCAATTTCTTGCGGGCACTGCTGAGGTGCCATTTGCTGGTTCCTTCACTCATGCCCAGCTTTTCAGCAATTTCTTTATGGTTGTATCCGTCAATGATGTAGAGGTTAAAAACCTTCTGACTCACGGGCGGAAGCTTTTGCACCAAGGCTAGTAATTCCTCGGCATCAAAGCGCTTTTCTGCTTCATTGTAGTCCATTTCACTGAGCGATGCCAGTTGCATGGGCTCTTCTACATAATCCACTTTCGAGCGTTGACTCTTGCGGTACTCATCAATGGCAGTGTTGATGGTGATCCTCCGAATCCAAGCCTCGAAAGGCACAGAGCTGGAGTAGGACTCCAGGTTATTTAAAATTTTAAGGAAGGCCTTATTCAACAGAAATTCAGCATCTTCCTTATTCCTTTCATATCGAAAGCACACAGCCATAAGTATCCCGTAGCAGAGCTTGTAGAGCTCATACTGGGCTTTCCGCTCACCGCGGATGCAACCTTCCAGCAAATGCTTTTCGATGTTCATGGATCCCAATTCTTCCGGCTAATTTATTGAATTTAAAGGGTTTTGCCCTCGGATCAATAAAAAACGCCATTCCCCGGGAAAAGAATGACGTTTAATCTTGTTGATAAGTTGGGTAAGATTCTAAGAATTAAGACATTTTCATGTCGAAATCTGTTAAACTGATGAATCGCATCACCCGATCGTGAAGATCTCCGCGGTCTAAATCGCGCAATTTATGGGTGCCAAATTCTTCTACACAGAAGGAAGCTAAGGCAGAACCATAAATAATTCCGCGTTTCATGCTATCGAAATTTACTTCATCCGAATCGCAAACATGACCAATAAAACCACCGGCAAAAGTATCGCCAGCTCCGGTTGGATCATATACTTCTTCCAGAGGTAAAGCAGGTGCATAGAATAATTCTTTGCCATGGAATAATAGAGCGCCGTGTTCCCCTTTCTTAATGATCAGGTATTTAGGGCCCATTTCAAAAATCTTAGCTGCGGCTTTTACCAAAGAGTATTCGCCACTTAATTGACGGGCCTCCTCATCATTAATGGTAAGAAGGTCCACTTCTTTCAATACCTCTTTTAATTCGGGCATGGCAATATCCATCCAGAAGTTCATAGTATCCATTACTACCAACTTCGGACGTTGTTTCATTTGCTTTAATACCTTCATTTGAATGGCTGGGGTTAAATTTCCCAGCATTAGGTATTCGGCCTCGCGCGCTTTTTCAGGTATAATTGGATCGAAATCTGCCAATACATTTAACTCGGTTGCTAAAGAGTCGCGAGAGTTCATATCATTATGATATTGACCCTTCCAGAAAAAGGTTTTGCCCCCTTCTACGCGTTTTATTCCTTCGGTATCGATGCCCTTGGATCGCATTAAGGCTAATTTTTCTTCCGGAAAATCTTCTCCGATGATGGAAACGATTGAAATATCTTTACAAAGATTAGAAGCAGATAGAGAAGCGTAAGTCGCTGATCCTCCGATAATTCTACCAGACTCTCCAAAGGGAGTGATTAATTCGTCAAAGGCAACTGTGCCTACGATTAAAAGACTCATAAAAGAAGGCTTAAAAATTTTGCCGCAAATATTGTGTAATTTATCGGAAGGTGCTAATATTGCAGCCCTTTTATGAGGGATTCACAATAATGCTTCCTTAGCTCAGTTGGTTAGAGCATCTGACTGTTAATCAGAGGGTCCTTGGTTCGAGCCCAAGA
>DLRW01000093.1 GCA_002501205.1 Flavobacteriales bacterium UBA7878
GGAAATAAAGGCGCAGGCCAAGCCCTATCTCTATATCGACAGCTTAAGCTCCTACACCCTCTTAGCCGATGAGCCTCAAAGTCAGGTGGTGGCACATATCGATAATTTCCAGGGGCCTGAAAATGCTCATCTGGTATTCCATATTATGGACGGAGATCAGTCCGTCCAATGGATTGCTCATCCTTTAAAGCAAGGAAGCAATTATATCAGTAGTCCGATCGGTGATTACGGAGTCAACAATTTCAACTGGAAGGTATTAATCGACCAGGGGTCTGATACGGCCACTTGCTCAGGTAACATTGATGTGCGACTATGGACTGGTAATCCAATCGTTTATGGATTGGTGCAGGATATTAAATGATGGAATCGAAATTTTCCTTAGGTCGGCCGATGGCAGCTTTATCGCCATTAATTAAAATGGGGCGCTCCATTAACTGAGGATACTCAATCATGGCCAAGATCAGTTCATTCTCATCCAATTCCTTATCAGCAAACTCTTCTTTCCAAACCGCCTCTTTAGTGCGAATAAGCTCAATGGCCTCAATGTCCAGTTTATCGATAACCTCCTCCAAATCATTCGGACTCAAAGGCTCCTTTTGGTAGAGGATTACTTCAGGTTTTAAGCCTTTTTCTTCTAAATAAGCTAAGCCCTCACGGCTTTTAGTACAACGGGGATTATGGAAATATCGCATCTTATCGTTCTAAATGGAAGAAGCCATTTTGCTCCTTAGTTTGACCGCAAATATCCTCATAATTGAAGATATAGAAGTAAACTGCATCCGGAACTTCCCGCCCCTGACTTTTACCATTCCAGGATGCCTGCAAGAGGTCGCCGGCATAGATCCGTACACCATTACGATTATATACCTCTAAGCTTGCTCGGTCTAAGAATGGCGCTACCGCCTCTAAATCGAGAACCGTAAACTCATCATTAATCCCATCACTATTGGGCGTAAAAATATTGGGGAATTTCAGCTCAAAGCTCTCATCGTAATAGTAGAGGTCATAGGTTTCGGATTTGGAGCGATTACAGAGCGTGTCTAAGAAGCGAAGCTCCAATTCATAACTACCGCCCGTCATAAACTGATAATTGAGGCTATCACCCTGGCCCACCAATTGACCATCTACATACCACTCGAAAGCATGGAAGTCGCCGGGGTTTGTGGTTCCTAAATCAGCACTGGCCTTTAATTTTCGTTCGGGATCACAGGCATCGCTTTCCACCAGCATTTCACCTTTATTGGAGCGGTAATGCACTTCCAATTCCTGCTCTAAGGTGTCGAGCTGATTACAGATTGGATCTTCCACTATTAATTGAATGGTATAATTACCAGGCAGGAAAGTATGGCTGGGTTCGGAGGCATTGCTATTGTTCCCATCACCAAAATCCCATTGATAGGAACCCGCTCCTATACTGAGGTTTTTAAACTGAACAATACCACTAGCATCACAACTATCGTATTCAAAACTAAAGTCGGCTTCCAGCGGATTATTAAATCCATATATCAATACCTGACTGCTATCCACCAGATTACAATTCGTATCCAGGGCTACAAAGCGAAAAACGGAAAGGCCACTGTCTTGAACCGTAAACATCTGATTATTCAGTGTATCCACATTGCCTTGCGGATCTATCACTAATACCACATCCGCATTAAAGCTGCGATCCACAAATTTCACCTCCGCCGGAAGGCAAGTGCTATCTGGCACCCCCTTGGCTAAATCCACCTCACAGCGTACGGTATCCGCTTCCATATCAAATCGGAATACCGCCATATTACAGTTTCCACTGCGTACAGTATCTTCAAATGCATTGGGAGTAATTGGGAAACCATAAGGAATACTCCCACAGGAACATACCGCCTGGAAAATACTACCATCTCGGCGGAAGCGAGAACTACCGCCATCCACGTGATCGGCACCATTTTGCCATTGTCCAAAAAAGGTGGCGTACTCCAATTCTTGCCAGGAGGCATCCATCCGCATAAAATAGAAATCCCCTCGATTGTCAGCCGTATCACGATAGGCATCTGGAGTTACCGGCAAACCTCGTGTATCCCCCATCACTCCCCTTAAACTTGAATTATAGGGAGCTCCCCATCCGGAAAGAAAAACATCCCCACAATCGGAAACCATTAATGCGGTGGGACTGATATCCGTAACCCCTAAAAGGCCATCACCAAAAGTGGTGGAATGCCTCACCTGTTGTAGGTCGGGACTCAATTCCTGAATAAATTGTGAGCTATTGGGTACACCCCAAACATTGTTTCCAATCCAGGGCCAGGGACCAGCAGTTTGCCCAAATATCACCAGGTTCCCATCTGGCGTATAGTCCACAAAATAGGCGCGATCATCTTCAGCAGTGCCACTAAAGGTCCATTTGATCACATCCCCGTTTTGAGGATTTAATTCAGCTAAAAATGCATCTACCTTCCCCGCCTTAAGAGGCTGATATACTCCTGTGGTATCAAAGGTAATCGTGTCACTTTCCGATGAACCCGCCACAAATAATCTCCCGGTATTGGTATAACGCAGGGAGAAGCTAGCATCATTGTCTTCCCCTCCTAAATAGCGTGCCCAATTCAACTGGCTTAAATCCGGATTAAAGGACACTATTAAACCATCCTGTTTACCCTGGTAATGAGAGTCGGAGGCCACGCCCGCAGGCAAGCCCGAAGAAAAGGTATATGAACTAATGATGATATTTCCCTGGGAGTCCAAAGTGATATCACCTCTGGCGGGATCACCGTAGTTAAACATCATCCGTTTATTATTGCCATCACTAAGGCTATCTCCAAAAAAAGTGGAGCCTAATAATGCGCCACCGCTACTATCTAAAACCGTAACGAAAATATCGGAGCCCACCGGAAAGGGTAAACTGCCACCGATGCGGATCATATCGATAGGCCCTTGTGCAAAGCTGGTATCGAAAGAATTAGGATGGGTCGGAAAATTCACCGAGCCTGTCACCCCCATCACAATTAGGCTTTTATCGGGGCCTTCAAGCAGACTAAAAGGTAAATCATTGCCATCGCCACCCAGGTAGGTAGCATAGATTTGAGCTGATCCCTGCGGATTGTATTTAGCGATGCTGATATCCACTATTCCTCCTTGTGAAGAATCTTGAAAGGCTCCCAAAGTGGTAGGAAAACCCCTGTGGATTACACTATGACCGTAATTAATTCCGGCCCCATATGCAGAACCATCAATACCATAAGTGGCAGAGAAACCAAAATTATCGTCGGTACTGCCACTGTAAGTACTAAAAACCAAAGTGGGGTCGATCAGTAATTCCTTACGGTGATCGTATTTCGCCAGATCAAATCCATAAGTTCCGTCTTCAAATTGCTTAAAATCGGAAGCTATTTCTTCCTCTTCCTGGTAGGATCGCGGGGCCGTATAGATTGCCGAACCCACTGAAGTTATCAAGGCTAAGTCCGAACCGGCAATACCATGTTTATCCGCACCTTCAATTTCCCATCGTATTAATTCTGGGTCGGCGCCGGGATGCAGGATGAAATCAAATCGGCAATAGCCCGAACCATCCGCAATATAGCGCAGGTCGACCTGCGGATATATGTTGTGATAGGTAATAATTCGATATTGGTTTAAACCGGATTTCCATTGTTCTCGATCCCTACCTAAAAGAAAATTCAAGCGGGTATGATTGGGATAAAGCTCAGTGCTGATACGGGCATTGGTATCAGCTCCTAACCAATGGATTCGGTACACATGGCCTTTAGTCTGAGTATGACTTTGATGATGCCATTGATGATGGTGGTGCTGCCTTTGTAAGAGCACTACTCTTTGCTCTCCGGCTTTCAGAAAAACATAACCCTGACTGCCGTGAAATCGAAAATCAAAATCACCTTTCCACTGCCCGGCATTCGGCACAAAGCCTACTTCCTGAGCAGAGAGCCCAAAAACCAGAAAGATGGAAAGTATAAGGCAGCGCAAGATTTCAATTTCCAGCAAATTACTAAGCATTTGCGAGAAATCCGCAGCCAATGAGAGAGCTATCGATATTCCTTATTCTCCGATCAGGCTTCCTCCACTTCTGCGCCTTGGCCCTGGCTCATTAGGTAGGATTTAATGAAGGCATCGAGATCGCCATCCAAAACCTGATCTACATTGGAAGTTTCTTCGGCTGTTCGTACATCCTTAATCAATTTATAAGGATGCAATACATAGTTTCGAATTTGAGAACCCCACTCAATTTTCTTCTTACCAGCCTCAATTTCAGCTCGCTTTTGGTTCTTCGCTTCCAGTTCAATTTCGAATAATTGAGATTTCAGCAATTGCATGGCTTTCTCCTTATTCTGCAATTGGGAACGACTTTCAGTATTCTCAATGATAATTCCCGATGGCGCATGTCGTAAACGCACCCCGGTTTCCACCTTGTTTACGTTCTGTCCACCAGCTCCACCCGAACGGAAGGTATCCCATTCGATATCCGAAGGATTAATTTCTATCTCTATAGAATCATCTACTAAAGGATACACATAAACCGAAGCAAAGCTGGTATGGCGCTTGGCATTGCTATCGAAGGGAGAAATACGCACCAGGCGATGTACTCCGTTTTCACCCTTCAGGTAACCAAAGGCAAAATCACCTTCAATCTCGAGGGTTACGGTTTTAATACCGGCCACATCCCCGTCCTGATAATTAAGTTCGCGAACCTTAAAATTTTGGCGCTCCGCATAGCGAATGTACATCCGCATTAACATGGAAGCCCAATCGCAAGATTCGGTTCCCCCGGCGCCAGCGGTAATTTGAAGTACGGCACTCAATTGATCTTCTTCACCGGAAAGCATATTGCGGAACTCCAGATCCTCCAAAACTTGAACGGCCTTTTGATACATCGCATCCAGCTCTTCTTCCTCGAGCTCGCCTAATTCCATAAACTCCAATCCCAGAGCCACTTCCTCTACTGCCGCTGCCAAATCATCATAAGACTCGGTCCAAAACTTCATCCCCCGAATCTTCTTCATTACCTGCTGAGCGGTTTTCTGGTCTTCCCAAAAACCAGTATCGGCGGTTTTCTCTTCTTCGTTAATGATTTGGATTCGCTTCTCCTCGATCTGCAAATAGGCATTTAAGGATTTTAAGCGCGACTGCAATTCCTGCAATTGTTCTTTGCTTACCATGTGGCAAAATTACGTAATGGGACTTTAGCCCTAAGGCTTTAAAAAGCCAAAGCTTTGCTTTGATTCGAAAATCAAGGCAAAGCTTTGGATAAAATATTTAGCGTATTTACTTCTGCTCGAATTTGGAAATCCCTTCTTCCAACCAATCTACATACAATTGGATATCGGGATCATAGGCAGTAGTTCCATTTAAGGGACTCATACTTTCGTGGTTAATCAGTACATACTGAGGTTGTGAATTGGACTTGTAATGTTCGCGTTGGAACTCACTCCATTTCTTACCTACCGTGCGTACTTCATCACCAGTCAATTCACTTACATATTGCTCTTCTTTGGGCAATTTGGCACGCTCGTCTACATATAGAGAAATGAGCACCACATCATTGCGAAGAATCTCCAATACTTTGGGATCGCTCCACACCTGCTCTTCCATCTTTCGACAGTTTACACAGCCCCAACCGGTAAAGTCGAGCAGAATTGGCTTACCCACTTTTTCAGCATAAGCTTTACCCGTTTCGAAATCGTGGAAACAATTTAATTGATGTGGACAGTGATCAGGATCAGCACCTTCGGGAATATGCGTTTCTGTAGTAGCACTAGAAAGCACCGCTGGCGCCGCTGCTGCCCCAACCCCTTGCGGAGACTCGCTATAGAACATGGGAGGTGGGAAACCTGAAATCGCTTTCAAAGGTGCTCCCCATAAACCGGGAATTAAATAAATAGTAAAGCTGATGGTGATCACCGCTAAGATTAAACGGAATACCGATACCTTATCTGAAGGACTATCATGAGGCATGCGGTATTTACCTAAAAGATAAGCGGTTAAGAGAATTCCGATACCTATCCAAATGGCGATAAACCATTCGCGAGGTAGAATATGGGCTTGCCAAACCAGGTCGGCTGTGCTTAAGAATTTAAAGGCAAAGGCTAATTCTACAAAACCTAAAACCACCTTCACGGAGTTTAACCAACCACCACTCTTAGGTAATGAGTTTAACCATCCGGGGAAGGCGGCGAACAAGGCAAAAGGTAAGGCCAGAGCTAAGCTAAAGCCGAACATCCCAATTAGGGGACCTTGCACACCACCACTGGCAGCTTCTACCAATAAGGTTCCAATGATAGGACCGGTACAAGAGAAGGAAACCAAGGCCAGGGTAAAGGCCATGAAAAAGATTCCGATGATTCCACCTTTATCTGCAGCACGGTCACTACGATTCACCCAGGAACTGGGCAGCGTAATCTCGAAGGCTCCAAAGAAGCTAATGGCAAATACTACTAATAAGACGAAGAATGCAAGGTTCATCCAAGGGTTGGTGGATAGAGCATTTAGCGCATCACTACCAAATACCTTTACGATTACGAAGCCCAATAAAGTGTAGATTACAATAATGGACGCTCCATAAGTTAAAGCATTGGCAATTCCCTTAGCCCGGTTTTTACTTTGTTTAGTAAAGAAACTTACCGTTAACGGAATCATTGGGAATACGCAGGGAGTTAAAAGTGCTAAGAAGCCCCCCAAGAATGCCAGGATAAAGGTGCCCCACATACTACGTCCTTTGTCCTTTTTCTCGGTTTCCATTTCGGAAGCCTGATCAGACTCAGAGTTTTCGGCCTCAGCTTGAGCTAGTTCTTCCCCTTGCGTATAGTCGATCTCCATTTTCTCTCCAGGCACTGAAGTTGCGCCGGTATCTCCAATTTCTTCAGTACTTGAAGCACTGGTGGCGTCAGCTTTTGAATCATCAGCTTTTGGATCGATGCTCGCTTTTGGCTCTTCTTTCGCTGCGCCTTGATAGCCTTTTATCTTAAAAGTATGAGGCTCATACTCTGGCGCCAAACAAGTTTCGGCATTACAGGTTTGATAGGAAAACTCGGCTTCCAAATCAAAGTCCTTGGCGCTAAGTATCTGAATTTTCTGACGAATTCGCACCACTTCTTCATGGGAACAGAGGTCCTCCATGTAAAGTGAGTCGTAATAGCAATGAGGTTCTGGTTCTATGAGACCTCCAATTAATTTATAGGATGAATTGGGCGTGAAAACAAAATCAGCACCAATAATCATAGAGGTTTCGGGGGTATTAACAGAGTAAATATGCCACTCGCGCTCCATGGTCACCTTGGCGATTAATTCCATTTGGCCATTTCCCAGGTCTTTGGTTTCAAACTTTACATCAACTGGATCTAAAATTTGAGCAGAAGCAAAAAATACACTCAGGCAGAGGGTCAAAAAGGTGCTTAGTAATCTCATCAATGATGGCTTAGAGAAATTTATTTAAGTCGAACAAAGTAAATGGTTTTCGTCGAATTCCGGACCCGAAAACGATGGTCGATGCGATGTCCAATCAAGGCTACGATCTCCCCTGCGCTTTCCAATACCAATTGACCGTCCTTTTCGGCCATTGGCATCTTCTGGTCAATCCAATAGTCGCTTAGCTTTTTGGTTCCTGACATACCTAAGGGCTGAAATCGATCTCCATCGCGCCAATTACGCAAAGTGAGTGGAAATTCTAAGGCCTCATAATCGAGAAAATGATGTTCTCTAAGGCCGTCCAACTTCACATTATCACGGAGCAATACCTGCATTTCCATCCCAATAGGTGAACTAATCTGGGAATCGCCATCCGAGATCACTAAATTCACTTTCTGTTCAGTGCTTTGTTTCCGTAGTTCGTAACAGGACTCACCGTGGTACAGACGAAAGTCTTCGTTTTCAGTATAGCGCCCTTTGCGGCTTTGCCATAAATGCTGTATCGCTGGCCAATCCCATTTGCCTTTCGGCGAAAGCCATTTATAGAGTAATTGCCCAAACCAGGCTTTATCTACAATGGAATTATAATTCAGGCGCTCCCAGCCCTCTTCTTGGATCAGAGTGGCAGAAAGCTTTTCTTCCAAGAGTTCATCCAAAGCATCACTTTGCTCCCGCAATAATCGAGAGCTCAGCAACATTTTACTTTTCAAATCAGGCTGAATTTCTTCCCAAAGAGGAATCAGTTGGTGACGATAGGCATTGCGCAGGTATTTTGTTTCGGCATTAGAAGCATCTTCGCGCCAGGCCAAATTGCGATCTTGGGCAAAAGCCTCAATTTGATTACGCAGAACCCCTAACATGGGGCGTAAATATTTCTGGCGCTTCTCGCGGATTCCGGCCACTGCCTCCAAAGCACTGCCGCGTGCCAATTTAAAGATCATAGTCTCCAATTGATCATCTCCGTGGTGAGCAGTAAGGATGGCGCGGTAATTTCCCAAAAGGTCCAATTCTTCGAAAAAAGCATAGCGCAAGTCCCGTGCCGCCATCTGAATAGAGAGGCCTTTCTTCTGAGCATAGGTCTCAGTTTCACATTTCTTTATGTGAATAGCCAGACCATGCTGCTGGGCCAAACGCTGGCAGAATAGTGCGTCAGCTTCGGAATCTTCTCCCCTTAAACCAAAATTACAATGAGCCAATTCAGGCTGAAAGCCCAAGTCCATAAGGGCCTGCAGAAGGACCACACTATCCAAGCCTCCACTAATAGCCAGTAGAAGCTTGTCGCGCGAATCAATATTATATTTGGCAAATGCCGCCTGTAGGGTTTCCAGCATCCTACAAAGGTAATCAGCGAATGAGCTTCTCCGCCTTTAACAAGCATTCTGCATACTCTGCCTCAGCGTCGCAATGAATGGTAATGGCGCTACCAACTGCTACTTGGGCATATTCTTGCTCGGCATCGTAGGCAATGCTGCGAATCACCACATTGAAGTCGAAATTCCCTTCGGGATCGATATAACCTAAGGCACCGGAATACAGGCCACGACGAAAATGCTCGTGCCGATCGATTAATTGCATGGCCGATACTTTGGGTGCACCGGTCATGCTCCCCATGGGGAATGAATAATGCAGGGCATCCTCTAAAGTGTAGCGATCGCTATCCAATTCACTGCGCACCGTGCTTATCATTTGATGCACCGCATTGAAGCTGTACAAGCCGAACAACTCAGGTACACTTACCGAATTAGTACGAGCGGTCCGCGATAAATCATTCCTTACCAAATCTACAATCATCACATTTTCCGCGCGCTCTTTCTCGGAGCTCAGCAGGTGGGCCTTTTGTTCCTGATCACGCACTGGATCTTGCGCCCGAGCCGCGGTTCCTTTAATAGGCTGCGAAATCAACTCATCACCTTTCATCCGTAAATAACGCTCAGGTGAAAAACAGAGTAGATGACGCTGCTTGTCGCGATAATAAGCACTAAAGGGTGCCTGATGTTTTTCATTCAGTTCTCGAAATCGCTGCAAAGGACGCATCGGCCCCCGAGCTTCAAAGAGCGTACAGTAATTGATTTCGTAAATATTGCCGTATTGCAATTCCCGCTTCAGGGATTGAATATCTTGGAGGTAAACTTCCCGTGAAGTTTGCCCTACGAAATTCAGTTTTGGAAAAGATTCCTGGACGGCCTCCAAGCTCAGATCTGCTTCCAAAGCTTCTGCATTAGCATATTGCCAGGACAACACCTCACACCGACCCTCCTTATACAGGAGGATAGTTTGGGGAACAAAAAATTGCAAGTCGGCCCATGCTATTTTAAGAGGATGACAGGTGGTTAAATCCTCCAATTGATTTTTAAGATCATAAGCCAGGTGACCAAACAACCAATCTTTATGCCTTTGTCGAAAGGACTTTAATCCCTCAAAATCGCCTTGATAAATGGCTCTTGCTCCCCAGGCCAGCACCTTATCCCAAGTGCCATAGAGATCCTTATGTTGATGCGAATCGAGCAAGATGCAGTGCTCCGAGCTAGCCGCCAAGCTTTCTAGCTGCTGCCACCTTTGCGCCGCTTCTGGCCATGCAAACCGAAAACTTTGACTCATTCCTGAGAATACTCTTTGAGGTAAACCTTACGGAGCATATTCTGAATTACCCGCAGGTTGATAGGTTTAGTAACATAATCATCCATGCCCACATCGAGGAATTTCTCGCGATCTCCTTCCATAGCATTAGCGGTCATGGCTATAATTACAGGACGTTCATCACCATATTTCGCAATGATCTCATGGGTAGCTTTCATGCCATCCATTTCCGGCATTTGAATATCCATAAATATAAGATCGTAATGCTGACGTTCCAGAGCTTGAAGAACCTCAAGACCATTACCTGCAATATCGGTACTGTAGCCCATCTTCTTGAAAGTGAGCACTGCCAGCTTTTGATTTACCGCATTATCCTCTGCCAATAAAATACGCAAGGGGAATCGATTACCTAAGTCCTCTAAAAGCTCCTCGTTACTGAGCTCTTTCTGAATCTTCACTTCTTGTGGCGCAGAACTATCCTTAAAGATCTCACCCATGCAAGTCATTAATTGCGAATGCTTCACAGGTTTCGACAGGTAGTATTTAAAGAGCTCATGCTTTTCCTTATCTGGAAGTTCCAAATAAGCCGAACTCAACATGATAATAGGTAAGTCGGGCTTGGCTTCTTTTATTTTCTTACTCAAGTCCAAACCATTCATCATGGGCATTTCGAAATCCGTAATCAGGAGGTCGAAATTCTCCTTAACTAAAGTTTCCAGCCCAATACGTGAATCAGATTCAGAATAAGCTTGCATGCCCCATATTCGCAATTGCTTGATAAACACGCGGAGATTGGTATGATTATCATCAATCACCATCACCTTGCGATTTTTCAGTAGGCTAAGGATACGCTCCTCATTTTTATCAATCTGATCTTCGGCTTGCTCCACTTTGATTGTGAAGTGGAAGCTGGATCCTTGACCGGGCTTGCTTTCCACCCAAATATCGCCCTTCATAAGGTGTGTAAGCCTTTGAGAAATGGCCAATCCCAGGCCAGTACCACCGTATTTACGAGTAGTGGAGCTATCGGCCTGACTAAAAGCCTTGAACAGTTTCTCCTGTTGTGTTTTGGACATCCCAATCCCGGTATCTCGCACCAGGAAGTGAACCTCATACTCCTGATTGGAGTAATTCTGTAATTGTACACGGATTTCAATTTCACCGGCCTCGGTAAATTTCACCGCATTATTGAGGAGATTAATTAATATCTGACGCAGGCGTGTGATATCGCCAATGATATAATTTGGAATTTTAGGATCAATACTATAAATCAGCTCCAGGTTTTTCTCACTGATTTTATTGGCCAATAATTCTACCGATTCTTCTACGCACTGTTTGATGGAGAATGGATACTCTTCCAAATCCATATTGCCCGCCTCAATTTTACTGAAGTCGAGGATATCGTTAATGATACTTAATAAAGTATCTCCACTAAGGCGAATGGTATTTACATAGTCTTTTTGCTCGTCATCCAATTTGGTTTGCAAAAGCAGGGAGGTCATTCCAATAACACCATTCATGGGGGTACGAATCTCATGGCTCATTGTCGCCAAGAACTCACTTTTTGCGGTAGCGGCTAGTTCTGCTTTCTCCTTTGCATCCACCAATTGACGCCTGGACTGTTCAGCGGATATTTCTGCCCCCAACCAACGGGCAATCAGTTTTAATAGGTCGGTATCATTTTGGGTAAATGGTGAACGAACCGGCTTTGGGCTGTTAAAATTAAGGGTACCATAAAAGCCACTATCCGTTTCTATAGGTGCGCCCAAATAAGCTTTGATGGGGAAATTCTCCGCTTGATTCACAAAATCCGGAGCCGTTGCTTCATTATGAAAAGCCACGGCATTATGGGTTTCCTGAATTAGGGCACTTAAGGTTCCTTTCAAGGGAAGTTTACGATTAAGTTCCACCGTACCATGAATACTATGGGCATACTCCGCTTCGTAACTTTTACCTTCCATATCGAAACGGGTAACCACCCCGGCAGGCATTCGAAAACGTTCGGTTCCCAATTCGAGAATTTGCTGCACCTTTTCTTCAAAACTTGAATTGGCATCGGCTGAAATGGAATAGAGTTTTCGAATGGCCTCCTCATTGCGCTTTAAGCTACGCTCAGCCTTTCGTTTATCGGTAATATCATTAAGGGTCCAAACTACGCCCCGATTAAATTTATAGCCGCCAAATTCAATCACCCGCTTTTCTCCATCCTTACGATAAATGGGGAACAAAAATGGATCTATACCGCCTTGTTCCAGTACTTCGCGGTATTGATTTACAATGTCCATGGATTTTTCCCGATAGACCTTTTCGAAATACTTTTCTGGTGAATCAATTTCATCCGGACTAAAGCCCAGGATTTCACTGGCTTGTTTATTCACCAATAAATCTTCGCCTTGCACCAAAATCGCTCCTACCGGTAAATTATCAATGACACCTAATAATTCACTCTCACTATCTTTGAGCTTCATGCGTGCCATCTCAATTTCCTTTACATAGGATTTGAGTTCTTCTTGACTAGTAGCCAAAGCATTGCGCTGCCTTTGCAGTTCAAGGTTATAATCCTTCTCAGCCTCTAATAAACGACCCAGTTCTTTACCGGTTTCCCGACTGGTTTCGAGGTTCTTTAAGCGAGCCGCATATTCCCTTTTATGCTGACGAAAGATGGGCAAGAAAAATAATACCGATAAGAGGATAAAGGTGAAGGCCACCACTAAAAAGGCAAAGGTATTGAGGCGATATTCTTCCTCATTTTTAACGCGAGCATCCAAAGAGTACTCCTTCACCACCTGCTCCAAATAGGATAGCATAGCATCACTATCTGACAACATCTCCAATGCTAAGCTACGCGCTTCATCAGCGGTCATACCGCCATGGCAATAAGCGGTAACCTTTTGCGCTGTAGCTAAATAACGGTTGCGTAATCCCAGATATCGCTCATGCAGTGAATCTACCATTAAGCGTGACTCCTTTTCAACCTTCCAATACAAAGGGCCATTAGCTAAGGCTTCTTCCTGCTCCTTATAATTTCTGATGGTTTGTTCCAGATCAGAACAACTCTTCTGCACCTCCCTAACCTGCGTAAACTCAGTAATATGCAGAGCTTCCTTAACCAATCGTTGGGAGAGCATCCTCTGCTTACCAGCAAGATTAATCCGCTGGGCATCAAGAAACTGCATGTCATGAGTGCTATTTAAAAACAGGTACAGCAGGAAACTGATAAAGACTATCAGCAGAATATAACTTATGTAAGCCCATTTTATATTACGCATCCATGCATGGGATATAGCACAAAGCTAGTTTAAAAGATAAAATAAAAGAGGCCCCAAACCAGGGCCTCTTCTAATATTATATTTCAAATATAAACTTATACGTGTAATGCACGATTGTCGGTTGCAGCTAAGGCTGCTTCCTTCACCGCTTCTGCAAAAGTGGGGTGTGCATGACTGGAACGAGCAATGTCTTCCGCTGAAGCACGGAACTCCATTGCGATTACTCCTTCAGCCACCAAATCAGCAGCACGAGGTCCAATTACATGGAAGCCCAGTACTTCATCGGTTTCTTTATCAGAAAGGATTTTCACCAAGCCTTCCACATCACCACTCGCGCGCGCTCTACCTAAAGCACGGAAAGGGAAGGAACCTGATTTATAAGATACACCTGCTTCCTTTAATTGCTCTTCGGTTTTACCCACAGCAGCAACTTCAGGCCAGGTATAAACTACCCCTGGAATCAAATCGTAATTGATATGAGGCTTTTGACCGGCCAGGCTTTCGGCTACAAAAACGCCTTCTTCCTCGGCCTTATGAGCTAGCATAGCCCCCTTGATCACATCACCAATTGCATAGATATGGGACTTGGCCGTTTGCAAGTGATCATTCACCTCAATCTTGCCACGCTCCCCAGCACTTAAACCCGCTGCTTCCAAATTCAAACCAGCGGTGTAAGCACTACGTCCTACTGCTACCAAACAGTAATCAGCTTCAAAAGTCACTTCCTCATCTTTCTTATTAGAGGCAGTAACCACAACGGTATCACCCTTGCGACTTACATCGCTCACCTTATGACTAAAGTTAAACTTCAAGCCTAATTTCTTCAGGGACTTGGTAATCTCTTTACTCAGGGCACCATCAAAGGTTGGGATCGCACGATCTAAATATTCAACCACAGTAACCTCAGCTCCCAAACGAGCATATACGCTACCCAATTCAAGGCCAATAATACCAGCTCCAATAACGATCATCTTTTTAGGAACCTCAGGTAATTTTAAGGCTTCAGTACTACTTATTATGCGCTCCTTATCGAATTTGGCAAAAGGTAATTCGGTAGGCTTGGAACCAGTAGCGATGATGATATTCTTCGCTTCAATTTTGGTTTCCTCTTCTCCTTTAATGGCAATAGTATGCTCATCAACAAAAGAGCCCATTCCCTGGAATACGGTAATTTTATTTTTATCCATGAGGAATTTCACCCCGTCGCAGGTTTGATCAACTACGGACTGCTTACGCGCCACCATTTGCTCAAAGTTCACCTTAGGGCTGTTGATTTCAATTCCGTGATCAGCAAAGCTTTTTTCTGCATTGTGAAAATGCTCACTGCTATCGAGCAGGGCTTTGGAGGGAATACAACCTACGTTAAGGCAGGTTCCACCCAAGGTGGCGTACTTTTCGATTATGGCAGTTTTCATTCCTAACTGAGCACAACGAATGGCGGCCACATAACCTCCAGGTCCGGAGCCTATAATGGCTACGTCGAATTTATCCATGGATCTTTGATTAGATTTTGAAGAGCAAAATTAGGGAATCTTGGGAGCTAAGCGCCTGATTTTGGCGAAAAAGGAACCCTGACTAAAGCTCGGGCTCTAAATGTTTATTTCCTTGCTTTAATCCCATCTTCTAATTTTCCCATTATGCTTGTGAAATCATTTTAACTACCTAAAGTAACAGTCTGCCGACTCGATGGTTCGGCTTAACCCTTTTAGGCTTTTTATAAGAAAATACCATAGATCAGCACTCTATCTTTGAGCCATGAAAAAACTAGTATTCTTCCTATTTCTTCTTAGTAGTACTCTAAGCTATGGGCAAGCCTCTATCCGAGGCACCATACTGGATAGTCAAGGTGAAGGACTTCCCTTTGTGAATGTCATTTTATTCAACTCTACTGATTCCAGTGTCATTAAAGGTGAAATCTCTAATCTGGAGGGTCAGTTTACAATGCGTCCTCCTTCTTCTGGGAATTTTTATTTAAAGCTGCAGCTGATCGGCATGAAATCCAAATTTATCTACGATTTGAATTATCAAGGTGAAATTCTGGACCTGGGTAAAATCGTAATGCAGGAGGACAATAGTGTTTTGGAAGAAGTTCAAGTTGAAGCCGAAAAGCCAATGATTCAGGCCGAAGCCGGCAAGACCATTTTTAATATTGATGCCAATCTGAGCGCAGGAAGTGGATCGGCACAAGAATTACTGCGTGCTGCCCCCGGTTTATTCGTTGACCAAAACGACAATCTTATTCTGGAAGGCCGCAGCGGCGTGCAGGTTTTTGTGGATGGCCGCCCTCTAAACTTGCAAGGAGATGATTTAAATGCCTATCTAAAAAACTTGCAGAGCGATCAAATTGAGAAAGTAGAAATCATCTCCCAACCCGGCTCTCAATACGATGCCGCAGGTAATGCCGGTATTATCAATATTGTTTTGAAGCGCGACAAAAGTTTAGGAACCACCGGCTCCTTCTCGCATCGCTATACCCAGGGCTATTACCCGCGTAATAATGGGAACCTCAACCTATACCATAACCGTAAGGCCGTACGCTTATTAGCTTCGGTGGGGTATGGGTTAAATCAGAGTCGAAACTTCATGGATTTGTATCGCAGCCAGAATAATATCGACTTCGATCAACGTTCCTTCGTACATAGCGATCGTAAAGCTTACAATACCCGCTTAGGCGCTGATTGGCGGATTAACAAGGAACAAAGCCTTGGCTTTTCGGTAAAGGGTGATCTCAGCAATAGCGATAACCTTAGCAGTAGCCGCACCCCCATAATTCCAGATAGCAGTAGCACTACCACTCAAGTACTTTTATCAAAAGGCAGCACTGAGGACGAAAGCTACAGCCTCTTTAGCAATGTGTATTACCGCTGGAAAAATGATAAAAACCAATTGGGAATTGACCTCGATCAGGGGCGTTTCTCTGCACAAAGTGCCACGGATCAACCCAATCGCTATGTAAATGACAGCGAGGAACTTTTACTTTCTTCCCGCCATTACCAAATGGCCACCGACCGCGAATTTGATCTTTACAGTGCTAAAGCAGATTACAGCCGTAGCCTGGGGGCCTGGAACCTCAATAGCGGATTCAAATGGTCAGAAGTAAGAACCGCCAATGATTTCAACTTTTACCTTTTGGATAGCCTTCGTGTCCAAGATCCCAATCGCAGCAATCTCTTCGATTACCGCGAAGCTATTTCAGCGGGCTATATCGAGACTTCTCGCGACTGGCAAAACTGGGGCTTGCAAGCAGGTTTGCGTTATGAGCACACCACTTCCAAGGGTCAGCTTTATACCTTAGACGCATCCGGCGACAGCCTGGTGCAAAGAGATTATGGTAACTGGTTCCCCAGCCTTTCTTTGAGTTATAAAAAGAATCCCATGAGCCAATGGACCGTGAGCTACAGCCGCCGTATTCAAAGGCCCAATTACCAAAACCTGAACCCTTTCCTCTACCAAAGAGATGAGCTCACTTTTTATCAAGGTAATCCCTTCTTAATTCCACAGATCAGTGATAATATCCGCATCGGACATTTATACCGCTACTCCACCAGTACTTCTGTATCCTACTCCTATACCCAAAATTTCTTTGCCCAGATTACCGATACGGTTGGTGAGAAACGCAGTTCATTAACCACTCGAAATGTGGCAGATACACGAAGCTTAAGCCTAAGCTTTGGCAGCCCCTTTAAACATGCCAAATGGTGGAACAGCTACCTAAGTGTAAATACCTTCCAAACCTGGTATATCCCCCGCGACATTAGCTTTCAAGCGGTGGATTTACTCACGGTATCCCTCTATGGACAAACCAATTTTAATTTGGGAGATAATTGGCAATGGCAGATTTCCGGTTGGTGGAGCTCACCCAGCTTATGGGGCGGAACCTATCGTACTAAAAGCCTGGGTGCTGTAAATACTTCCATTAGTAAAAGCTTTATGAATGACAAGCTTAAAGTCTTTGTCAATTTCAATGATATCTTCTTTAGCTCTCCCTGGTATGGCCGCATGTCTTATGGTGGTTTATCCATTAGCGGAACTGGCGGGCAGGATAGTCGTCAAATTGAAGTGGGCATTAGCTATCGCTTTGGTAATGAGCAAGTGAAAAAGCTCAAGCTCGATGAAGGTGGATTGGAAGATGAAAGTAAGCGAGTAAACTGATCATTAAAGCCGGGGAAGCCAAAGGCTTTTATGAGGAGCAAGAAGACATCACTGAAGAGTGGTGCGAATGGTAAAAGCTTTCAGGTTTCGGTGGGATGCCTAATTTCGCCGAAACCTTGTTTTCACAAGCTATGACCAAAACTGAAAAAGTTGATTTTGTGATTCAATCTCTGGAGGAACTCTATCCGGAGACACCCATCCCCCTGGATCACAAAGACCCCTATACCTTGCTTATAGCTGTGCTCCTATCGGCCCAGTGCACGGATGAAAGAGTAAATCAAATCACTCCCTTGCTTTTTGCTAAAGCCGACAATCCCTGGGATATGGTGAAGATGAGTCAGGAGCAAATTCAGGATATCATTCGCCCCTGCGGCTTAAGCCCGATGAAGTCTAAAGGAATCTATGGCTTATCTCATATTCTATTGGATAAATATGAAGGTCAGGTGCCCGCCGATTTCGAAGCCCTGGAAGCCTTGCCGGCGGTTGGACATAAAACAGCCTCCGTAGTGATGAGTCAGGGGTTTGGCTATCCAGCCTTTCCGGTCGACACCCATATTCATCGCCTGATGTACCGTTGGAACTTGAGCAATGGCAAATCGGTTGAGCAAACGGAAAAAGATGCCAAACGACTTTTCCCCAAGGATAAATGGAATAAGCTGCATTTGCAGATCATCTATTACGGACGTCAATACAGTCCGGCTCGAGGCTGGTCGCTGGACAAGGATTTTATTTCGCGCAAGATTGGACGCAAAAGCCTAATTCGTGAAAATTTCGGGGAGGAAGGATTGAAATTGATGGCTTGAGATTAAGGCCACACTATTGTAATAGCCTTATAATGGCATTATAAGCCATACCTGGAGTTCAGCTCTGATTTAAGAGCACTCCAAGGTTTACCTGAGTTTGGATCTAAATGGTGTTCCTCCAATCTTTGGTCAAGAATGCGCTTATGATCATCATTATCGGGGAACTGCGGACCTATTACTTTAGAAGAACTGTCGTTTCTAAGCTGCACCAACTCCGATAGCCAAGCAATAACGGATTCATCATCCTGCTTTGAAATCCAATCAATGAGCTTAAGTTTTTCGGTTTGAAGGTCCATTTACCAAATTTAGGATATTCTAAAGCAAAGTGAAAAAACCTTAATCGCTTTTAGCGACCTAAAAATCCGTACTCAGGGAAACGTAGAATATATTGGGAAGTACTATACCATCCTCTATTCCCCAGGCCCAATCGGCACGAACATAGTAGCCAAACAGTCGACTGCGCAAGCCAAAGCCGGTGCCTACTACCACTGGTTCTTTTTGAGAATCCAATACGATTTGCCCACCACTACCTAATGGCACCGTGCGGGTATTAATGGCATTCTCGGGATCCCAGGGATTCGGACCATTCCAGGCGGTCCCCACATCTGCAAAACCAATTAGCATTAGGTTATTAAGGAAATCATTGCGAATGGGTCGATTCGCTAAATAGCTCACAATCGGCCAACGCAACTCGGAGTTGATCACCGTAAAGCTATTTCCATTCCGTACATTTTGAAAGAAGCCCCGCATATTAGTGACCAGGGTTTGGAACACATAATTATTATCGGTGGCAATTGGGGTAGATTGATCCAAGCGGGGTGAAAACTCATTATCCACACCTCCCATAATATGAATCAATTTTTCCGGACCAAAGGAAGTTCCTGCCGCTAAGCGGTTAGCCCAAATCATATTACGATGGATAATTAAATAATGACGAGCATCTATCCCAGCTGTATATAATCCGCTGTTTGATTTTGACAAATTGCGATAGTACTCTGCAAAAACCTTATAACGCAATCCCGCATAGAGATTTAAGCCAATCTTGCGAGAATTATCATAGATATAAGAGGAACGTGCAATGGCATAGTCGGTATAGCTAATCGGCTCATCCAAATTATTGAAGTCACTGGCCAAGCGAATATTTTCATCCAAGCGATAACCTATAGACATATGTACCGCTGAAACCGGATTAAATGGATAAACCACCTTATAATTCACCTCATTATTGATAAGGCGACGGAA
>DLRW01000069.1:0-54148 GCA_002501205.1 Flavobacteriales bacterium UBA7878
TTCAAGGCGAATTCCATTTGCCAGGGCGACTCTAAATCTAATTTGGTAAGCTCCACCTCTTCCAAATGCTGCAAAAACTCGTTGATTTCGGAAATCACTTCCGCTTCCCCAAAACTGCGTTTTTCAGAAACTTCTCCCGCTTCAAACTGAGGATAAATCAAATAGGCACGCTCCGCACTATCCTTTAGGAGTAACCAGTGCTCTTGATCCACCCATGAAAATGCCTTGAGACGCCACCAGGTAATCATTCGGGCCCAATAAAGCTTGGCGAGCAGGTATCCCAAACTAAGGTTCGAAAGGGTTAAAACTAGCTTCCAATACCAGTCTAGGTTTGCCTTTAGGAAAAATGGAAAGCCCCCGAAAATAAAAATGAGGATAGGAAGGTTTATGCAAAGCTGTCCCAGCACCAAGGCCTTCAATATGCCGGTGCGATAAAGTTTAGCCCAGGATTTAAATTCAGACATTAGGATTTGCCTTGCTTCATATAGGCATTAAAGTTTTCCGACTCTCCTTTAGGGATGGATAAGCTTTGCCAGTCGGCCCCTTTAATCATTCGACCGATATACTGAATCTGCCCGATATGGGAAGCATAATGCCCTAATTGGCGATGAAAGGCTTCGATGATGCTATGGGCCTCTGAACGGATGTAAATGGTCTGCTGAAAATTGTTTTCGTTCACCGCATCCAAGGCCTCGAATAAGCAAGTCCAACCTTGATTCCAGCGCTCTAGTAGCTCCGCTCGACTTTTTATTTTATCCTCAAATTCTTGATCGCGATGTCGCCATTCTTTCTCGCCATCGCTGTTTAGAAAATCGGTCCAACGCGATAACATATTTCCAGCCAGGTGATTCACGATAATGGCGATGGAATTACTTTCTTCATTGTAATGCCAAAACAATTCTTCATCCGCCAATTGTGCGAAGGTCTTTTCACCCAAAGACTTATAGCGTTCAAATTCCTTGCGTAAGCTTTCGATATAAGCAGAAACCATGGCCTAAGATTTTGATGATGCGGGAATATAACCTCCTAATAGATCTAAAACCTGTCCTCCTTGCGGGGCCCCATCTAATAAGGGCATAGCCTGGCTGATTAAGGCGCGTACTTCCGGCATCTGCAAGGAAGCTTGATGATCGGCCTTGGAATCCCATATTTCGGTGACCCAAACTTCATTGCCTCCCGTGGCGGGCTGTGATACTGCATACAGGCGACAAGCCTTTAGAGCACCTACTAGTTCTGAAGCTTGAATAAGAATTTGTGCTAATTCCAAGGCTTTGGAATCTTGAGCTCGCAATGAGCCATGCAATACAAATTGGGACATATTTCTTAAAAAATCTCGGCCATCATGCAACGGGCACTCCCCCCTCCCACCTTCTCGATGGTTTTGATGCTAACCGGAATGAGTTCAACATACTTTTCCAGTTGCCTGATTTGTGAAGAATCAAAAGCCTTTAATGCCGTATTGGAAACTACCAGGAAAGCTCGGCCATCTTCATTGCGCACTTCCAGCATATTGCCGCAATAATTTTGCACTTGATCAGGACTTATCAATATTAAGTCCTTTCCACTTTGCCGCAAAGTTTTCAGCACAGAATTTCGTTCTTCTTCATCCGAAATCGCCTCCGCACAAATCACGGCAAAGTCGGTTCCCAAAGTTAAAATCACATTGGTGTGATAGATTTCCTGCCCCTTAAAATCGAGGGTATGAAAGGCATGAAGCTCATATTCCAAGTGATCGCAAAAGTCCTTTAATGCACTAATATGAGTACGAGGTGATAAGGCCGCATAAGCTATTTGGTGGATGCGGTCCAAAACCAGGCTTCCGGTTCCTTCGAGGAATTCACCGCGGCTTTCCGACTCGCTTAAGTCCAAAATTGTTTTAACCTGAAAACCACATTTTAAGGTGCGTACCAAAACAGGGCGTCTTTCCCAACGACGATTGCGAGCCTTCATGGGATGCAAGACCATGATCCCCCTGCCGTGGAAGGACACCCAATTATTGGGAAAAATGGCGTCGGGTTTAATAGGTAAATCCGTGTCATCGGCCACCAAAACCTTTACTCCTTTAGATCGGAGTTTTTCCACCATAGCATCAAACTCGGCCAAAGCTCGACTTTGAACCTGGGATGTTTCTTCTCCCAGGTTTTCTTGAAAACTATTGCTGCCTGCCGTTTCAGAATTGAATCCAAAACGAGCCGGACGGATCATTAGAATTTGGGAGGTGCTTTGTTGGGCACTCAACTTATTTCCAAACCCGTTTTGGGCCTGATTAAAATTGAAATGCATGGTTGGTGAATTTTGGGGCTAGGTCAAGGTACGGAATTTATCTTAACCTTAGCTACTGATAATCACCATTTGAACTAATAGCCAGACGCATATGAGCTAAATGATGGCGGCAATGCCAGGCATAGCCTCCAATGGTTCCGGCTAAAGTGCGAAGCTCCTCGTGATCAGGATGCTTGTACTTTCTCTGGAGCTCTTCCGCATTTAATGAGCGCATCAAGTCTACCCAGCGCGCATGGAGCGCCACTAAAAAATTGAGACTTAAAGTCAAATCGGTATTACTATAATCACTTTGTGCGGCCCAGCCATTTTGATCGTAAGCTTTAATGGTGGGACAATCTTCACTCAAAGCCCATTTAAAGCGCACCAGGCTATTTAAATGACTATCGGCGGTATGATGTACCAATTGGCGGATATTCCAGCCTCCCGGGCGATAAGGCCACTCCCTTTGGGCCGGGCTACTTTCCTCCACTATCTTTAATACTGCCGCCGGAAAATCTGCAATGGTTTGAAGCCATTCTTGAATTTGCTCATCTGAGGCACTTTCCGGCCAATCATATCCACCAACGGGATATTGTAATTGTTTCAGGTCTTTGTTTTCCATTCTTTATTTGAGAATTCTAATTTTTTCAAGCTGCTGGCATTGGCCACTTTGCAATCGCAACAGATATAATCCTGCTTCCAATTCTTCCGTATCTATTGTACTCGCTTCCCCCTTTAGGCCTTGGCTTAGGAGGGTTTTTCCACCCAGGCTAATTACTTCCAGTTTACCTTCATGCATTCCGGGATGGGAAACTTGAATAGGACCCCGTGCCGGATTGGGATACACTTCAAAGTGTGTCCCGCTCTGTTCTGTTAATCCAATACCCGCTAAAAATGTACAATCCGAAGTATCCACACATCCCTTATAATTAACAATTACCGCATAAGAGTGCGTAGGGTCCGGAGGGCTTAGTAATTGACTGTTAGCCCCGTTTACCCAGGCATTGCCATTGCTGCAATCCACCCACTGATAAGTTCCATTGGTTTGTTGGCTAACCAGTATATTACTGTTAGCCGTTACGGCATTATTCACGGAGTTAACGGTAAGGTTTAATTCAATTATCGAATCACAGCCCTCGCTATTCTGAAGGGTATCCAAATAAACACCGGTAGAATCATAAAGAATCCCTCCTGCCCCTAAATAATCGGTACAGGTGCTATCCACTATTTGCACAAAATCAGAAGCCGGATTGATGGGCGAACCCATGACCCAGTTAGACACTGATCCCGTTAAGGCAAAATTGCTCAGGTTGCCGGTATTAGCATTCCCACTTAAATCGGGAGCCGTATTCAAGTTGGCATTGCTGCCTCCAGCTTGTCCTTCGTTCAATTGATAATAGGCCACCAATCCCGCGGGAGCGGTGCAAAATTCGGCATTCATATTCGCTGCTATCTCTCCCTTAGTACGTACAAGATTCCAAATCCTTACTTCATCAATACTTCCCATAAAGGCCCGATCGGGGGTATTGCTCCAATTCCCAATGGTAAGATTCTGTAATCCACTGGAAAAGCTCATGCTCATACTGGCCGAATCTACTTGAATTCCATTTACATAAAGGCGAATCATGGAACCATCATAAGTGCCGGCCACATGCTGCCAGGTATTTAAGCTTAAGGTATTAGCGGCAGTAGTTAATTCATTCCAGCTGCCATTGCCCAAATTGAAATTCAATTTGCCATTATCGCCACAGCGTAGCATATAACCGTAGTCGGGCGAATTATTCTCTTTATTGATAATGTTTCCTTGCCATACCTGAGCGGTCCAAGCAGTGGGGAAAATCCAAGCCTCCAGACTAATGGCCGAACCTGATAATTGTACAGAAGCATCATTGCCACAAGTAAGGCGATCGTCTACCCCATCGAAATTAAGAGCATTTTGGGCTTTAAGACCCAGGCTACTAAAAAAGAGGATGCTTAGTAAAGAGTATTTGATTCGCATATAGGCTGAAATTGTAGGATTCACTAAGCAATGTATAAAATTAGAAAGGGCCTTTAACAAAAAACCCCGCACAAGGCGGGGCTAAATTATTAGAAGCTTATCCAGCTTTCTTTAAGGTTTCGGTTGATTCACTTTCGACCGCATCTTCCTTTATTTCTTTTTGATCATCAGGGTGCACAGTTACCAAATCCATTTCATCTACTAAATAACCGGCTCCACCGAGTTTGTCGATAATGAAAAGCACATAGCGCAAATCCACCATTACATTACGGCAAATACTGGGGTCGAAGTACATATCACTCATAACGCCATCCCAGGCACGATCGAAGTTCAATCCGATTAATTCGCCTCGAGCATTCAATACCGGAGACCCGGAATTACCACCGGTGGTATGGTTGGTAGCAACAAAGCATACCGGCATCTCGCCATCTTTGCCATAGCGACCATAGTCCTTTTTCTCATAAAGATCGATAAGCTTTTGTGGCAGGTCGAATTCATAATCACCTGGAATGTACTTTTCCATTACCCCACTTAAATGGGTTTGAGATTGGTAGATCACGGCATCGCGGGCTTCGTAAGACTTAACCTGACCGTAGGCTACACGCAATGTGGAATTCGCATCCGGATAAAAAGGTTTTTTGGGAAATGCTCTTTGTAAAGCACGTACATAACGAGCTTGCAGCGCCTCAATCTTCAATTCATACTCACGGTTACGAGCATTCAATACCTGGAAATAATGATCGTACATCTCCCAGCTCAATTCGTAAAGATCATCGTCGGCAATCTTCTTGGCCATTTTAGCGGGATCTTTTAAGAGCTTCTCACTGAAATCACCAGCGAAATAAGGCGCATCTTCGAACATTTCGGCAATCTCCTCTACCTGTTCATTCATGTCCTTTCCTTGCAACTCACGCACTTCTTCTCCGGGCTCAGTTTTAATGGCCTTTAAATACATAGGTAGAATGTTCTTAGCCACTTTAAGGTCCAGATCATAATCATAATCCTTCTTAAAGCCTTCCATGGCCTTCGCTAATCGCTCCGCTTCTGCATTGAGTTCTTCCGTACGCCCTGCTTCCGCCAATGACACTAATTTGCCATAGCCCAATACATGACGGAAGGCTTCTATACCGAAATAACCCACCTCGATATAAGCGTAGCGTTCCATATTTATTGGACGACGTTTGGTGTAGAGGTCTACCATTTCTGCTACTAAATGCTGTTCGCTTTGCAATTCGGGAATGGCCTTACAAGTTTGCTCAAAAAGACGTTCCTCCTTGCGCATGGCCTCAATAGCATGGGTTCTTTCGATGCCCAAGATTTCGCCCTTCCAGCGTTTCCAGCTATTGCTGATACGGGCATATTTACTGGCATAGCGCAAGCGCGTAGCTTCGTCTTTACGCATCTTTTCATCCAGAATCATCAAGATCTTATCGCGCACGGCAATACGGGCAGGATTGTAATGTTCTACGGTGTTCTGAACTTCGGCGGCCGGTAAATACTGTTGGGTACTTCCAGGGAAACCATAAACCATCGTGAAATCGCCTTCTCTTACTCCGGCAATATTCACTTTAAGGTGACGAGCAGGTTTGAAGGGTACATTGTCTGCTGAATAGTCTGCTGGTTGATTATTGACATCCGCATAAATACGGAAGATGGAAAAGTCACCGGTATGACGTGGCCATACCCAGTTGTCGGTATCGGCACCGTATTTACCTACACTGCTGGGAGGAGCTCCTACTAAGCGCACATCATTGTAAATGGTTTTACTAATCAATAAGTATTGATTGCCAAAGAAGAAGTCTTTCAACTCAAATTCGAGTTTAGGATAGGCCTCTTTCATTTTGGCCAATAGCATTTGGCGATTGGATTGAATAATAGAATCGCGCTCTGCCTCGGCCATCTCAGTAGTAGTTCCACTCAGCACATCATTACTTACATCTTTAATTTCTTTGATGATGGCGGCATACAATCCTTTATTGGGTAATTCCTCTTCGCGAGAAGCGGCCCAAAAACCATCCTTCAGGTAATTATCTTCTAAGGTCGAATGACTTTGAATTTGACTGTAACCACAATGGTGGTTGGTTAATAAGAGTCCTTGGGAGGAAATAAGTTCGCCGGTACATCCTCCATTGAAATGCACTACAGCATCCTTTAAAGAAGATTGATTAACCGAATAAATGTCCTCAGCACTGATTTGCAAGCCCATCCTTTGCATTTCGGAATAATTGAGCTGGGCAATTAAATGAGGAAGCCACATGCCTTCCTTGGCAGTTAAAGATCCGCCAATGCTTAGGGCTATTAAGAAGAATAGAACTCTTTTCATTCAAAGTTGATTTTGCACAAAACTAAGAAGCAGCGCATAAAAAAAGACCGTCCCAGGAAGGAACGGTCTTCATTTTATTGCGGAAAGCTCTGTTTAGAAGAACTTTTTACGACTGTCAACGATGTCAGCTTCGTTTTTCAATGACTCTACTACGCGAGTAGCAGCGGCATTAGCCATTTCGGTTTCAACGCGAATACGCTCTGAATCGTAGTTGTTTAATTCATTGGCCTTATTGCGACTGTTTACATAAACCACGTAAACACCACGCTCACCCACGATAGGTTGAGAAAGGCTTCCGGGTGCCATAGCAGTAGCACGACCAATTACAGCTGGCTCAGTACCATAGCTACTTAATGTAGCGGTTCCGAAGTTTACACTTTGGTTTTGAACTGTTTTACTGAAGGCAGTAGCTAAAGAAGCGATGTCAATATTAGCTCCCATTTTAGCACTGATCTGCTCGCTTAATTGAGCGGCTTTCTTCTCATTAATTACTTCAGCTTTCACTTGATCTTCTGCCAAATCCAAGGGCAAATAATCCGATGGACGAATTTCAGTTAATTGAGTAACTACATAAGAAGAGTTATCCTGACTAAAGATTTGAATCGCTCCTAATGGAGTCTCATCATTGTGAATCCATTTGACCATCTCACGATTAGAACCGATACCCAAAATGCTTTCTTGCATAGGCTCAATTCCAGCTGCGGGACGAGCAGCATAGCCCATAGAGGCAGCTAAGGCGGCAAAGTCGCTGGTATCATTTGCTTTAGCCGCAAATACTGTCGCTAGATTGTAAATACTGTCGCGGGTAGCATCTGAAGGCTCAATCTCACGTACGATGTCAATCAATTTGATCGCCTTGTTCGCACCTTTCTGATCTTGAATGTGGATGATGTGTAAACCGAACTGGCTAATTACCATTCCGATATCTCCCACTTTATTGTAGAAGCAGTAGTCGTTAAAAGCGGGTACCATTTGACCAGGCTTAAACCAGCCTAAAGGACCACCTTTTGCACCTGAACCTGGATCTTCGCTATACTTCATAGCTAAAGCGCCAAACTGAGTAGAATCTTCTTTAACCAGGGCTAAAAGGCTATCAGCTAAGTTTTTGGCTTCCAAAGGAGGACGAGTAGACTGCGAACGTCCTTGATTAGCTCCCTGGTAAGTAATTAAGATGTGACGAGCTTGAACGCTATCAGGCTTGTCGGTAATATCTGAAATCTTAGAAAGAACAAAAGTTCCGTTTTGCTCATAAGGACCGTAAACAAATCCTACTTCTTCATTGAAAAGAATAGAATCAAGAGGAGCAGTAAATTGCTCTTTAGTACGGAAAATTGGATTTACGGGACGATCCGAACGACCTACGGCGAATGTAGAATCATCCTTGGCACTTGCAAAGCTGGGCAAAGTATCGGTTTTACCACGGTTGCTGATTACCTGAGCTTGTTTGTAAGACTCTAAATCGGCACGCAAGGCATTACGATCTTTCTCCGAAGCTTCAACGGGGAAATTCACAAAGGCAATCTCGCGGCTATTATCGCTTTTGAAATCTTCTTTATGAGAATTGTAATAAGCTTTTAAGTCAGACTCGCTCACCTTAATAGTAGAATCGGCAATAGAGCTATACTCCAAACCAAACAACTGAATGGAACTCGCCTCATTGCGACGCTGGTAATCCATTTCAGCCAATGTGCCAGGCATGTAAATGCCTTTACGAACGGCATTTAAATATTTATCCTTAAGGATTTGTTCGCGAGTTCCGTCTTCAAAACCAATCCACTGTTGGAAAGCTTGTTGTGCCTGATCATCAGTATTGGTACGAATTTGATCGATGTATTCCTTCAATTTAGCTGGAGAGAACTTTCCGGTAACCGGGTCACGGAAACCTTCCTGTTGCTGAATTTGAGGATTGGAGATAATGCGCTCCATCAATTCCTTGCTGGTAACCTCGATACCTAAATCATCGAAATTATCAGTCAATAGATATTGCTCTTGATACTCGGTCCAGATTTGATTGGCTACTACCGTACGAGAAAGGTTGGCCGCTTGTTGCGGATTTTGATTTTGCAAGAGGGCGATACGCTCCTCAATACGTGAGGTGAATTCCCGGTAATCAACTTTTTTACCGTCAATCTCTCCTACAATATTCGCATCATTGCGAAACATAGAATTGCCAGAGCTAAAAAGATCAGTAAGAATGAAAGCCAACATGGCCAGACCGATTACAATTAGCAATAAACCTGAACGTTGACGGATACGCTCTAATGTCGCCATTTATCTGAGTTTGGATTTTAAGGCTGCGAATATACAACTGTTGTTGAAAAAGCCTTTATATTTAAAACCATCAATTTAAATGGATTTTCATCCATTATCAAATCAACAGCATTTTTTGACCGTTCATCGAATAGATTCCCGAATTCCATTAGTCCTTGCCACATTTGTTGTGCATTCTAAACGAAGCCAAAATGGAAGCGCGAGAATTTAAATTAGACATCAATCAGCAAGAGCCTGCCCAGCTATCGCAAGAGGAGCAGCGCTTGAAAGCGATCAAAAAGATTCTGGTAGGGAATCAGATCGAGCGATTGGAGAACCGCTTCCGGGGATTGAGCCGTAGAGTAGAATCTACTAACGGCCATCTTGTAGCTACCGTTGATGACCTGAACAACGAGCTTCAAAAACTGAAAACCGAAATGCAGCTGCGCGGAAATAATTCTCAGCCTATTGGTGAAGAATTACAAAAGGGCATGCAAGAATTGCTGAATGCGAGAAAAGACTTTAATTTAGTCGATCCCGCAATTTGCAATCAATTGGAAGAACGAATCAATACCCTGGAAGAAGACCTTAAGGCCAGCAACCCTCTGCATGCAGAAAGCAAAGCGCAGATCAATGCCATGTCTGAGGACATCAAAATATTCAAAGATAAGCTTCAAGCTACCCAAGAGAAATTAAGTCGATTGGATCGTGAGGCCCGTCCTGAAGATAAAGCTAAGGTTGATGCTCGTTTGAGCAGCCTCGAAGCTAAAATCAAATCTTTGAACCCTAAGAAAATGGAGCAGAAACTGACTCAGCGTCAGGATGCTTTTGAAGATGGAGTTCAAGATTTGGTAGAGCGCTTAGCCGGCCGCGTAAATGAGCGTTTCGATTTTGCCAGCAATAGCCGGAAGAAATTAGCCGATAATCAAGAACACTTAGCACAAAAGCAGGTGGAATTGAATAAGCAACAGGCTCAATTGCAAGATCGCGTAAACAGCATTCAGGATATTCTGGAAAACGATATCATCAATTTCTTACAAAACAATCCTGGTGGCAGCGGTATTTCCGATAGCCAAGTGAAGCAACTGGCCGGCGATATGGAACGTAAGATTTACGAGAATAACATTCGCTTAGAAGCTAAGATGGATGCCTTGTTTGATATGACTCAACGTCAATTAGCTGCCAAACAAGCTCCACAAGAAGATCCTAAGTTAAAAGCCATTAAAGACACTTTGAAACAATTAAGTCAATTGTTAGATGAGTGAGAAACCCAATAGCCTGGAGATCCTGAAGGACCTGCTTCTTCGTGAAGAGCGTGCTCAGCAAGACGACTATGAGCGTGACTTGCAGCGCCTGGAAGATGAAATTAAGGTTCGTGCGAAGCTGGAGCAAAATATGGAGCCCATTCTTATGGATTGGTTCATGCGCTTCCGTCGCGATTTCCCCAGAGAATTTGGACATCTTTTTTATCAAACCCTGGAAAATGAAATCCAGGAAAACCCCGAAAGAATTAAAGCTGCCCTGCATCCGGTGATTGATGATATGATCGGGGAGCATTTTAATAATCGTTTCCGCTCCTGGCGCGACCGACTGGGCTTTGGGCGCATCAATAAACTCAAAGACCCTACTGAACTCTACCGGGAGAAGGTGGATTTGCCCGAAAGCGATCCCATCAAACAAGAGGAGAAACAAAAGCGCGAGGAAAAAGTACAGATCAGCGACATCTTCGTTCTCGAGAATGATGCCCGTAATCTCTTAGGTATGCGCAGTCGCTATAATGCGGTGGATGATCAGGAAGTAACTTCATTGATGTTGGATACCATTCGACGTATGGTTGAAGATGCCGTTTTGCGTAAAGGTCAGGCCCTGGACTGGGTCGACTTTAATGGCTATAAAATCTATCTGATCACCTTTAAGCGAATTTCAGTGGCCACTACGGTTACCGGTCAACCCGAGCAAGATTATATGAATCAGCTAGAAGATCGGGTAATGGAATTTGCTAAAATGATGCTGCCTGAAATGCACCCCGGTGATTTCGATTTCAACTCCAAGCTTTGTATCCGACTGTTAGCCGAATCCTTCCCTAAGGTTGGTAAGAGCTAATTCTGTTCATCTGCGATTTCTGCAAGCTTATTCTTTTTTGCCATTAATAAACTAACGGCCCCTCCTATTATAAAGGACACCGCAAAGGCAGGTCCCATTACATCCAGTTCCCTAAAATAAGGTCCGATACCTTCCAGTTCCTGAACGTAGAATTTAAAGAAGGGAACGGCCAGGAATCCACTAATCATGCAGGCCAAAGCACCGCTCTGATTGAATTTCTTCCAAAAGAGGGCATAGATAATCATCGGACAGAAAGTGGCGGCTATCCCCGACCAACCAAAAATGGTGAACCAAAATACCGTTCTGCCAGGCACATTAATGGCCACCAACATCGCTACCGCTAAGGCTAATAAGGCCATGGCTAAGGTTATGTAGGACGACATCCGCGTAAGCTTATCATTGCTAATTTCGGGATGAAAAACCTTTTGATACAAATCCCGTACAATGGCGCTGGAGGCTACAACCAATAAGGAGTCGATGGTAGACATGATGGCGCTGAGGATAATAGCAATGTAAATAGCAATAATCACCGCAGGGAAAGTATCCTTTAATAGAACCATCAAGGTATCTTCTCCACTCATGCCTAAAGCAACCTCGGGATCCATGCCGGCATCAGTAAACAATGCTCTGGCCAATAATCCAATACTTACGGCTGCTGCATCGCTTATCAGGGTAAACACAATCGCTACCCATCGCCCTTTGTTGATTTCGGCGGTATTTTTTACCGAGATAAAGCGAGCGTATACCTGAGGAGAGCCCAGGAAGCCCAAGCCAATAAAGGCAAAGCCCAGCATTTTGGCGGTTTGCATCCAGGGATCTTCATTGCCACCCCATATATTCACCAAATTGGGATCAATGTTTTCCAAACGACTAAAGAGCTCCGCATGCTGATCCCAGGCGAAATAAGCCACTACCGGCAAGGCCAATAAACCCACGAACATCAGGAGCCCTTGAAAGAAATCGGACCAAACCACCGCCAAAAAGCCCCCAATAAATATGTAGGCCACTACAATCAAGAAACCAATAATGGCGCCGGTGAAGTAGTTCAGATTTAAAAAGGTTTCAAAGGCCTTTCCAGTAATATCAATTTGGGCACTTACATATATTACTACGAAAATGGCCAGGCATAGAGCTGCTACCATCCGCAGAGTATGCCCCTTAGCTTTGAAATGGCTCTCCAGGAAATCAGGTACGGTTAAGGAATCGTATTTATCGGTAAGCCTTTTAAAGGGCTTGGCCATGAAAAACCAGGAAACGGCAACGCCAAGCACCTCTCCTACTACCACCCAATAGGCAGAAACTCCGGCTAAGGCTCCCATGGCCGTTAAGCCAATCAGCAACCAGCCGGATTCCCCCGTGGCACGAGCGGAGAATGCTACCATCCAGTAGCCCAGACTTTTGCCCCCTGCATAGTAATCGTCCATATTCTTGATTCGGCGAGAAGCCGCGATGCCAATCCCAAAAAGAATGGCGAAATACAATCCGAGTACTATGAGGTTAATGAGCATAGGCTATACTTTAGAGGTACTTAGTTTATCTGCGAAGGCTTCCATTTTTTGGAAGAAGAGGTCGATATCGCTTTTTTCATTGCCCGCATTTACCGTTACCAAACGAACAAATTCATTGCCGTGGAACTGACCATAACCTACCATCAATTCTCCGGCTTCATACAATTGATTGCAGAGTAAATCAGCTGGTATATCCTTATAATTAAAGCAGATACCCAGAGAATTCTCATAGCTGTAAACGGTATAATCCGGATTGCTTTTCACGTATTGCAAAGCATGATCAGCTAGTTCAAACTGACGATCCACAATTTCTGCTAAACCACGCCTTCCTACCGATTTCCAGAGGCTCCAGAATTTGAGGGCATCGTTACGTCTGCCACATTGCAAGGAGGTCTTGCCTAAATTGTAATCATCCCCATCGGTTTGATAGAGATAGTCGGCATCATTAGCAAAACTCTCGTAAAGCCAACGTTTATTTTTCACCAGAATTAAGGAGCAGGACAAAGGCGTTCCCAACATTTTATGGGCATTATAACTAAAGCTATCCGCTCGATTGGCACCCTTTACCAAGTGACGATAGCGATCACTAAAGATCACACTGCCACAATAGGCCCCGTCGATATGAAACCATAAGCCTTCCTTTTCGCAGATATCGGCCATTTCCTCAATCGGATCAAAAGCACCCATAACAGTGGTTCCGGCGGTGGCAATGGCTAAAAAGGGTTGAAAACCTGCTTGGCGATCTTCAGCTATTAATTTCTTTAGATCATCCATCCGCATCCGACCTTGATCATCACTGGCTACATAGCGTATTTGATCGCGACCAATGCCCATAAAAGCGGCATTCTTGGGAATGGAATAATGGGATTCTTTAGAGGTATACAAGGTCATTTTTGATCCTTCTACCCCATTGGCGCGGATACTTTCCTGAGCCTTATCGCGAGCCATCAACATGGCCATAAAATTGGTCATGGAACCACCGGGAGCCAAGGTACCATCCGCTTCCGCGGGATAACCTAAGAGTGAAGCACTTTGTTTCAAAACCTCTTTTTCGACCCCCACCATGGGGCCGCCAACTTTGTAGGTATACATGCTATTATTGAGCACTACTGCCAGAAGGTCCCCCAAGGTGGCTTTGGAATTCCGTCCGCCAAATAGTTGATTGAAAAAACGTCGTGTGGCAGTTCGTGGAGTATGTAGGACCAAATCCTTGAGCAAGGGACCAAATTCCTGGTCGCTGATCCCTTCTTCCGAAAGGTGAATATTAAGCTTGCTGAATAGAGCTTCCGGCGCATCAGGCTGAAGTACCGGCTCCTTCTCCTCCTCATTCATCAGTTCATTAACGATGCTTCGGAAGAGGTCTAAATCATGATTCATGGATTGTTTTTGAGGAAATCTTGACAAATGTAATTTTTAATTTTTAAGCAAAAACCCTTCATTTTCGAATAAAATTGAGCTATTTTTGAGCATTCTTGAATAAAATCACCTCATTTTACATCGTTTTTCTACATTTTTAGAGGTGGTCAAAAAACCGTCAAGTGCAAGCTATTAGTAGTATAGAGGAGTTGGTTGAAGTCCTGCCTCACTGTTCTGGAACCGAGTTTATAGATATCACAAAAAAACTATCCTTAGGGCCTGATGACTTGGAGCCCTTTGCCCATTGGGACAAGGATTCCTACACTCGAAATTGCGTAAGTCGCAATGATGATTATGAACTTATCCTTCTCTGTTGGGAGCCTGGTCAGAAAACCCCTATCCATTGCCATAATGGCGAAGAATGCTGGGTTTACTCCGTTCAAGGTGAACTAGAGGAGCGTCGCTTTAAACTCATTGATGAGCAAAAGGACCAGGATGAATTAAAGGAAACCCGCCGAGCCATGATGCGCGAAGGCCGTGTGGCTTATATGAATGATGAAATGGGTTTTCACAGCCTCCACAATTTAAGTAAGGAGCGTGCCATGACCTTACATCTCTATGTGAGCCCGATAGACTCCTGTCGCATTTATGATGAAGAGGAAGAATGCTTCGTTCGCAAAGAAATGCAGTACACCAGTTTCGAGGGCAACTTGCTTGAAGATTAAGCTCCGACTATCGCTGGAAATCTCCCACACCCCGACGACGTTCTAATTTAAGATCTTGCAAGATGCTCGATTTCACTCGAATGGTAAGCATATACGATTGCTGGAACCCGAAAGGTACCCAGGAGCAACTCATAGTCCAACAGTGTAAATCGCGGTAGAAGTTAAAAGAGGTAAAGGTGAAGTCCTGCGCTTCGAAATCGTAACCCGTACGGAAACCTACTTTCCATCCTTGGGTTAGATCCATATCCCCGGAAATATCCATAGACTGACGTACCACGGGATCTGCAGCGCCACTCTTAGTATAGGATAGGTTGTAATTTAAATTGAGAGACCAGGGCACATTAAAGTCTACATAACCCGGCAAACGGTAATAATCGATATCACCCTCGGTAATGCCCAAAGCTGCGGCTTGATTGGGATCATTTTGCTCTTCCTCCCCCTTTTTATCCTTTTTGGTATCCTTGGACTTAAAGCTGCTGGCATCTAAGCGGGTACCGGCGGTAAATCTCTGGGAAGTGAGACGGAACAGACCTTGCCCCTTGCCTATCGCATAGTCATTTACCCGGGAATTTAATCCTTCATCAAAAGCATAGGGATCAAGTGTAGCATTATAGTTAAGGGTAATTAAGCGATCGAACATACTGCTGGAAGCCGCCATTCGAATGGTGCTAAGTTTAAATTCCTCGGCTGCCATATTATAGCTTCCATTTAAACTGAAGCGCTCCAGCAATTTGATTTTCTTCAAGCCGGTAGAATCGCTCTTGGAGCGAACCTTGGCTTCCAAAGTATTCTGAATACCGAAGGTAATTGCCCCATTTAAGCCTTGCCCCGCTGATCCATATACACCGCGACTATAGGGATTTACCAAGGTAGTATTGCCTAAGGTGTCACTTTGAATTTCTTGATAATAACCCCAGAATGGCGTACTGAAATCCGGGCGATAACTTAAACCTACGGTAGGGGTCATCACATGTCGGATTGCTCGCAAAAATCCGCGGTAACGCCATAAACCATAAAGCTTGGTAGAGAGGTTGGCATTGGCATTAAAGTCGCGGTTGGCGAAAAAGCCATTCAAAGTATCCGTAACCACTACCCGATTTAAATCAGGATCAAAGGCATACTCCAATTTATTGGGATACCAACGTTCGGTAAAGTTGATGGATGGGTTAAATACGAAGAACTTAAAGACCTTATAATTAGCCGAAATAGGAATGCTGTGCTGCATACCCATGCGACTGGAATCGCGGAATACTGTTTCGGTAAACAGAGGTTTATCCATGCGAGTTTGAATCTGATTCTTCGCATTGGCGGTATAGGTAATACCGATTTCTTCGTACCATTTTTTCTTGCCTACAATTCCACCCTCACTTTTGAAAGGGAACATCCGGTTTACCGAAAAGTTGACCTGTGGTAAGGTCAGGGTCATATCCTTGGTTTGGTTGTTCTGAGAGTGGTTCAGCGTAACGTTTAGGTTATAAGGTTTTCCGGCCCAGCGACGGGAAAACGAAACACTGGAGTTCAATCGGTTTTGTAATACCTGATCCGGATTAATACTGGTAATTTGATAAAACTGGGTAGTAGCAATATTTACGTTAGCGCTGAAATTATAATAGGGATTAGCCTTGGCATCCTGACGGTGACTCCAGGTAACGGAAAAATCGGAACGATTATCATAGGCTCCGGGAACTACCGATTCAAATTCTTCCCGACCGTATTTTAATAGGTTATAGCGCACATTGAAGTTACCATTGAACTTATAACGCACCTTATAATTACTTTGTCCTTGTAAGCCGAAACCACCCTTGGTGTATACATCGCCGGTAGCACTTAAATCGAAGTAATCGCTGGCCGCCCAATAGAAGCCACCGTTCTTTAAAAAGTAACCTCGGTATTGAGAAGATCCATAGGTAGGGATGATAATCCCCGACTTCCGCTTATCGGTTGTAGGAAAGAAACCAAAGGGCAACATTAAGGGAGTGGGAATATCAAAAAGCTCGAGAAACGCGAATTGCGTAACTACCTTTTCCCCAGGTATAACCTTGGCCTTCGGCGTTCGGATTCGGAAATGAGGGTGCTCATGACTACAGGTGGTATAAGCAGCATTTTTCACGAAAAAGGCAGCGCCTCCGGTCTTTTTCACCTTCTCGCCATGTAAAAAGCCTTCCCCTTCTTGGGTGATAACCTTATTAATTCGCGCCTTTCCAGTTTCGAAATTATAGCGCATTTCATCGGCCCGATAGGTTTTACCCGCTTCCACAAAAATGGGCTTCTGCGTCATTTTTCCGGTGGAGTCTGGTAGGCCCGAGGCAAAGATCTCGGCTTTCTCAAATTCGATGCGGATATAGCCGGCTTCAATCTTCATGGAACCATACTCAATTATGGCCTGATTGTAAAGCTCAATAATACTATTGTCGGGAGATGAAGGGATACTATCTAAAGCATCATAGACAATATCATAATCTAAAACAGACTTCTTCTTTTTGGGATCACCTGGATTGACGGGTACCGGATCGGGAATAGCAAAAGTATCCTCCGCTGCCGTACGAGCTCGAGCCGACGTGTCTTTCTGAGCCATAGCCGCATCAGAAATGCCAACAAGACACGTTAATAAAATGATAATCTTAAGGGCCGAAGGACGCAATATGAAGGTAAATTTGCTATTAAATATGCTGCCGCAAATTGAGGCCAAAACTAATCAAAATTCGCGCCATTGAACTCTAGAACGACGCTATTCCTCGCTTTATTCTTTCTATCCTGCTTTTGGGTTCCCGCCTATGCACAACAGGACTTAGGCGGGATACGCACTATTGTGCTAGATGCCGGGCACGGAGGTCGTGACCCCGGAAACCTCGGAACCAAACGTTATAAAACGGTGGAAAGAGATATTACTCTGGCAGTTACGCTCAAATTGGGAGAGTATATCCGAGAGAATTTACCCGACGTTAAAGTGGTATACACGCGTACCACCAACAAATCAGTTACCCTGGAGAAAAGAGCGGAAATTGCCAATGAGGCAAAGGGCGATCTCTTTATCAGTATCCATTGTGACTCCTTTACCAAGAGCTCTGTAAACGGATGTACCACCATTGTCTTAGGGAAAAACCACGATGATGAAAACCGGATTGCGATTATTGAGAACTCTGCGATTCTTTTAGAAGAAAACTACGAGCAACGTTACGAAGGTTTTGATCCCAAAAATCCCATGTCCTATATCGGCTTGAACCTGATGCAACAAACCTATCTAAATGAGAGTGTAGAGTTTGCCAGTGCGGTTCAGTATCAGTTTCGGGAGCGAGTACAGCGCAAGGATCGCGGAGTTAAACAACAGCCTTTATATGTTACCAGTCGTACCGCCATGCCAGCCGTATTGATTGAATTAGGCTTTTTAACCAACCCCGCCGAGGAAGATTTCTTAAACTCAGAACGTGGACAATCCTATATGGCTTCTGCCATCTTCCGTGCCATCCGCGATTTCAAAGAAAAACAGGATTTACTAATCGCCGATGCCATTGCGAACCAAGGTGCCAGTGAAGGCGCATCCGACGAAAAGCCAAAGGAAGAAAAAACCAGTACTGATACTGATACTAATAAACCCAAGGAGGATATAAAGCCCAAGACCCAAGAACCTTTAAAGGTGGAACCTCATACTCAACCTATTAAAAAAGAAGAAGGAAAACCCAATACTCAAGGGGTTAAATTTGCGGTGCAAATACTCACTCTAAGTAGTGCTAAAAAAGCGGGAGACCCTGTTTTTAAAGGGCAAAAAGGCATTGGTCAAATTGAAGAGAGTGGACTCTTTAAATATTATATCGGTCTAACGGATAATTTTAATGAGGCTCAAGCTACAGCCAAACGCATGCAAGCCTTGGGTTTTAAAGGGGCCTTTGTAATAGGCTTAGACAATGGGAAGAAAATTAGTGCCACAGAAGCCCGTAAAAAGCTGCGCTAAATTTTTAATCTTTGTGGGCTTAAAAAGCTTTCTTCTTGAAGTTATCTCGCGAACTTAAAGTAGGGCTAATCACCTTAGCCGCTATCGCCTCCTTATACTGGGGTATCGAATTCTTAAAAGGTCAGGACCTTTTTAGTTCAAGAACCATCATTTACGCTGAATATAAGACCGTTGACGGTCTTTCCCCTGCGCGTCCCGTTACCATAAACGGTTTAAAAGTAGGTCAGGTAGATAAGATTTATTTCCACCCCAATGGTTCCGGAGCCTTAATGGTAGCCATGAATATTACCACCGACTTCCCGATTCCTGATAATAGTGTGGCCCTTATCTCCTCCGATCTTTTAGGTAATCGTTCGATCGAGTTGATTTTAGGTAAAAGTTCTAATGCTTTGGTTGCCGGCGATACTTTGGAATCTAAAGTTCAATTAAGCTTAGCCGATGAAGTAAATGAGCAGGTACGCCCGATTAAGGAGAAGGCCGAAAAACTTATAGGCTCTATAGATACTGTTATGGTATTGGCTTCTGCCTTTTTAAATGAAGAAACTCGCGATAATTTCCGCAGCACCTTTGGTAAATTACAAGAGGTAGTAGAAGGCTTAAATCGTGCGGTAAAACGCAGTGAAGAAGATATAGTTAGCTCCGTAGATGATCTGAGTAAAATCACTTCTACTGTAGAAGAAAACCGCGCCAATTTGGATGCGATTTTCACCAACTTAGCTTCCTTGAGTGATAGTTTGGCGCAGGTGAACTTCAAGCGCACCGTAGAAAATTTGGATAGCACCCTAATGCGGGCCAATGCCGTAATGACCAAGATTGATGCCGGTAGCGGTAGCGCAGGTGCCCTGGTAAATGATCCGGAGCTCTACGCCAATTTGGTTAAGGTTACCGAACAGCTTAATTTGGTATTACTCGATCTGAAATACAATCCCAAACGCTATGTTCATTTTTCGCTTTTCGGCAGAAGTGATGAATACAGTGAGGAGGAAATCCTGGCCAAAGAAGAAGAGGCCAAAGCCAAGCGTGAGCAAAGCGAGGATTCATCTAAATAGGGACTGTAAAATTTAAGGTATATGGAACTACATTTCGGCATCCAAAACATCCTCTTTCTGGTAGCATTGGGCCTGGCAGCCTATTTTTTTGCTAAAAATTTCGGGAAGGTTTGGCGTAATATCAATTTAGGCAAACCTGTTGTGCGTAATGATCGCCCCAATGAGCGTTGGGCGCTGATGACGCGAGTAGCACTGGGGCAAAGCAAAATGGTAAAGCGCAAGGTGATTGCCGGCTTCTTTCACGTAATTGTATATGCCGGTTTCTTGTTAATCAATATCGAAGTAGCCGAAATTTTACTGGATGGCATTTTAGGCAGTCATCGCATGTTTCGTCCCTTTTTAGGACCGGTATATGATGCCGCTATTCACTTCTTTGAGATCCTGGCGGTTATGGTGATCATCGCCTGCTTGGTTTTCCTGTGGAGAAGAAATGTTCAGAAGGTAGATCGCTTTAAAGAATTAAAAGGCTGGGCTAAAAGAGACGGTAATAATATCCTTTACATCGAATTGGTATTAATGACTGCCCTCTTGCTTTTAGGTGCGGCAGAAGCCAATATTGAGGGCAATGGTGTGGACGGATGGATAGTAAGCTCCCAATTGGCGCCCATTTTCAGTGGAATGGATCAAGGAACTTTGCATGCCATTGAGCGCTTTGCCTGGTGGTTCCATATCCTGGGCATTTTGGCCTTTTTAAATTACCTCCCCTACTCCAAGCACTTCCATATCATTATGGCATTTCCGAATGTTTGGCACAGCAAATTAGAGCCTGCCGGACAGTTCACGAATATGGAAAGCGTGAAGAAGGAAGTAGAATTAATGATGGATCCCAATGCAGATCCCTTTGCCGCTCCGGCGGAAGGTGATGCTACTGAGGAACCTTCACGCTTTGGCGCCAAAGATGTTTTAGACCTACACCGAGTACAATTGATGAACGCCTATTCTTGCACAGAGTGTGGCCGTTGTACTTCATCTTGTCCCGCAAATCAAACGGGGAAAAAATTATCGCCTCGCAAAATTATGATGGATACTCGTGATCGCTTAGAAGAAGTGAGTGCCATTGTAGACGCCAAAGGAAAATTTGAGGAGGATGGTAAAAGCCTGCTCGACGATTATATCAGCCGCGAAGAAATTTGGGCCTGCACCACTTGTAATGCTTGTGCTGAGGCCTGTCCGGTGAACATCGACCCCATGTCAATCATTGTTGAAATGCGTCGCTATTTGGTGATGGAAGAATCTGCTGCCAATCCTGCGCTCAACACCATGATGACCAATATTGAGAACAATGCGGCGCCCTGGGCCTATGCACAGGCAGATCGTGCCAATTGGATCAACGAATAAATCAGAGATATGTCCAAGACCAAAGAGAATGTAGAATTAGAGGAACTGGAGGTCGATGGGAAAAAGTTAAGTCCCCAATTACCCAAGGGGATTAAAAACTACCTCATTGATATCGATGGCACTGTATGCGATGATATCCCTAATGAGGAGCCAGAGCGAATGGCTACTGCCAATCATTATCCCGATGCTTTAGAAACCTTAAACCGCTGGTACGACCAGGGACATATCATTTATTTCTTTACCTCTAGAACCGAGGAACACCGAGAAGTAACGGAAAAATGGCTCAATGAAAAGGGCTTTAAATACCATGGCATGTTGATGGGTAAACCTCGCGGAGGAAATTACCATTGGATTGACAATCACCTGGTAAAAGCCACTCGCTATAAGGGTAAATTCACCGATTTAGTAGAACGCGAAGTAAAGATTCAGGTTTTTGAAAAATAGGCTGGGCATATTCGTTTGGATACTGGGTATCTTGATTTCGGCCACTGCCTGTGAAACCGAATCGAGTCAAAGCCTAGTGCTCAATAATGCCTTTCTTTCTCTAAAACCCGCCAAGAAGTACAGTAAGCGCTTTGCTAATGATGAGGGCGATACTACCTCCCTGAATCTGATCAAAAATCTACAGGAATTCGAAAACTTTGAAGGCTCCACCCAATTAGGGTCCTTTGGAACTACCGATCGGATTGAGGCCGAAAAGCGAACTTATCAGCTCTATAATAGCGATCCCGAAATTTATTTCACCTATCGCTTTTACCTCCAATCTACGGCCAGTGATGACCGAGGTTATTCTGATATTTTAAGCCTGGAACTACAAGATTCCAGCAGTGTTTTAGCAGATCAAATTCAGTTCAGCTATCGCAATGATAGCCTCTATCTGAATTCAGCTAATGTCTTTTATGCGGACTCTTTAAGCTTAATTTCCAAAACCTTTACCGAGGTTTTTGGTCCTAATGTGCAAGATCCCTCCGAAAACAGGATGTACTACTTTAATCTAAGCAAAGGCTTAGTGGGTTTTAGAACCCAAAGTGGTAAACTTTATGAATTGATTGACTAATGGAAGAACAATTAGTAGTCCCCACCATGGCCGAACTGGCCGCCAGCGATAAACTCCCCGAAGTATTATTTTGGGTGGGATGCGCCGGTAGTTTCGACGACCGTGCTAAGAAAATCACCAAGGCTTTTGTTAAGATTTTACATAAATCCGGCGTTGAATTCGGTGTATTAGGTACCGAAGAGTCCTGCACCGGAGATCCCGCTAAAAGAGCGGGGAATGAGTTTGTATTTATGATGCAAGCCATGCAGAATATTGAGGTCTTAAATGCTTATGAGGTTAAGAAGATTGTAACTACTTGCCCGCATTGCTTCAATACCCTGGCCAATGAATATCCTGAATTAGGTGGGAAATACGAAGTATTACATCACAGCCAATTTATCAATCAGCTTTTAAAAGATGGTCGCCTCACTATAGAAGGAGGCCAATACAAAGGCAAGAAAATCACCTTCCACGATCCTTGTTATTTAGGTCGGGCTAATGGAGTTTACGAAGCTCCGCGTGAGCTTATCCAAAAATTGGATGCCGAGCTGGTAGAAATGCGTCGTTGTAAAAGCAATGCTTTATGCTGTGGTGCCGGTGGTGCCCAAATGTTTAAGGAGCCCGAAGCGGGTAATAAAGACATCAATATTGAGCGTACCGAGGAAGCCCTGGAAACCAAGCCCGATATCATCGCGGCCGGTTGCCCCTTCTGTAATACCATGATGACCGACGGAGTGAAAAACAGTGCCCGTGAAGGCGATTTACCCGTACTTGACCTTGCCGAATTAATCGCTAGCGCCGAAGACCTCTAAACGAAGACTATGTATTCAGCATTTGACGAAATGAATGAGGATGCCCGTATTTGGATTTACCAAAGCACGGAATTCCTGGAGTTTGAAAAGGTGGAGCGCATTACCGCCCGCCTCATGAATTTTCTCGATGATTGGAAGGCCCACGGTCATCCGCTAAATGCCAGTTTTACCATCATTTACGATCGTTTTATCGTGGTGAGTCTGGATGAAGCTTCGTATCAAGCGACCGGTTGTAGTATTGACAAGCTGGTGCAGCATATGCAAAACCTGGAGCGCGAATTGAATATCTCTCTATTGGATCGCACTCAGATTGCCTTCCGCGATCACAACTCCATGATTGAAACCATGCATATGATGGATTTCCGTGCCGCTTTGGAAAACGGAGATTTAGATCAAAATACGGTGGTTTTCAATAATCTGATAGCCACCAAAGGTGAGATGGAAAAGAAATGGGAAACCATTATCAGCAATAGCTGGCATAAAGACTGGCTTCCTATCGCTTAGGGAAGCATATACTCGGCTACCAGGCCCTGAAATTCATTAAAGATCGCATCCGCGGAAGCTACAATTTCACCGCTGAAAACCGCATCCGGACCAGCGCTGAAGTTCGTAACCTTCCCTCCTGCCTCTTGCACTAAGAGAATTCCGGCTGCCACATCCCAGGGACTAAGTCCGTATTCGAAATAGCCATTAAAACGACCGGCCGCTACATAAGCCAGATCGGTAGCCGCTGAGCCTAATCGGCGCACCCCACGGGTATGTGTATAACAATGCGCTAAGAGCTTATTGAAAGGCTCCAGGCGATCAAAATCATAATAAGGGAAGCCGGTAGCCAGGAGTGTTTTGCTGAATTCACTTTCGTCGGAAACCTTAATTGGTCGATCATTACACCAGGCTCCCATTCCTGCGGCGGCCGTGAACATCTCATCCTGACCTACTTCATAAACTATCCCTAATTGCGGACGATCGCCTTGATACAAGGCTACGCTAACCGCGAAGATGGGAAGATCGAATAAGAAATTGGTGGTACCATCCAAGGGGTCGATAATCCAATTCCACTCCTTGCGCTCCTGAGCCACCGTTTCTTCCTCAGTAATAAAACCCGCTTCAGGGTATATTTTGGAAAGGCCTTCTACCAGGCGACGTTCCGCTTCCTGATCTACATAGGAAACCAAGCTGTTTAAGGACTTAACTTCTACCTGATTGCCGCTTACCTGGCGACGTTGGGAGGCGATAAATTGACCGGTTTCCTGGCAGAGATCAGCGGCCTCTTGCAGGAGCAGCTTCCAGTTAGGATTCATAGTGGGGAGAATCTTTGATAATATCCATTCTGTGTAAAACCCGCACATCATTACAGCATTCTTCGATCTTTTGCTGAAATGTCCAGGTAGGACCTTGGGGGTCGATGATGTGATTTTCGAATTCCTTGCGATCCGACCAATGTGAATAGCTTAGATAGGAAATCGGCGTTTCGCGATGTAAAACTGCATATTCCAATACCTTAAGATCCATTAAATGCTGACGATGCTCTTTCCAATAGCGGAAAAAATCGGCTTTAAAAATCGGATTAAGGCGGTATTGGATCAGGCTTGCGAACATTAGACTAAGATAGGTACATTATCGAGGTAGTCAAAACGAACCAGGCCATCTTCATCAATATCTTTTAAGCTGATTTTGGCTTTCTGATTAATGAGTTCGGGATTCCAGGTGGTTTTTACTTTCACATAGTTCTCGGTAAATCCAGTGATGTATCCCTCTTTAAAATTATCCTCAAAAAGTACTTCTCGCTGCGTGCCCAATTGCGATTCATAAAAGGAACGACGCTTTTTAGCGCTCAAAACACGTAGCATTTTGGAGCGCTTTTTTCGCTCACCATATGGTACTTGCGCTTCCATTTCGTCGGCCTCCGTATTGGGACGCTGACTATAGGTAAAGACATGCAAGTAACTAATATCAAAATCTTTGAGGAAGTTATAGGTTTCCATAAAGTCTTCCTCTGTTTCGCCAGGGAAGCCACATATTACATCAACGCCGATGGCACAATGGGGAATAACTTCACGAATTTTGGCTACCCGCTCTGCATAGAGTTCGCGGAGGTAGCGACGCTTCATTTTCTTGAGAATCTTATTGCTTCCACTTTGTAGTGGAATATGGAAATGCGGCACAAATCGCTTGGACTGTGCTACAAATTCGATGGTCTCATTTTTTAGGAGATTAGGCTCAATGGATGAAATCCGGAAACGGTCGATGCCTTCCACTTCATCCAGGGCTTGCACTAATTCTAAAAAGGTATGCTCATGGCGTTTATTGCCAAACTCCCCTTTACCATAGTCGCCAATATTAACCCCGGTTAAAACAATTTCCTTAGCGCCTTCCTCCACAATCATGCGGGCATTGGCCAGCACATTATCCAGGGTATCAGAACGGGAAATACCGCGAGCCAGCGGAATGGTACAATAGGTACATTTATAATCACAGCCATCTTGAACCTTTAAGAAGGCACGGGTGCGATCGCCAATGGAATAGGCGCCTACATAGAAATCGGCCTCGTTGATTTCGCAGGAGTGCACCTCCCCTTTATCACTTTGGGTGAGGCCATCAAGGTAATCGGTGATCTTAAATTTTTCGGTAGCTCCTAAAACTAGGTCAACCCCTTCCATGGCCGCAATTTCTTCGGGTTGTAATTGGGCATAGCAACCTACAATTACTACCAAACTATCAGGATTGGCCTCCTTGGCCTTGCGAATCCAAAGCTTACATTCCTTATCGGCATTATGGGTTACCGAGCAGGTGTTAATTACGTAAACCTCAGCTGCTTGCTCAAAATCTACCTGGGCAAAACCTTGATCTTTAAAATCGCGGGCGATGGTTGCCGTTTCTGAAAAATTCAGTTTACATCCTAAGGTGTGGAAAGCCACCTTTTTCCCATTCATTTCCATGCGGCAAAGGTAAGGGAATTGGAGGGATGGATGGGTGGGGAAGATATTATGGATTTCTATTGAATAGCCACCGAAGAATGCGATATTTGAGCTTACTGATAATCGCTAAGTCTTTGCTACTTAACACACATGAAACTCATTCCTGTACTAGAGCTAAATGCCCCGATATCTAATACTGCTGGTCTTATTCCTTTTGGGCTCCTGCACTAATCAATTGCTTTATTTGGATGACTTCAAGTTTAGTCCGTCCGAAAGCGGTAAAAGCCAGAAGATTCATGATCAAATCAGGATCGCACTACCCCAGTCCTTTCAAGTTTATCCTGAAAATTTTGAATCTAAAAGCATAGAATTCAGCTTAAAGCTTCAAGCTCCATCATACCTAAAGGATAGTTTGGAATATATTCAGATTCAAAGAATTAAAAGCTTCAATAGTTCGATATCTCTAGGTTCGAAATATAATTATGCACTGCAAAGCCTGCAAAGTGGATACTTTCCAATAGAGATTTTAGAATCTGGGCCCACTGAAATTTTAAATTATGAAGCTTACTTCATTCATAGCCTAGTACTAGAGAAAGGGAGTGAGAGAAGTCGAGTCATTACCTTTATTTTGAATACAGAGAATGACTCTTCCTATTACTACTTAAGTGCTGTGGCGGCGGAGAATGATAGTTTAAAGGTCAGAATGTCCGCGCTGATTCATTCTCTGAAATCCTTGGAGATCATTCCACAGAAAAATTAGCTGATTGATTCGCGCATTTATTCTTTCGGAAAACAGATGATTGCTCTTAAACAAGGACAACTGAAGAGTTAAAATTTAGTCTAATAGGATAGAAAAAGATTAGAAGTGAAATACCTCAGCATCTTGCTCATTTCAATAAGCACCTGTAGTGGGCTAAAAGCCACAATGCAAATGCAAGACTTGCTAATCATTGGAACTGACACATTTAGTTTCAAAATTTCACCCTTGCTAGAAAGTGGTTTCCGTATAAAAAATGGCGATAATAGATGTTGGAACTCCGCTTTATTAAGAGGATACTTGGCCCATTGGACCCTCGAAAACGATAGTCTTTTTCTTACTAAAGTTATAAGCGGCAGATATTTCTGTTCCAATACTGATATTTCAGAACATCTGCTTTTTAATGGTCGACAATTTGCTTCTTGGTATACAAAAAGCGTTGAGTTTCCCATTGGCGAGCCACTATTTTGCTATATGTGTATTCGTCCCTTACATGCAAACCATACGGTAATTGAATTTGAAAATGGCATTGTAAATTCAAAATATATTCAATCGAATCAAGAAGAAGTAGATTATTATGCAAATCAGGATAAGGAGGAGTTTATCAAGGAATATTTAATTGATTCTTTAGGGCTGTATTTAGACTCTTCTATGGATACTGTAAATTGGAAAAACCTTGATTGTCATTGGCAGTTCAAACTTAAATTCAATAAAGAAGGAAGATTTGTTGATATTGAGCTTCAAGACATGTTTTATATTGACTCTGAAGATTGGTTGTGCTTAGATATGCTTAGAAAGGGACTACTTGAATACCAGGTTAGGCATTTAGAACTTCCCGAAAAGGCCTTCTGGATTAATTTGCAAATCGATTTAATTAATGGTGAATTTAAGATTAGATAACCAAATTTCTTGCTTATGATCTTCGCTCAATATCTACTCAGCTTATTCCTTAGCCTATCCGCTATTAGTTCAAATGATCTTGCTATTTGCACCCCTAAAAACCCTGAGTTAAGCCTCGAAATTATCCCTCATACATACGCCGATAACTTTAATCCGGCATCGATCTCACTTTATTATCCAGAACGACAAAAATTCTACGTCCTCCTTAGTAACAACAGCGAAAAGCCCATTCGGATTTGGAAGGAATGGTGTTCTTGGGGTTATTTTTCCCTTTCTTTTAAGATCGAATTAGCGGATGGAAAAATTCTCTATCCAAAGAAACAAAGGACTGCCTGGGATAAGAACTTTCCAGATTGGATGGAAATACCGCCCCATGGCCATACTGTTTTTGAGGTGAACTTTGCTAATGACTCTAGTCAGCTAGAATATTGGGCTGATTCCCCCTTAAGCCTCCCTGTCACCCCAATAACTTGCAAAATGACGGCTCTCTTTAAAATTAGCAAAAGTTCAGAAGCCAAAGAGTACAAGGTTTGGACAGGCAGTATTGAGTCGAAAAGCGAAGAAATCATTTTATACTATTAAGAACTTCTTGTCTTAGAATCCAGAGAAAATGGTGTGAGCTTTTTCTGGCAAAAAAATTGCTTCTATCCTGAACCCAAAATACACCAATCACCAAAGCAAAGAGCTGTTTAAGCAGTTCCAGCCCTCAAACAATCCTCCATGCGCATTGCCCTAAAATTAATTGCCTTAGTCCTGGTCCTGGTTGCTTGTTCCACTAAGAAGTCGCAAATCCAAAATGTGGTGCACTTGAACTCCAGAATTGAAGGTGATCAATTTATTGATAGTTTAATTAGCAATGGCAGCGACAGCCTTATCGCCTATTATAGCGGATGCAGCGATTGCTCTCGAAATTTCAACCGACTATATGCTATCTACTGGTATTCCGAAGGGCAATGGAACTTGCGGAAATTCACCTCTAAGGCGCGCTATCAAACTTTGAAAGACTATGAGCCACCAATGAGCTATCTAATGGCAAATCGCAAGAGCATTGCTGATAGCAGTCTGCGCTCTCCTAATTATGTTTTAAGTGCCTATGCCTTTGAGCTGATTCGTATTCAATTCGAAAATCAGTCTATTGAATATAGGATTAAGGACTATGAACGATTAGGAAATGAAGATCATCCTAAGGTCTTGCTGATTGATCAACTTCGAAAATCTTTAAACGAGATTCCCACAGAAAAATGGAAATCTTAAGTTCATTCGGAATTTCTCAAATCTCAATACTCAATACTCAATACTAAAGTCTCCAAATTTGAAAGTTCTCCTCAGCCTCTTACTCCTCTCTCAAAGCCTTTGCCTGCTGGCCTGCGATTGCATTCCCATTAAAAACCGGGAAAAGGCCTTGAGCCGGGAATACAGTATTTCCAATGCGGTATTTATAGGCGAGGTGCTAAGCTTTAGCGCCGATTCCAGCAGCTTTGAAATTCGGGTTGTGGAAGTAATCAAAGGAGATCTTAGCAAAGGGCAAATCATTAAGGGCATAAACGAAGGCCTTTGTGGACCCTATGTTTCTGAAAGCGGAGCCTGGATCTTTTTAGGAAATTACGCTCAGCATTTTAAAGCGAACGACTGCGGATTAAGCCTTTCTTTGAATAAACCCTGGAATTTTCTGCCACCTCCTCCCCCTCCGGAGTTCAGTGCCGAAAACCCCAATTGGGAAGATTCGAATAACAAATTCGATCAAATTAGGGAATGGAAAAGCAAAGCCAAGAAGGAAGCAGAGGAACAAGTGAACTATCTAAAATCCTTGGATTAGAGAAGAATCGAATTGCAAATTCGATTCAATTAGAATTGCAAATTCGATCCAATTTTCAATTCTGATTCAATCTAATAAGTAAAGCTGCCAAGTAATTAATTCTCTTGGACTTCTATTTTCCCCTCCACCCAATCAGGCAAATAAAGGCTCATGCCCGTTTTAGCTTCAATAGCTATCAATTTATTTCTTAGTTCAACCGAGCCTAAGCCAATTGCCCTTCTTGCCTTGTTTATTTGGAAAATATTGGAGGTCTTAGGAGGAACCAGGTAGCCATAAGGTGAATCCTTCCCTTCAGATAGTATTGTTCCTTTCCAATCTTCAGGCAATGCATTTTCATAGGGCGATATATAGCCAAGTTTTAAGTATTGCTTCAGTTTTGGCTTGATCAAATCAAATAAGGTGTCCTTTCTAACATATTCCAAGCCCTGGGAATTGTGATGACTTAATATCGTGGATACCCAGAAATCATTGCCTATTAGAAACTCTCCGGGGTAGCCCTGCGTTTCCAGAATCTCCAAAAGATTAGCTAATTGTGCTTCACTATGCTTTGGAAAATTCTCCACTATGAATTTCTCTTGTTCTTGCTCATCTTCAATTATGTAGGCCTCATAGGCGAGTTCCTGATCCTTTTCAAACATAGCCTGAACTCTTGTTCTAAGGCTTGCATCCACTCTATTTAGGAATTGGTCATGCAGGTCCTCATATTGATCTTCAATGGATTTCCAGTCAGCAGCTGAAAGATGCTGGTTTAAGAATTTCTGCTCTTTGAGCTCCGTCCATTCCCAGCCATTGGCGATTGCCTTCTTAAGGTAGAGCAAGCCTTTTTCCTTATCTCCAATCAGGAAGGAAATTTGAGCCGCTATTTTATAGTCACGCAGAAAAATGAAATCATAGTCGGCAAACAACGCTTCATACTGGATCAAAGCTGCTTGATATTCTTCCTGACTAATTAATTCTTCCGCTTCTATAATCCTGGAATGATAGATCCTGTAATCAGGATTCTTTTTGGCACTGCCCTCGCAAGCCGTTAAAGCATAGATAAAGCCTAATGCACCAATTAAGGATCTGATTTTCATTTCTGCGGATATTACCTGCCAGTGGCCTATTAAGCGATTGAATTTAATACAATCGTTGGGAATCAATGATTTGGGGACAGTAGTATCGATAAAATGCTCACGACTTCGGAGAAGGCCTATTTTTAATAGCTCATCATTCTTTGAGTCTAGTTAAACCGAAAACTCTCTTTCCATATTTAATCCCAGATTTGATTTACAAACTCAATTCCACCAATTCTCCCGTCTTTAAGAATATCGATAACAATGGTTCCTTCACTTTCATGTTCTAAAGCAATGCTCTCATCAAATTGCCACTCTGATCCAGGCTGATTTGGTCTGGCGCCTGATACAAAGTGAATATAAGCTTGCCTTATCCATTTCTTTCTGTTCGACTTTTTCAATTGTTCGATTAAGTCAGTCCTGTCATGCTCTTGTTCCTTAATCAAATCAATTATCCATTCTATGTGGAAGTATGGATCTTTCATTTTATTTTCTGTTTGAAGAACAGCGGTTTGTGCATGGAGTAAAGGGCTGCCTTCTTTTTTCAATTCACTTTATAAATCATTTCGTAGTCGTGAGCTGTCACAAACATTGGGATTTTACTCCACTCACTTTCTTCGTCCTTATAAGTCTCTCGAAAAAGCTCTTGTAATCGAAGAATAACAAGTAATTCACAAACTTCATATGCCTGGTCAATATGCGGTTCTTCAAACATCTTGTTTTCATGAACCTTTTCAAATGCTTTTTGAATGTCTTCAAAACCGGTTATAGTTAGGTCATTTACTGTTGAATCATAAAAGTCAGATAACCAATCCCAATCGGTTAAGCTATAATTTTCAAATGAAAATAGGTCGATATACCATCGATCATAATTTATTGTGAATCCATTCATTTCACAGTAAAACGCAAGTGGTTTCACTTTTTTCCCTGAGCCCAATATTGATTTAAAGAATCCCTGTTTCTTTCTAAGTTCATTTGTTGTGCTTTGGTCAAAGTCTGCAATATGCTTTTTCAAGTCAAGCTTTAAATGCTTTAAGTTCTTTCCAATGATTTTGTGAAAGTCCGTTTCTGGAATTTTGTTCAGTTCTTCTTCAGCGAGTTCTATAGCTTCATCAAGCTTCTTGACCTCTATGAGTTCAGTCAATTTATCGGCTAGTTCAAAATTCATTTTTATGTGGTCTCGTTTCCATTTTACTTGTCTTTTAATACCCGCCAGTTATATGATTACACCTTTTCCAAGTTGCTGATCCTATTTCCAGGCACCTTTATAGCTCAGGTCTAAACTCCAAGTCATGGAACCGAATCCATGTCCTTGTCCTTTATTCCATTCAACTTCCAAAAGCCTAGCCTTGTGACTAGTTTTTTATTCTTTCTAGAAGCCTATAATAGTATTTCTCTTGAGGGCACTCCCTGATGGTATCGAATCGTTCATTATTAAACTTAAAGATCATCTTACAGCTAGTACCTATGCCATAGGCCATATTTGGAACTGTCCTTAACTCAAAATCAGAAAGTTCCTTTTTGAAGGAAAGCGGAAGCGTTTTGCTTATTATTTCAGACTTGCCACCTTCCTGATAGGAAAGGTGAAACTGATCTGATTCCATGAAAATTTCAAGTGTAAAACCGCTTTCAGAAAAACATCCCGAAAAAGAACTAATTATTACTAATGAATCGCCATTCTGTAATTCATTGGTATAAAACCTTTTCCTTTCAGGAATTGGCTTTGATTCTGATCTAATGAACGAGGAAAGGCCAGCGATCAATAGTACTCCAAAGACTATTTTGAGTTTAGGATTCATGTCAATTAGCTAAAGCAGTTAGTGTTTAATGACTAAGTTGGCGTGCCTACTATTACCTTTTCGGATAGGGTATTCCAATTTACATCTTTCAAGCATCTTGACTTGAAATGAGGAGAGCCATAAACTCACTGAAGGTGCGAAGTCCGCTTTTATTTTCCTATTATTCTGGTCCTCAAAATATAGGTTCCCACTCCGTAAATGAAAAGCTCATCTCCCTTTTTGTAGTCGATGCTTAAATCAAAAGTTCCGGTGGAATCGGAAGTCAAAATTTCAGAATTGCGAAATATTTTGTTCCGCTGTTCCTTTCCTGTAACAAAGCTCATGTAGGGATAGGGTTCACCATAATTGCTTGTAATCCTACCTTTTATTTTTAGTTGGTGGAGTTTCTTGCAAAACTGGATTTGGTCAAAATGAGCTTCAATTGCTTCCGTCCCACCACAAATGCCGGTAAATTCCAGCTTTTCAAAATCGCCCATCATTGCGCCTTCTACGTACTTAACTTCGAGGTCTGAGGGCTGTACGTCGACCCATTTACAAGTGAGAAGCAATAGGATGATGGTCAGGAATTTCATTTTTTCCAATTAAGAACAGGGGTTTGCATATGGCTTGTGGCGGTTTAGCTGTGCTGATTTTCAAAACCAAGGACTTTCTCCAATGCGAAGCGACAGAATGTCCTCTTAATACCAAAGCGGTCTACTTTGCTTATCATCAGCTATATGTTTTATTGGCACAAGTTCTAATTCCAAATTACAGTGATTTCCTTTTCCAAATTTTCCTGCACGCCTAAGAAAAAGTTCACCTTCTCTTTTAAGCATTGTTCCTGTCTAAGGATTTTAACAAAAAACTCTTTTTCATTGTCAATATTGGTCAATAAGACCTTTCCTTTTTCATCCGTTAAAGCCTCGTCATAAATAATCCCATATTCTCCTATAAGTTGGATTCTAGTTCCACTAAGAGCTAATCCAGAAGAGTTAACCAGCGATACTATCAACCTGAACTGCAGCTTTTTTCCTATTTCCGTTTTAGGCTCAAGCCTGAGTAAATATTTACCATCGATCATCTCTTCTTGACAAGGTGTTTGACCAAAAGCAGAACCAGAGAAAAGAATGAAAATTATGGCAATTAGATTCTTCATTTTAATTAGTAGCAATAATTAATGTCTCGAAGGCATTGGGTCTATAGCTTCATGCCTTTAGCTTTTCAATAATTTAACTTTTTCGCATTTAAATAGTAACTCGAATGAGGGCTGCTCAGAGCCAAGTAAAAATGTCATTTTCCCTTCGAATAATTCAATCAGTTCGTATTCAAAGCTGGTGATTTCCACACTTGAATCTGAGTTCAAGAGCAAACTATCGGACTTGAAATCAGTGAACTTTTGGAATTCAATAGTCCACTTTTCATAGTCCTTTACAATCTCATTGTAAAGCTCAAAATCGATAGATACAAAGGAATAGCTAAAGTTGATATTCAAGCCTATTACTTCAATATCATGGAAGGATATTTTATCTAGCTTTTTGATTACCGATTTAATGTCCTGACTCCAATACCGGTCATATTTAGTAAAGCTGTAATACCATAAGTCTATTTCATCGTCAAGGATATTACTTCTCCTAAATTCTTTAGCAGTTACAGTATATCGCTGAGATTCAAGTGTAGTCGTTTTTACGTGAGAAATAACAGCCCCTGCTTCAAATTGGTCAATATGTGTACAAATCATCCATTCCATTGAACTGGCACCAATAAGCATGAATTCAAAATAATCTTGTTCGGAATCCCCCAATCTTAATCCCTTTTTTTTCTTGACAAATCTTGCACCACACCAAAACTCGTCTTGTTCATCTATGTTTTTAAATGGAATTAGGTTCATGTTTGTTCTTTTTCACATTGCTAGCAACTCGCACATATTCTGATCCAAGTCCAGCAACAACAAGATCCTATCTAAGAAAAATGCAGATTCTAGATTGCGATTAATTTCAAGTTTTAGCTCCTTAAAATTACAATTTATCCCATCTCATTCCCCAGTCTTAAAAAGCATTATATTCCAATAAAGCCTAGCCGAGGCCCTCAATCGCCAGTTCCTTGTTCATTCAATAAATGAATATTGGCCATCCGTCTTCGGCTCGGAAGCCGCCTAAAAACAAGCCTCCCCGCCTCTTCCGGACAAGCAAAAGCCTCATATTGGAGCATTCTTTAAAAACATGCTTATGTTTTAATCCAAACATCCGCATGAATGAAGTCAAACATCAGCATGTTTGGGAGCGAAGATCAGCAGGGTTAAAAAAGAACCTCCGCTTCTTTTTCTAAGTTAAGGGAGGCTAGGATTAAATAATCCTGATGTTTTTGATAAAATAGCAGGGAGTTTATATTTAGATGTCTAAGGATTTGCATGCCTGCAGAGTCTTGGGAAGGTTTTTGGTTCTTTTATGGTATGGGCTACTGGCAAGACTTTGAAGTTTTATTGAGGTCGACTCATTAATACAACTCAACCACCTATTTCTCCGAAGCTTTTTTTGCATCTCGGTTTTATTATGCCCAATATTTTTCTGTACGATACGCTGAACATATTGGAGGCTCGTACTATGCTTGCTTAGAGACCTTAACTAGCAATACCCAATGATTGCACAATGTTCTATGCATAATCTTACCTGCCATTTACTTTATATTCTTCTTTAGTTTCTTTTAGCCAACTCGGATATCTGTCTAAAATAGATTTAAGTCTTCTTGAAAATTCCTTACTGTACTTATGTGTTGAACTAGATTTACCTATCGAAATTTCTGTATGATATTTTGAATTTCCTTTAACGTCCAACTTCCAGAGTATAGCTTGAAATTCGTAGTTGTTAATCCCAAATTTATATTTAAAGTCACCAAATCTATAGGGATAAAGCACATCTGTTCTTGGGATATTTGTCGTGTCAACAACTCCTGTTACTTCTCCAACTAATTTTAACGTTGGAGCTCCATTCTTCTCTGAAAATTCTCCTTCTTTGATGAATTTCAATTTATTAGCTATAGACTTATCAAGAAGAATGCGTCCTTGACCTGTTTGAATTTCACCATTAAAAGTGTCAATAAGATGAATATTTTGAGGTCCAACCTGACCTATTTTTTCAACATGCCTTAGCCAAAGTAATTTCTCCTTTTCACGTTCAGCACTCAATATTCTCGATAGTTCAGTATAGCCAATCTCCTTTGTTTCACCACGGTAGCGATAGTATATTGCCGCTTCTCTTAGTATTTTTTTATAGGTCTTTGAGCAGACTATTGGTTTTTAAGGTGCTTCTTCTACCCATAACCGACCAAACTGTTTCCTATTGATTTCGTGAGTTTCCATATTCCAAAGAACTTCGTGTGAAAAATATTCACTTATGAACTGGTTTATTTTATTTGGGTCACAATTATCGAATTTGTCATTTTGAAGTCCCTTTGGTTCTCTTGGTCGATCCTTAATCCCAAAAATTATCTCACCGCCTTTATTATTAGCCATTCCAACAATAGACCTTATGTACTCCGCTAATGAGTCACCGTAATGAAATGCTTCTTTAAACTCCAAGTCAAAACTTTCTCTTTGCTTAATGAATCCTTTACTATTTAATTCAAACGTGCATTTCATTTATATAAAAGGCTGGTACCAGCTTAAAAAAGGCTAAATGAGCACTTTATCATCAAGCGGAAAGTTTATTAATTGCACTAATCTCTATGCAAACCCTTTAACGATAATTTTTTTAGTATCGGTTAATATTTTTTTAACGTCTTTTCTATGTAGTCAACTTCCTTTTGAAATACTGTTGCGCCATCTTTGATGAAAGTTGCTTTTGACCATAATTCTTCGAAGTATGTCACGAATACTTTACAAACCCTAGAATCTTTTATTAAACAGAGTGGCGAATTTGCTGATGAAGCGAAAAAGAAAATCTGTTCATCATCAACTATTACAAATTGAAGGCGAGGTATAATATTATCTTTTTTAAAAAATTTACACGAGTAACCGTCCATATTCTCTGCTAATCTGCGCCTTAATTTCCGTATTCGTCTAGGATCGTTAAATATAAAAATCTCTCTGTACAATATGTTGGAGGCTGCTTTTGTGATATTAGTTTCAAGATTTAAGTGAGATGTTTTCCTTTTATTTGAGTCAAATCCAGAGCTTATCACATTTTTCCAAGTCAAATCGCAAACAGATTTTTTTGCCCTTAGAACAGCAGTAGCAAGGGCTGATTCGATTTCAACTGAATCATCGAAAAAGACAAGATTATTTTCAGGGATTTGCTTAATGGATTTAACACTTAATTCGAGGTTTTTCCATGCCTTCTCGTTTGTGAAGTGCTGCGTGACAAACGATATACATAGTAGGCAAAGAAGAATTAGAATAACCTTCTCAATACTAAAATCGAAAATGTAAAGATTGAAGATGTTTAGCACTGTTAGGACAATTGCAACAAGCGCTGTCAGCGCAAAGGATATTTTACTAATGTGTTTCATATCTACCATAGGCTCTTATGAAAACACTCAACAAAGTAACTAGCCATTTTATCCCAATCATTGTTATTTGAATATGAATGATTGCCATCCTTAAAAATGTTCAGCTCCTTTTCAGTTGTCTTCAAGCACTCATAGAGAAAGACCGTTTGTTGAAAAGGAACAATCTCATCTTTATCGCCCTGCGTAATGTAGCATGGAGTGGTTATTCGAGTGGCGGTCTCGAAAATGTTGTAACGCAGACAATCAAGAAAGACTTCATACTTATAGCCATTTTCATTTGAAAAGCCAGTTTTGCGCCAATTTTCAAATTCATCAAATCCAATTTCGTTGAAATATGCATCGGCAATGAAGGCTGCGGGTGATTTTAATCCTACTATGCTGAGTTTGTTAGCAATTTCAGGCGCTGCCAATAACACGGCCGCTCCAAAACTTGCTGCAAAGCAGCCAATCTTGTTTGAATCAATCCATTCTTGTTCTTCTATTACCTTGAATGCATCAAGCAAATTGCTTATACCAATTGACAGACAGAGTGTTTCCCTTGTGCCATCACTATACCCTAAGCCTTCAAAGTCAAATAGAAAGGACGAAATGCCTTTTTCTGCAAGTTTTGGTGGCATATTCACCCAACTCAGGCTTTTTGTTCCTTTTCCTCCATCCCCTGTAAGCATGAACACAATTGGGGACTTTTTATTAGGATTTTCGCTCTTGATAAATCGTCCTCTCAAAACCTGATTTGTCATTGACGACTTAAATTCTATTTGTTGCTCCATAATTAGCTTTTTTTCAAATTGACATTTTTAAGTTTATGAATTTGGGGTTCATATTTCTTGTTGGAAATGAAGTCAGAAGTTTTTTCACGTCCAACATTCAAGATGCTATCTACAATTGACAAACACGGAACAAAACCTGCATGTTTCCTTCTGGATTGTTCATACACAGGGTGCAGCGTTTTATACTCTTGAATGTAGATTTGAATGTCATTGTCCTTTATTTTCTCCAAATCATGTATTTCTGTACTCTTTCCATCGCCAAGTAGTAAGCTGTTCATGTCCAAGAGTTTGCAAATTTGAATCAGCATTTCAGTCGCGTCATGATATTTAAGGTCTAATTCACTAGTAAAAAAAACCTTTGGCATTCTTAAGCCCAAATACTCGAATATGTTTGCTATTAACTGATAGTTTATTTCGGTCAAATTGTTGGAATAGTAGAGTGAATTAGATATTATTTTCTTAAGTTGTTTCCATTCAGAATCGTAGAATCTAGCATTTGCATAGGATTCTTGAATTGTACGAATGATTTTTTCTCTCATTTGGTTGCCAATATCCTTTATGGTAACATTATTACAGCCAATTTTATAGTTCTGTCCTGCTGGTAAACTGATGTAGTTTGGCTTTCCATGCGTGTCAATTATTTTAACCCGATCATAGAAATGACGCTTTCTAAAGTCTGCTGTGTCAAATACGACAAAAGAGTCTGAGAAATACAGCTTACTGAAGTATCCTATCCATGGTAGAAAATATAGTTGATGAACTGTTCCAATCATAAATTGTATTTCACCCTTATTAATAGTAAGCTAACGTTAAGGCCATGCGCAGTGAGCCGAAGTACATTTCGAGTTGACTTTGCTGAGATTAGTTTCTATTTGTGATTTTCTCAATGAACTTCTCGAAAATTGCAGTCACTTGTCTTTCTATTTCTAATGGATCTTCCTCTAGTTCATCTTTTGAATCAAAGACACATTGAGCATAAGTTTTTATGAATGGATCCGAGAATGTAAATAAGCCATTATCGATATTTTGACAAACTACATTCCCGCGATCATTCTCTTGTAATTTTTTTAAGTATAAAGTAAGGTTTGCCGGTGGATATTTTTTATGTTCTTGCCTAATTATAGAAAGAAGTTCAGCATGACTTGTCCCATCTTTTTTTGATTTCGCAAGTGCTTTCAAGATAATTCTTCCGTTATTATATGTTCGTTCTCGCTGAACTTTGGTTGCTCTTTCAAATCTGCCTTTCAATGTGTCTGAGTTAGATTTTATAAACTTTTCCAAGGCTAACTTCAAATCAGAAACTCTAAAATTTATAAGCTCATCAGAAGTCTCGTAAAGGTTATTGGAGAAACATATGTTTAAGGCCAACTGATGGCAAATTGAACCCAAACCATTAGAGAACTCAACTATCTTATTTTTCACTTGTTGTTCGAACTCGATATTCAATAATTTCTCACCTTTTTCTAAAATTTGGTGAAGCTCATTTTTACTTAATAGTGGTACCAGAATTTCTGAGACCCTATTGGATAACTCAGAGTCATATTCAACAACCTCTCTTGCAGTTCCCACTGCTCCAATAGCGATCATTTTCACCTCTGGAAATTGAGTGGCCGTATCTACGAATACTTTCATATTTTGAGAAAATCGCACTTTTTCTTCATCTTTTAATTTGTGAAAATCTTCTATGACCCAACAGCATTTTGCGGCCCCTAAAAATTGAGCCAATCGTTGAGCAGTTAATTGAGGTGGAACAATTCTCATTTCGGTAGTAGACTCAGATGAGCTATTTCCCGCTTTTATTTGGGCATTAATTAATGAATAAGAACTTTTTAGTGTCCCGCTAATAGAACTATTCGAACTAGCTGTTTTACTGTCAGCATAATAAACCTCTAGTTGGTCAAATGAATCCAAAAGAAGCCCGTCAAAGCTTGAAGAATTAGTGCATCTGGAAATAATGACAGACTCATACGTTTGGTTTAACTTATTGACTATTAGTGTTGATTTCCCTGTTCCGGAATGACCATAAAGAATCATTTGTTTTCCTGGAGTCATCAGAGCATCAACTATCTCTGAATTAATAGTTTCGTCTCGCTCGACAAAAGTCAATTTGGCCTGACTAGTCGGTGTAAATACGGAATTTGTAGCGTGTTTCGTCATTTTTCAAATTATCCACAACTTGCTTATATACCAACCTGAAATAAAGAATCACAAAATCCAGCCTGAGGAAATATAGAAGATTCGCTTGTGATTAAATTCAGGTCAAAACTCCCTAAAAATAAAATTTATTTTCCTTAAAACCTTAATCCCCAATCCCATCTTTTCTTAAAAAAACCACAGATGATTTACAAAGGGCATTGAGAATACCCCTTCCAGATTAACACTGCCCCATTAAGCGGCATCACGAAATCTATCGTCTATAGTCTAACTTCTAAAGTCTCTAATACCCAAGCCCCTCTTTAACCCCGAACCTTTCCTACCTTTAGCTCGTTATTTCCCAAAACGCAAATACATGAAACGCATCCTCCTGTCCTTCCTCGCTCTAGGCTTATTGGCCAGCTGTAATCAGAATAGCGTGACGGCCCTTAAAAGTGAAAAACTGGCTTTAAATGAGGCTAGCAATAAAGTAGAAGCTGAAAGTCCCTCCTTCTACGATTTTACCGTGACCGATCTCAATGGTGAGCAATTCAGTTTTTCCCAACTAAAAGGGAAAAGAGTATTGATTGTAAATACCGCCAGTAAATGTGGTTTTACCCCACAATACGAAGATTTACAAGCCTTAAACGAAAAGCATGGCGGTGAGAAATTCACCATTATTGGATTCCCTTGTAATCAGTTTGGCAAGCAGGAGCCGGGCACCAATGAGGAGATCGCTAGTTTCTGCCAGAAGAACTATGGCGTAAGCTTCCCCATGATGGATAAGATTGATGTGAAAGGCGATGAGCAAGCCCCCATTTACCAGTGGCTAACCGACAAAGAATTAAATGGTGTGGATGATGCCAAGGTGAGCTGGAACTTCAATAAATTTTTAATCGATGAAAATGGAAAGTGGATTGCCCATCATGGCAGTCGCACCAATCCCCTGGATGAAGAAATCGTAGCCTTTGCCATGGGTAAATAAATTTCGACTCCAAACCCTATTCAAAAGCCTCTCTTCAGAGGCTTTTTTTATGAGTCTTCATATCGTTTTGAGTATAAAGGCGTTATTGATTTACTAAACCTCGCTAATGTCAAACATCCAATCCTTAGGCTTGCTTAGCCTAGCCCTGCTATTTAGCGCTTGCTCCCACAAGCCCAGTCTCGAAGAACTGCAAAACTTCGCCGCTACCGAGCAATTCCCCGAAGATCAATTTCTGGCCCAAGAAAGCCATAAAAAGGCCCTTATAATTGTGGCCCACGACGATGATGATTGCGCCATGTCGGGAACCATCGCCAAGCTCACCGCCGCCGGCTGGACCATCCAGCAAATGAGTTTTCAAATCCATTTAATGCCCGGGAAAAAGGAAAATGCCGCCTCTATCATCTGTGCCGGCAATCTGCCCATTGTAGAAGATGGAATCTACCGCAAGGGATTAGATACCATGCAAAATCCCTATGTGCCTATTCCCTATGCGGAAATCGCCCCACAATTTTACCAGGAGAAAATCACTGCGGCCCTGATCGAAAAGGTAAATGAATTTAAGCCCAGCGTCATTTTCACCTTAGACAATGTAAAAGGTGGCTATGGACATCCGGAACATATCTATATCAGTCAATTGGTGCTCGATCTCTTCCAGTCCGGAAAATTAGATTGCCAGCGCATTTACCAATCCGTTTTTACCGATCACATGGAAAGAGAAATCGTGGATACCTGGCTTAAAGCGAAAATGGAAAAATACGGCTATCCCAATCCCAGTGAGATTGCCAATGAAATGTACGGCATAGAAGGCATGCCGGCCCCCACTGTGCAAATCGACATTCAGGCCCAAGCCCAAACCAAAATGGCCTATTTACGCGCCTACCCTGAGAATGTGAAGCGTAATCTGCGCAAATTCCTTCCCTATTACGAAGACTTTAAGGCCGAGGAATATTTCAAAATCTTTCACCACGAATATTTCCGGGTGATTGAATCTTAAATCCAGGCCTTCCCCTAAATTAGGCCTATGAATGCAGTGGAAGAATACATTGCCGCTTTTCCCGCCGAGGTGCAGGAGCAGCTGCATCAAATCCGCAATTTGATCTTGAAAGAGGCAGCACAGGCCGAGGAAAATATCGCTTATGGCATGCCCGCCTACAAGACCTTTGGCAAGCCACTTATTTATTTTGCCGCCTTTAAAAAGCATATTGGCCTATACGCTACCCCCAGTGGACATGCGGCTTTCGAAGAAGAACTAGCCTCCTACAAACAAGGGAAAGGATCAGTGCAATTTCCTTTAGATCAAGAGCTACCCTTGGATTTAATAGCAGATATTATCCGCTTTCGCGTGAAGGAAAATGAAAGTAAAGCCAAAGCATAAAATTCATGGCCTTTAGCCGAAAACGGATCTTTTCAATTCTGGTGATTCTACTGCTTTTAGGCGGCGGGATGGGCTGGCATATCCTGAAAAATGCGGAAGAAGGTCCCATTACATTTCTAGACTACAGCTATCAACTGGAAGAAGAAAAAGACAGTCTGGATCTTAGCTATATCATTTGGGCCTGCGCCTGTGCCAATTGGCTGGAAATAGTGAAGTTTCCCCAAACTGAAAATGAAGAAATCCAGGCAGAGGATTGCCTTTTTATTGAAGCGGCCTCAGCGCAAAATCTTTTACCGGATTCCCTCTATAATTCCCAGCAGGCCATTCGCTTTTATGGAAGCTTTTATCAGCAGCCAGGTATATCGCGTGATTATAAAAAGCCCACTTCCCAAAAGCCAGAGGCCGCAAGGGTTTTTCGATATGATCGTTTTAAAATACTGCAATAAGTCGACGCTTGGACTCTGTCATTTTCAAGCCTTAGCACCTTACCTTTGCCCTTCATGAAAAGCATTAGTAAGATTGTAGTCCTCAATTTTAAACTGGAATGGTCGGAGCGCCGCTCCTATTTTTCCCTCTTGATCTATGTGCTTTCTACCGTGTACCTCAGCAATCTTGTTTTTAAGGAGCAATTATCCGTGCAAAGCTGGAATGCCTTTTTCTGGGTCATCTTTCTCTTTGCCGCCGTACAAGCCGCCTACCGCAGTTTTAGCTATGAGGCCGATCAACGCTTTCTACTTTATTATGGCTGGCTAAAACCGGAGCATCTTATCCTCGGGAAAATCGCCTATAACTTCATCTATCTCTGGATTTTAGCCCTTTGTACCACCGCCGTTTTTGGCTTCTTCGCTGGCTTTCCCATCGAAGATCCCTGGGCCTTTATTACGATTTTGAGTTTATCTGCCCTAGGCTTTAGTGCCATCCTCACTTTAGTAGCGGGTATATCAGCCAAAGCAGGAAATAATCCGGCTCTACCCGCCATTCTGAGCATCCCCCTGCTCTACCCTCAAATCCTCACTTTAAGCCATTTAAGTGAGCGCAGTTTAACTGGATTTGACTGGGAAATAAATGCCCGATTGATTCTAGTTATCGCCTTACTGGCATTGGTCTCGCTCCTCTTGGCCTTCCTCTTATTTCCCTACCTTTGGCGCGATTAAAATCGGCTATGAAAGGCATTTGGTGGAAAGCGATTGGCGTAGCATTAGTGCTCTATTCCATAATTCAAGGACTACTCGGTCCGGTTCCGGCTTTAGATGTGCTCAATGAAACCATTCGGGTTTTGTATTTCCACGTTCCCATGTGGTTTTCCATGATTCTGATGCTCTTGCTCAGCCTCATTTACAGCATTAAAACCTTAAGGGGAAATCTTAAATGGGATATCTATGCCGAGCAATTCGCGCGGACCGCATTTCTGCTCGCCCTATTAGGCCTTACAACCGGCATGGTCTGGGCCCGCTTTACCTGGGGAGCCTTTTGGACCAATGATCCCAAATTGCAAGGTACCGCAGTGACCATCCTAACTTATTTAGCCTATTTCATTCTGCGGAATTCCGTAGAAGATCCGCATAAACGCAGTCGCCTGGCGGGGGTCTACAATATTTTCGCCTTTGTGATGATGATTGTCTTTATTGGCATACTTCCTCGCATTACCGACAGTCTGCACCCGGGTATGGGTGGCAATCCCGGTTTTAATGAATACGATTTAGATGATAATATGCGAAGGGTCTTTTATCCGGCCGTTGTAGGCTGGATGCTCATGGGACTTTGGATTAGCTCCCTTAGTATTCGCATCCAAAAATTGAAATATGCGCAAGAAAATTAATCTTCTGGCAGTCTTTCTTTTGCCCTTCTTCCTGCAGGCGCAGAAGGCAAAACCGGAAATGGCCGAGTTCTTTCGCTCCAACGGAAAGATCTATGTGGTTGTAGCTATTATGTCGATCATATTCCTGGGAGTGGTATTCTATTTAGTTCACCTCGACCGTAAAGTCAACAAACTGAAAAAGTCCTTATGAAACGTACGCATATTGCGCTCATCATAATTATTGCCGTAGCCATGGGCGCCATTATGGTAAGCTTGGGCGATGCTTCTACCTATGTAAACTTCGAACAGGCCGAAAGAAATCCCGGTACCAAATACACGGTAATTGGCTATTTGGATAAGGAGGCGGCCATGAATTACGATGCGCAGGCCAATCGCTTCAGCTTTGGAGCGGTAGATAAAAATGGCTCCAAGCAAAAAGTGATCTACCATCAGCCCAAGCCTCAGGATTTTGAGCGTAGTGAAGAAATTACCATGAAAGGTTTCGCTACCGACAGCGCTTTTATCGCCGAAGAAATTCTGATGAAGTGCCCCAGCAAATACAATGAAAAGAATGAAATGGCTGGTAATCAAAACAGCTACGTGAATTAAGCTTTTGGATGGAATACATTGGTGAACACCTCCTCCCCGGCTTTATCGGCCGCCTTTCTGTTAGTACGGCTTTTGTAAGTGCCTTGGTGGCGATGGTCGCCTACTATCTTAATGCCCGCAACGAAAATGCCGGCTACCGCAAAATTGCCCGTTATTCCTTTGGCCTGCACAGCCTTGCCACCCTTGGCATTGTTTTAAGCCTCTTCTACTTATTACTCAACCATTATTTCGAATACGACTACGTTTGGAAGCACTCCTCCCTAAACCTGGAACCCCGCTTTGTTTTTAGTGCTTTTTGGGAAGGTCAGGAAGGCAGCTTTATCCTGTGGCTCTTTTGGAATGCCGTTTTAGGTCTCATCCTGATGTTTAAGGCTAAGGATTGGGAAAACCACAGCATGATGGTCTTCTCTGCCGTGCAGGCTTTTATCGCTTCCATGGTTTTAGGCGTTTACCCCTTAGGCTTAAAAATTGGCAGCAGCCCTTTTGTATTGATGCGGGAAACCGCCGAAAATATTGGTCTACCTTGGACTCAATTGGCAAATTATCTGGAGCGCTTTCCAGCCTTTATGGATGGTACCGGATTAAATCCCTTGCTCCAAAACTATTGGATGACCATTCATCCACCTACCCTTTTCTTGGGCTTTGCCTCTACCTTGGTTCCCTTTGCCTTGGCAATGGCGGCCTTAATTAAAGGTGATTTTAAATCCTGGGTAAAACCAGCCTTGCCCTGGGCTTTCTTTAGTGTGGGCATTTTAGGCTTGGGGATTTTAATGGGAGGTGCCTGGGCTTACGAAGCTTTGAGCTTTGGCGGATTCTGGGCCTGGGACCCGGTAGAAAATTCATCTCTGGTACCCTGGATTGTTATGGCTGGTGCAGCCCACCTATTATTGATTTACCGCAATAAACGCGCGGGCCTCAGTGCTGCTTTCATCATGAGCCTACTCAGCTTTATCTTGATCCTCTACTCTACCTTCCTAACCCGCAGCGGAATTTTAGGCGACTCCTCCGTGCACTCCTTTGTGGATTTAGGCTTAAGTGGTCAGCTATTAATCTACCTCCTCTTTTTCAGTGTCTTGGCCCTGGGCCTTTTCCTTTGGCGCTATAAAAAGATCCCTAAAAGCAAGAGCGATGATGATCTGAGCTCCCGCGAGTTCTGGATGTTTATTGGTAGCCTGATTCTCTTTATCTCGGCCTTTCAAATCATCTTTAGCACCTCACTACCGGTGATCAATAAACTGATTGGCCCCGAAGGTTTAATCCCGATCCTCAGCGAAAACAAGGCGCCCCACTTAGATCCTATTGCCCATTACCACAGCTGGCAATTGCCCTTTGCTTTGGTGATCGCCATCTTAATGGCCATTGGCCAATTCCTGCGCTATGGTAAAACCGCCAGCAAAGTATTCTGGCGCGGCATTAGCATTGCTTTAATCCTCAGCATTGCTCTGGCTTCCTATACCGCACAGGTCTACTATCTCTGGTCGGAGCCCCTCTATTTAGCTTTACTCTACAGCGGATTTTTCGCGGTATTCTCCAACCTTTGGTATTGGCTCATTTCCGGAAAAGCTAATTGGAGCTTTGCCGGTAGTTCGGTGGCTCATATCGGTTTCGCCCTCATATTGGTAGGTGCCCTTATCTCCAATGGACGCAAGCAGGTGATTAGTCGCAGTCAGGTTTTCACCGAGAATCAGGCGGCTAATGAGAATATCCAAATGTTGCAAGGCGACAGTTTAAAACTGGGTCCCTATACCGGCGTTTACGAAGGCGTGGAAATGGAAGGCCAAAAACAGTTCTACAAAGTATCCTACTTTAATAATCCCGGGGATAGCGAGCCGCTCTTCCAACTGAGACCCTTCCTGCAGTTTAGTGATCAAATGGGTCCCAATCCCAATCCGGATACCAAGCATTATTGGAATTATGACATTTATACCCACATCACCTATTCCTCCGAATTGGAAGTATCCAGCCCCGATGGTTTTGGCAATGAGGCAGAAGTAAGTCTAGGTCAGGGGGACACCGCTATTTATGAAGGACATTTTGTGGTGCTCGACAGTACCCTGGCCAATTTCGTAGGTAATGAAGAACGCCAGGAAATATTAGCCGGTAAGCTTACGGCACACCTGAGGTTAATCAATCCAATGGGCACTGAATTCCCCATACAACCTGCCTTTGTGGTGGAAAACGATTTCAAGGAATTCCGCGATACGGTATTAGCAATGCAAGGCTTCAAATTTCGCTTTGAGGATGTAGATCCGGATAAGAACGAAATTCAGATTCGCGCCTGGACCAAAGTGGATCCAATTGAAAAGCCTTATATCGTGCAAAAGGCCATCGTTTTCCCGATGATCAATATCCTTTGGATGGGATCGATCTTAATGGTAATTGGCAGCTTTATCGCCGTTTGGCAAAGGATAAAGCGATCTTAGTCGTAATAGCGATTGATGGTGATGGGTCCGGTGGAACGCACTTCCACCCCGCATTGCACCACATAGTAATAGGTGCCATCCGGTAAGGGATTGCCATCCTGATCGGTACCAAACCAATCATTGCTGTAAGCATTATCCCGATACACTTCGGCACCCCAGCGATTCATAATATAAAGTCCGCAATTCCCGGATGGATTGATATAGCTGATGTCGAAAAAGTCATTGATACCATCTCCATTGGGGGTAATGATATTATAGACGGCGGCATCTAGATCATCACTGATATAAACCCAAAGCGAATCTTTGCCCTTACATCCGTATTGATCGGTTAAAATCAAATAGACCATCACCGTATCATCGCGCTCCCTGAAACGGAAGGTTGGATTGCGGGAAAAGGGATTATCAATTTCAATCGGACTGCTGGCATACCAGTAATAGTCGGCGCCGTAATTCGCATGCAAGCGCAATTCTGAACCACGTTGAATGGCGGTATCCGGGCCAGCATCGGCAAATACATTTCCGCGAACAATGTCGATGGTATCCACAATTTCCTGCGAGCAGCTATCCCAGTACAAGGTGAGCTTAACCGGCTTAGGCCCTGGCTGCGTCCAGCTAATTCCAAAAGCACTACGTCCCGTAACGGTCGGAATTAAAGCATCAGCGCCAAACTCCCATTCATAACGGGTATTGGGGCGAATATTGGTTCCAATCGCTTCAAATTGTAAACCCTGCACTTCATAACAAGGCACCCCATCCCAAAGAAAGTCACCCTGCACCGGAGCGGTTACCTTAAAAGGAGCAAAGGTGGTATCGCTACAGGTTTCACCGGGATTGGCAATTAATCGCACATAATAAGTACCTGGAGCCGGATAGGTATAAGTAGGATTGGCTAATCTGCTGGTATCGCTATTGGTATTAAGATCACCAAAATTCCAAAGCAGGCCATTGGCATTATTGGTTTCACTTTCAAACTGAACCGTAAGCCCATCGCATAATATGGTAGGGTCTTCCAAAGGCGTACGCATATCACTAATGATGTTCTGCGTACACTGGGTTACCGCAAATTGATAATCGAGGCGTACCGTACTCATGATCTGCCCATCGCGCCATTCGGTAATACAAATACCGGCTACATACACCCCAATCTGATTGGCGGTACCGCGAAGTTGCCCGGTACGCGGATTAATGGTGAAATTCGTAGAAGCCGGAATAGGATTGGAAAAGGTTTGAGGCGCCGCAAAAGTTAAGGGCGTAAAAGGCGGTGGACAAGGAGGATTGGGAATTACCGAAAAACAATTGCCACTGCCACCACCGGCATTACCCCCACCGGCGAAAATCTGGCAAAGATCATAGCTAATCGAATCACCATCCGCTTCAGTAACCTGTAAATTGATAGAGGCCGGACGATTCAGGCAGAGTACATTATCAGGCGGACTCACAATATGCGGAGCACTGTTACAAGTGGTATCCATGCTAGGGATGCGCACGGAATAGGTATTGCCAAAACTACCGGGATTATTCACATTCCCAATAATGGCATTTCGGCAACAACGCTGATGCACAATAGTATAGCCTCCAACTACCGGTGGTAAGCTAACCGTATCCACATAATCGGCATATTCCACACAAAGGTTAGCGGGTACCGAAACACAGGGATCACTGGACAGGCTATTATTCAAAGAAATAATTTGACCGCGGGGAATGGATAAGGTGCGAATCAGCTGACTGTTAATATCGTAAATGGCCACATTGGCATTGCCATCAAAGGCAGCACCACCACCGGCACAATCGCGGTAAACCCGCAAGGAAACGGTATAAAGATTATTACCCTGACAACTATAGGTGATTTCGCCACCAATAAGGTGAGCGGCATTTAAAGAGCTGACAGAGAGCAGCCACAGGACCAATAGAAATCCGGTACGTTCTAATAACTTCATTTAGGCAGGGTTAGGGATCGTGAAGATAGGATTATTTTTAAGCGTGAGGAAGAGCCCGGTCCAATGCGTACTTTTGAGCTATGATTCACAAAATCGCCATCATTGGAAATGGTAAGGTAGGCACATTTTTGTCGAAAGCCTTCGCTGATATGGGCCTGGATGTGAGTGTTTATGCGCGAAATCCCAAATCAGCAGCGCAAAAAAAGCTTAGTGAATTAGGTGATGATTCTGACCTCTGTTTAATCTGCATTGCCGATCGAAACATTGCGGAGCTTACCAAATGTATACCAGCCCAAAAAGGCATTTTAGCCCATAGTTCAGGAACGGTACCCCTGGAAGCCCTGGATATTCGCCATCCTCATCGTGGCATATTCTATCCTTTGATGAGTCTTCAGGCCGAAAGTGAGGTAGATATCCAAAGCATTCCCTTTTGCTTGGAAGCCTCCTCCAATTCAATTCTCAATCAATTAGAAAGCTGGGCGCAGTCCTTAGATCTTTCCTTTTACGAGATCGACAGTAAAAAGCGCAAGCAATTACATCTGGCGGCAGTGATTAGCCATAATTTCAGTAATTACCTCTACCACTGGGCCTGGCAAGTGCTTCAAAAAGCGGATATCGATTTTGAGATTCTCAAGCCTTTACTAAGCCAACAGGTGAAAGGCCTCAGTACTGCCGATCCTATATTGAATCAAACCGGTCCGGCCGTACGTGGTGATCTCAATACCATTAAAGCCCATCAGGAACTCTTGGAAAATCCTGAACTTGCAGACCTTTATCAAAAGCTAAGTACCCTCATTCAACAGAGCAATGAAAAAGAATTATAAGGAACTCCTCCACCCTATCAAGGCCTTTATTTTTGATATGGATGGCGTTCTGAATAGCGGAAATCTGGCCATCGGTCAAGATGGTAGACCCATCCGCAATCTCAATAGCAAAGACAGTTATGCCATACAGTTGGCCGTGCGCAAGGGTTATAAAGTGGGCCTCATATCTGGAGGTTCCTGCGCAGGTATTAAAACCCGACTTCAAGGCTTAGGCCTGACTGATATTTACATGAGCATCCCTCATAAATTGGAGGCCTGGAACGACTTTTTAGCCGTTTATGAGCATGAAGGCCTGCAGCCGGAGAACATCCTTTATATGGGAGACGATATTCCTGATATTCCCGTTCTCAAGGAAGCCGGTGTGGCTTGCTGCCCCCACAATGGTGTGCCTGAGGTACGCCAATTGGTAGATTATGTTTCTCCTCATTTAGGGGGCGATGGCTGTGCTCGCGATGTAATTGAACAATGCCTCAAGGTGCAGGATAACTGGATGCTGGAAGACGATTTTAGATGGTGAAAATTCTTCGATTGATACGTTGGCCCAATTTGCTGATGATCGTATTTATTCAATACCTGATCCGCTTTAGCTTTACTGAGGCCCTTAATATGCCGCATGCTCTGGATCCTTGGTATTATGCTTTGGGGGTTCTCTGCTCAGTACTATTAGCGGCTGGCGGTTATATTGTAAACGATCTTTTCGATCTGGAAACCGATGCGGCCAATAAACCCAAACGCATTACTATTGGCCGGGGAATTAGCGAAGACCGGGCCTGGTACCTCTATTTTGCCACCGTGATATTGGCGGCCGTTTCTGCCTATTTTCTGGCCCAGGAAGTAGAATTGGAAGGTCTTTGGCTGGTTGCTCCACTTGCTTCCATCCTACTTTACCTCTACGCAACCAATCTTAAGAAAAGACCCTTAATTGGCAATGTCTTGGTATCACTCCTCAGCGCCATGCCGGTTTTTTTGGTAGCCATTTTTGATCTCCTACCTGCGGGTACCGAAGAAAATGCCGAGATGGTAAAACAAGGCTTTCAGGTATTGCTGAATTATTCTGCCTTTGCCTTCTGGCTTACGCTGATTCGAGAGATTGTAAAAGATATGGAAGACCGCAAGGGCGATACCATGGCTGGCTATCAAACTCTGGCCATCATTATGCCAGAGCGAGGTCTAAAAGCCCTACTTATCTTACTTATTGCAGTGGCCTTAGCGCCCATTATTTGGTACGCTCAGGATTTATTGAGCATGGGCGGAAATATTAGCTCTGCCTTTTATGTTTTGCTGGCCGTAGCATTGCCCTTGGCTTTTGTAGGCTTTCGCCTGATGCGTGCCAGTACTGCGGCCGACTTTCATCGCATTAGTAGCTTCACAAAAATTGTGATGCTATTAGGCATCCTTAGCATGCCTATCTTCACCCTATCACTGTTGTATCAATGGCCTTAAAATGGCAGGAAAGTCCCATTTTACTGGGATCACAATCACCACGCAGGGCGCAATTACTCAAGGACCTGGGACTCAAATTCCGGCAATGCAAAGCGGATTTGGATGAAGTATATCCCGCTGAACTTAAGGCCGGAGCGATCGCTGAATTTTTAGCTGAAGCCAAAGCTGATTTCCTATCCGCCGAAAGGCAAGACCACGAAATATTGATTTGCTCCGACACCGTGGTTTGGAATAAGGGGCAATCGCTAGAAAAAGCGGCCAATCGCGAAGAAGCCCTGGCTATGTTAGCCGCCCTCTCCGGCGGTGAGCATGAAGTTATAACCGGAGTATGTTGCATTGCCCCCGAAGGTAAAACAGTGTTTTCCGATGTCTGCAAAGTACGCTTCCGAGCGATGGATCAAGCGGAAATGGAATACTATGTAGATACCTATAAACCCTATGATAAGGCCGGTGCCTATGGTATTCAGGAGTGGATTGGCCTGGCCGCCATCGAAGCCATTGAAGGTTCCTTTTTTACGGTAATGGGCTTACCTAGCCATCGAATCGTAAACTACCTGAAAGCGCGGCCCTAAGAATGCCGCTTTTTTCGTATTATGGCCGGCCTTAATACGCACTATGGATCAAAAAGCGCCTCTCGGACTCGCCCTCATCCCCATTCTCTTTCTTATCAGTCTACTGGCTATAAATGTGCTGGGTGTTTTTGGCGATTCTGCATTGGACGGATCCAACCAAATGATCCTGATCCTCAGTGGCGCCGTGGCCGGCTTGATTGGCATTTTACGCGGTACCAGTTTCGATGATCTTATTGAAGGCATTGCACATTCGATAAAATCCACCACCGGAGCCTTAATAATCCTCTTGTTGATTGGCTCCCTCGCTGGCGCCTGGATGATTAGCGGGGTTATTCCGGCTATGATTTATTACGGTTTAAAGATTCTGAGTCCCGGAATTTTCCTTCCCGCCACTGCCATTATCTGTGCCTTAATCTCCCTGGCTACCGGCAGTAGTTGGGGTACCAGTGCTACGGTAGGTATTGCCCTGATTGGGATTGGTCAGGCCTTGGGGATGAATGAAGCCATGGTAGCTGGGGCGGTAGTTTCCGGTGCTTATTTTGGCGATAAACTCTCTCCCCTTTCCGATACTACCAATTTGGCGCCCGCCATGGCCGGTACTGATCTCTTTACCCATATCAAGTACATGCTTTATACCACTATTCCATCCTTCGCCATTGCCCTGATTGCCTTTGCTATTATGGGTTTTATGCAAGATGGACAGGGTAGCATAGCCGAAATTGATCCCCTTTTACTGGAACTGGAGCAAACCTTTAATTTGAGTCCCTGGCTCTTTCTGGTACCAGCCTTAGTTATTGTTTTAATCGTGCGTAAAATGCCGGCCCTCCCCGCTATCCTAATTGGTGCCTTAGCTGGCCTACTGGCTGCATTAATATTCCAATACGATTTACTAGTGTCTCTGGCCGATTCCAATAGCGCTAAAGAGATCTATAAAATTCTAATGAATGCTTTAACTGTAGATGTGAGTATTCCTGCCGAACATTCCATTTTGGTGGAACTTCTAAATTCATCGGGCATGGCGGGTATGCTTAATACCGTTTGGTTGATTATTGCCGCTATGATCTTTGGTGGTGCCATGGAGGCCTGTGGTTTTTTACAGAGTTTATCGGCTGCCCTATTACGCTTGGCCAAAGGGGTATTCTCCCTTATTGCCACCACCTTCGCGACCAGCTTTGTGGTGAATTTTACGGCCAGCGATCAATACCTGGCCATTGTAATCCCCGGTCGCATGTATGCCGATGCTTATAAAAAACAAGGCTTAGCGCCCGAAAATCTCAGTCGGACCCTGGAAGACAGTGGCACGGTAACCTCGGTTCTTATTCCCTGGAATACCTGTGGTGCCTATCAAAGTGGCGTTTTAGGAGTAGATACCGCGGCCTATGCGCCTTATGCGGTCTTCAATTACCTTAGCCCCATTATGACCTTAATTGTCGCGGGTATAGGATATAAGATTCGTCGCTTGGTAGCGCCTAAAGAGGCGGTTTAAAAATCGCTTACCGATACAATTATATTCTTATAGATTTCGAGCTCAATCCCACATTCATGGTCATGACAATGGGGGCACTCAAAGCTATGGTCTATTTCTGAGTAAATGGTGTATTTCCGTATTCCGCTAATAATCATTGGTATCCTGTTTTGATTTTGTGCTTGTTCTCTTATTTATGACCGATAACTAAAGTATTGGTTTCCATCACCTTCTCCATTCGCGTCCAATGCAAATCGCCAGCTGCTTGCAGGGCATGGTAAAATTCATATTCCACTGCTTCCGGTTTTAATTGAATGCCCAGATTAATCAAAATTTGGCCTTGGCTACTGAGTCCTTTTAAAAGCAATTGAGCCCAGTTAGCTGTTAGAAATTGAGCGGGTATATGCCGATCGATAAAAAGATCACAAATCACTAAATCGAAGGTCTTTTGGTTTTGCTGCATAAAGGCCAGGGCATCCGCCTGATGTATCTTAAGCCTGGCATCCGCACAAATGCCAAATTCGCGGCAAGCAATAGCAATAGCCACAGGATCGAGCTCCACCGCTTCAATCTCGCCTTGAAAATCAAATTTTGCCCGCAAGGATTCTATTAGGCTCCCTCCTCCTAAACCTAAAAGCAATACGCTATTAACCTTAGCCATATCGATAGGCTCCAGACCTTTTTCGAGGATTTCCTGCAAAGAACCAAAGGAATAATTCGCTTCCGGAGAATCGAGCATCACCTGCCCATCGATATAGTTAATTTCCAGTCTACCGCTTAATTCAGAGGGATAGCTTTTACGCAGGGGCCAAAGAAAGCTCAACCAATATCTCCAATTCTTCTTCATGGATAGAAATATCAGGGCCTCCCTTTTCGCACTCGGGTCAAGTCTAATAGGTTGAGGGCATTGCCTCCCAAACCTTCAATGCTATTGGGGTAAAAGCGTAATACCTGATCGTAGTAAAGGGGGATAACGGGTGCATCCGCCATCACCAGCGAGTCCATTTGCTGATAAAGTTTTAAGCGTAGGCTATCATTGGCAGTGCGTGAAGCGGCTTCGTATAGTGAATCGAAAGCCGTACTGCTATAACGACTGTAATTTGGTCCATTGGGTGCCTGATTAGGACTGTAAAAAAGCGAGAGGTAGTTTTCCGCATCGGGATAGTCAGCTATCCAGCTGGCGCGGAAGAATGGACTCTTACCGGTAGCCATCGCCTGCCTTAAGGTACTGGGCGGATTTAGCTCTACTTTAATCCGAATCCCACTTTTGGCTGCTTCCCCTTGCAGGTATTCACATAAATCCAAATAGGAGCTATTGGTTTGCAATCGCAATTCGGGTAATCCTTTGCCTCCGGGAAAACCCGCCGCTGCCAATAA
>DLRW01000069.1:54451-71012 GCA_002501205.1 Flavobacteriales bacterium UBA7878
GGGAAACCCCGCCGCTGCCAATAAGGAATCCACCTTTTCCGGTTGATAGCTATAACCATAATTAGCGCTAGAATCATAGGCCGGCAAACCTTTGGGAATCATCCCTTGCTCGGCGGCGGTGCCCACATTATTGCGAAGAAAGCGCATCATCTTGCGACGGTCAAAACAGAAATTCAAAGCCTGGCGCAATTCTTTGATTTGCCAGTACTGCGTTTCAGGCAAGCCTGCTTTGGGGTCCATTAAAAAGGCTAAATACTCGGTATTGAGATAAGGCTGACGATACAAGGTGAAGCCCTCTTGATATTTGGGGCGCAATTCACCTTCCGGACTCAATAATTCATCTTTATAGGAAGCATCCAAACCGGAGAGGAAATCTAAATTGCCCTTTAGAAACTCCAAAAAAGCACTTTGCTTATCGCTGATAAAATCTACCGCTACTGCTTCCAAATAGGGCAAGGAATTCCCTTCTTCATCCTTTTGATAATAGCGCTTGTTCTTTCTTAGAACCAGCTTTTCATTTTCCAGCCAAATCTTGAAATAGAAGGGGCCGGTTCCTACCGGATGCTGGCTAAACTCTGATCCATAATAGGCAATGGCTTCCTGCGGAACCACGGAGCAATACTTCATACTCAGAATTCCCAAGAAGGGAGCAAATGGCTTTTGCAGATGAATATCAATTTGATAGTCGCCATTTATCTTTATCGAATCCACTAAATTCAAAACCCAAGAACCGGGGGCCGCTAATTGTGGATCGCGCAAGCGGTTGAGCGAATACAATACATCGGAGGCTTTGAGCTCTCGAGTACTATCCTCCCCAAAGCAAGCATTGGGATGGAAAAAGACATTGGGGCGGAGCTGAAAAAGATACAATCGACCGCTGTCCAAGACTTCCCAGGATTCGGCTAAATCTGCCTGAACTTGTAATTGATCATCCATGCGCACCAAGCCGTTGAAGAGCTGATGACAAGCCCAAATATTAGCTTGATTACGAGCGAAGGCTGGGTCCAAACTGCTAATTCCTGCCGCTTCATTATAGCGGAAAACAGTGTTTAAATCACGCTTAGGTGGTCCGCTGCATGCCCCCAGAATAAGGCCTAAAAGTATGATTGATGCCTGCCGCATTAAAAGGTGTAGCGTAATCTATAATTTCCAATCGTTCCTCCCGACCAGCCCGGTAAGGCCAAGCCAAATAAATTGCTAAGTCCGCCCTGCATCTGCCAGTGTTTACTGATTTTCCAGTCTAAACCTAAATCCCAGGATAAACCATTAAATCCGCCATAAGCCAGGCCGGTATTCGCCTTAAACTTCTTCCAACCATAGCCATATCCCACTGCCGCTCTGGGGAGCCAATTGGGTAAATGTATATACTCTATATCCGCATAGGCGAATTGCTTCTCGAAATGATAGCGATACTTGAATTGCAATCTAAAAGGCAGCATTTTCCACCTTCCAGCTCTTCCGCCACCTAGCAATCCATCAGATAGGGAATCAATTAAGTTGTTGAAAGAACCTTCTGATAAATTAAAAAGGTTCCCCAAATTGATACCCTCGAAGCTAAAGCTCGAATCGCGATCAATCTGCAACCAATTGGGCATATTTACCGCACCTAGATCATAGGCCGCCAAACTAAATTCATGATTACCAAAACGCTCGTGGGTCTCAAGGTTTAAAGCTAAGCCCCAACCATTAATAGAATAGGCTGTAGTAGCCCCACTCTGACCAAAATGATAAGCTCCGGCAAAGTCGATATGAGAACCATCCGGCGCGGTAGTTAAGCTGGCTTGCCCGGTACTGTGGTCATCTAAGGTATGCATCGATACCAGCGATAAACCTACCGAAACAGGGAGGGTATCAATTAAAAAACTGTATTGATAACCTATGCCACTGTAAAACCAGGACTGATACTTAAAATCACTGATATCTTGGGCCTCACCTACCGTAGCGCGATTTCCGTATAAAAAAAGTCTCAACATATCCGGACTCATTGCCAGGCTATTGTAAGAACGATTATAGATGAAGATGGCATTCTGAGGCATATCTAAATAAGGTCCCTTACGAGGCTCCGTTTTCTCCCTTTCGAAGGCCAGGCGAAAATCCCAACTTTGAATGGAACCCAAACTAAGGCCTTCGCTAGATGCGGCCGACATCATTTCAGCCTTTTCGGCATCATCCACAAAGTCACCATAGAAAAACTCCAGCATTTGGCTGGTAGACCACTGCTTACTGGCTCCCCCCTGAATAGTGCTCATTTCCAAATAGGGCCTTTGTAAATATTTAAAGCGGGCTGGAATTTGAATATTTAAATCCTTCTGGCTGGTATCAGTTTGCGCTTGCAGAGATAAACCCAAGCCCAGAAGCAATAGAATTATGCTTTTTTTCATCCTCCTTTGTCAGTAGATAAGCGGAAGTCAGCTATCAATTGTAAATCCAGGTAATTATCTGAATAAATCTTAACCATTCCACTTTGCGGATCGGTATTGAAGCTGGTTTTAAATATCATGAAGTGGGTATTCTGTAAAGAACGAAGCTTAGAACCCTGAATGCTATACTTCACGGTGCTGGATTTAGGTCCTACACTACGTTGATTAGCATCCACATCGGCCGCTGCAACGGCATCCGAACTAAAAAGAGTATCGATAGGAATACCACCATTATTAAAGAGCACGATATCTACATTCGCCTGAAAGGGAAAAGAATTCTCGGCCTTCAAAATCAAATCACCGCCTTTCATGCGCCAGTCCTTATCTACAGAGATATATTCGAAATCCATAGTATCCTGGAGGGCAATATCATTCAAGCTCAAATGCAAAGGAATTACCGCCTGTAAATTGGCTTCGATTCCATAATTGGTATTTAAGAACTGATCAAAGATGGGGCCGGGTGTAGAGCCATTCATATAGGCCTCCATGGCAAAGGCCATATGGCTAGGAAAGATTTCGACCAGATCCTGAATATTACTGTTATTCTTATCCAAATTAATGGTCAGTCTGCCGGGGACCGGTTGCGCGCCGGGGCTGGGCTCGGTAGCACGATCCAAATTAAAATTATAGGCTAGCTGATTCCAGGTCAAGCTGCGTGTTTGGTCATCATTGCGGGAGCTTAAATCCAGAATCTTAAAATTGAAGGGGGCCCCAATATAGTTTTCGACCTCTAGCTGCAATTGCACATCATCCAATTCGATACTACCTGAGAAGAATTCAGAAACCGATTCCAATTCTACTTGATCATCACCTATTATGGTATCGTATCCCAAGAAGCCATAACCGCGGTCGGCAATCAGATTTTTGATTCCGGTTTTCACATAGACACTGTCTTGTAAGGAGAGGCTAATGATACGGCCGGTACTATCAATACTACCAATAAAGGTGGTGTAGAAGGTATTGTGAACATTAGTCGAATTTGGCATTCCTTGGAGGTCGAGAATATAATTTCGAACCGGGATTTCTACATATTCATTTACTACCTGCCCAGTAGCTGCCGCCGGAATTACTTTTAAAAATTGAAGAATGCTGCCATTATTCGTAGCGCCTGGTAAAATATAGGAGAGGTTAATACTGTCGTTAATGGTGCTATAGGCATCCATATAAATATCTCCTTCCGAAACATGCACAGAAGTCAATAAAGCTGAAGGCGGATAAATAAAGGCCTCCCCTGTTTCATTAAATAAATCCTGAGCCGGGAACACTGCCGTGGCCGAAACCGGATCCAGTTTATCCAAGGTAACTTGTAAATCCAAGGCATCAGAAGTATCAACTAAAACGGTGCCACTGCCACTACCAGGCGAATCCAGATTGATTAAGGAAGCCTGAAGATTTCCTTCAATCAAGAAATTATTAATCAATTGGATGGAGTCGTAATGCACCGCTCCACTGGGTAAACTAGCTAAGGTGTTTTGAACGATATAAGTTCCGGCATTTACATTCTGGATGCCATACTGCAAATTGGTAATATCGATGGGGAAATTATTTTCGATGCGCAGCACTAACCAGCCATTTCGCAAAATCATGCTCTGGAAATAATCAGTAGCGTCGATATTAAAATTGCTGGGCCCTACATTGGAAATAGGAGGAATATTCTGCTGAGTTCCATTGGCAGCAACCAGCAGTGCCCCTTGAAGGCCCATTTGCAAAGCGATTTGCCCCAAGGAAATTCGGTTTTGAATGGTACGGGCGCCCAGCGTAATGTTTTGCAATTTGGCCGTATTCTCAAACTCCTCATTAAAAGGAGGTGCAATTTCACCGGGCTTTAAGCTGGCCAGGTTCTCACGCAAGGCAATTTGCAGCTGCCCATCGGCACTACTTTGCAAGGTGGAATCTAAATCGGTTAAATCGCGAATATCTACCCGCGTTTTTAAAATGGGAACCAGGGCATCTACCTCCCAATCTGCCGGCTGAATTTCAGGCCTGCAGCCAACCAGAACCCCAAGTCCAACTAAAAAACAGAGTAGGGTAAAGTTCTTCAAGGGCTTTATTTTGTGGCAATTTACAAAATACACTCTAGCCTTGAGTGCTCCGCTTAGGCTTTGGTATCTTCGCATGCAAATTCTAAGCATGACCATCCTCTATCATAATAGCTCCCAAATCATTCAAGTTGAAGATCAGGGCCGTTTGTACAAACGCGGTGCTGAAATGTCGGAAATGCCCATTCTGGAAAAGGGCTGGATCTTGGTAGAAAACGGTAAGATCATTGATCTGGGCAGTGGTAAATGTCCAGGTTGCGAGCGCTTTGATGAGTCGGTAGACCTGCAAGGTAAATTGGTTTTACCCGCCTTTGTAGATAGTCATACCCACTTAGTTTACGCCGCCAATCGCGAAGATGAATTTGCTATGCGCCTTTCCGGTAAGTCTTATGCCGAGATTGCCGCTGCTGGCGGAGGAATCTTAAACTCGGCCCGCAAATTAGCCGAAGCACCTGAAGAAGCCCTGCTCCATGGAGCCTACCATCGCTTGCATGATTTAATGCGCATGGGCACCGGTGCATTGGAAATTAAAAGTGGCTATGGCCTAAGCACCGAAAGCGAGCTAAAAATGCTGCGCATTATCCGTCAGTTAAGGGAAAAGTCGGGCCTGGATATTAAAAGCACTTTTTTGGGAGCCCATGCAATTCCTAAGAAATTTAAAGGCGATCAGGAAGCTTATGTGAATTTGGTGATTGATGAAATGTTACCCGCTGTTGCGGAAGAATCCCTGGCCGATTATGTAGATGTTTTCTGTGAGGAAGGCTATTTCGATCTCGATCAAAGTTTACGCATTTTAGAAGCGGCGAAAGCTTATGGCTTAAGTGCCAAGGTGCATGTAAATCAATTCAATAGCTTAGGTGCCATAGAAGCCATGGTGGATTTAGGTGCACTTTCTTTAGATCATTTGGAGGTGATGAGCGCTAAGGAAATCAGCTACCTTGCCGACAGTCAAACCATTGCCACCGCCTTGCCGGGTTGCAGTCTCTTTTTGGATATTCCCTACGCTCCGGGTCGCGCCTTAATTGATGAGGGCGGAATTTTAGCCTTGGCTACCGACTTTAACCCTGGCTCTGCGCCTGGAGGTAATATGGCTTTAATGATGAGCCTGGCCTGCACCCAAATGAAGCTGAGCACCGAAGAAGCTTTGGTAGCCGCCACACTGAATGGTGCTGCTGCCATTGAAATGAGTGATGAAATTGGCAGCTTAGAACGCGGAAAATGGGCTAACTTTATTACCCTTCCTCCTGGCTTTAGTTTGGCTTCCATCCCCTATCATTTTGGGCATAATTTAATTATGGACCTCTACCTTAAAGGCGAAAAGAAATTATGAAGCATTTACGATTTTTAGACAGCCACCAACTCAGAGACCATACCTTTCCACGTAATGGTGAAAAGAAATTTGGTGAAGCAGTACATCTTATCAGTAGCCTGGATGATCTGAACTCCAAAGATTTCCGTTATGTGATCGTAGGGATCCTGGAAGACATTGGCGTACGCGCCAATTTGGGAAAGGCTGGCTGTGCGCAAACCTTCCAATACCTGCTCTCTCCCCTTTGCAATATTCAAGTGAATCGATTTCTGGATGCTTCCAATATTGCCTTGGGTCCCGTATTGGACTTTAAGGAGCTGATGGATGAAGTGCGTAATCTGGATCAAAATAGAGCAGCCGATTTACAGCGCTTGCGTGAGGTTACCGCTCAAATTGATGAAAGTGTTTCAGCCTTAATCGAATCCATTGCCAAGGCCGGGAAAATTCCCATTGTGATTGGCGGTGGACATAATAACTCTTTTGGCATTATCAAAGGGATTTCCCAAGCTCGCAAATCGGATATCGATGTTTTGAATATTGACCCCCATGCCGATTACCGCGCTTTGGAAGGTCGCCATAGTGGTAATGGCTTTAGTTATGCTCGCGAAGAAGGTTATTTGGGTCGCTATGCGGTTTTTGGCATGCATGAATCCTATAACAATCAAGATATTCTTGAGAAATTCAGAGCTTCGGCCGATTTGTATTACCTCACCTACGATGAGCTTTTAACCTTTAGCACGGATGAGCGCGATCGTTTGTTTAAGGATGCCTTACGCTGGTTAGGTCCTGGCCCTATTGGTTTAGAATTGGATATGGACAGCATTACTGGTTTTCCGGTAAGCGCCCTAAATGCCAGCGGGTTTACCATGCGCCAGGCACGTACCCTGGTTAAGACGGCTGCTGCTTTAGCCAGTCCCTATTACTTTCACTTAGCAGAGGGAGCACCAGCCTTAGCCACTAATGCCACCGAAGCAGAGCTCAGCGCTAAAGCCATGGTCTATTTAATCACCGATTTCATTAAGTCGCATCAGGCGGAAGCCTAAAAAAAAAGGCCCTGTTCCGAAAAACAAGGCCTTTAGTATTCTTAAGCTATGGATTAGAGTCCTAGCTTTTTGCGCAATGCTTTTGGCAGTGCATCTTTATGCATCATAATGCCAATGGTTTTATAAGCCACAAATGCTTCAGAAGCATTGAGGTAACCATTGCGGAAGTCGTTGGTTAATTTCTCGCCCCAGCTATTCTTAACGATATAGTAGACATTGCCTTCCTGATCTTTTACGATTCCGGTAATCAACATGCCGTGATCATCGGTGGTTTCGTAATTATCATAGGCTTCCTGACGGTTTTCCTGAGTGATTTCCTTTTCAGGTTTTGGGCTTTCGAACATCGCGGCACGCTCCTCTTTGCTCATATCCGCATAATCAGTGGCGGGAACGATGGCAACGCCATTGCGAATAGAGAAACCTTTTTCGCTTACGTCAGTAGCCCAGGCTACGGTATAACCTTCGTTCAGAGCAACATCTAATGCGCCCATCATATCCTCTAAAGGCACATTATAAGCTTTACCCCAAGCCCAGTTATCAGGCACTTGAATCATTACTTCTTCGTAGAAAGGATTATGGGTGAAGGAGGTTAACTGCACATAGTCATCAGGGTTAATACCTAAATACTCATCGGCAAAGCTGCGTGGAGTATAGGTTTTTCCTTCGTACTCAAAGCTTTCTGGATATTCACCCAAATAGGCATCTAGAGTCGCATTTACGGCCTCGCGCCAAACTGGAGTAAGGCTTCCGTTCTTATTTTTGATTACCTCATCGAGCATCGACTTTAATACGGCTTCTAATTCGCCATGGTTGTTGATGTCGGTTCCATAATCTAAACCTTCATACACTTCTTGTGGAACCGCTCCGTATTTGCGGATCACGTACATCACATCGGGTAAAGCACCGCCCTGGGCAAAATTTAGGTATCCGTGTAAGCGAACGTATTTCTCAGCTTTATCGAAATAGACATTTCGCACGGTAAACATTTCTGAAATATCTACCGGCTTTTTACCCATACGGAGCATTTCGCTCTCTACAAATCCGGTAGTGGCATAGGACCAGCAAGTTCCGCTGCGACCTTGATTCTTTACGGGAGTGGCTTCTAAATCCACCACGGTAGTAAAGTTAAATCCGGCGGTATCGGCGCCATTGTCTTTTACCTTATTGATTAGGTCTACCTGAGCTGATGCACTACCAGCCAGGAGAGCGCCTATAAATAGAGCTCTGTACTTCATCTTTATTTATTTGGATTATCGATTTGTTCTAAAAGTATTTCCACTGCTTTTTGGAGCTGTGCATCTTGGTTTGCAGCGCGACTAGCAGGTGGGTTTTCTACAATTACATCCGGAACGGCCGGGCCATTTTCCATATTCTCGCCGGTACTCTTTACATACCAGGCTCGGAAGGGTAAACGGATGAAGGCTCCATTGAGTAATCCGGCGCCTCCGGTTGAAATTACGGCGCCAAATGTAGGCTTTCCTACCAAAGTACCATGATTAAGCGTTTTGTACGCGTGACTAAAGATTTCTGCATTGGAATAAGAGCTCTCATTACAGAGGGCAACCGAAGGCTTTGTCCAGGCGGCTAAAGGCAATCGCTCACTATAAGGATAGTACTCACTAAACTTCTTGTTCTCATCTAAACTGGCAGCAGCGCCACGTGGAATGGTATAGGCATGTTGACGCACATTGAGTACGGCCATCAGGTAGTCGGTTGTCCAACCGCCACCATTAAAGCGCACGTCGATTACGATGCCTTCTTTGCCATAACCGGAGGCCATTAATTCGCGCTCGAAACGCTCAAAGCTGGGCTTATCCATACCGCGAATGTGGATATAGCCTAAACGACCATTGGAGTACTTCTCCACTAAGGCCTTGCGGCTTTGTACCCACTCTTCGTACAATTGGCCGTTAATGCTGCGCGCCGGACGAATCACAATCTCCTGACTTTCGCTATTGCGTTCTAGTTGCACTAAAATGGGTTCCCCCACAGTGGCGGTCCAATACGAATAAAAGTTTCGAGCTTCATTTAGTTCTTCCCCATTTATATGAGTGATAAGATCCCCTACCTTCAAATTATTCTTGGAACGGTCGGCCGGCGTATTAGCCACCAGGCGCGTAACCCGCGCTCCTTTGGATTCCATTTTCACTTCGATACCCAAACGACCGGTTGATTCTCTCTGCAGATCCTCTTCCCCGCCAAACATATACAAGCCCATATGGCTGGCATTTAAGCGGCCAAGCATCAGGTTGTAAACGAAAGTGAAATCATTATCGGTAGATGCCTTTAAAGCCCAGTCCTGATAATATTCGCTCAACTTCTCCCAGTTCTGACCATGGTAATTCGGATCATAGAATTGATCCCGAATTAAGCGGAAGGCCTCCTGGTAAACCTGTTGGCGCTCTGCTTCTTTATCAAGAGTCATCTTTTCTACATAGTTGTAAGAAGTGGTTTTCTTATTGCCTAGATTTAGATGTTTTAGGCTGCCCCGACTTAGGAAATAGATGCCCTTATGGTCTTTGTCCCACTGAATAGTATTGGGGTTCATTCCACCTTTGGTGAGTTGAGTAAGATCACTGCCATCAAACTTAATTTGATAGAGATCAGAGCCTTCGCTACTTACACTATAGCGAGTGAAGTACAGGGTTTCACCATCATCAGATACTAAAACCTGCGATTCATTACCGCTGTAAGAAGTTACTTGCTCAAGGCGATCATAGATATTCTCAAAGTCAATTTCCAGGGCTTTTACCTCTTCTTTCTTTTCCTTCTTTTTATCCTTGTCTTCCTCTTTATCTTCTTCTTTCTTTTCCGCTTCAGGCTCCTCATTAAAATAGTAGCCTTCTTCACGCTCTTCTTCAGATTTCAACCAATCCTCACGCTTCAGCCAAACGAACCAAACATCGGCATTGTCATTATTGCGATCCGAGATAAAGGCCAGCTTAGAGCCATCCTTGCTCCAACTTGGGCTGTAATCATTACCAGGATGCATGCTAATATTCACCGGATCAGACTTGCCGTCAACCGCTTGAATGTATACCTCAGTATTGAAATTGAGATCATCACTATTGTAGGCCAGATAACGACTATCTGGGCTCCAAGCCAATCCATTGGCCCGATGCCAGGCATCTAATAAAGTGGTTATGGTTCCAATGCTACCATCTTCTTTTACCTCAGCCACCTGCAATTTGGTAACGCCTTCGATAAAGGCCAGTTTCTTGCCATCGGGCGAAAGCAGAGCATCGCGCAAATCTCCCTTGTTTTGGAAATACAGACTGGTTTTATGACGCAGGCTTTCAAAGAGATCATGCTTCTTAGGATCTGTCGAGGTAGCTTGATAGAATCGGTATTGATTTCCTTCACGATCGGAGCTAAAGATCACCGTGCTATCATTTAAGAAAAGAGCCTCGCGATCGTAGAAAGGATGCTCACTAAGGTTTTGAGTCCGCGACTTTTCATCGTCGAGGGTACCGATAAACACTTCTCCATGGGATTCGAGCACTACATTCTTCCCGTCAAGAGAGAGGCTGTAATTTCTAATGCGATTACGCATGGTCTCTTGCTCTACCGGATAAAAACGGTAATCGGCACGCAGGTCGATGTCCAGGGTTTTCACTTCCGACATTTTAGCAAGACTTGCCAGATACCAGCGGTCTTTGCGGGCATAAAGCACCTTTCCGGCGGCAATATCAAAATCGTGAATGCCTTCTTTACTAAAATTGGTCAGCCACTTTTCGCTGCCTTCCAAAGAAAGTTCTTTCAGATTGTAGCGACCTTCCTTAGCACTCAAAAAGACTAAGGTTCTATTGTCTTTCCATTGGGGATAGATATCGTTTACGGTATTATCCGTCAAAGCTTTATAGCTCTGATCTTTGGTATCATAGAGCCAAATTTCCTGATCAGCCGGACCGGAATAATTCTCGCGACTGGCTCGACAAGAACCGCGCATAAAGGCAATATATCTACCGTCGGGAGAGGCCACAGCATGCGTACCTAAGGCATCCATAAAACGCTTCGGTGTGGCATTATTGGGATCAATGCGATGCAATTCCGAATCCCATTCTACCGTAACATAAGCCCGCTCAGAGCTAAACAAAATGCCTAGTTCCGGATGCCAGTCACTAAGATTATCCCCAGCGGCATGATAGGTTTTACGTTCGGGATATCCCCCATTTAAGTCTAAGGTAAAGATGTCGCTATTGCCAAATCGATTGGAATTGAAGGCTATTTGCGAACCCTCCGCATTAAACTCTAAGGGACCATCATAAGCCTCATGCAAGGTTAAGCGATAGGGCTTTCCTTCTTGCTGAGGCCAATACCAAATATCTCCTTGATAACTAAATGCCAGTGATTTCCCATCAGGCGAAAGCCGGGCATGACGAACAAAGCTTTGGGCCGGAAGGACAAAGGAAAGTCCCAGACCCAAAAAGGTAAGTGCCAGTTTCTTCATAAATCGTGTGCTATTAAAACCGGATTAGGGTTTTCATCGGTAAGGCACGAATATAAGGATTGGCACAGAATTCCGCTATGGAATAGAGCGGCGGGTCTCTTTGTAGTGGTATTCGGCCCGCGCCACCTTAGTCATATTACCTTTTGGATTAAGCTCATGGCAGTGTATTTTCAATACATAGCTGCGGTGATTACTGGCACTTATATTGGCACGTATTTGCATGCGGGCCGCTGGCTTGGGAGTCTTGTAGGTTTGCAATTGCACCTCTTGACGCACCAAGCTGATGTTATTGGGTAAAAGATCCACAATCCGATCATAGAGCTTTTGAGCCTGCCCTTCTACTTCCTGCAATGTTAGCCACTCGGTGTTTTTGGCTTTTGAAGGAAGGTCGAATTGATGTTGTAATTCTCTCTTTTTCTGTTTTTCCAATAAACTGATAAATGCACTCATGGCTTTTCCAATTTGGTATTAATAGCTTTAAAAGAAAAAGCCCCCGCTAGATTACACTCGCGGGGGCTTTTCAGTTCCTATTAGATTAGCTCTATCAGATCCCACAAAGACGCCCCGCTTGGAAATTATTCCAAGTGCGGTACATGTCTTTAATGCTATGAGATTGTTTCGCCATTATTATGAAAACGAATATATAAATAAACTTGACAGAGCCAACTTACTGGGCGCTATTTGTTTAAAATAATTTGGATGGGTATATTTTTTAATGGCCATTCCCCTTGATCGGTCTCTACTTTGGCAATCTCTTCTACCACATCCATCCCTTTTACCACGCGCCCAATAACGGTATGTTCCTGATCCAAATGCGGACTGCCTCCTACACTTGAATATAATTGTACTTGCTCCGCATTTAAAGAGATGTCGTACTCCTCTTCCATTAATTTTAACTGGGCCGGACTGTAGGTTTTCCCCAAATTGATATAAAACTCAAAAGGGTCTGATTTCTTTTCAGGGTTATTGGAATAGGATCTTGCCATGGCTACCGTGCCATAAGAATGGTAATTGCTTCCCAAGGCTTCAGCCGGCAATTCATATTTGCCAATTTTATCGCGGCGCTTTTTTAAGCTGTATTCATCATTATTCCCAGCTTGAATAACATGCCTCGGACTTACCCGATGAAACCAGGTGCCATTGAAGTACTGATGTTCCTTAATGAGGTAAATCATATTGGCTCGATGCACCGGAGTATTGCTATAGAGCTCAATGTCGATATCTCCAAAGTCGGTTTTAATCCGAATTTTTCGCTCCGGGTTTTCCTCTCCATAATGCTCCAGATAGGCCTGGGCCGCGCTATCCGACTCCCAGGTAGGATATGCTCTACTATTCGCCTTCTCCTTATTAGCTGACTCTGCCTTTTCAGGACTTGAGGCTTGAACATCCTTGCCCTGCGAGGAATCCGCATTTTGACAAGAAAGAGCTAAAATGCTCAGTGCACTAATTGAGATAAAAGTTTTGATAGACATGGGCTTCCTGTTCCTGTAAAAGTTCCAGATAGCGAAGGTAATTGATTAGATAATCCTCCATCTTCGCCAGACCCCGAATCCCCACAAACTCCATTTTCTGAATATCGCTGAGATTTAGCACCCCGGCAATTTCAAAAATACTGGGACTCTCCAGGGCCAGAAGTTCGGCATCGAGATTATTGCTCTGCAAAAGATGCTCCTTAAAACGAGTTACTAATCCTTCCGAAGCTTTGGCTTTTCCATCCGGGCTAAAGAACTCCACTTCCCCACAGGGATAGAGTTTACCTTCTTTTTGATAGTGGAATTTGTCTAATCTAAAATTACCTACAGCCCGAATCACAATCTCCATTTCACCATTGGCATGCCTTTTCACAATCTCATGCACCTTAACGGCAGTACCGTAATTGCGGGCATTTAATTTATTGGAAAAGGGCAAGCCAAAGCTGCTGTCTTGCTCCCAACTTTCGTTGATTAACTGTTTATAGCGTTCTTCAAAAATGTAGAGCTGGGTATAATCCCCAGGCATCATAAAGATGTTTAAAGGAAATAAGGGAAATTTTTCCATGATTGCTTAACGAGCAATGGTAGTATTTTGTTTAAACCGTTTGTACCGGACTTAATACTGCTTCGCTGGATTCCAATAATTTCTCCGGAACCGAACTTTTGATGATACGAGCTAATTCCTCAATCACCTTGATTTTCAATTCCGCCCGAGAATAAACCAGGCTAATTTCACGCGTGGGCTTAGGATCCGCGATCGGTTTCACCTGAGGTTGTTCTTCCTTAGGTAAATCCACTGCATAGAGATAAGGCACTAAGGTCATACCATAACCCTTTTTCGAGAGCTTCACCAAAATATCGAAGTTTCCACTTTCGAGGTCGATATTCTTACCCCCAAAAGTTGGATTGGTATTGCAGAGATTAATCACCGAATTGCGGAAGCAATGGCCCTCATTAAGAAGCAAAATATCATCAATATCCAATTCCGAATTGGTAACAAAAGCTTCTTTTCCCAAACGATGATCTTTGGGAATGTATGCCATAAAGGGCTCATAATACAAAGGCTTTTCAATGATAGACCGCTCTTTCAAAGGAGTAGCTAAAATACCGGCATCCAATTCATCACGCTGCAATTTTTCAACAATCATTTCCGTGGTAAGCTCCATAACATGCAGCTGAATCTTCGGGAATTTAGCGGTGAATTTGCTCAGGAATCGAGGAACCAAAGAAGGGGTTACGGTTGGGATGACTCCCAGTTTAAAGGGCCCTTCCAGTACATTTTTAGATTCCTGCAATATTTGATTCATGCGCTCAGCTTCGTGCAAAATGGTACGAGCTTGGGCAATCAATTTTTCGCCAATGGTAGTAGGACGCACCGGATGCTTACTACGGTCGAAAAGCAAAACGCCCAATTCCTCTTCCAGCTTCTGAATTTGCATGGAAAGAGTAGGTTGCGTTACAAAGCAAGCTTCTGCAGCCCGCGCAAAGTGCCGATGATTATCTACGGCTATGAGGTAAGTGAGTTGAGTAAGTGTCATAACGATTTCTTAAGAATAGTTCAAAATTAATAATAAACGTCTATTCAATGTTGCGCCGCTTATTAAATTTGTCCATCCTTAACAAGATGGAATTTACCAAGTTTAAAAAAGTCTTGGAACAGGCGCAGTCCAAGTCCCTTCCGGGAGAAGAAGCGCAAAATCTTTTGGCTCCCTTGGGCCGAAGTTCTATGGCTGACCTCAACCTCGACCTATCTAAGGTGCGCCAGGCGGGGGTATTGGCTCTCTTCGAAAATGTAGACGATGAGGCGCAGTTGATCCTGACATCAAGGACCGAATATCCCGGTACGCATAGTGGTCAGGTTTCCTTTCCCGGAGGAAGTTTGGAGAAAGAGGATCCCGATTTTCAGTTTACCGCTCAAAGGGAAACCCTGGAGGAAATTGGCGTTTCCCCCGATGAATATTCGGTTTGGGGCGAATTAAGTCCACTCTACATTCCACCCAGCAATTTTATGGTTCATCCCTATTTGGCTTGGGCCGATGGACCCTTAAAAATGATTCCGGAGGAAAAAGAAGTAGCAGCGATTCATCGTATTGCCCTGGATCGCTTTTTAGCAGAAGATGCCATAAGTGTTCGACCTATTAAAATGACTAATGGCTTCAAAATCAAAAGTCCAGCCTTTATAATGGACGGCTTGGTGATTTGGGGTGCAACAGCGATGATGATTTCGGAAATCCGTCAGCTCGTCCTCAGGGAAAAAGTAAGCCTGTAGAATCGCTTATATTTGCCTGCACCACAAACAGGCCCATGAAAATACGCTTTAGGGATCCCTTCGGAAACTCCTTGATCATCAAGCGAATATTAATCTTCGCATTTGGACTAATTGCCTATTATCGATTTAATGTGGCAAATAAAACCCAGGTAAGTGGCACCAAGGTTTTAAAAGGTCTGCGCAAAAAGAATGTGCTTTTTGTAAGTAACCATCAAACCTATTTTGCGGATGTTACCGGCATGTACCAGGTTTTTTGCTGCGCCAAATGGGGTGTTTACGATCGGATCAACTTTCCCTTCTTCGTTTTAAATCCCAAGATCAATATTTATTTCGTTGCGGCCTTGGAGACCATGTCGGCCGGAATCTTACCTAAGCTCTTCGCCTACGTTGGATCTGTTTCGATTAAACGTACCTGGCGGGAAGCCGGAAAAACAATTGATCGCGGCGTGGATCCACGCGACATTAAAAAGATTTACACCGCCATGGAAAATGGTTGGGTGATTACCTTCCCCCAGGGAACCACCACCCCTTTTGTGGGAGGTAGAAAAGGAACCGCTCATATTATTAAGGAAACCAAACCCATCGTGATTCCAGTAGTAGTAGATGGTTTCCGTCGGGCTTTTGACAAGAAAGGGCTCTTTATGAAAAAGAAAGGTGTGAATTTAAGTATCCGTTTCAAAGATCCTTTAGACATCGACTACGAGAAAGATTCAGCCGCCATTTTGGAACAAATAATGGACAGCATTGAGCAGAGTGATGAGTTTAACACCATGAAAAAGATAGAGGAAGACTCAGAACTTTCCAACGTTTAAAGGCTCTCATTCGTTTTATAATTAACTTGGCGACTTGCATTACAGACAAACCCAGTTTTCCTTTACAACTTTGTATGAGTATGAATCACAAATATTTATTCTTCGGCATTCTAATTTTAGCTTTTAGCGCTTGTAAAGAGGATAGTTTAATTGAAGACAATCCTGCTCCTCCCGGAGACAACCTCGAATGGAACTTTGTACCCTATTATGGAGAGCGCGCATTTAATTTTGATTCAGCTTATGCAAACAATGCAGGAGCTAATTTTATGTTGGATACGGTTGAACTTTTCATAAGCGATATAAGCTTTTACGATTTCAATCAAGAAGCCATTATTGATACCGCTTCCAATTACTTTATGCTGAGCAACTATAAGCCCCAACAGATAGAAGGAAATTTACCTGCTGGTGGTTATTATGGTTATTTTCAAACCATTGCCGGTTCCGATTCGGCTGCGGCAGTAGATGACTTGGCGGAAATTCTTTCGGTAGACCCCAAATGGGTGCGCCGCGATGGCTTTGGGGTGAACTACCTCAAAATTAAAGGCCGCATTTTCGATCCAGCTCTACCCCTTACCGATTCTGTATTTATTCCGGTTGAATATACCTTGGGCTCTTACCTCCTCTCAGACACTGCCCGTAGTGAAAACCGTAGCTTCAGCATTGATAATTTGCAAAAAGTACGGGTCTTCCTTTTGGCCGATCTTAAGCCATTATTAGACAAACTCCCTATGGCTCTGGTTACTGAAG
>DLRW01000077.1:0-662 GCA_002501205.1 Flavobacteriales bacterium UBA7878
ATGGCAAGAGGGCATCGAAAAAGCTTTGATGGTACCTCAATTTCACGGTCGGGAGCATCTAAACCTAAAGTCGTTTGAAGCCAAGTTAGCTGCGAGAGATACCGAAGTTTTAATGGCGCTTAAGAATCGTTCCTACACCAGTATTTCGAAGAGTGGCTTCCCCAATATCTCCTATACTGCTGCTTATGAATTTGAGGAATTAGAAGAAAATCAAAGCTTTAAATTCATCTTGCAGGACGGCCTGGATCGCTTTGAAGAAGTATATGGCTATAAGTCTGTGCATTTTAATCCTCCAGGAGGCCGGGAGCATCCTATGATTCATCCTTTTTTAAAGGAGAAAGGGGTGAAATATTTGGATACCCCTTTTATTAAACGTCAGCATGAAGGTGGTGGCCGGTATCAGAAATCATTGAATTGGACCGGAAAGCAAAACAAAGAGGGTTTAATCCTTCAGGTTCGTAATGTAGTATTTGAACCCACGGATAATCGTGGATTTGACTGGGTCGATTATAGCTTCCGCCAAATTGCTACCGCATTTAAATGGAATAAACCTGCGATTGTGAGTTCGCATCGAGTGAACTTTTGCGGGGAAATAGATCCCGAAAATCGCCGAAAAGGACTAGCGGCTTTAAAAGCACTCTTGGAAAGAGTGGTAAAACATT
>DLRW01000077.1:970-17660 GCA_002501205.1 Flavobacteriales bacterium UBA7878
CTTGGAAAGAGTGGTAAAACATTATCCGGATGTAGAGTTTATGTCAAGTGTAGAATTGGGAGATACCATCGCCCAAAGCCTTAAACCTTAGTCATGTACCGAAAACTGTTTAAGCGATTAATTGACCTATTGGTGGCTTTGAGCCTTTTAATCCTTTTAAGTCCACTGATTCTGATCATTACAGTTGTACTGCTTTTCACTAATGAAGGGAAGCCATTTTTCTACCAAGATCGCCCAGGTTATAAGGAAAGAAAAATTCGGATTATGAAGTTTAAATCCATGACCGATAAAAAGGACGCGGAGGGAAAGCTGTTGCCGGATAATGAACGCATCACCGCTATGGGAAAGTTTATTCGCTTAAGCTCCTTGGATGAATTACCGCAATTGGTAAATGTTTTGAAAGGAGATATGAGTTTGATAGGACCTAGGCCTCTGCTTTTCAAGTACCTACCTTTATACTCTGAAGAACAAAGACGCCGACATGAAGTAAAGCCTGGGATTACAGGATTGGCACAGGTTAATGGGCGAAATGCCATTAGCTGGAAGAAGAAATTTGAATACGACGTTTACTATGTGGATCATCTGAGCTTAGCCTTGGATATTCAAATTTTGTTTAAAACGATTCGAAAAATAGTGATCAGAGAAGGGGTGAATCAATCGGATGACCGCCCCATGAGACCATTTGACGGCACCAACTGATGAAAAGAGTACTCTATTTTTTTTACTACCTCAAGGAGCTTGATTCCAAGAAATTTAAAAGCTTCATGGCTTATGCTCGAAAAGCTTCTGGCAGATCGACGCTGAGTCTGTACTTAGAGCTGTTTCGGGATTCTGTGAAATACAATATTTCCATTCTGGAGTACTTCCAATTTCATTTCTATGAGATTAGCCCCGAAGAAAAAGCTATGTGGGCGGGTACTGGTTATATGTATGAGTATCAATTGCTGATGAATCCCAAGGAAAGCAGAAACCTACTTTCGGATAAGGCTCTTTTCTTGAAAGACTATGGCAAATTTGTAAACCATGCTTTTGCGGGAATTGAAGAATTGAAATTAAAGCCCGAACTGGCTAAAGATCTAATTGAAGGCAGAAGTGATAAGGTGGTGCTTAAGAGTGTGGACGGTCAATGCGGTAGAGGAATTCAAATTATACCAGTTAAAGGGTTAAACCCATCCACTTTGGTATCTAAGCTCGAAGCCTCCGGTAATGACCTAGCGGAGGAATTTGTGCAGCAGCATGAGGATTTGAATCGACTATCGCCTTCAGGCTTAAATACCCTTCGCATTGTGACCCAAATTAATAAAGAGGGCGGGGTAGATGTTATTGCTGCTCGGTTGCGTATCACCGTAAACAACAGTGTAGATAATTTGGCCGCTGGTAATCTGGCTGCTGAAGTTAATTTGGAAAGTGGCAAGGTTAATGGGCCTGCGGTTTACAGTGATATTACCAAAGAAGATACCGCCACTCATCCGGTAACGGGAGTAGTAATTAGTGGATTTGAGGTACCTCTGTTTAAAGATTCCATCGAAATGGTTACAGAGGCCGCTTTGCTATATCCTCAAAATCGATCTATTGGTTGGGATGTTGCAATTACAAGCAATGGACCTGAACTTATAGAAGGTAACCACGATTGGTGTAAGCTATTATGGCAATTACCAGTAAAGAAAGGCCTAAAGCCAGTACTTGAAGCCTACAGAACGAATAGAAAATAAGCTTAGATGAATATTTTAATTAGTGGAGTAGGAGGGCCTACTCCTCGCAGCATTGCACGCAGTATTAAAATCAGCAAGTATGCTGATGAAGCTAAGATGTTTGGTACAGATGTAAATCCTTTGGCTTACGGCCTGTACGAAAATGGATTATATGAAGAGACCCGCTTAATTCCTTATGCCGGGAAAGAAGGTTATTGGGAAGCCCTGAAAGCTTATATCAAAGAAAATGACATTAGCTGTGCCATGGTGCACCCGGAACACGAAGTCTTGGCTTGGTCTAAATTGAAAAAAGATGGCGGCGAATGGCCCTGCAAAACTTTGCTTCCTGACTATGATGTAGTTAAGGTTTTAGTGGATAAAGGAGCCATGACTGATATCCTTGAAGGTACTGGTTTAGTTCCAGAGTCGTTTCTGATTGACCCTAAAAATTTGAATTTCGAGGAACTGGAGCAAACCCTGCCTTATCCTTTTTGGATTCGCAGTACTTCGGGCTCCAGTGGTTTAGGATCTTTGAAAGTTGAAGATCGAGATAGTCTAAAGAATTGGATTACCATCAATCCCGGAGTAACGGAATTTATTGCCAGTACTTATTTACCCGGCCGAAACCTGGCCTGTAAACTGCTTTATTACAATGGAGAACTTTTACGTTCGGCTTGTGGTGAACGTGTAAATTACATTATGGCAAAGGTGGCCCCATCGGGTATCACGGGTAATACTTCTTATGGTCGTTTGCTTAATGAACCTAAATTAGTTGATGCGGCCGTAAAGGCGATGGAGTTAATATTTGAAGCTACCGGAGCTCCTAAGCACGGTTTCTTTACTGCGGATTTTAAAGAAGATGCTGAGGGAAAACCATACATCACCGAAATTAATGTAAGGATGGTAGCCTTTAATTATAGCTTTGCGAAAGGCGGCGCTAATTTTTCGGAAGACATTGTTCGCTTGATGAATGAAGATGCCAGCTTTGATCGTAATTATAAGATGTATGAGTTTGAGCCCGGAACGATCTTTTTGCGCGATGTAGATGCCGAGCCAATATTAATGAAAGAAGAAGAACTGATTCAGGCACTTTAGTTTTACACAGCATACTTAAGCATAAAAAAAAGCGACCCACTAGGTCGCTTTTTTTATGAGATAAGAAAGAGGTTTAGAACCTCTTTTTGAGCTGTTATCTGGATCTTAAACCACGACCTTTTCTGCCGCTTTCTTTATCGTCCTCACCATAATAGGCAGAGCCGTATCCGTACCCGTACCCATATCCATATCCATAACCGTATCCATAACCGTAGCCGTATCCATAGCCATAGGACTTAGAAATGGTAAAGTCATTAATGGTAATGGCGATATTCTGTACAGATTTGTTTTCGTAGCGATCATTGATAAAGCTCAATAACTGCTTGTCGGTATAACCCTGTCGGATTACGTAGAAACTGTAATCTACCTTCTTAATAAGTTCAAAGGTATCAGCTACTAATCCTACCGGTGGAGTATCGAAAATGATATATTCAAAGTCTTTCTTTAAAATCTCATGCATTTCGTCAAAGCGCTCGCTGAGAATTAATTCTGAAGGGTTTGGAGGAATGGGACCAGCAGACAGGATATAAAGATTATCCAACATACTCGTTTTTTGGATAGCGTCCTTGCATTCCATTTGACCTGCCAAAACAGTACTTACTCCAAAGTCATTACTTAGTTTAAAGTCGTTGTAGATTTTTGGTTTACGCAAATCGAGACCAACCAATACTGTTTTCTTCCCACTGGCCGCTAGAATGGAGGCCATGTTAATAGAAATAAAGGTCTTTCCTTCACCACCGATGGAAGAAGTAAAGAGCATAGTCTGAATCTTCTTTTCACCAGCCAGGAAAGATATATTACTTCGCAAGGCTCGGAAGGATTCTGCGATACTCGATTTAGGGAATTCGGCAACAATAAGGTTGGTGCTGCGATCACTGTGTCCAATCATGGCTACAATAGGCATGTTGGTAATCGATTCAACATCTTCCTTCGAACGAATTTTGGTATCCAGTAAATCCGTAATTACGATGAAGCCAATTGGGATGAAAAGAGATATCACAATGGCAATAGTAAAAGTACGTTTGGGATTGGGGCTTACCGGATCTTTATCAACGGTCGCTGAGTCTACAACGCGCGAGTCGGGGGTGTTTCCAGCTAAAACAATAGCGGTTTCAGCCTTCTTCTGCATCAAGAACAGGTAGAGGTTCTCCAGAATCTCGTAACGTCTTTTGATACGGATCAACTCAATTTCTGTTTTAGGTAATTCACTCACCTCAGATTCAACCTTATGACGCTTATCTTCAAGAACTTGAATTTGATAAGAGAGTTGATTAAGTACCGAGCTAATATTAGTTTTTAGATTTTGGCGCAGCTTTAAGATCTGCTGGTCCAGGAGTCGAATACGAGGGTTATTTTCCAGCTGACCATAGCTTAACCGAGATCTTTCTTGGATTAAGACATTCAAATCGCGAATGGCCATAGAGATAACCTCTTCCAAACCTTGAATGCCCATGGGGCTGAGTAAAGCCTCCGTTAATTCAAGTTCATTATTCTTTTTAGTGATGTAATTAAGGTAACGCTCTTGAGACTTTAATTCGGAAATCTTGGCATCAAGGTCGAATATTTGAGTAAAGAGCTGAACTCCCTTACTGCTGAGGTTGATTGCCTGATTTTCAGATTGGAAAGTTTTTAAGATACCCTCTACAATTTCCAAAGAATCTTGAAGTCCGGAAAGTTCTTTGGTGATAAAGTTCAGCGCGTTTTCGGTGGTTTGATTCTTACTTTCCAGGTTAAAGTTTTGGTATTCAGAGATTAACTGATTTACATAATCTTTGATTTTACCACCAACCGCACCTTTCATACTGATGTTGATGGCTGCGGATCCTTCAGAAGTTGGTTCAACAGTTAACTGGTCGTAATAACTATCAATCAAATTCTGCTTGGAAGTCCAGTTCACCTTGATTTCTGACACATCCTGGGCAGGAACATAGGAAGTTGGGCTAATACGGAATTTGGAAATTGGACTAACAAACCACTCATTTTCCTTTACAAAAATAACTTCCTTCTTATCCTCATCAGGATTGTAGGCTTCGGGCAGTTCAATTTCATACCCTGCGTCTTTTTGCTTCACAATGTACTGACCGTACACTTGAGTGTGAAGACTATCATATTCCAATCTCCAACCCGGGTTGGGATAAATCTCAGAGCTTTTAATCTTTCCCTCGCTGTAATAGCTAATTTCAAAAGATAAGCTTTGAAGGGTTCTTTCGGTTAAGGTTCTACTCTTAAGAATAACAACCTCATTTTCGAATTCGAGGCGTGGATTATAATAACCTACGGCAGACATTAAAGACTCCATGCTGCCTTTTTGGTCAGAATCCACCATAACGGTAGCGTTTACCTCATAAATACGAGTAGCATAACGGTAGATAAAAAGAGCGATTACCAGACCAATAACCATTGAAATGGAGATAATTGGCCAGGAACCTAAAATACGGAAGAATAACCTTTTAATATCTACAGAATCCTCAGTGCTAGACTGTTGAGGTTGGATCATTTCTGTAGGATAGCCGGGCTGCTGGTAGCTGGGTTTAGAATCTTGCATCCTAATTATTAATACTGTTTATAGCGATAATCAAGGTGATGGTAGAAGCGAGCACCGAGAGTAATTGAGAAAAAGTTTGGAAACCGGTAGTACCAATACCAAAGGATTTTTGAGGTAGTGGTTTGACATTAATTACATCATTAGGCTGAATGAAATAACGTGAGTCATTAATAACATTTGCGTCGGTTAAGTCCAATACAAAGGTTTTAACACCTTCTGGACTTTGACGTACTACCATTACTTCTTTACGATCTCCAACAATGGTAATATCACCAGCAGAAGCTAATGCTTCGAAGATATTTACCTGATTTTGATACACAACGTATTTACCAGGTCGGGCTACTTCGCCCACAATTGAAAAGCGAATTCCAGCTAATTGAACAGTTACATTGATGGATTCCTCCTTAAAATACTTTTGAAGTTCGGTTTCCACCAAATTTTGAATTTCTTCGATGCTTAGATCTAAAACCTGTAGCTTACCAATAATAGGAATGCTAATTTCTCCATTGAGGTCGATAGAGTATCCCTGAAGGTAAAACAAAATGTCACCGGCCTGCAATGCATTGGGTTGAGACATATTCGCAATATTGAAAAGCTGAGAAGTTTCAGCATCATAGGTACGAATGGTAATGCTTAAGATGTCATTAGGCTGCACGCGATAGGCATTCCGTTCCAATTTGTATTCTTTGGAGGAACCTTCTTCTTCTTGTAAATAGGTTAACCTTTTGGTAGGAACACAGCCAATGGCTCCAATGAGCAATAAAGAGTACAAAGTCGCTTTAAAGAAGCGCGACCACATTTTTGACTTGGTTCTTGTCATGAGAAGAAAGATTCAATTTTGGTTTCGATTCGTGCCCAATCGCTCTCGCTTAAATTACTGCCGGAGGGCAAGCATAAGCCTGTGTCAAAGAGCTTTTCTGCTACTTTTCCACCATAGTATTTAGCCTCTTCGAAAACAGGCTGTAAGTGCATAGGTTTCCAAAGGGGGCGTGCCTCAATATTTTCTTCGAGCAAAAAGATACGTAATCCTTCACGGTCTTTCCCCTTATTTTCATCTGGATTCATCACGATGGAGCTCAACCAGCGATTGCTAAATGAATCGGCTAATCCTGGCTGAAGTTTAATCGCATATCCTTTTTTATTAATTCGAGAAAAGAGCTCCTGATAGCGCTCAAAGTTTTTACGTCGCAGCGCAATGTGTTTGTCTAAGACAAGCATTTGGCCACGGCCAATACCAGCAAGCACATTACTTAAGCGATAATTATAACCAATGGTGCTGTGTTGGTAGTGAGGAGCTTCATCGCGGGCCTGGGTGGCTAAAAAGCGAGCTTTATCGATCCACTCCTTATTGGAAGAGACCAGGGCACCACCACCGCTGGTAGTGATAATTTTATTGCCATTGAAGGAGTAGACTCCAAAATCACCAAGGCTACCGGTATATTTTCCTTTATAGGTAGAGCCTAAACTTTCGGCAGCATCTTCTAAAACAGCAATGCCGTAGGATTTGGCATGAGCTAAAATCTCGTCCATCTTAGCCGGCATTCCATAAAGGTGAACCGGAATAATAGCTTTTACTTTAGGAAGGAGTCCTTGCTGATCGAGGTCTTTTAATGCAGTTTGTAAGGAGTCTGGACACATATTCCAGGTGTCTTTCTCAGAATCAATAAATACAGGGTCTGCACCGCGGTATTTTATGGGATTTGCTGAGCCACAAAAAGTAAAGCTTTGAACGATAACCAAATCGCCAGGACCTACATTAAGTAAATCAAGAGCAATATGAAGGGCAGCCGTACCACTACTGAGTGCTGCGGCATGAGCCACACCATTGTACTTTTCAAGATCGGATTCAAAGCCATTTACATGAGGCCCCAATGGAGCTATCCAATTGGTTTCGAAGGCTTCATTGACGAATTCTTGCTCTTTTCCTCCCATGTGTGGAGAGGAGAGCCAGATCTTGGTTTTTTCGCTCATTAAGGGCTTTTATTTGATCGGACAAAGAAAGCAAATGATTTGAAAACTTTAAGGCCTACCACAGGGCCATACTGTTATTTAATTCACATTTAATCTCAGCTGAGCGAATTCTTCTGATCGATATCCATTAATTTTGGACTGTTTTGAGAAAAAGAAACTGAATGCGCTATACATTAACCCACCTTAAGGAATTGGAAGCCGAAGCGATCTATGTAATCAGAGAGGTCTTCGCCCAATTTGAAAACCCCGCTATTCTTTTTAGTGGAGGGAAAGATTCGATTGTATTAACTCACTTGGCAAAGAAGGCGTTTTGGCCTTCAAAGATTCCATTTCCATTGGTGCATATTGATACCGGTCATAATTTTCCAGAGACGATTGCCTTTCGGGATCAGTTGGTCGAAAATTTGGGAGTTAGGTTGTTGGTGGGGTCAGTACAAAAATCCATTGACGATGGTGCAGTTAGGGAAGAGACAGGAAAGAATGCCAGTCGAAATGCACTTCAAACCGTAACCTTGTTGGATACCATCGAGGAGTTTCAGATTGATGCAGCTATGGGAGGTGCACGTCGGGATGAAGAAAAAGCCAGGGCTAAAGAGCGTTTCTTTTCGCATCGAGATGATTTTGGTCAATGGGATCCCAAAAATCAAAGACCCGAACTTTGGAATCTATTCAATGGGAAGAAGAATATGGGAGAGCATTTCAGAGTATTCCCAATCAGCAATTGGACGGAGATGGACGTATGGCAATATATTTTGCTTGAAAATATTGACATCCCCAGCCTTTATATTGCACACGAGCGCGAGGTAATCTTCCGGAACAATACCTGGTTGCCGGTTTCTGAGTTCATCACTATTGAAGAACATGAGAAAGTGGAAACCCGAATGATTCGCTTCCGAACCTTGGGGGATATAACCATTACTGGAGGGATTGATTCAGATGCAGATACTTTAGAGAAAATCGTACAAGAAGTAGCATCTGCCCGTCAAACGGAAAGGGGAAATCGCGCAGATGATAAGCGCGGAGAAACCGCAATGGAAGACCGCAAAAAACAAGGCTATTTCTAAGCAGACCAAACAAGATTAAAGATGAGTGATAATTCGTACTTAGATATGCAACTGCTGCGCTTCACAACCGCAGGTAGTGTAGATGATGGAAAGAGCACCTTGATAGGTCGCTTACTTTATGATTCAAAATCCATATTTGAAGATCAGTTAGAGTCTGTTGAAACCAGCAGTAAAAAACGAGGGGTAGATCATGTTGATTTAGCACTATTAACGGATGGGCTAAAGGATGAGCGGGAGCAAGGCATTACTATTGATGTAGCCTATCGCTATTTTGCTACGCCTAAGCGTAAATTTATCATTGCTGATACGCCAGGACATATCCAGTATACCCGTAATATGGTTACCGGAGCTTCAACGGCTAATCTCGCATTGATTCTCATGGATGCGCGTCATGGTGTGGTTGAACAAACCTGTCGACATTCCTTTATCGCCAGTTTATTGCAGATTCCGCATTTAGTGATTTGCGTGAATAAAATGGATTTGGTGGACTACAGTGAAGAACAGTTTAATAAGATTGTAAAGGACTATAAAGAGTTTGCCTCAAAATTGAATGTGAGTGACATTCGATTTGTACCCATCTCTGCCCTCAATGGCGACAATGTGGTAAATCGAAGTGAGAATATGACCTGGTATAATGGAGAGACACTCCTACATACCTTGGAAACGATTCATATTGACAGTGATCAGGATCATGTAAATGCTCGATTCCCTGTACAAACAGTAATTCGCCCGAAAAGTGACCAATACCATGATTACAGAGGTTATGCTGGTCGAGTGGCAGGGGGTATTTATAAACCCGGTGATGAGGTGGTAGTGCTGCCCAGTGGATTTGGTTCCAAGATTAAATCAATAGACACCATGGGTACTCAGATAAAGGAAGCTTTTTCTCCGATGTCTGTGACCATCACTTTAGAAGATGATATTGATATCAGTCGTGGTGATATGATCGTGCGACCTAATAATCAGCCTACCGTAACCCAGGATTTGGATGTTATGCTTTGTTGGTTAAATAATTCACCAGCCCAGGCACGTGCTAAGTATATCCTTCGTCATACCACCAATGAATCACGGTGTATGATAAAAGAGGTGCTTTACAAAGTGAATATTAACACCTTGCATCGAATCGAAGATGATAAGGAAATTGGAATGAATGATATCGTTCGCGTGAAAATTCGTTCAACCAAGCCTCTGTTTGTAGATGAATACAATGACAATCGGAATACAGGTTCTATTATTCTGGTGGATGAAAGTACCAATGAAACGGTTGCCGCTGGAATGATCCGATTATAGTCGGGAATCCTCAATATGAAAAGCCCCGTGAATTGCAATTCACGGGGCTTTGTTTTTTTTAATTGGAGGAATGGAATTCCTTTACATACGCTCGCTTAGTTTTGTGAGTATCAGCTTAACTCCTTCGTCAACGCTCATTTGATGAGTTGGCACAATTAAATCCGGAAAAGAGGGCTCTTCAAATGGGGAGCTAATCCCTGTGAAATTGGAAATTTCACCTGCTCGGGCTTTGGCATAGAGTCCTTTCACATCTCGTTTCTCACACTCTTCTATTGGGCAATTCACGAAAATTTCAAAGTAATTTTCCGGTCCAATCAAATTTTTCACTTTCTGACGCTCTTCTTCAAAAGGGGTAATGAAGGCAGTTAAAACAATAAGGCCGGCATCAACCATTAATTTAGCCACTTCACTAATCCTTCGAATGTTCTCTACCCGAGATTGATCTGAAAAGTCTAAGTCAGAATTCAAGCCCGAGCGAATATTGTCACCATCCAGAATATAGGTGTGTTTACCTTGTTCGTAGAGTCGTCGTTCTAATACGGAAGCTAAAGTGGATTTCCCTGATCCGCTGAGGCCAACAAACCAAATAACCATGCCTTTGTGGCCCATCAGATCCTTCCGGTCCTCAGACTGAATTTGATGCTGATGTGGGATGATGTGAAGTTTCTCTGTTTCCATAATTAGAGATAAAAAACTTTAATATAAAGCAGGAAGATGCCGACATAAATAAGGCTAATAATCGAGCCGATGCGGAAAAAATCTCGAAATCGGTATTTTCCCAGTTCCAGCACCATCAAATTAGTTTGATAAGCAAAGGGAGTTATAAAACTACAAGAGGCTCCAAAAGCGGTACTTAAAAATATGGCTTCGTAGCTGATGCCGGAACTAATTGCCAAGCTGTAAGCCAAAGGGAACATTATGGATACAGCCGCTACATTGGTAATGAATGAGGTAAGCAACCAGGTAGTGATAAAGACCACGGTAATCAGGGTGAAGTGATTCCAATGACTTGCTCCATTAAAAAGGGAATCCGTAAGAATCTGAGCCCCACCGGAACTTATTAAACTGTCTCCCAAAGCAAGTGAAACCATCAAAATAATCAATAGGTCTAAACTTAAAACCCTATTGATTAAATCCAGGTATACCATTTTGGTTGCAACCTGAATACCTAAAATAACCAGTAAGGCTTCCAGAAAGCTAATCACACCAAAGCTGGACAGTAAAACGGATAAGGCTGTGCCAATTCCAAATAACCATTTAGAGCCTGAGGCCTTTTCAGTATACTTATAGTGTTCTTCGAGAATTATGAAATCACCAGAGTTTGAGCTTCGCTCTAAAAAACGAGGACCAGCTACCATTAAGAGGACATCACCTACATGGAGGTCGATGGAGCCAATTTTTCCGGATAATTTCTCGCCTCTACGATGGATACCAATAATTGCTGCATCATAACGCTGGCGGAATCCCATTTCCTTTGCATTTCGCCGATCCATTTGAGAGTTCTGAGCAACAATGGCTTCAACATAACTGGTGTTTTCAATCAGCTGAAATTCATTGGTTTTTGCCAATTCCAATCCCGGAAATCGATTTACCAGATTATTTATCTGACCTGTATCCCCCGCGAAAAGCAATACATCATCTTGACGTAAAATTTCGGATGGGGGCACTGGGGCTATTTCTCGATTTTCTCGGATAATTTGAGTGAGGAAGAAGCCTTCCAGATTACGAAGACCAACCGCTTCAATAGATTGGCCTGTGTATTGACTGTTTTCAATCAGTCGAAGCTCAATAAGGTATTCACGTCGATTTTCTTTAATCTCAGATACCAAATCATCCTTGTCTCCTAAAAGCTTGGGAGCCAGAAGAGCAAGGGCCAAAATTCCTATGATTGTAATCCCGATTCCGGGGGCGGTGAAGGCGAAAAAACTCAAAGGCTGTAAACCTGCGTCTTGAATTAGCCCATTGAGCAATAGGTTGGTAGAGGTTCCAATCAAAGTGATAACTCCTCCCATTATGGCCGCAAAGGATAGGGGGATCAATAACTTCGAAGGTGAAATTCGGTTGCTCTTACCCCATTGATGTACAAAAGGGATCATTACACTCACTACCGGCGTATTATTCATAAATGCCGAGAGAAAGGCCACTGAGGATCCCATTCGAACGATAAAGCCTTGCGGAGTTTTCACTCCCTTGAAAAGCCTGTTTAAACCGCCGATCAAATCAAAGGATTCATTAATCCCGGCTGTAATGACAATCAGTAGAAAAATCTTGATTATCGAAGGGTTACTTAAACCTTCTAAAAAATCCGGGGCACTAATAGTGCCGCTAAGAATTAAGGCAGCTCCTCCAAAAAGAAATACCAATGAGGTTTTAAATCGATCAGTGATTAAAACCAAAATCAGCAGGCCAATAATTATCAGGCTGGCAATACTATGATATTCGGGGCTAAGCAAGAGCTAATTTATTCGCTAACTGCCTGGTACATACGCTCAATTATATCAACCACTTTTAAGCCTTCCAGGGCATTGGTGGTAATTGGTGCTCTACCTTTCAGCACGTCGATTACATTATCAATTAAATAAACATGGTTGGCGGCACTTCCTTTATAGGGACCGTAATCGTTAGGAGGGTTCGAAGCCTTTAAGACAGGCATTTCATAGTCTTTCACATGGCAGTATTCCACCTCGTTCATATATTGACCGCCAATTTTGATCGTACCATTCTCCGCCAATATTGTAATGCTGCTTTCGAAGTTTTTATCCCAACAAGAAGTACTGAAGTTTAAAACCCCCATTCCTCCATCGGTGAAATTGAAACTCAGGATACCCGAATCTTCAAAGTCGGTAGAATCATTGTGGTTAAAGTCAAGCATCCGCCCTTTGATATCTTCAATATCACCAAACAACCAATACATCACATCAATAAAATGCGAGAATTGGGTAAAGAGGGTGCCGCCATCTAGAGCCTTATTACCATGCCAATTACCGGGTTTGTAATAACGTTCATCACGGTTCCAGTAACAGTTGATTTGCACCATATTAATGCGTCCAAGCTTTCCGCTGCCTACCATTTCCTTAATCCATACGGAAGGAGGAGAGTAGCGGTTTTGCATAACAGCAAAGACGTGGCGATTTTTATGCAATGCTGTAAATATTACTTTCTCGGCATCGGTCTTTTTTAAGCTCAGAGGCTTTTCAACCACGACGTGATATCCGGCATTTAAACAAGCAACAGCTTGTTCGGCATGTAAACCATTAGGGGTAGCAATGTTGATCGCGTCAATTTCCAGATTGGACTGCAGTAGATCTTCCAAAGAAGAAAAAAGTACCACCTCTTTCATTTTGGGATCAATACCCAATTCACTAGCAGGTCGCGTATCACAAAAGGCAATTAATTCCGCTTCAGGATTTTGCCAAATCATTTCAGCATGTCTTTTGCCAATGTGGCCACAGCCAACAACAGCAAACTTTATGGGCTTATTTTCAGTCAAGGATTAATTCAATTTGATCTTCATTCAGTTTGTAGGCCTGCCCACTTTCCGGGCATATAGCTTTTTGATTTTCATCAAAATGGAGTCGATGTCCAAATTGACTCATCCAACCAATTTGTCGAGCAGGATTTCCAACCAGTAAAGCGTAAGGCTTTACCGTTTTGGTTACCACTGCTCCGGCGCCAATAAAAGCGTATTCACCAATATCATGTCCACAAACGATGGTTGCATTGGCGCCAATGGTTGCGCCTTTCCCCACATGAGTTTTCTCGTATGCATTCCGGCGGTTTACACCGGAGCGGGGATTGCTAACATTGGTGAACACCATGGATGGTCCGAGGAAAACATCATCATCGCAGCTAACGCCGGTATAGATCGATACATTATTCTGCACCTTCACATTTTTACCCAGCACTACTTCTGGACTAATAACCACGTTTTGTCCAATATTACATCTTTCACCTAAAACAGCTTGGGGCATAATATGGGAGAAATGCCAAATTTTGGTGCCATTGCCAATTTGGGCACCATCATCAATTACTGCCGTGGGATGTGCAAAGTATTCCTTTTCCATGTTGATAAAGATAAGAGCGAAATTAAGAAAGCTCAGGCAGCCAAGAACTTTCTGTCTTTCATTTAATGCATATTTCTATTTTGCAGGATCAATAAGCAGGAATTAGTTGCATTTAGACTAGAGATATATGATGATGCCCTTGGAAACGTTTAATAATTGCCTTCCTAGTTCAGACTAAGTGTGGGTTTTTATATTTTAGCCAATCAGAGAGATTTGTGACCCATTACGGGGATTATATATGAAGAAGCTAACCCTATTGTTTTTAACTCTCTTGAGCGGAGGTCTGTTTGCGCAGAATTTAGTGCGTAACGGTTCCCTTGAGAATACCGGTAATTGTCCTATCACTGATACTGTTTTTAGTAATTATGTGAATCCTTGGACCTTTTACAAAGGTGATCCAGACTTCTATCATCCTTGTGGTTTTCCGGGCAGTGACTCTGCCACCAATAATGCACTACCTTTTGATGGCGACGGCTTTGCCGGTATTGATGTTTATGGACTTCAAGGTGTAAACTTTGTTCGTGAATATCTTCATGGCGAGTTAAAGAAACCTTTAGAAGAAGGAAAGTTCTATCGAGTTAGTTTTTATGTTCTTCCTCGGAATAATGATGTAAAGGGGGACTCCTACGGCATTAACAATATTGGAATGTTACTCACTGATACTGTGGTAGACTCGATTCCTCCTGGAAATGTGATTCCAGCCACTCCGCAGGTAGTAGCAAAAGATCCCATTACCCAGGTGAATTATTGGACTCCAATTTGTGGCATTATCAAGGCGAAAGGTGGAGAGCGATACATAACCATCGGCAATTTTACCCAGGACGCTGAAACTGATGCTGTTCCATTGGAGAATGCCTCTAATCCTTCTACAGCCTACTACATGATTGACTATGTAGAGGTATTGGAAAATGATTTACCTCAATTACCAGCGGATACGGTGATCTGTCAGGAAGGGAGAATTGATTTAAGGGTTGCAGGTCCAAATATTTCAGTGCTATGGAGCGATGAATCTACCTCTTCAAACTTCATTATCACAAAGCCAGGCTTGTATACTGCCGAAATTTCTAATGGTATTTGCAGTTTTACAGATTCCATTCAGGTCGATGGCGTAAACTGTGAAGAGTGTGTTACCTACGCACCCAATGCTTTTACACCCAATGGTGATGGTCGTAATGATGAGTTTATTATTACTCCAATCTGCGATTCAGATGGCTATTTGGAGCATTATGATTTGCGAATTTTTGATAAATGGGGTCGAAAGGTGTTTGAAACCCAAAGTCCGGATGTTGGTTGGACAGGTAAGAACGCAGAACATAAGGGAGTATATACCTATACTCTGGAATATCGATTCAGCAGCGAAAGAGAAACCAAAACCCGAATTAAGCGCGGTTTTGTAACCATCCTCAAATAGATTGATTTTCCGTTAATACGGAATCTTAATTATCTCAGATACATCCTATCCAAGCCAATTAGTAATTGTGGGATAAAATTTTATTTTGGTCCTGTTAATCTACTCACTGCTTGCTAAATGGAACAGTACATTTGGAAAAAACTCGGAATTAGCGCGAGCTTCAGCATAGAGGAGCGTCTATTCATGAGTACGAGCTTCCTCAGTGCTTGCTTTCTGATTCTCTTAACCCTACCGCTTTATATTCAACAAGCGGGCCGAGCAGCTTTTTATTTACTGGTTTTAGGGCTTAGCTTATTTTCTTGTTATTTATTGGTGCGATTGTGGCGGAGACTCGGTTTAGCTAAGATTCTGCTAACCTTGGTCGTGCTGTTTTTCTCACACCTCATTTTTCCTTTAACAGGCTTTTTTAAAGGGCCTGTAGTTTATGGCTTAGTAATGTTTTTTGTTTTAAGTCTGGCGGTCTCTAAAAGCAATTTAGAACAGAGGGTCAATTTTATTTTAATCTTGATTTTTGGTTTAGACCTGATATTTTATTTGGCCCCAATGCCAGACGCTCAGACCACCTGGGTTTATTTCTTAACCTATTTTGCTTTTACCTGCATTTTTTACCTCGGTACTGTGTATTTGAAAATGATGTACGATCAATCCACCGCCTTGGTGAGTAAGCAAAAACGAGAGCTAGAGCAGATTAGCCAAAGGATGGAAAAGCAAATGGTGGAAACAAAAGAGCTTTCGGCTCAAAAGGATCGCTTGTTCTCAATCATCGGTCATGATTTACGTAGTCCTTTATCAGGAATAGAAGGTTTTTTAAATGTGATGGACCACGGCGGTGTTCCTGATGAAGAGCGCAAAATCATGCAGAATGAATTATTGCGCTTAACTCGTAATAGCCGCGCACTTTTGGATAATCTTTTACGATGGGCCAAAAGGGACACCAAGGCATATGAAGCCTCCAGAGTCGACTATCCCAAGCTTATTAAGATGGTAGGGGAGCATTTGAGGCCTCTATCAGATGCAAAAGGCATAAGTCTACAGATTTTAATAGATGAAGGAGAGGGGACAGTTACAGGAGATTCCGATATGCTGGAGATGATCATTCGAAATCTAATCAGCAATGCAATTAAGTTTACACCTAAAGGTGGATGGATTAAAGTAAGGGCTTATGAAATGGAATCCGAACTTAAATTGGAGGTAGAGGATAATGGTATCGGCATGACCGAGGAGCAGCGTAAAAAATTATTTTCCCCGCATCGGGAAGTTGGATTAGGTACAAATAAGGAAAAAGGAGTTGGCTTGGGATTAATGTTATGCGCTGAGTTTCTGAATTATATGAGCGGCACCATTGAAGTGCGAAGTGTGAAGGATAAAGGAAGCTGTTTTACGGTCCGTATCCCGCGCTCCTGGGGAGAAAGCTACAATGTGTAATTTTTTTGAACTTTTTTTCTTGTAGGGCTTGCGTCACTAAAATCTACCCTTATATTTGCACCCGCGTTTGAGAAAACGACGTTCTTAAAAAATCTGGTCCGGTAGTTCAGTTGGTTAGAATACATGCCTGTCAC
>DLRW01000066.1:0-27243 GCA_002501205.1 Flavobacteriales bacterium UBA7878
GTAAATCCACTACCAAAGGCAGCCAGGCAGAGGAGATCTCCTTCCTTGATTCGACCTTCAGCCTTTGCTTCACTTAAAGCAATTGGAATGGAAGCGATTACCGTACTTCATGATATTGTTAAACACCTTATCGGCTCCCAAGCCCATTTTTGCTTGCACATATTGGGAGATGCGCAAATTGGCTTGATGGGGAATTAATAGGTCGAGATCTTCCGGGCTTTTCCCTGCTTCATTTAAGGCCTCGTGAATTACCTCCTGGAAACGAGTTACGGCATGCTTAAACACGAAGTTACCATTCATATAAGGGTAATAGCTTAAATCTTCAGGATCGTTCTCTTCAATGATACGATCTACCCAATGAGAGGTGGAAGGTCCTAATAAGGCTAATTCCTTGGCATGCTTGCCTTCCGAATGCAATTTGGTAGTTAATACTCCTTTGCTTTGATCCTCGCTCGCTTGCAATACCACGGCTCCGGCACCATCGCCAAAGATCACAGAAACACCACGACCGCGAGTTGTTTTATCCAAGCCCCCGCTATGCAATTCAGAACCAATAAGCAGCACATTTTTATACATGCCGGTTTTGATAAACTGATCCGCAACGGATAGCCCGTAAATGAAACCACTACACTGATTGCGCACATCTAATGCACCTACCGTGTCGATCCCTAGATTCTCTTGAACCTGTACCCCAGGTCCTGGGAAATAATAGTCCGGAGATAAGGTGGCAAAAACGATAAAGTCGATGTCATTGGGCTCCAATCCGGCATCGGCAATCGCTCTTTGAGCGGCAATAGTACCCATGCTGGAAGTGGTTTCTTCGCCATCGGCCCGAACCCAACGACGTTCTTTAATACCGGTACGCTCCTGAATCCATTCATCAGAAGTGTCCATAATTTGAGAGAGGTCGAGGTTGCTTACTACATTTTCTGGAACATAGTGTCCAACCCCGGCTATAATTGTTCTTTTCATGTCTGAATTTTCAATCCTAAAAGCGAAAGCAAAGAAATGAAAAAGGAACGAGAGGCTTTGGTGACCTTAGTGGATCGCGTCGTGATACTCTCGAAGTATATTTTCACGATGATCAGGATGGGCAATGCCCGCTAAAGCCTCTGCTCTTTGTTTCAAAGTTTTGCCATAGAGGTCCGCAATTCCGTATTCTGTTACAATATAATGAACATGGGAACGAGTGGTTACTACTCCGGCCCCTTCTTTTAAGAATGGTACTATTCGAGTAAGGCCTTTGCGGGTGGTGGAGGGTAAGGCAATAATAGGTTTACCACCTTTGGAAAGCATGGCTCCACGAATAAAGTCCATTTGACCACCCACACCACTGTACATATGCGCACCAATACTATCGGCACATACCTGTCCGGTTAAATCGATTTCTACAGCTGAGTTGATGCTTATTGCTTTGGGGTTTTTGCGAATCACCGCCGTATCATTTACATAGCCGATGTCCAGCAGGTTAACCTGTGGATTATCATCGATAAAGTCGTACAAGCGCTGAGATCCCATTACAAAGCCACTGATGATTTTACCAGGGTGGGTTTTCTTTTCGGATCCATTGATGATGCCTTTTTCTACCAAATCCAAAATTCCATCGGAAAACATTTCGGTATGAATACCCAGGTTTTTCAAGTGCCCCATCTGGCTTAAAGCTGCATTGGGAATGGCACCAATACCCATTTGCAGGCAGGATCCATCTTCTACCAAAGAGGCAACGTGACGACCGATTTCCATTTCCACATCGGTAGGAGTTCCAGGTTCGTGAGAAGGGATAGGCTCATTCACTTCTACCAAAGAATCGAATTTGGATACGTGAATTAAGCTGTCGCCATGGGTACGAGGAACCTGTGGATTTACCTGTGCAATAACGTGATCAGCGGCATGGGCTGCAGCTAAACTCGCATCTACGGAAGTACCCAAAGAGCAAAAACCGTGTTTGTCGGGTGGCGAAACTTGCATCAAAGCCACATTAATGGGCAATACTCTTTTACGGAATAAATAAGGAATCTCAGAAAGGAAAACCGGGGTGTAGGAACCGTTTCCGGCTTTGAGGGTATGGCGAACATTAGCTCCAATAAACAAAGAGTTTACATGGAAGCTTTGGGCGTATTCTGGATTGGCATAAGGAGCATCCCCTTCAATATGCAAATGCACTACTTCTACATTGCGTAATTCGGCGTGGCGAGCAGTCATGGCCTTAATAAGTTGCTGGGGGGCCATAGAAACGGAGTGTACATAAACGCGATCATTGCTTTGGATCACTTTTACGGCTTCTTCAGCGCTGCAATAGTTCATGGTGTTTTCAAATTTTATACAAGATTACGACGGCCCGAAAGGTGAAACTATGATGCTTGTCAGGATTTACAGAGCTTTTCTGACAGCAAGCTGATAAGATGTCAGTTTAGCGTCCCTCGGCACAGCCTTTGCCTTTCGATGGATGACCAAAAAATAAAATTATGAGTACCGGTAAAATAAACGTTACAGCCGACAATATTTTCCCGATCATCAAGAAATTCCTGTATAGTGATCATGAAATCTTCTTACGGGAATTAGTTTCCAATGCGGTGGATGCCACCCAAAAGCTTAAGACCTTAAGTCGTATTGGTGAGTCCAGTGCCGAATTAGGTGATCTGACCATCGAGGTGAAAGTGGATAAGGAAAATAAAACCTTAACCATCTCCGATAAAGGTATTGGCATGAGCCGGGAGGAAATTGATAAATACATCAATCAATTAGCCTTCTCCGGAGCCGAGGAGTTTGTGCAGAAGTATGAGGATAAAGCTGATGGAGCGGCTATTATTGGTCACTTCGGATTAGGTTTCTATTCCAGCTTTATGGTAGCCTCTAAGGTGGAAATCTTCTCCCGTTCGCATCGCGATGGCGAAAAAGGTGCTTATTGGTCTTGCGATGGTTCGCCTGAATTCACCTTGGAGGAAAGCGATCAGCGCCAAGAGCGTGGAACCGATATCGTTCTGCATATCAATGAAGACTCTACCGAGTTTTTAGAAGAAGGTCGCATTAGGGATCTATTGAAGAAATACTGCCGTTTCTTACCGGTGGCCATTCAGTTTGGTGAAAAGGAAATTACCGAAACTGAAGGTGATGGTGAGGATAAGAAGGAAACCAAGCGTACGGTTCCCGATATTATCAATGTAACTGAACCTGCCTGGGCCAAAGCTCCGGCCGATTTGGAAGCAGAAGATTATAAAGAGTTCTATCGTCAGTTGTACCCCATGACTTTCGAAGAGCCTTTATTCCATATTCATTTAAATGTGGATTATCCTTTCGATCTGAATGGGATTCTCTTCTTCCCGCGCATTAAGCCCAATATGGACTTGCAACGCAATAAGATTCAGTTGTATCAAAATCAGGTGTTTGTAACCGATAATTTGGAAGGTATTGTACCTGACTTCCTGACTTTATTGCACGGGGTTATTGATTCTAAGGACATTCCGCTAAATGTATCACGTTCCTATTTGCAGGCCGATGGTGCGGTGAAGAAGATTAGCGGCCACATTACCAAAAAGGTAGCTGATAAACTAAGCAGCCTCTTTAAAAAGGATCGTGCCGATTTCGAAAGCAAGTGGAACGATATCAAGGTGATCATCGAGTATGGCATGCTTAGCGATGATAAGTTCTTTGAGAAAGCTCAGAAATTTGCGCTTTACCAGTCAGTGGATGACAGCTATGCCACCTTTGAAGAATACTTAGAAAAGATCAAAGCCAACCAAACCGACAAGGATGGAAACCTGGTAGTACTCTATGCTGCCCATAAGGAAGGACAGCATGCTTACATCAAAAAGGCTCAGAATAAAGGCTATGATGTGCTCTTAATGGAAGGTCCATTGGTGAGCCATTTGATGCAAAAGCTGGAAGGTGGAGATCAGAAAGTGAAATTTGCTCGTGTAGACAGCGACAGCATTGATAAACTGATTGCTAAAGACGAAGAGCAGGTATCGCTATTAAGCGAAGAGCAAAAAGAAAAGCTGAAGCCCATTATTGAAGGGGAGGTGGATAAAGCTACTTATACCGTAGTATTGGAATCATTGGATAGCAGCGAAGCACCTTTCAATATTACCGTTCCTGAATTTATGCGTCGAATGAAGGAAATGAGTGCTACTGGTGGTGGCATGATGGGAATGGGGGATATGCCCGATATGTACAACTTGGTGGTCAATACCAATCACCCTTTGATTTCTTCGATTTTAGATGAGAAGGATGAAGTCAAGCAGAAAGAGCTGATTAAGCAAGGTAAAGATCTGGCGATGCTAGCCCAGAACCTCTTGCATGGCGAGGCTCTCACCAATTTTGTAGAGAAGCAGTTTGAGGCCTTAAAAGGCTAAGAATTAGAGATAAGAAAAAGAAGCCGTTTCGATTTTAGCCCTCCATTTGGAGGGCTTTTTTTGTGCTTTACTTTTTCACTATACACTGACTGGAAACCCCGAGTTCTGGGTCATTTAAAACTAGGTAATATACACCAGGGTATAAATGACTAAGATCTAATTGAACTTTGTCTTTATGAATAGGCTGATTTAAGATCAATTTTCCGTCACAGCCAATAAGTTTTAAATCTTGCCCTTCTTTTAGACCATTCACAATTAACTTGTCTTCCACCGGATTAGGAAAAGCATCAAATTGAATCGAGTGGTGCTCCCTTTGAGAAAGCCCCTGATATAAGAAACATTCAGAAGTGTCATTACAATCAGCATTGAGATTAGCCACCGCATAATAGCCTCCATGTTGAGGTGTAAAGGTTCTAGCATTTGCACCTGAGATCATGGTTTTAGTACCGCTAGAATCACAGGAAAACCATTGATAGGAAGGAGCGAGGCTATCCGATTGTAATATGGAATCTTGAATAAGGGAAATCGAAGGTTGGGGATTGATGGTAAGATCTAAAATATGAGCTTCTTTACAGTTTCCATTTAGAACTTCAACAGAATAAGATCCACTAGCTGTAAAAGTACAATTGGCTATTGGCCAATAATATCTGCGGCAAGCGGTTAGCTGTTGTGTATAAGTATAATAAGGGCAAGTTTCATTTACCCAGACTTCTCCAAGACTCATTTGATCATTTGAATTTAAAGAGGCTGCAACTATGTCGATGTCTCCATCTGAATCGATGTCGTCTCCAAAAGTCTGAATATCAGAATGATCTTCGATGATAAAAGTGGAATCCCTCCAAAACCCATTTACCGTATCATTCCAATAAATAAGAAAATCGGTTGAAGAAAAATATCCTCCACGTCCGAATATATCTGGTAGTGAATCTCCATCTAGGTCCATTAGATTGATACTTTCCATTGCTATATTGTTTCTATGAAGCATAGGTGGGCTGTAGGTGTAACCACCATTTACATTACCATAAAACACTCTTAATTTAATTCGATTAAAACCACGCAAAGTATCTGTTATTGCTAAAAAGTCATTTAACCCATCCTTATTGATATCTCCACCTTTAAGTTGTTTGAATTTCATCCGGTTGTAGTTAAGGCTAGTCAAAGAGTCTAAATAAAGATTTCCTGAAGAGTCATTTAAATAGATTACAGTTTTATATGCTAAGGGCAGAATTGCATCCAGGTATCCGTCCTGATTATAGTCAAAAAGATGTATAGCATCTCCTCCAGAAGGAGCACCAACATTGGGTAAACTTGAATTTGAACGAATGAAATCTCCTGTACCATTATTCAAGTAAATCGCAGCATAATTTGGAACAGAGCCGTAAAGATTTCGGCCAGCAACTAAAATATCCAAATCACCATCTAAGTCCAAATCCCCAATTGCCACCTGTCCCCGAGTAAAGGTGCTATCTACAGTATTGTGGTAAGTAAAATCTCCAGCACCATTGTTTGTGAACAGCTTTAAGCCAAAATCACTAGAACCATACATTCCACCAATTATTAGGTCATCATCGCCATCGCCATCCGCATCAATTAGTTCTATTTCTTCTGTGTACAACGGAAGATCAGCGTCCGAGAATTCATCAAAATTACCTTGTCCATCATTTATAAATATTTTGGGAGAAAGAGTCGATGAATTAGAAGAATGCCGTGTTCTTAAAACAACGAAATCAATTAATGAATCTCCGTTTATATCTCCTTTGGTGAATTGTCGATAGAACCCAGGATCAAAATGATTTTGAGTTATTTGCGGCTGATTATTTGCATCTTTAAGTATAACTTGAGTTCTTCGACCATGCATCGTGGTGATATAGTCTACTCGACCATCAAGATTGAAATCTGCACTTGCCACAGTTTCATTATTTAAAACTCCATAAAAGTTTTCACCTTGAAGGATATTATAGGATTGGTTTGATTGGTTTTCTACCCAAAAACTATAACCATAATTATTGCTATTACTACAAATGAAAAAATCGGTAAAACCATCAGAATTATAGTCTTTAAAGTAAATTGAGTGATCATCAGCTAATTTTGTTTCTATCCCTGGAAAGGTATCCACCAGGCTTAAACCATTAGCAGTTTGATGATAAACAAAGGACCAGGTTTCATGACTGGGAGTGAACCTTTCTCCTGTAAATACCAAATCTTTTTTCCCATCATTATTCAAATCCTCTATCCCAATGATGCTGTTCTTTAACTGCATAAATCCAGTTGTATCCTTATTAAATATGGTGTTTCCATTATTCCAGTAAACACAACTGAAATTTTGATAAAATTGGTTTGGCCAATTAGATTCCCCACTCATGAACATGTCAGTATCACCATCGTCATCCAAATCGCCAAAGGCAATTTGTCCGTTGACGGCAATACCTTGATAAGCGGAATTGCCCGGTACTTCATGAAAGGATCCTAAAGAATCACTCAAGAAAATCTTTAATTCACTAATATTTTGGGAATCATTACCACTTACAGCGATATCGGGATATTGGTCACCATTTAGGTCACCTGCATGAAAGACATAGCTTTTTTGAGGTGCAACACTTGTATCTGCCCTAAGTTCAAAATTAAAATTTCCTTTGTTCTCAAGAACCATGAACGCTTTATCATGTCTACTTAAGAGTAAATCATCATCTCCATCATTTTGCAAATCCACAACTGCCATTTGGATTATAGCAACTTGAAATGCACAAGGTGTAGGTATTTCCTTAAAGTCACCATTACCTTGATTTAGGTAAAGTTTCAGATTATCGTACTGGGTATCCACGATGAGATCCTTATCTCCATCCTGATCTAGATCAATTATAGCAAATGGTCCAGCTGGGATATCATTTTTAACACCAATTCTTGGATGTGGTTTTGGAGTAAACTGAGGTTTTTGAGCATAAGCAAATAGACTAATGCAGATTGCTGAAATTGTAAGTAAACGTTTCATTTTTAGGGAGTCGGCTTAGATTAAAGCCTTTTGTTTGCAGAGTTGAAAAATCACGATTTAGGCTATGCAAATTTAGGTGTTACATTACTTTTTTAGTCAACTGAGTTAACCTTTTATAACTATAGTGAGCTGAGCTACACTTGTAAGAGTTCCGGAAATGTTAATCCGCCAGATTATTAATTTGTGAAAGCAGCCACCAGACTTCTACAAATAGCGCTGATACCTTAACTTAGCGGGAAATTGACCCTTATGAAAAGCATTTTATCCTTTATAGCAATATTGGCCCTCACTACTTCGTGCATGGTGGGTGTTACCGGCAGTGGTAAGGTTGTAGAAGAAAACCGCAATGTGGAAGAATTTGATGGTATTGATGCCAGCGGTATGTTCGAAATTCATCTGGTACAAGCTGATGTTCATAGACTTAAAGTGGTGGCCGATGATAATTTAATGGAGTTGATCGAAACCTATGTAGAAGGTGGAGTCCTCCATATACGCAGCCGAAAAAATATTGGTAAAGCCAAGGAATTGGACGTATATATCAGTAGTCCGGATTATGAATCCATTCAACTTTCTGGTGCGGTAACCATCGACAATAAAGGAACATTAGATATCAATGACCTGGATATTGAATCCAGTGGAGCCGCTCAAATCACTCTAAGTGTAGATGCTGATGATATTAAAATGGAATTAAGCGGAGCAACGGAGCTCAAAATGAGTGGTACCGCCGATAAAGTGAGCATTGAGGGTAGCGGCGCCTCCGAATGCAAAATGTTTGATCTCAATTGCCGTAAAATGCGCATCGACGTAAGTGGCGCTTCCGAATTAGAAGTTAATGTAAGTGAAGAGCTGGAAATTGAAGCTTCCGGTGCTTCTGATATTCGCTACCGTGGTAATGGACGTATTGTACGCCAAAACCTCAGTGGTGCTTCCAATGTAGTAAAAGACTAACCTAAGCCCCTTAAAACAAATGACGCAAGCAGCAGAAAGAGCCCAAGCCTGGCTCAAAGCTCCTTATGATACTGAAACCCAAAAAGCTACCCAGGCTCTAATTGATGCCGGTGGTGATGCCTTAAATGATGCTTTTTACCAGGACCTCGACTTCGGAACGGGTGGTTTACGAGGAATCATGGGCGTTGGGACCAACCGAATTAATAAATACACCTTAGGTGCTGCAACCCAGGGATTAGCGAATTACCTGAATAAGCAGTTTCCTGATATTCAAATTAAAGTGGCGATTGCGCATGACAGTCGCCATAATTCCAAGCCCTTTGCCCGTCAAGTAGCGGAAGTGCTTTCGGCCAATGGTATTAAGGTTTTCCTTTATGAGGATTTACGTCCAACTCCGGCTTTATCCTTTGCTATTCGCCATTTAGATTGTCAGAGTGGAATCGTTTTAACGGCCTCACATAATCCGCCTGCTTACAATGGTTATAAGGTATATTGGAGTGATGGCGGTCAATTGGTGCCTCCTCATGATAAGGCTGTAATTACTGAGGTTCGTGCGGTTAAAGCTGATGAAATTCGCTACGATGCTAATCCGGATCTGATTGAAATGATTGGCGATGCCGTAGATCAAGCCTATCTCGCCAAAGTGAAGGAGCTAAGCTTGAGCAATCAAGGTAAAGAAGATCTTTCGGTGGTATTCACCAGTATCCATGGTACCAGTATTACTTTGGTGCCACCTGCTTTGGAAAATGCCGGCTTTAAAAAGGTTTCCATAGTTGAAGAGCAAGCTACTCCGGATGGAGATTTCCCTACCGTAGCTTCTCCAAACCCAGAGGAAGCAGAAGCCCTAACCATGGCTCTTAAACAAGCTGAGAAGCTAGGTGCGGATATGGTTATTGGTACCGATCCAGATGCCGATCGGGTAGGGATTGCAGTTCGCAATCTTGAGGGTGAAATGGAACTGCTGAATGGTAATCAAGCGGCCTCCGTGTTGATTTACTATCTCCTCGAACGTTGGAAGGAAAATGGCAAATTGACGGGTAATGAATATGTAGCTAAAACCATTGTTACCACTGATCTCATTGCAGATATCGCTAAGGCCTACGATGTGCCATGCCCCGAATGTTTAACCGGATTTAAATGGATTGCCGATATCATTCGTAAGCGCGAAGGCGAAGCCACTTTTATTGGCGGTGGTGAAGAAAGCTATGGCTATATGATTGGTGATTTTGTGCGTGATAAGGATGCGGTAGCTTCTGCAGTAATGCTGGCAGAAACGGCTGCTTATGCTAAATCACAAGGTTCCAGTTTTTATGAGATGATGGTAGAGGTTTACCACAAATTTGGTTTCTACCTCGAAAAACTGGTTTCCTTGAAGCGTGAGGGCATGAAAGGTCAGCAGGAAATTGCCCAAATGATGGAAGACTTCCGCTCCAAAACTCCTGCTACTATTGCAGGTGAGAAGATTGTGGAAGTATTGGATTATCAAAGTTCCGAGCATCGCTATGTAGCTTATAATCGTAAAGAAGTTATTAACTTACCTAAAAGCAATGTGGTGCAGTTTGTGACCGATCAGGGCACCAAAATTACCGCACGTCCTAGTGGAACGGAACCTAAAATCAAGTTCTATGTGAGCGTAAAAGGAAATTTAGCCGATACTTCCGAATTTGCTGTCAGGAAAGCAGAACTCGAAGGTCGATTAGAGGCAATTACCAAAGAATTAGGATTATGATAAAAAGAGCCACGGGGATTCTGCTTTTAAGCTTGAGTCTCGGAGCTTGTCAGAATTCGGCTCCCAAGCCAGAAGTTAATACCGCTGACTCCCAATTAGCAGAAGGAATATGGCAGGCTGTGATCGCGCAAAACGATAGTACCGACTTAAAGTTTAACTTCAACTTAGAATCGATAAATGACTCTGAATATGTAGCGCATATAAAAAATGCGGAGGAGATTATCGACGCCAAAGTGATTCGCATAGCTGCCGATAGCTTCAAAATTGAAATGCCCGTTTTTGCCAATTATTTCTTGGTTAAAAAGGAGGGTAATCAGTTAAAAGGTCAATATATCAATCCTGATGCTGAGGATTACTATCTGCCTTTTACCGCTACCGCAGGAGTATCAGAACGTTATGAAAATGCCCAGCATCTCTATCCTTTGCCAGGATATTGGAAAGTGGTATTTAATCCGGGTACGGAGGATGAAAGCTTTGGTAAAGCCTATTTCGAATGGGATCAGGAGAAAGGGGTTTATGGCACTATCATGACAGCCACTGGCGATTATCGCTATTTGGAAGGTTCAGGAGCTGCAGGTAAATTATACCTCTCTGCTTTTGATGGAGCGCATCTCTTTTATCTCGAAGCCGATTTACACGATACGCTCCAAGGCCATTTCTATTCCGGGCGCAGCTACCATGCTACCTGGATTGCTTACCGCGATAGTAGCTTTGAATTGCCCGACCCAAATACTTTAACCTATTTGAAGGAGGGATATTCTAAAATGGAATTTGCCTTTCCAAATTTGAATGGGGATACCATTGCTCTGAGCGATCCTCGTTTTGCCGATAAGGCAGTAATCATCCAAATTAGCGGTTCCTGGTGTCCAAACTGCTATGATGAAAGCCGTTACCTCTCAAAGGTCTATGAGCAGTACAAAGACCAGGGCCTCGAAATCGTTTGCCTGAGCTTTGAGCGCACCCGCGATTATGCTACCGCTCAAGAGCGCTTAACCAAAATGCAGAAGGACCTTAGTATTCCCTATACAGTGCTGCTGGCGGGAGCCACTCGCGATGATAAAGCGGCGGAGAAATTGCCGATGCTCAATCATGTAATGAGCTATCCAACTGCCATATATCTGGACAAAGAGCATAAGCTGCGAAAGATCCATACCGGATTTTCCGGACCAGGAACTCCCGTTTGGGAAGACTTTGTGAGCGAAAATGATGCATTTTTGCAAAAATTACTCAACGAATAATTACCTCTCTTAAAATTATAACATGCAGAAAGTAGCAGTGATCGGAGCGGGAACCATGGGAAATGGAATTGCCCATGTTTTTGCTCAAAACGACTTTGAAGTAAATCTGGTTGATATTTCTGACGAAGCCCTCGATCGCGGATTAAACACTATCAGCAAAAACCTGGATCGTCAGGTTTCTAAAGGAATTATCGACGAAGCGAAAAAGGAAGCTACCCTCACCAATTTGAGTGGTTCTACCGATATGGCTACCGCCTTAAGCGATGCCGATTTGGTAGTGGAAGCCGCAACGGAGAATGTAGACCTTAAATTGAAGATTTTTGGCGATATGGATCGCTATTCCAAGCCTGAAGCGATTCTGGCTTCTAATACCTCTTCCATTTCCTTAACTCAAATTGCCGCCGTTACCTCTCGTCCCGATAAGGTGATTGGTATGCACTTTATGAATCCGGTACCGGTAATGAAATTGGTAGAAGTGATTCGCGGTTATGCAACCTCTGATGAAACTACCAAAACCATTATGGAATTGTCTGAGAAATTAGGCAAGGTACCTACCGAATGTAATGACTACCCCGGTTTCGTTTCCAATCGTATCCTGATGCCGATGATTAATGAGGCTATCATTACCCTATTTGAAGGTGTAGCAGGAGTGAAGGAAATCGATACCATTATGAAATTAGGTATGGCCCATCCGATGGGACCCTTGAAATTAGCAGATTTCATTGGCCTCGACGTTTGTCTTTCTATCTTGAATGTATTGTACGAAGGCTTTGGTAATCCTAAATACGCTCCCTGTCCCTTATTAGTAAATATGGTACGTGCCGGAAAATTAGGCGCAAAATCAGGCGAAGGTTTTTACGATTACAGTGAAGGCCCTAAAAGCGAAACTGTTTCTTCTCAGTTTAGCTAAGTCTAGCAAACAGCATTGAAAGGCCTCCCATTGTGGAGGCCTTTTTGTTTTATCGATAGGGACTATATTTTCATAGAGCTTTTGGTGCCTTTTGTCATAGTACAGCGATTGCTTCGTCTATACCTTGCAAACCGAAAAAATAATAGACTATGTCTGATACAGCAATAGAACGCAAATCCTATACTTACCCCGAATACCGCGATTTAATTAAGCAATTGCGCTACCAAGGCCAAGCTACTGGCGGTTCTGAATCGGATGATTTCCTACGATATACCGATTTAAATATGGCCCGCATGGACAAGTGGGACAAGCGCTATGAGTTTAGCGATGAATTGAAGTCTGCCCTCGATAATATGAATCGCAAAGAAAAGTGGGTAGTGCTTAGCGAAGGCTGGTGTGGCGATGCTGCGCACTCAGTACCCGTACTAGCAAAAATCGCAGAATACAGTCCTAATATAGAATTAAGCATTCTCCTTCGCGATGAAAACCTGGACCTTATGGATCAACACCTCACCAATGGGGGGCGATCTATTCCTAAATTAATTCGCTACAGTGAAAGTGGCGAAGTTTTAGGGGAATGGGGACCAAGACCTGAAGCTGCTCAACAAATTCATTTGGATGGCAAAGCAGAAGGTAGAGCTAAAGCGGATGTGACTATCGACTTGCAAAAATGGTATGCTCGCGATCGTGGTGAAAGCCTCAGCAAGGAAGTTGCCGATTTCTTAAAAGACTAAAATTTGGCTAGGAGGGATTTTCGAGGTTCCGATCTGCAGAAGCCTTGTAATTACGATACATCGCTTCAAATATGCGATAGGTTTCCTCGCTAAATTCCTCATCCAGCCACTTTTGTACTTCCGCCTGACTGGCGGCCCGGGCTTTTGGAACCTTAAAACATTGTTTCATGGGCCCGGTTTCTATTTCTACATACCAGTGCTGCTCTTGCGCATAGAGCACTACTTTGAACTTTGGATGGGGCAGAGGTCCCACTATTCTCATGAGGCTTGATGATTTAAAATGAGGGCCTTAGCGGCCAATTCACCGCTTAGCATGGCAGCATTTAATGAGGGGTTCAAGATATGATCTCCGGCCAGGTAAATTCCATCCATGACCCTACTTTCTTCAAAGGCTCGGCTATAAACCACTTGATCGATACGTGGCAGGGAGCGATTGACCTTATAGGTTCGAATCAATTTCCATTGGCTGGCTTGAGTTCCTAATAAAGGCGTCATTTCCGACTGAATTTTTACTTCCAATTGATTTTCGGATAAACCGGGATCCTGTTTTAAGCTTACTGAATACAAATGTTTGCCTTTGGGCGCATAGGCAGGCTGCACCTTCGATAAACAAGCCACATTGCTGATTAGGCCTTCCGAATCTGAATTCAGGGCAATCAGGCCTTTCGTCAATTTGCCTGCCGTACCTTCAAAATAAGCTTGCAGGGTGGGATTCCATTCAGTGCTATCTGCCAATTGGGGCAATAAAGCGCCCGGTTCGCAGGCAATAATGATTTGCTTTGCTTCCAAACTGCTGCCATTTTTTAGATGCACTTGTCCCTTTTCGACCTTCAATACTTCGGCATTTAAACGAAACTCTGTAGAACGCAGTCCTGCTTTGATTTGCTGAGCTACCGAGGCGATACCTTTTTTGGGAAGACAGGCTTCGCCCTCCGCAAACATCTTAAATACAAAGAGGAACTGTCGATTAGAGGTTTCCAAATCATTTTCCAGAAAAATCCCGCTAAAGAAGGGGCGATAAAAGCGCTCGATAATCTTTCGCGAAAAACCATAGCCCCGCAAATAGTCGTAGGTGCTTTCTGCCTTAATCTCAAAAATTTCTTCTACGGATTGCTCCAAAACCCATTTACGGAGCTTAGCCATTTTTAATTTATCCCAAATGCTGCCTACCGGACTAAAAAACATGGAAATGGCCGCGGCCGGATTTCGCTTTACATCACTTACGGTAAAGGATTTCGCTCCATTAAAGATAAAGGCACCTGAGTCAAAAGCCTTGCATTCCAGTGCTTTTAAATCCAAATGCTTCTTTACCATAGGATAAGCACTAAGGATAACTTGAAAACCCTGATCCAGCGTAAAGCCTTCGAAAAAATCGGTTTTTAGTCGACCTCCCACCTGCGGAGCCTGGTCGATGATGAGCGTTTTTAAATTATACGATTCCAGTTCTTTCGCAGCGATCAGGCCCGAAACTCCGGCGCCTACTATAATCGCATCGTAATTTGCCATTATCCTTTTAGGTTTAAATTGAATTGCTGACGAAGGCTTTCAAATTTGGGCCAGTCATTTTGCTTAAAGGCTTTCCACTCTTCCAGAAAAGCTTGCTCCGATTTACGGTATTTGTCTTCTAAAATTTGGGCTTGAGAAGGAACTTCCGCCCAATTGCTCCAGAAATACATCAAAATCGCATTGTACTGACTTTGCAGGGTTTCAGGTTGATCGTAATAGCCATCTACCACCTTGCCAAAAATCTTTTCCTCCAGTTCTTTTAAGCCTTTCTCCAAGCTTTTTAAGGAGTCCTGGTAGGCTTTCGCCTGATCTGCCTTCAAGCTTAATTCTGCTAATTCCTTACTGATTTGGATTTTCATTTTGGCCTCTTTTAACCAATCGCTTGCCTGATGCAAAGAATCTAAAGAAGCATCTAATTTCTGCCGATAATGGAAACTGGCTTCCAGATCTTCCAGAGAGATTTGATCGCTCAAACGCGGATCCAGGCGATACACGAAGCTTTGATCGGCTTTCTGGCCACCATAGCTCAATTCTAGGCGATAATTGCCACAGGGCAGGGGAATTGGGGCTTGTTCTGTGGTATCAATCAAGCTACGATTCTTATCAGGGAAACCTAAACCTTTGCCCTGCATAGCCAGGCGGTATTTATGCAAACCTTCTTTGGGATCTAGATACCAGGTTCTTTGCAGCTCATTTTGAGCATTGTATAAATTCAATTGGAGCTTTTTGCTTTTCACCGAATCTTCCTTCTCAAAGCCATTGTAAACAAAGACTTCTAATCCTGAATTGCGATTCTCACCCTTGAAAATCCCATCCGCTGGAAAGCGAGAGCCATCTGCTCTTTTCGTGGCATGCTTCCAGGGATCGTTTACCGTATATAGTTGTAGCTTAGGGTCTTCATTACTGCGGAGTAGTGCGATACTCTCCCTTAATTGCTCTAAAGGATCCAGGATATAAGCGGCTCTTCCAAAGGTTCCTACAATGAGATCATGCTCACGTGGATGGATTTTAAGATCATTAACGGGCACAGTAGGGAAGTCCTTAGTCCATTTTTGCCAGTGCAGGCCCATATCCCAACTAAAGAAAAGGCCTCTTTGGGTGCCGGCAAAAAGTAAATTGGGATCCACCGGATCTTGCACCACCGATAGCACATAGGCGGGGAGGTCCATGCCAATATTGCGGAAGCTCTTGCCATAATTATCGGTATAATAGAGATAGGGCCTTTCATTACCTCGGCGGTAATCATTAGCCACTACAAAGGCCGCTCCTTTTTGATGGGTAGAATGCACGATTTGCGGGATCCAAGCTCCTTCTGGAAGAGCTTTCATTTTAGCACTTAATTCCTGCCAGTTTTTACCCGCATCACGACTTAGATGTAAAAGGCCATCATCACTACTTACCCAAAGCTCTCCGGGTGAAAGACCTGGCTCAATACAAAGTAAAGTGGTATAATTTTCAGCTCCGGTTACATCATAGGTTAAACCGCCACTTTCATCAAAATGCTGCTTGCTGGTATCATTCGTAGTGAGATCAGGCGAAATCACCTCCCAGCTTTGGCCTTGATCTTTAGACTTAAACACAAATTGAGCTCCGAAGTAAATGCAGGTGCTATCAAAGGGATCTTGAGCAATAGGGGCATTCCAGTTATAGCGCAGTTTTATATGCTCTGGATGCACTGGGCGAATCATTTGGGTATAACCGGTATTTACGTCTACACGACCCACAAAGCCCTCCTGACTCATCGCATACACATAACGATTGTTATTGGGATCGGGTAAAACATCAAAACCATCGCCAAAGAAAAGTTCTTCCCAATAATCATTGCGAATGCCATCGGCACGCCACACATAGGCCGGGCCTTTCCAGGAGCCATTGTCCTGCATACCGCCATAAACATTATAGGGCATTTCCATATCGTAGCTGATATGATAGAATTGGGCTAAGGGAAGATTATTCACAAATCGCCAGCTGCGACCACGATCCCGACTGATGTTTAAGCCTCCATCATTACCATTAATGATATAGTTGGGATCTTGAGGGTGAATGTAAAAAGCATGATGATCGGGATGGATATAGTCGTAAGGAGCAATAACTTCCCAATTCTTGCCTCCGTCTTCAGAGCGACTCAGCACCGACCAAATGCTATACACCCGATTTTCATTTTCAGGATCCACATAGATTTCCGCATAATAGAAGGGGCGATTGCCAATATTGGGGTCCACCGAAATCTTCTGCCATTTCGCACCGCCATCATCACTGCGGTAGAGGGCGTTCTTTTCTTTGTTTTCAATCAAGGCATAAATGCGATTGGGCTGGGAGGGGGCAATCGCAATGCCCATGCGGCCTAATTCTCCTTTGGGTAAGCCATCTTTCTCGCTTTTTTGGGTCCAGCTGGCACCGCCATCAAAGGTGGTATATAATCCACTACCAGGGCCACCAGATTTAAAGAACCAGGGATTGCGGCGATGCTCCCACATATTTACAATCAGCTTATCTGGATTGTGAGGATCCATAACCATTTCAGCTGCACCCGTTCGTTCATTATTATAGAGAATAAGTTCCCAGTTCTTACCGCCATCAATACTCTTGTATACCCCACGGTCTTTGGAGTCTGCCCAGGGATTACCAATCGCAGCTACATATATAATATTAGGATTATAGGGATGCACCAAAATGCGATGGATATGTCGGGTTTCCTCCAATCCCATCAGCTTCCAGCTTTTACCACCATCCGGGGAGCGATAGATGCCAGCCCCACCCGTATTGGAATTACGAGGATTTCCTTCTCCGGTACCCAGCCAAATTACATCCGGGTTTTGAGGATCCAGAGCGATGGAGCCAACACTGCTAACGGCTTCATTATTAAAGATACAAGACCAGGAGGTACCACCATTTTCACTGCGCCACAGTCCACCGGAGGCCGACCCCGCATAGATGCGGTTATCATCACGCGGATCTACTTTAATAGCAGTTATCCTACCGCTCATCCCGGCCGGACCGATGGAACGAAAGTTTAGATCACTTAAAAATTTTTGAGGAATACTGTCTTGAGCAAGGCCCAGAACGGAAAATAAGAGAAGAAAGGCAACGAATAAAGGTCGTTTCATAATAGCTTGATTGGTCTTATCCCCGAAAATAGTCATTAATCGGCAGGATGAAGAGCTACAATAAAACTCTGACTCCCTACTTTGGTTCAGTACAAGCTTGAATATGTTTAAACAATAGCTAAATTGGAGCTATGAAATGGCGCTTTCTCAAATACCTGATGGCCTATTCCTTACCCTTGGCGGTTTTCCTATCTATGCAAAGGGAAGGACTGCTGGCTTATATGCCTTTGTTTTACGCCTTTTTAGTGGTTCCCTTATTGGAATTGTTCTTTGCACCGAATCCGGCAAACCTCGATAAACAAAGAGAAGAGATGATCAAGGAAGATCCCTGGTACGATCGTTTGTTGTACCTGATGGTGCCCATTCAATTAGCATTGCTGCTTTATTTCCTTTGGGACCTTAGTGATAATACTTACGATAGTCTCACCTTTTGGGGACGAATAACGGCCATGGGCCTAATGTGTGGGGTAATCGGCATTAATGTGGGCCATGAATTGGGTCATCGTCGCAAGAAATATGAGCAAGTATTGGCGAAAATCCTTTTGAGCACCAGCCTTTATGTGCATTTCTTCACCGAGCACAACTTTGGACATCACCGCAATGTGGCCACACCGGAAGATCCCGCCTCTGCTCGCTATAAGGAGAGTCTTTATGCCTTTTGGCTGCGCAGTATTATATTTTCCTATCTGCATGCCTGGAAAATTCAAGCCCAATTATTGAAGTCCCGAAAAAAGTCATTTTGGTCTTCTTCGAATGAATTGTTGCTGTGGTCATTAATTCAGCTCATTGCCTTGACCGCCATTTTTCTATTCTTCGGATTAGAAAGTCTATTAGCCTTTTTAGCAGCTGCCTTATTTGGAGCCTTATTGCTAGAAACCGTTAATTACATTGAGCATTACGGACTAAGCCGCAAAAAAGTAAGCGAACATCGCTATGAAAAGGCAGAGGCCGAACACAGCTGGAACAGTGACCATATTATCGGTCGTTTGCTCTTATTCGAATTAAGCCGACACAGCGATCACCATGCCCATCCGCATCGCAAATACCAGACCCTTCAGCATCACGATCAAAGTCCGCAATTGCCTACCGGCTATCCGGGAATGATGCTCCTCAGCACCATTCCACCCTTATGGTTTAAAGTAATGAATGGGCGAATAAAAGGCGCTTAGGCCTTTACCGCACGCATTTCCTCGCGCTGTGCTTGAATTTTATCGCTGGCGATATAATCATCATAATCCATCATCTTATCCATAATTCCGCTGGGGAAAATCTCGATAATACGATTTGCAACGGTTTCGGTAAAGGTGTGGTCATGAGAAGTAAAGAGAATAGTCCCTTTATATTCTTGCAAGGAGTTGTTCAAAGCCTGAATAGACTCCAGGTCCAAGTGGTTGGTAGGTTCATCGAAGGTGAGGAGGTTGGCTTCTTGCAACATCATGCGCGACATCAAACAACGCATTTTCTCACCTCCGGATAGTACACGAGCCGATTTCAATACCTCTTCGCCGGTAAACAACATCTTACCTAAGAAACCACGTACATACACCTCGTCTTTGTTTTCAGAGTACTCACGTAACCAATCGATAAGGTTATCATCGGTATCGAAGAAATGTTGATGCTCGGTAGGAAGGTAAGCAGTAGTGATAGTCTGACCGTAAGTGTATTCGCCAGTATCAGCCTTGCGATCCCCATTAATGATATCAAAAAGGGCCGTAATGGCTAAGCTATTATCGCTGATCACCGCAATCTTATCACCACGGTTCACTTTAAAGTCAACATTTTGGAAGAGTAGAGTACCATCTTCAGCATGAGAAGAAAGATTGGAAACTTCCAAAATCTGATCTCCAGCTTCACGACCCTGATTAAAGATAATGGCCGGGTAGCGACGACTGGACTGAGGCATGGCCTCCAGGTTAATCTTATCCAGTAATTTCTTACGGCTGGTAGCCTGACGAGATTTAGAGGCATTGGCGCTAAATCGCTGGATAAACTCCTGCAATTCTTTGCGTTTCTCTTCCGCCTTTTTATTGGCAGAAGCACGCTGACGAGCCGCTAATTGTGAACTTTGATACCAGAAGCTATAGTTACCGGTATAAAGGGAAATTTTCTTAAAGTCGATATCGGCAATATGCGTACAAACCGTGTCTAAAAAGTGACGGTCATGCGATACAACGATTACCGTATTTCGGAAGTTTAAAAGGAAGTCTTCTAACCAGGTAATGGTTTTCAAGTCCAGGTCGTTGGTAGGCTCATCGAGAATCAAAACATCCGGATTACCAAATAAAGCCTGGGCCAAAAGCACACGCACCTTTTGAGAACCCTCTAAGTCCTTTACCAGTGAATAGTGTAAAGATTCGGAAATTCCCAAACCACTAAGCAGGGCAGCGGCATCGCTCTCGGCGTTCCAGCCGTCCATTTCCGCGAATTTCTCTTCCAATTCAGAGGCTTTAATACCATCAGCTTCCGAAAAATCGGGCTTGGCATAAAGAGCATCCTTTTCCTTCATCAAATCATAAAGCTCGCGGTAACCCATTAAAACGGTATCCAAAACTTGATGATCGTTAAAAGCAGCGTGATCCTGCTTCAAAACCGCCATCCGTTTTCCGGGCTCCAGGTTCACCATACCACTATTTGGGCTGATCTCACCACTCAGAATCTTGAGGAAGGTAGATTTTCCAGCGCCATTAGCGCCAATCATACCATAGCAGTTATCGCCTAAAAACTTGAGGTTAACTTCATCAAATAAAACGCGTTTCCCGAATTGGAGCGACACATTGGATACCGTAAGCATAGCTTAATTTTTTGAGGCCGCAAATTTAGTGTTTTAAGAGGGGAGGGCTAGGTCAGATCAGAATTATTTAAATCTTTAGGACCGCAGGCCCTTATTTGCGTAATTCGCGCCTCAGATTTTCCGTATAAAACCGTGAATTCAAAAGATATTAAATGTCCGCATTGTCATTGGAAACCCAAGCCAGGACCGCATTGGCATTGCCTGGAATGTGGTAGTGACCTCGATCATTTCGTCAATGTTGGGCGCTGCGATCATTGTGGTTACAGTCATGATAAAACCTATTGCCTGGAAGAATTAGGGGGCTGCGGCCAGAGTTCACCGCATTTAGATTGGTACGGAAGCTTTGATCAGGATTTAGCGGAAATCGACATTTTCAATTCCTAATCCTCTTCTTTTAAGCGAAAACGAATGCCTTTATCACTGGCATAAAAGTCGACTACTTCCCATTTAAGGAAAAGAGCCAGGATTTTTTCTGCTCTATACATTGGGATCTTAGCGATGCGACTGAATTTGCTCACCGAGATTTCAGGATTTTCACTGAGATAATCAAAGAGCATCCTTTCTGCCGGACCATAGGCCACCAGGTTTTTTCTTTGAGTATCAGGATTGCGATCACTCATAAAGCGCAGCAATACCTTATTGGCGACGAAATTTTCATCGTCCTGACGGATATAGGCTAAAGGCGGGCCTTCCTTTTCCTTCACCTTATGCGGCCTTTCGGCGGATGGGGCTATTTCAATTCGGAGCACTATTTTCCCATCTATATCGTACAATTTGTATTGAAAGGGGACGGGAGGATCGCAATAAACATCCGCGGCTCCTTCAATCATAAAGTATTCTTCCTCGGGATCAATACCGGCAATTCGGCCATTATCCTTTACACCGATAAGCAGCCTGCCGCCATCGGTATTGGCAAAAGCGGATAAAGTTCGAGCAATCTTTAAATTACTGTCTATCCGAAACTTAAAGTCTTGTTCTTGATGTTCTCCTTCACGGATCAAAGCATAGAGTTCTTCCGGATCACCTTCGGCCCGTTCCAGATTTCGATGATCTGCTCCGGACTGAAAATCCATCAAGCCTTAGCTTTAGATTGCCCTTGCACCCAAATTTGCGCTTTACCTTTTAGTAAAACCTGATTCATGTGCATTTCGCAATGAAAGCGACCTCCACGTGGACTTAATTGCAAGGCTTCCATTTCATTTTTCAATAAGCGCTCGCTCCAGAATGGGGTGAGAATAGCGTGAGAAGAACCCGTGGCATGATCTTCCAATTGTTGCACTTTCGGAACTAGGGTGCGAGATACGAAATCAACCGAATCCCCCGGTGCAGTTACGGTGTAGCCAAAGGGCTCCAATTTAGCCAGAGCTTTAAAATCGGGTTTCATTTCACGTATTGCCTGCTCCGACTTAAGGAGCACCACATCTTTATTGGAAGTGCTGAAATAATCGTGTACTTCCTGACCTAAGGCAGCTTCCAGTCCGGCAGGCATTTTTCCGTGATCGATCACTTCAATCGGTTCTATCCAGAGGAAATAATCCGCATTATCGAAGCCTATTTTTACAAAGCCATCGGCATAATGCAGCACCGCTTTAGATTCGCCTTTAATTTGATGTAAATAAGCCGCTGCGGCTAAGGAACCATGACCACAGAGGCCAATTTCCTCATCCGGAGCAAACCACCAAACCTTGTAATGGCCGGGCTTAGTTGCTTGTAAATAGGTGGTGGCGGGCTGTTGCATTTCTTGAGCCATAGCCGCCATTTCTTCAGGACTCCAGTTTTCGCTGATTTCGATTACAGCGGCGGTATTTCCTTTATAGCCTTTATCGCGATCGTGAAAAACGGTGCAGATGCAAAAATTATCCATGGTATTTAAAAAAGGCCTGAAGCAGTGGGATTTAGGCTTTAGCCCTGCGTATTCAGGCAAATCAGAGTTCAGTGAAAGCGGCCTAAGCCTTTAATTTAAGAATCGGTTTTAGGTTTGGAATTGGAGTCCGAATTAGGTTTCGGTCGGCGTTTGTTAAAACGGCTTTTAGGTTTAGCGGTACTGGCCGAACGAGATCCGTCTTCGGATTTAGGACCATTTTCTTTGCTTTGGTTTTGATGCCTGGGTCCCTTGTTTCTTTTTTGAGGAGGACGACCTCCTTTGCTACGACCATAATTGCGAGCACGGCGTTCGGGCTCCCGCCATTCCGGGGCTTTACCTAAGTCTTCTGGCGGACTAAGCTTTTCGTAATCCCGTTCAACGAAAGTTTCAATACGCTTGAACTTGTAAATCTCCTCTCCACTAATAAAGGTAATGGCCATGCCCTTTGCGGCAGCGCGGGCAGTTCGACCCACTCGATGCACATAATCTTCGGCATCATTGGGAACATCGTAATTGATAACCAAGTCGATATCTTTGATATCAATACCACGACTCAATACATCAGTAGCCACTAATATGCGAGTCTTTCGCGCTTTAAATTGAAGAAGAATCTTTTCCCTTTCACTCTGCTCATAGTCACTGGAAATACCTTCCACATTAAGTCCCTTACGCTGTAAAGAAGCTACCAGCTTTTGAATTTTCTTCTTGGTAGAGCAGAAGATGATGATGCTTTTAAAATCGGGATACTGAGCAATGATATGACGAGCCAAGCCTTGCTTTTGCTCTTCATGGGCCATATAGACCATTTGGGTAACCCCTTCGGCCGGTTTGGACACCGCTAAATTCACTTCAGCCGGATCCTGCAGAATTTCCTTAGCCAATTTGCGAATCTTAGGGGCCATGGTGGCGGAGAACATCAGAGATTGGCGTTGGGGCGGACATTCTTGAATAATCCGCTTAATATCATCGTAAAAGCCAATGTCGAGCATTCGATCGGCCTCATCTAAAATGAGGTATTGCAATTGATCCAGCTTCACGTATTCATTGCGAATATGGGCTAAAAGCCGACCGGGAGTAGCAATAATAATATCGGTTCCTTCGCTAAGGGCGCGACGTTCGGCTTCCCATTCAGGACCGGTTCCACCGCCATAGACGGCGTAAGAAGTAAGGTCGGAGAAATAAGCCAGACCTTGGATTTGTTGTTCAATTTGGATCGCCAATTCTCGGGTCGGACAAAGAATAAGGCTATCAATAACCCCTTTTTTACGTTGGTCTACCAGCTTATGCAAGACGGGTAAAACAAAGGCAGCCGTTTTTCCGGTTCCGGTTTGTGCGCATCCAATAATATCCTTACCCTCCATAATCAATGGAATGGCTTGCTCCTGAATAGGGGTCGCTTCCTCAAAGTTCATATAGGAGAGCGATTCCAGAAGATCAGGATTTAAATTAAAATCTGAAAATTTCATAGTACATCATATGCCTCGATTTCGGCATCGAGGGCTAAGGTCTTAAATAATCAGCGTATTGCGATTGTGAGATTGGAAATTCATGAAAGGTAGTTTGTTAACAAAGTAGAACTCTTTCTGTTTTGGAAAATATTTCCGGCTTAAGCTTTCAGCACTTAACTTAGCGGCAAAGCCAAATTCAATTTTAGATGCGTAAATATCTTCTTTGGGCCCTAGTGCCTTTATTTATGGCCTGTCAGAATACCGTTCAGGATAAAGGCCAGAAACTATCTTTTGCCATGTCGGGTGATATGCTTTTCGCTGGATCCAACACTTTACAAGGTAAAAGTGAGATCGATCTGCAAAACCTGGCCGAGAATATTGATGTTAATGTCGATGCAATTAAATCGGTGAAAGTTTCTGCCGCCAAGGTGGGCCTAAGTCCGGATCATCAGAAATTCACTGAGAGTGTTCTTTTACAGGTGCTTAGCGATAATGTGGAAATGGCTTCTATTGGCACCTTAAATCCTGTACCAGAATCTGGAGCATTGGAGCTTAGCTTAGCTGAAGATGTGGATTTAAAGCCATATTTAGAAGATGAAGGCATGACCTGGGTATTGGATATCAATATCAGCGAAGACCATATGGACCTTATGCCTGCCAAAGGTGAAGTTCATTTAATTATCGATTATATAGACTCTAAATAATAAACCCATGAGAAACTTGATGTATAGCTTGTTAGTGAGCGTGTTTAGCATTGGATTAGCCAGTGCTCAGGAAGATGGTGATCGCCTGATTGGAGTGTGGCAGCCCAGTGCCGGTAATGCCTATGTGAAGATTGAAAAGATTGGCAATAAATACTACGGTCGTATTGTTTGGTTAAAGGAGCCTAATAATGAAGAGGGTGAGCCTAAAACAGACGTTAATAATCCTGATGAATCACTGCGTACTACGCCCTTAAAGGGTTATCGTATGCTCAAAGATTTTGTGTGGGATGCAGAGGAGAAGATCTGGAAAGACGGCACTATTTACGATCCTAAAAATGGTACCACTTATAGCTGTAAAATCGAATTAACTGAGGAAAACAAAATTGAAGTTCGGGGTTTTGTGGGTACCGCCGTTTTTGGCCGTACCGATGTTTGGACCCGTTTGGTGAAAAAGAAATAAAGCTTTTATTCTTTGCATCAAAAAAGCCGCCTTGGACTATCCGAGGCGGCTTTTTGCATTTTGTTTTGTAATTGAATTAAGGGCTCACATAGGAAAGTCCAATGGTGAAGTAAGGCGTATTAGCAGGATTGTTCTCAATGAAATAGGGTTTATCGCTACCAAAGAATCGTACAAAATCTCCACCCCTGTCTACGTTAAAGCTGTAATTGATACGGTAACCGATTTCGGCCGACATCCAAAAGAAACCATGCACTTGACGGCTGTATGATAGTGCTGCTCTGATTTCAGAACGACGCCATTCCAAATCTTGGGCATCGTAATAGGAAGGAACCGCGGGCATAATTCCGGGAGCAGTAGCATCCTTCAGACTGAAACTAGCACCATTTACATTAAAGCCTAAGCCCATATAGCTTAAGCTATTGAAGCGATAGCGCAACATGGCCCGAGCGGGTAGCAGAGCCTCTACACCCCATTTTTGGTTTTTATAAGTGTGGTAGTAGTATACTACTGGAACATAATTAAGGGCGCCACCCAAATAGGTCCTGGATAATCCGAAGGCGTACATAAGGCGATCGCTGGGTTTCCATCCGTATAATACCGCCAATGGGAATTTTAGCTTTCCGAAATCAATACTGTTGAAATCGTAATTTCCATTCAGTTCGGTTTGCAATTGAGCCAGAATGAAATTCTTCTCGTTGAAAGGCTTGAATAGGGTAGCGGTGATATTTGTCCGGTGGAAGGTAGATTCGTTCAGAACCTTAGTAAAAGGATGATTGTAAGAATCTTCGATTTGATAATTTAAGAGTTGATAATTGACTCCTAGATTGATCAAGATGTTATTACGAGAGATAATCGGAAAATTGCTAACCAGCGAAAACTGTTGAGCTAGAGCTAACCGTACATCTTCCTCGGGATGCAGAATGGAATTGGCCGCAGGGCCTACATTTAGATTATGGGGCAATTGCTGATTGTAAAAAACACCAATCAAGCTGGTCGGACTCTGGCCCAATACCTTGTTTGTACAATAGGCTTTGGCAGGAGGAGCGGCGAGCTCAAACTCTGAAAAGTCGAAATCATCGTCATCGGTCGAAGTGCTATCTTCTTGAGCGAGAACAGGTAGACTTAAAAAAACAGGCAAGGAAAAACATTCCGATTTGCTTCATTCCGAATAAATTTAGATCACTAAAATAAACAGGGAAGTGAATCTTCCTACATTTCAACAAAATCCAAACATGAAAAAATTAGCTATTCTCTTCACTTTTATCCTTACTGCTGGCTTTGCGCAGGCCCAAAAAGCAGAGGTGAAAATGCTCAATACCTTTATGGATGATTGGCATAAGGCCGCTGCTGAGGCTAATTCGGAAGGCTTTTACGGCAAAATGGCGGAAGAGGGCATTTATATCGGTACCGATGCCACGGAACGCTGGTTACGTGACGAATTAAAAGCCTGGGCCCAAAAGGCCTTTGAACGCGATGTGGCCTGGGACTTTAAACCCATCGAACGCAATTGGCATTTTTTAGGAAATGATATTGCGATTGGTGATGAAAAACTGGAAACCTGGATGGGCATTTGCCGTGCTACTATAGTTTTAAAGAAGCTCGACGGTCAATGGTTGATCCATCATTACCACCTGGCGGTAACGGTGCCTAATGAGCAAATAGCAGACTTCAAAAAGTTGCTCTATCCTGAGAATTAAGCAAACCTTGCCTAAATTAATAGTCAGCACAGGCATAATTTGCCAGCGCAATTTTTTGCTTAAACGTTTATTTTGAGGCTATAACCAATAAATAAACCAAACATGAGAACTTGCCTAGCCTGTGATGGGATGATTGTAGGTCGCATCGACAAAAAATTCTGCGATCACAATTGCCGCAATGCTTATCACAATGATCGTAATCGATCCAGCCGAAATTATGTTCAGAAAGTCAATCGAAATTTAGCGCGTAACTATCGGATTCTGGAGGATTTAACCGAAAATGAGGTGGCTGAAGTTACACTTCCAGTGCTGAAAGCCATGGGATTTGATCCTCAGTATTTTACCTCATTTGTGGATGATGATGCAGAAGGAGGCATCTTCTTTATTTACGATCTCAGTTATCAACAAATCGCCAACAATCTTGTTATACGCATTAAAGAATTGGAAACCTATCGGAATTCTGCATGACAATCAAGATTGTAAAAGCTTCTGAATCAATGGTATTCATCGGATGATGCTTTCACTTTAATTGTAGAACCCTGGTCTAGAAGCCGGGGTTTTTGTTTGCAGTATATTGACTGAAATGGCGCAATACATCCGACTTAGCTTTTTTTACTTCGATTCACCAGCTCAAAGATGGTGGGCCTTTAAGCAGATGCGCCTGGCTCATAAATCCTTACGAAAGCAAAGAGGCCTAAGCTTTTACAAGCTAATGGGTAGCGGCGCCGGTGAAGGTTTTAGTACCAAGCCAGACTGGCGGGTCTAT
>DLRW01000066.1:27556-38630 GCA_002501205.1 Flavobacteriales bacterium UBA7878
CCAGACTGGCGGGTCTATTGTCTTTTGCAAGTTTGGGATACCAAAGCTTCTGCGACAGAATTTGAAACTAGTCCTTGGTATCAAGAGCTTTTGAGACGACAAAAAGGAGTGTACCATTTTGAATTGAGCCCTTATCATTCCAAAGGTACCTGGAATGGCTTAAAACCCTTTGAATTGCAGCCGGAGCAAGATTTTCAGTACATGGCAGTGCTTACCAGAGCCTCCATAAAACTGTCCTATTTAAGGGCATTTTGGCGTTCGGTTCCAGCGGTTTCCCGGATTATTAAGAATCAAAAATCCCTGCTTTTCCAGAAAGGAGTGGGGGAATGGCCTTTAATAGAGCAGGCAACCTTTAGCATTTGGAATCGTGAGGAAGCCATGCGGGATTTTGCCTATCAACAAAAAGAGCATCGGGCGGTGGTACAGAAAACCCGTAAATTGAACTGGTACCGCGAAGAGCAGTTTAGTCGCTTTGGACTGCTCAAGCACTATGGCCACTGGCCTGATCAAACATTTTCTAAACTTAAAAAAGAACAAACTGAATGATTCAAGAGCGAGAATCGATCGAACCTATTGACCACTTTCATGATAAAGTTGAAAAACTAATTGGGAATGATACCAGCATTGGTATTGTTCTCTTTTTAAGCGCCTTAGCAGCTCTAATTGTAGCTAATTCCACCTGGGGTGGCGAATGGTATCACCATATTTGGGAGACCAATATTGCCCTATCCTTTGGGGATAAGAGCTTCGATATGAGCCTGCACCACCTGATTAATGATGGATTAATGGCCATCTTCTTTTTTATGGTGGGCCTTGAGATAAAACGCGAGTTTCTAATTGGTAGCCTTAATTCCTGGAAAAAAGCCTCTTTGCCCATAGGGGCCGCGGTAGGTGGTATGATGGCACCCGCCTTGATCTATTTACTCTTTACCAGCGGTGAAGCCCAAAGTGGCTGGGGGATCCCAATGGCAACAGACATAGCTTTCACTTTAGGACTTATCAATTTGGTGCGTAATCGAATTGTTAGATCCTTAAAGGTTTTCGTTACCTCTTTGGCGGTAGTTGATGATATAGGTGCCGTATTAGTAATCGCTCTTTTCTATACCTCAGAATTACATTTAGAACAGCTGTATTATGCCGGAGGCGTTTTAGCCTTTTTGCTGATTGCTAATCAATTAGGGGTGCGGTCCGTACTCTTTTATACCTTCTTTGGAATTATGGGAATTTGGTCGGCATTCTTTTATGCTGGTATTCACCCCACAATTGCCGGTATCCTATTGGCATTTACCATTCCGGCCCGCACGAAGATTACTCGACGAAGCTTTATCCATTATGGTAGAAAGCTCTTTAATGCCTATGATCGAACCAAGAGTTTAGACGATCGACATAATAGCAGCCGTGAGGATCAATTGCTGGAAGAGATGGAAAACCTGGGAGATGAAGCTCGGGCCCCCTTGCAGAAAATAGAGTCAGGTCTGCATCATTTCGTCTATTTCATCATCATGCCTTTATTCGCCTTTGCCAATGCTGGCGTAAGCCTGAGTGGTGATTTCTTCAGCATTATTGGCAGTGGTATTGGTTTAGGGATTATCGCTGGATTGATCCTGGGGAAAATGATAGGGATTAGCGTTTTCAGTCGATTAATGGTGGCCTTGAAAATTGCCGAAATGCCCAAAGGGGCAGATTGGCGTCAGGTGATAGGAGTAGCCTTTTTAGCGGGAATTGGTTTTACGATGTCCCTCTTCATTTCAGATCTGGCCTTTGAAAATCCGGAGCAAATAGGACAGGCTAAAATGGCCGTACTTGTGGCCAGTTCTCTGGCAGCCCTTATTGGACTTACGATTCTGGGAACCGGCAAGAAGCAAATGCCAAGGCCTTAAGTCAGCCTTATTTAATGTCATTTTTTGCAGGTGAATAGGGCTTTATGCCTTATTTTCGCGACCAAATAATGGCAAATTCAAATTCGCAATAATGAGCGTACTTGTAAATAAAGATTCGAAAGTTATCGTACAGGGTTTTACCGGAAGCGAAGGTACCTTCCACGCCGGTCAAATGATTGAAGCCGGAACCAACGTTGTAGGTGGTGTTACTCCGGGAAAAGGTGGTCAAAAACACCTGGATCGCCCTGTGTTTAACACTGTAGCCGATGCAGTAAAAGAAACCGGAGCCAATGTTTCCATCATCTTTGTTCCACCCGCATTTGCAGCGGATGCAATTATGGAAGCAGCTGAAGCCGGAATCGGTGTTATCGTTGCCATTACTGAAGGTATTCCAGTGAAAGATATGATCACTGTTAAGGAATACATCCAAGATAAAGATTGTCGTTTAGTAGGACCTAACTGTCCTGGTGTTATGACTCCCGGTGGAGCGAAAGTAGGTATCATGCCTGCTTTTATCTTCAATCCTGGTCGTATCGGTATCGTATCTAAATCAGGTACCTTAACCTACGAAGCAGTAGATCAAATTACCAAAGCGGGTATGGGGCAGAGTACTGCCATTGGTATTGGAGGAGACCCCATTATCGGTACTTCTATGAAAGAAGCCATCGAATTATTAATGAACGATCCTGAAACTGACGGTATCGTAATGATTGGTGAGATTGGTGGTCAGATGGAAGCTGAAGCCGCCCGTTGGATTAAAGAAAACGGTACTAAGCCCGTAGTTGGTTTTATTGCCGGTGAAACTGCTCCTAAAGGTCGTACCATGGGTCACGCCGGTGCAATTGTAGGTGGTAGCGAAGACACTGCCCAAGCTAAAAAAGCCATTATGCGCGAATGTGGAATTCACGTGGTGGATTCTCCTGCAAATATTGGTAGCAAAATGACGGAAGTATTGGCTTAAGTCCAATTCACAATATGTAAAATCCCAATGGTATCTTACCCTTGGGATTTTTTTATGCCCAATTTTTAATTTCCGCTATGGCAGACCTGGCAGCACTTAAACGTAGTTTTCTTCAAGCTTTAGATTCGGAATTACAATCTGAATATGAGGCGCGCTTCTTCAAGTTATTGGCAGATAAATACCAATACAGTCGCTTGGATTACCTCAGTCAGAAGGAATGGCCAGAAGCCAATTTGAATGCTTTGAAGCATGATTTAGCTCAATTGGAAGCAGGCTATCCGGTTCAATACCTAATTGGCTGGACCGACTTTGCCGGAATGCAAATTGGAGTGAGTCCTGCCGTGCTAATCCCTCGTCCGGAGACAGAGGAATTAATCACCTTGGCCCTTCAGCGGAAGCCTGATGCTCAAAATGCGATTGATCTAGGAACGGGGAGTGGCTGCATAGCTCTGGCTTTGGCACATAAAATTGAGCAGGTGTTTGCTTTGGACAAAAGTCCGGAGGCCCTGGACCAGGCAGGTGCAAACGCTAAATCTTTAAATCTCCCAGTAGAATTTATAGAAGGAGACATGCTGGGCGACACTGTAAATTGGCCGCATAATCTTGATCTGATTATTAGCAATCCGCCCTATGTGCGCGAATTGGAAAAAGCGGAGATGGAAGCCGGGGTTTATGAGAAGGAGCCCGAAATGGCTCTCTTTGTCCCTGATGATGATGCCTTACGCTTTTATAAAGCTATTGTGAAGTATGCCCGGAAGGCTTTAAATCCAAAGGGATTGCTGGCCTTGGAGATCAATCAATACCTGGGGCCGGAAATGCGCGCCTTGCTTGAAGAATTTTTTGAGAGGGTAGAGATCTTCCAGGATCAATTTGGCAACGATCGTTTTGCCCTGGCTCAATAGGGCAAAAAAAAAGACCCATCCAAAAGGACGGGTCTTTTCAGTTGAAAATATTGTTTCTTAAAGCTTAGCGTTAAGCTCAGAACCAGCTTTAAATTTAGCAACAGTTTTAGCTGGAATTTGAATCGTTTGACCAGTCTGAGGGTTACGACCTTCGCGAGCTGAACGCTCTGAAGTAGAGAAGGTACCGAATCCAACTAAGGATACGCGACCACCGCCAGCCAAAGTTTCAGTCACTTTATCAGTGAAAGCGTCAAGGGCTTTTTTTGCAGCAGCTTTAGAGATACCTGCCTCAGCAGCCATAGCGTCAATAAGATCAGCTTTGTTCATTTCTTTAAATTTTGGTTAGACATTGTGATTCGAACACCAACAAAAATAACCGAAACCCGCTATCTACCAACAAATCAGGCTAAAAAAGCCAAGTATTGTTAAAAATTCAGAATCACTGTTAATAACATTAAAGCCCTATGCGCTGGTAATCAGTAACTTAATAAAAATGGCTCTCAGTATCAATCTCTTGTCCATTTAGGAAATCCAAGGCTTTCAGGCGTTTTTTACCCTGTACTTGCAAGCTTAAGAGCTCCAAATCTTCACTTTCGGTGGCCATAAAGAGTCTTTTTCCTTCCCGAATCAGGCTTCCCGCTTTGGCATTGGATTTCCGATCGGTGAGAGCAGTTTCCAATATTTTGCAGGTTCCCTCAAAGCCAGGTACGGATAAATTGGCCCAGGCAGCAGGGAATGGCGACATGCCACGTACCAGATTATGGATTTCCTGTGCCGGTCTATTGACCTCCACTTTTAAGTCTTCTTTGAATATTTTAGGTGCATCCTTTAAAGGACCTTTTAATGCTTGGCTTTCGGCTTTCGCCTGATCCCTCTCAATCAAGTCCAGGGTTTCCAAAACCAATCCCTGGCCCTCAAGCATCATTCGATCGTGTAAGGATCCTGCATTTTCATTAGGGCCTATGGGCATCTTCTTTTGCAGTATCACCGCACCAGTATCGATCTTTTCATCGATAAAGAAAGTACTTAGACCACTTTCGGTTTCGCCATTTACGATGGCCCAATTAATTGGAGCCGCTCCTCTGTATTGGGGCAGGAGAGAGGCGTGCAAGTTAAAGGTGCCTTTGGCGGGCATTTTCCAAACCTGCTCGGGTAACATTCTAAAGGCTACTACTACAAATACATCCGCCTGATAGCTTTCCAGTTCTTGTAGGAAATCAGGATTTTTTAGCTTTTCTGGCTGTAAAACTGAAACCCCTAGTTGGAGGGCTGCTTCTTTTACAGCAGAGGCCTTTAAACTACGGCCGCGACCAGCAGGCTTGTCTACCGCTGTAACCACCGCCACCAATTCATGTTTGGATTGATGAATAGCTTTTAAAATAGACGCCGCAAAAGGCGGAGTCCCCATAAAAATTACGCGCATATTTTTCTTAGATATCCCAGCTAAATCCAAGACTTAGGTTAGCTCCATTATAAACGCCAAAGGTATAATCTGCGCTCACGTAACCGAATACTAAGAACTTAAATCGTAAACCTAAATTTCCGGCCCATCCGCTACCGCCAGTGCTGGAAATGCTAATAGGATCGGTAATGCTTTGCTCTGGGTTTAATGGATTACCCGGATTGATATAATCATAAGTACCTGAAACATCAATAGATGAGTTCAAGAAGTTATAACCCACACCACCGTAAATAGTAATAAATAAGAGTTTTTTACTGACTAATAAACGAGTCACGAATGCGCTGGCTTCCATGTCGATTCGCTTATCATTATTGGCATCGGGCTCAATATCCTGACCCAAGTTTAATTGGGAATAAGATGCAAAGGCTGCAATACTAAAAGGAATCAAACCGCCTTTGGGGATATAATTGGTGATATCATTTTTAAGCCCCAGGCCCCACATTCCTATTTCGGAACCAGTAAGGAAAGGGACACTGGTGGTTGGTAAATAACGTCCGCTTAGTTCGAAGTCGAAAGGCAGGCCAATTCCAGCATGAATAGCCATCATTGGGGCAATGGAAACGCCTAAACCACTGGGCATATTAAATTCGGCATTGGCTAAACCTTGTAAATTGGGGTCTGAATATCTAAGGCGCACTCCCGCTTTATCCTCTCCAAATACGGTTGGGGTTACATTATCAGATGGATTTACTAATTCCAGTTCCTCCAGTTTAGAAGGATCAATAGTGAAGGTCTGAAACTCCGAAGGCACAATCGCTACCGAAGGAGTAAAGCCTAGTTCGAAACGAAAAGTCTTCTTCACTTTGGCTGTATTGTACCAACCCTGACTTAAGCCAAAGGCCATGGCTTCACCGAAAGGCTGCAAATATCCACCACCTAAATAGTTGATATCATTCTGGGTTCCGGCGATAGAAGGACCAAAAGAAATTTGTGCATTTAGCTGCAAAGTCAGAGCAGCAAAGAGAATGAGAGTAGCTATTTTTTTCATTTGAGGCTTTTTTCAAAAATAGAAAATTCCTCGGCGCTCTCAGCTAAGCTTTAGTTTTTCTCCTTCCAATGCTAAAATCTCGCGTGCCAATAGCTCTCGGATCAAGGCTTTCGCCTGATTAGGATCTTCAAAAAGTTTCTCCAACTCAGTATAGCTTTTTGGGCCTGTTTCCAGGGCCTTTCGGATAATAGCCTCGGCATTAGGCTTATTAAGCTGAGATTTTTGGCGTCTGCATACATCACAAATTCCGCAATCCTCTTCGAGGTCCTCGCCAAAATAGGAAAGTAGATTTTTTAGCCTGCAGAGATCATCGATCTCCACAAAATCAATTACAGCCTGCAATTGCTCTAAAAGCTCGGCTTTCCGCTTTTCAATAAACTGATCACTTAATTGCAAATCTTTAAAATGTTGACGATCCTGCATTAAAGCAAGGCTACCATGATCAGAGGCGGGGAGGTAATCAATTAATTCATGACTATGCATCTGCTGCAAAGCTGCCTTAATCTTATAGGCGCTGGTATCCAGTCTTTGCGCTAAAAGGTTTTCATTGATGCGACCATAGTCAATATCCAATCCGCCATACGAGCGCAAGAGAACCTTGAGGATTTTATCCAGCTGTGGATTCCGCAATTGATAATCGTATAAGGTGCGCCGATCCGCTTTTAAATGTAGCAGAGAGAAGCTCCGACCCTGACTGTTGAATTCCAAAATCGCTTCCTTATTCAAGATGTTTAAAGCTTGCAAAGCCATATTGGGCCTAAATCGATAGCGTTCAGTAAAAGCTTTAAAATCGAATTCATAGGAACTGCCTTCTGCACTCCCAATACCTATTTGTAAGAAATTGATGAGCGCGCGATACACTCGTATCACTTCCTTACGATCCGGAAAAGAGGCTAGAAATTTCTGCTTTAGTTGTACCACATCCGAAGGGCCAACCAATACAAAGGACCAGGCTTTCTTGCCATCTCGGGCGGCACGACCCGCTTCCTGAAAATAAGCCTCCAATGAATCCGGTAAATCCAAATGAATAACCAAACGAACATCGGGTTTATCAATCCCCATCCCAAAGGCATTGGTGCATACCATCACGCGACTGCGATTTTGTACCCAATCTTTTTGTTTGCTTTGTCGCTCATCCACACTGAGGCCGGCGTGATAGAAATCAGCGGTATAGCCCGTTTGCTTTAACCATTGCGCTACTTCTACTGTTCCTCGGCGATTTCGCAGGTAGATTAGGGCTGTTCCCGGAATTTTATCCAGTAATTCCTTGCAGCGGCCCCATTTATCCTCAGTTTTTAAAACATTATAAGCAAGCTCTGGACGGGCAAAGCTCTTTTTAAAAACCTGAGCTGATTTATTGAAATGCAGCTTATGCTGTATATCCTCAACCACCTTGGGAGTAGCGGTGGCCGTTAAAGCCATCATGGGGATATCCGGGAAAAGCTCTCGTAGCTTATAAATTTCCAGATAGGGAGGTCGGAAATCATAACCCCATTGACTGATACAATGCGCCTCATCCACCACCAGAAAGTTCACCTTCACAAAGCTGAGACGATGCATTAGTTTCTCCGATTGCAGGCTTTCAGGCGAGAGGTATATGAATTTGTAATAGCCATTGCTAGCATTATGCAGGGCTAGTTCCTTTTGACTACTATTTAAAGAGGAGTTTAAGGCTATGGCCTGAATGCCCACTCGCTTCAGGTTCTCCACCTGATCGGTCATGAGGGCAATTAAAGGCGAAATCACCAAAGCGCAACCTTCACGGGCCAAAGTTGGAACCTGAAAACAAAGGGACTTGCCCCCACCTGTTGGTAGCAGGGCCAGGGTATCCTTATCCTCCAAAAGGGATTGAATAATGGATTCCTGCAAGGGGCGGAAATCAGAATAGCCCCAATATTGTTTTAATATTTGGTGGATGTTCTTATCCATCCAAGCCTAAATGCTCTAAGATATAATTTACCCTTTCGGGGGGACTCACCTTGGGTACTTCCAAAACTGTATAGCCCATTTCAGAATACATTTCGCGTAAAGCCCGGTCGATGTCCAACATTAAATCCAGACCTTCCCAGCGCACTTCATCGGTATCGTAAATATCTTCCCAGGGGGGCATCAAGAATATTTCAGGATGATAGGAGTAGGCACGGGAGGCTTCTTCCAACTTTTTATTCTGCAGTCCATCACGACGTAGATAGGCTAGATTATCCAAAATTCCACGATCGTAAAAAGTGATACCATCCCTGGCTAAATTGAACTGATTTACCTGACGATCGAATAATTCAATGCCAAAACTGGCGTGATCTTTCCAGGGAACCTGTTCGCTGTCTAGGGCTTGTTCTTCCGCAATTAATTGGCGGGCCATTTCCGGAATCACTAAATAACCTTTGAGTTCCAGAAGATTAAGAACCGTGCTTTTACCGGTTCCGGGAGCGCCGGTTACAATAACGCGTTGTTTTTGGGGCATATCAGTAATTGAGCCCAAATTTTCGGTAGATAAAACCTAAAATCCAAGCCGGACCGATTAATAAAAATTGAAGATCCTTTAAAAATGAAGGTTTAGCCCCTTCAATATGATGCCCTATGAACTGACCAATCCAAGCCACAGCAAAGATTAACAGGCTACTTTGCCAGAGTGGAAGAGGCCCGAGCATTAATAATTTAGTGAGGTATAGGCATAAGGCAGAAAATAGGGCAATGCCAATGAAAAGCGGAAAGGATAAGCGCAGGTAAAAAAGGAGACCGAAAATGATTAAAACCGTCCCAAAATGAAGGTAGGGCTGCCAGCCTTCAGCGGCCCAGCTATTCAAGAAATCATGAGGTATAGCGGCCAATAGCGCAATAATGCTAAAGAAGATCGAAGGCACGCAAATAAAGTGAATCCGTTTATTGGTTGGGTTTTGATGACTAACCGCATACTCATCAAACCAGGTTTGAATGCTTTTCATGGTCGATATTTAGTATTGCCTAAGTTAATTAAGTTTTCAACTTTTGCGGAATGGACCCGCGTAAGGAAAAATACATGAAACTGATGGGGCAGCTCACAGAAGGTTTTGATTGGCCTTCGGTGTATATGTTCAAATTTATTGTCCCCGCCGATAATTCGAAGATCGCTCAGGTTGAGAGTCTTTTCAATAGCAAAGAAGCACAGATCAGCATCCGCAATTCCCGTAAAGGAAATTTTGTGAGCATCACCGCCAAGGAGATGATGATGAGCCCTGAAAAGGTAATTGAGCGCTATTTGGAAGCAGAAGGTATAGAAGGCTTAATATCCCTCTAGTTACTGGCCAATAGCTTCGGCATTAAAGGATACAAGCTCTGAGTTTTCAATTTGGATACTGAATTCTATGGGATTGCAGCAACGTTCGCAATCCTCGATATAGCTTTGTTCCCTCACCGATAGATCTACCAGAACCGATACCTCCGAAAAGCAATAGGGGCAGGTATAGAATACTTCCTCCATTGATTTATTGAAGCTTTTGTTTTTCAGGAACAATAAAGGTTCCACGTCCGCCCACTACCAGGCGTTCTACTGGACTATTCGGATGATCCGGATGTATTGCCTTCTCCTTGCGGTAATTCACAAAGAAATGGGCCGGAAAATCACCATAGTGTGTATCCTTTTGAATAGCTTCCCGAACCACCTTTTGCGCATTCAAAAGCAGCTCTTCCAATTTAGCTTCATTTAGATTCTGGCAAGATGTATTAGGATGCACCCCACAATTAAAGAGTACTTCATCGGCTATCCAATTGCCAATACCAGCATAGTGTTTTTGATCCAAGAGGGCTGTTTTAATGGCTATCTTTCGTTTGGATATTGACTTTATAAAATCCTCTTTTGTAATGTTTAAGAGGTCTTTACCTAAATTGGAACTTAATCGATAGGCTTCCGGACTTTCCACTATTTCAATCACCCCAAATTTGCGTAAATCGCGGTAAGCCAGTTTATCGCCATCCTCAAATTGAATCACAAAGCGGGTGTATTTCGGAAGTTCATTATGCCGGAATAATTCCAGGTCGCCCGTCATGCCAAAATGAAGGTGTAACCAATTGCCTCCTGATATTTTAGCAAAGAGGTATTTGCCAATGCGCTTGGTTTTTAAAAAAGCATGACCAATCAAAGCCCTTTCTAAATCCTCGGGACTGGTTTTAAACACTTTGAAGAGGGGATCGTGAAATTCGAGAGCGCTAATTGTTTTATGTAGGGCTGCCTTTTCAAAATATTGGCGCATGATCTCTACTTCGGGTAATTCCGGCATCTTTATCTTTGCTTTTAGAGTCTCAATAATACCATCTTTTTAGCGCATTGTTTGCAGTTGTCGACATTGAAACCACCGGATCCTATGCCCGCGGAAATGGCATCACAGAGATTGCTATATACATCACTGATGGTCTGGAGATTAAGGATACCTATAGCACACTTTTAAATCCGGAACAGTCGATTCCCTATGCTATCCAGCAGCTAACTGGTATTGATGATTCGATGGTGGCGGAGGCCCCAACTTTTGCTGAAAAAGCAGAGGAAATCCGTGCTTTTCTTGCCGACCATGTATTTGTAGCCCATAATGTGAGTTTCGATTTAGGCTTTGTACAGGCAGCATTTAAGGAGGTGGGAGTCAACTACAATCCCCGTCGTTTATGTACTGTACGCTATTCGCGACGCATTATTCCGGGTTTGCGCTCTTATAGTTTATCCTCGCTTTGCAAGCATTTCAATTATAGCAATCAAAGTGCCCACCGGGCTTGGGCCGATACGGAGGTAACTACCAAAATTTTGCATCAATTATTGGCGGCCGATACGGCAGGGATTTGGCAGAATATGATAAAGCTGAATCAAGGAGAATTGAATTTACCGGCCAATTTACCCGCCGATGAATTTCACAATTT
>DLRW01000066.1:38941-61531 GCA_002501205.1 Flavobacteriales bacterium UBA7878
CCCGCCGATGAATTTCACAATTTACCCATGGCAGCCGGGGTGTATTATTTTTACAATGAAAAAGGGGAGATTCTCTATATCGGTAAAGCCAGTCGACTGAAATCGCGTGTAGCCTCGCATTTTACGGCCGATAAGAGTAGTGCCCGCAGTGCCGCCTTTAAGCGTGATATCGCCCATATTCACTATCGCTTATGTGGAAATATTCTGGTCGCCGGACTCCTGGAAGACCATGAAATTCGACGCTATTGGCCACCTCATAATCGAGCACAAAAGAGTCCCAAACTACGCTTTGGTGTATTTGCCTATCGGAATCAAAATGCAGATTGGTGTTTGGGTATCAATCGAATAGGCGGGCAGCAAGCCTTTATTGCCAAGTTCCACAGTCTGGAAAAGGCACGTACCTGGTTAGCAGAAATCGTAGAAGAGCGCGATTTAGATCCAAATCGTTGTGGATTTCCCAAAGGAAGCGGTGATACGGCCGATGATCACAATGCCAAGGTGGAGGCTTTAATGGCGGAAATGCAATCCATACAAAGTGCTATGCTCTGGATTGGAGCCGGCAGAACCGAAGAGGAGCAGAGCTTTGTGTATATGGATAGCCAGGGTTTCCAGGGCATTGGCTTTGTACCTCGAGAGCAAAGCATTGAGCGAGCCGAGCATATAGAACCCTATCTGGAACGCTTGAATAAAAGTGCCAGTACCGAAGGAATTCTAAAGGAAGGCTGGAAAAAACTCAGTCTTAAGCAGATAGAACTTCCTGAAGAAATTCAATCGAACGGTTTACTTTTTTAAGGCTGGCTTCGGGCAAATCTGCATTATTCCAGGGATGTTGGCGATCGAAGGTGTGACCGGTCTCCGGTATAACTGCAACTCTCGCCTCAGGCTGCCATTGCTTAAGATCGTAAGCGTGCTTAATAAATACCGCCTCATCATCTTCACCGTGAATAATCAGCCAGGGAGCTTTAATGGCGCGAGCAGCAGCTTCTACATCCAAATCAGCTTTATGGGCTTTATACTCTTCATAAAGGCTATAGCCAATCGGTAAATCCTGATTGGTTCTACCATTCTTACGCGTAAAATAGCCTTGTTCAGCCCAGTCCTTAATTTCCTCCGGCGAAAGCTTATCCCAAGGGGTGCGAGCATGGGAAACAGCTGCCCAGGTGATTAGGGCTTTAAAGCGGGAATCTTTGGCTGTGGCCAGAATGGCATCAGCGCCACCGCGACTATGACCGATTAAGAATATGTTTTCGGAATCTAGCTCCAATTCGGGATGAGGCGATTCTACAAATTTGAGAATCCGTTCCAGGTCCTTTTGGCGTTTTAGGTAGCTATCTTCTTGATAGGCTTCCAGGTCGAAAAATTCGGTGGGACGGGCAGGAGTAGTGCCATTATGCGAAAAATTGAATTTGAGGAAGGCAAAACCCGCTTCGGCAAATTTTTGGGCGATTAAGTCCATTCCACCCCAATCCTTAAAGCCATTAATGCCATGTGCATAGATCACTACCGGCAAAGCTTTAGCGCTCTTAGGGAAGCTGATATCCAAACTCATAGGGATAGAATTTGATCCGGCTACATGATATTCTTGATGATTAATCTCCACGTCTTCAAATTTAGGTGGGCAATACTAGTAAAAAAAGAATCCTGACACCCTAAAGGACTTTCCTAAAGGGGTCAGGACTTTCAGCTTAATTGCAAGCGGTGAGCTGAAATTTATTTAGCTGACCATTCTTCCATAAAGGATTCGAGCATACCTACATAGGCAAATTCTTTGTTGGCTTTATTGGCCTCTTCCATTCCAATTTCCATTGCTTTCTCAGCAGCTTTTACGGCTTTCTTGTTCTCACCTAAGGCAAATAACACTTCACCGTGAACCAGGTAGCTGTACCAGTTATTGGGATTTAATTTGATAGCATTCTCTATATATTCCAAGGCTGCTTTATGGTCGATGTCATTACGAGTGTAGTAAATAGCAGCACTGCGATTAACCTTCCATAAATCATCCTCATTGGCATTAGCTAAAGCTGCTTTGATATTGGCAATGGCTTTAGATTGAACATCTACCTCAAAAGGAAGTTTTACCAGGGTGTTGGCCCAACGAATAACCAATTCTGCTTTTCCATCAACGATAGATTGGAAATCGATGGTAAAGGTTTCAGTGCTTTCTTTAGTTGTGGTGGCAGCAACATCTACACGAAACACATCTTGCTTTTCATCGTAACCATCAGCACCCCATAATTCGGTATTCTTGTTCAGAATAACGGTCCAGGTATCTTGATTAGGAATGGTGAATAAGCTGTATTTCCCAGCAGGAACTAATTGGCCTGCGAAAGTTACCGGAGTATTGAACTCAATTGCGGTGGCTTTATTGGCACCGGTACGCCAAACTTTTCCATTGGGCACTAATTCTCCAAAGATTTCGCGACCCTTAACTCCGGGACGGCTGTATTCTACCGTAAAATCGGTTAAGCCTACACGTTGCTCTAAGGTGGAGGAGGGACTGGGAGCAGGTAAGTCCTGGGCGGTCATGGCGAAACTGGCAAAGGCCAGCATAGCTAGTACTGTTTTTTTCATTTTGGTATTTAATTAAGGTTCAAACATAGAAAAAGCAATTCGGTTTAAAGGCGTTCAAATTTCCCTGATTTGAATTCCCAGGATTGCATTTCAATTTGAGCGGCAGCTTCTTTAAACTGGGCATAATGATTTTGCTCGGAGATAAACTCCTGAACGACTTCTGTATAATTATCCATTAAACCGAGAATAAGCTCGGTTACCTCACGTACGGCGTGTTCATCTCCTTGACTGGCTGTGATATAATCTGCTAAATCGGATCCGGCTACCAAGCCCAAAAAGAGGGGGTTAGCCAGACGTCCCACACAAAAACGCAGGCCTACTTCACGGGCCACAGCCAGGTCCAATACATCATCAAAAACATAGCAGATTTCTTCAGCCTTTAGCTCAAAATGCTCCATAAAGTGCCGCAGGGCTTCACCTTTGCGAATGGCCCGTTGGTATACCACATTGGCCTGATGATTTTGCATCAAATCGCGAGCTACCGGATTTGCAGCTCCGGTAATTACCCCTAAATAGGGAATGCTGCCATATTTTTTGAAATGCCCGTATCGAAGCATGCGTAAACCGGCGGAGTCGACCTCGCTAAAGCGACTGCCTTCACTGCCCAGCTTGGAGCCATCGTTAAAAACGCCATCCCAATCAAAGAGATAGGCCTTGATTTTCGGTAGATGCTCACGTAGATCATAAGCACTGCGTAAAAACTGCCCACCGATGTCGGTAAAACTATCTTCTAATTCCAGTAAGTCCATAATTCAAATTCTAAAGCTAAGGTACCAAATAGGCGTAGGGAGAAAGGCTTATAAACATCTTAAAGTGAAAAGAATCTTTGAATTAACCTGTCATTAAGATTGACTTCATACTTGCAATGAAGCTTTGCCCTCAAATAGAATAATATGGCCAAACGTGAACTTCCTTTGGTGGTAATATCCGACACACACTTAGGTACTTACGGATGTAGAGCAGAAGAATTGTATCGTTATTTGAAGTCGATTAAGCCCGAAACCCTGGTTTTAAATGGCGATATTATCGACATCTGGCAATTCCGGAAACGCTATTTCCCCAAGGCTCACCTGAAGGTACTTAAGCAGATTATCTCCATGGCCTCCAAAGGCACGAAGGTGTATTATTTAACCGGGAATCACGATGAGGCTTTGCGCCGATTTAGTGACTTCACCTTAGGGAATATCACCCTGGCTGATAAATTAATTTTAGACTTACCGGATGGGAAGGCCTGGATTTTTCACGGGGATATTTTTGATGCTTCTATCCAAAATGCCAAGTGGTTGGCCAAGCTTGGGGGATGGGGTTATGATTTGTTGATCATGATTAACAGTCTGCTTAATTGGGCTTTGGAGAAAATGGGGCGAGAGCGTTACAGCTTATCCAAAAAGATTAAGAACAGCGTTAAAAAGGCGGTTACCTATATTCAAAGTTTTGAGGATACCGCGGCAGAGCTGGCTATAGATCAGGGCTACAAATATGTAATATGTGGACATATACATCAGCCCCAGCAACGCGAAATAAAAAGCGAAAAAGGCAGTTGTACTTATCTAAATTCTGGCGATTGGATTGAGAATCTATGCGCCCTGGAATTTAATGGTGAAGCTTGGGAGCTTTATCAATATGATACTAAGCCACCACTAACCGTAGAATCGGAAGATGAGGAATTGAACGATCTGGATCTGCAACGCATTATTCAAAAGGTAACTTTCGATGAAAGAACACTGGCCTCCTGAGCCACGCATACTATACGCTTTTCAAGGAACGGGCAATGGCCATGCCTCTCGGGCAGCAGAATTAGTGCCCTTATTAAAGAAATATGCCCGGGTGGAGGTCTTGTGCTCGGGACATAATCGTCAGCTTTCGCTGGATTTTCCTCTAGATTTTCAATTGAATGGCATCAGCTTTAGCTACAATAATAAAGGAGGTTTAAGCTATATTCAAACCGCCTTAAAAGCGAATTTCCCAAGATTTCAAAAGGAGGTTAAAGCTTTGGACTTAAGCGCCTATGATTTGGTGCTAAATGATTTTGAACCGGTGTCTGCTTATGCTGCCAAGCGTCAGAATGTAAATCTGATCGCCTTGAGTCATCAAGCTTCATTTCTCAGTGAAATGAGTCCTCGTCCCCTGCGTAAGCATCTTATTGCAGAGTGGATTTTTAAAAACTATGCACCGGCCAAAGAAGCAATGGCCTTTCACTTTAAGCGCTACGATCATTTCATCCATCCTCCGGTATTGCGCCGTGAAATTCAAAAATTGGAAAGTCGCAATAGAGGACATTATCTGGTTTATCTGCCTGCTTATAGCGATGCGGTGATTCGGAAAACCCTTTTGCAAATGAGCAATAAGGAGTGGATAGTTTTCAGCAAGGAATGCCAAAAACCCTATAGCGATCACAATCTTCGCTTTGAGCCCATTCAGGGAGAAGCCTTTTTAAAATACCTGGCCACCTGTGAGGGATTGCTTTGTTCTGCTGGCTTTGAAGCCCCAGCGGAGGCTCTATATCTAGGTAAAAAACTTTTCGTGATTCCCATTAAAGGTCAATATGAGCAGTTTTGCAATGCAGCGGCTTTGGAACAAATGGGGGTGCCGGTGAGCACGGATCTTAATGCGCGCAGCTTACAACTCTTGCAGGATTGGGTATATCAAGAGAACAGTAATCCCAAACTGGAAGTCGCTGATCCGGAAAGCTTAGTCCTGAAATTACTGGAACAGGAGGGACTCTTAAAAATCAGGGCACTTCAGGCCTGAAAAACACTAAAGACTCAATCCTGCGTTATTTCATTGGAATTCGTAATTTTGCCAGCTGATTTATGAGGAAAAGACTTGTCATCCTATTAAGTGGCTTTTTGCTTTTGGCAGGAAGCGCCTGTAATGAATATCAAAAAGTATTGAAGAGTCCTAATGTGGACTTCAAATACGAAAAGGCGGTAGAGTACTACAATGAAGGTGAGTACGATAAAGCCTATCCACTTTTTGATGAATTACTGATCTTATACCGCGGTTCTGAGAAAGCGGCAGATGTGTATTATTACTATGCCATGTGTAGCTTTGAGCTGAAGGATTTCATCTTGGCCGCTTATCACTTCAAAAACTTCGCGAAAACTTTCCCTACCCATCCCAAGACCGAAATGGCTTATTATATGGTAGGCTATTGTCATTATCTGGAATCACCCGATTACAGCTTGGATCAGGACTATACCTTTAAGGCCATTAATGATTTACAGCTTTTTGCCAATTTGTATCCTAATAGCGATAAGTTATTGAGCACCAATGAGCTTATCGATGAATTGAGAGCCAAATTGGAGCGCAAATCCTTTGAGCGTGCCATGCAATATTTTCACATGGAATATTACCAATCGGCGGTAGTGAGCTTTAACAATGTGATGGATGATTATCCGGATACCGAATACCGCGAAGAGGCCATGTTCCACAAATGTGTAGCAGCCTATCGCTTTGCCGATAACAGTATTTCTGAAAAACAATTTCAGCGCTATATTGAAAGTCGTACCGCTTACCTGGAATTCAAAGAGTATTTCCCGGAAAGCGATTACAATAAAACATTGGACAAGTTATTTGCCAATATTGATCAACAGATCAGCGAGCTTAAACCACAATCCTAATAAATTCTCGTAGATGGATTTTAAAAAAGTAGATGCCCCAAGAAACACCGTAACCCGCGACCATAACGATTTGGATCGCCCTACTGGTAATATCTATGAGGCGGTTTCCATTTTAGCTAAACGCGCCGATCAGATCGCGGAAGACATGAAAGTGGAATTGCACGAGAAACTGAATGAGTTTGCTACTCATAACGAATCTTTGGAAGAAATTTTCGAAAACAAAGAGCAGATTGAAGTTTCTCGTTTTTACGAAAGTCTCCCCAAGCCACATCACATTGCGGCTACCGAATGGGAGAAAGATGAAGTGTATTTCCGTCGTCCTGCCGAAGAGCAAAAGGAAGACTAAATTATGTTGAGCGGAAAAAAAATACTACTGGGAGTAACCGGTGGTATTGCCGCCTATAAGACGACGTACCTCGTGCGACTGCTTATCAAGGCAGGGGCCGAGGTACGTGTTGTTTTAAGCCCCACGGCCCGCGATTTTGTGACGCCACTAAGCCTGGCCACTCTCAGCAAGAATCCGGTTTACTGGGAATATTTCGATCGGGAATCGGAAACCGGTACCTGGAATAATCATGTAGAGTTAGGCCTTTGGGCTGATCTGATGATTTTGGCCCCCCTTACCGCCAATACCATGGCGAAGATTGCTCAAGGGCAGTCTGATAATTTCCTAATGGCCGTTTATCTTTCTGCTAAATGCCCCGTGTACTTTGCTCCGGCTATGGATCTGGATATGTACAAACATCCAGCTACCCGCGAGAATATCCAAAAATTAGAATCCTTTGGTCATATTCTCATCCCAGCTGAAAAAGGCGAATTAGCCAGTGGCCTGGAAGGTGAGGGGCGCATGGCTGAACCCGAAACTATTATTGATGCTGTAATAGCGGACCTCGAATCTAAGTCACCTTTGCGCAATAAGCAGATTGTGATAAATGCCGGTCCTACTTACGAAGCGATTGATCCGGTGCGTTTTATTGGCAATCGTTCTTCTGGTAAAATGGGGATGGCTTTGGCCGAAGCCGCCGCGAATTATGGTGCTCGGGTTCAATTAATTTTAGGCCCTAGTAGTCAGGATTCTAAAAATCCCGCCATTGAAATCACAAGGGTGGAGAGTACCCAGGAAATGTTTGTGGCCACCAACACTGCGGCTCAAAATGCGGATTGGATTATCCTAAGTGCTGCGGTATCGGATTATCGTCCGAAAAACCCGGCCAATCAAAAGATAAAGAAGAGTGATGGAGGCATGCTACACCTGGATTTGGTGGAAAACCCGGATATCCTGAAAAGCATTGGACATGCGAAAAAGGATCATCAATTGCTTATAGGTTTCGCTCTCGAAACAGAGAATGCCGAGGCGAATGCCCAAAAGAAACTGGATACCAAGAACTGTGATTGGATCGTTCTGAATCAGGCCGACGATAAGGCCAGAGGTTTCGGACACGATACTAATGAAGTCTTGATGATCAGCCGTAAAGGCCAACGCGAAAAACTTGAATTAAAACCTAAGAAGGAATTAGCCTATGAAATTTTGGATCGGCTTATTAAGCATCATACTGCTTAGCCCCAGCCTGCAAGCCCAGGAATTGAATGCCCGGGTACAAGTGCTTACTCCAAATATTCAAGCCACGAATAAACAGCTGTATAGCACTCTGGAAACAGCGATTCGGGAATTTCTGAATAACCGTAAATGGACCGAGGAAAGCTATGCCCTGGAAGAGCGTATCGACTGTCAGTTCGTTTTAACCATTAATTCGCGCAGTAATAATACCTTCAGTGGTCACCTGCAGATTTTTTACAGTCGCCCCATTTTCAATTCGGATTACGCCTCTCCGATTTTAGTGCATCGCGATAATGATGTGAATTTCGAATACCTGGAATTCGACCGACTGGATTTTGCCCCCAATAGCTTCATTTCTAACCTTACCAGTATTTTGGCCTATTATGCCTATATCGTAATTGGCTTGGATCATGATAGTTATGCGCCCATGAGCGGCACCGATTATTACAATAAGGCCCAGAATATTGTAGGAAACGCTCAAACCAGCAATTACGGCGGTTGGGACAGTTTTGGAGGCAGTAATAAAAACCGTTACTGGCTGGTAGACAACTTGATTAGTCCAGCTTTTGACAATTTCCGAACCTGCTTATACACCTACCATCGTCAAGGTTTAGACCTGATGAATGATGCCTCGAAAATTCGCACCGCGAAAATGAATATCAAGGAAGCATTAAAGAGCTTAAAAAAGGTGAATGACCAAAGACGAAACAGTTTTCTGCTGCAATTATGGTTTGATGCCAAGCAAGCGGAAATCGTAAAAATCTTTAGTGACGGGGCTTCCATACCCACAGCCGACCTTAAAGAAGTGCTGATTGAATTAGACCCAAATAATGCTTCGGAATATCAGAAAGTAGGTCAGGGCGGTTAAGTATTTTAGCGGCATGTTACAGCACCTCAGGATTTCCAATTTTGCCTTGATTGAGAAACTCGATCTGGATTGGCAAACAGGCTTTACCACAATTACCGGCGAAACCGGCGCTGGAAAATCAATTCTTTTAGGGGCTTTAAACCATTTGCTGGGACAGAGAGCAGATTTGAAAGCATTGAAAGACCCTGAGCAAAAATGCGTGATAGAAGGGCTCTTTCAGATTCCGGATCCATCCTATAAAAGTCTTTTTGAAAGTCTGGATTTAGATTATGAGGTGGAAACCATTATCCGTCGTGAGATTTTACCCAGTGGTAAATCCCGGGCCTTTGTAAATGATAGTCCGGTGCGTTTGGAAAGCCTGTCCCAATTGGCGCAACGCTTGATAGATATCCACAGTCAGCACGATACTTTATTATTGAATGATGCTAATTTCCAGCTCGATCTAATCGATAGTTTCGGATCGCATCAATCTTTATTGCAAGAATATCAGCAGGCTTTTAAGAATTGGCGCAAAAGCCAAAAACGAATGGCTGAACTCGAAGCTCAAAACCGAGCAGAGGGCGGAGATTTGGATTATCTGGAATTTTTGCATCAAGAATTGGTAGATGCTAAACTGATACCAGGGGAAGTGGCGGATATTGAAGCTCGCCTGGAGATTTTGGAACATTCCGGGAAAATTGAATCGGCCTTAGCTTCAGTTCAAGAAATGGCGGATGCCAATCCCCTGGGATTAAGTGAAATGCTCCGGCAAATGCGCCAGGAACTAAGGGCTATTGCCAATTTAGATAAAAAATTGGGCAGCTTTTCGGAGCGAGCCGAAAGCCTATATATTGAATTTGAAGATCTGCGTCAGGAATTGGAGCTCTACCAATCTGAAGGCAATTTCGATCCCCGCGAAAAGGAGCAATTGGATGAGCGCTTAAGTCAGCTGATCCACCTGCAACGCAAGCATCAAGCGGAAAGCGCAGAAGAGCTGATTGAAAAGCGGGATGCTCTGGAAGCTAAGATGAGTGCCGCCGCCGATCGAGATATTGCCCTGGAAAAAGAAAAGGCAGAAGCAAGCCAATGGCAAGCTAAAACCGAAAGCCTGGCTCAGGAATTACATGAAGAGCGCCAAAAGCTAAAAGCTCCTCTGGAAGCTCAAGTTTTGGACTTATTAGCAGATTTAAATCTGGCCAATGCGCGCTTTGATATTTCCATAGAACCGCAGGAGACTTGCGATACTAATGGCCATGATCGGGTGAATTTTCTTTTCTCTGCCAATCCTGGACAAAAACTTCAATCCCTACAAAAGGTAGCTTCTGGTGGTGAGTTATCACGGGTAATGCTGGCCCTAAAAGCCATATTAGCGCGTTCTCGGAGTTTGCCCACCATTATCTTTGATGAGATTGATACCGGTGTAAGTGGTGAAACCGCACATAAGATTGGGGAAATCCTAAAAGGCATGGGGAGCTATATGCAGGTAATCGCCATTAGCCACCTGGCCCAAATCGCCTCCAAAGGCAGTCAGCATTATTTAGTGCGCAAAGAAAGTGAAGCGGATAATACGCGTACAGAGATACGTCCACTCAATGAAGAGGAGCGATTAAATGAAATTGCGCGCTTATTAGGAGGCGATAAATTGACTGAAGCCGCCTTGGCTAATGCGCGGGAACTCATTCAGCGTGCCTGAGCCCTTGTAATATCGAGGCATTCGCTTATTTTTAACCTCCTGTAATGAAGAACGCATGAAGAAAATTGCACTTTTAGGCCTGAGCCTCCTGCTGATAGGCGCCTGTAAAAAGGATTCAGACACTGATGGTACAGATGGCGGTAACGGAGGAGGGAGCTCTTCTGGAATGCAAGCCTATATTGGGATTGAAGGGACTTCTCCCAATGGAATTAGCAGCTTGGCTTTGTATAATGTGACCAATCAAAGCATTGAAAACAATGTATTCCGCAAGGCCAATATCAATCCTATGGGCTCACAGCTTAGCGACATGATGTTGGACAAGTCCCGGAATCAATTGGTATTAATAGTACCTGGCTCCAATAAAATAGTATTTGTGGACGCTAAGACCTTAAAGATTAAATTCCAAACTCGCGATCTATTACAAATCCGTAAAGTAGCTCAGGTTTCAGATAATCTCTATTACGTTACCTGCCCCGAATTACCGGGTTACTACGTGATTAATGCCAATAACGGAAATGTGGTAGACGAAATCACCTTTGATGTAGGGGTTAATCAAACTGAAATTGCCGTTTGGGAAGATTTAGCCTTTATCTGCAACAATGGTGATCCAATTTCAAAAGACAGCACGGTGAGCATTGTACGCACCACGGAAGACACTTTGGTAACTAATTTAATTGTAGGTCATTCGCCCAACAGTTTTGTTATTGATGACGCCAATCAGTTGTGGATTCTTTGCAGCGGCGATCTGAATGTAGCTGACCCCACTCAAAGTGGTGCCGGTTCTTTATGGATGTACAATTTGGATACCATGTATCGTGATATTGATTCCGGTTGGGCCATTGCACCAGATACTGTGAAGTACTTTGTAGACAATCAATTACGTCCACATTACCTTACTCACGATGAGGCCGGTGATAATTTGTATTATATCACCAATTTACCCACTGGAGATATTGCGGTTACCAATACCAACGTTAGTATTTTGAATGAGAACCCAATTGTAGAGGATAACTTCTATGCGCTGGCTTTCGATCCCATTAATTTGGAATTATACGGAATGCGCACCCCTGATGATATTGAGAAGAACGGGGCCCTGCAGATCTTTGATCCGGTAGGCAGCAAGAAGACCAGTATTACCATTGGGGTAAAACCCAACAATGTCGTCTTTAAATAATCTCAGTTTTGATTTAAAACCTTTAAAACCGCTTAATGCGGAGCTAAAGGAAAAGATACAAGCAGAAAAGTCCGGGCAGAAATTAAACTTTCAGCCCAGGGCTTTTTTTCAGTTTTTCAGCTGGCTAAATCGAATTCAGGGGAAAAAGCAGGCTCAATTGCTGAATATTGATATTCTCAGCTTTGCCGGTGATCATGGTATTAATGCCGAATTTGCAACGCCTCGATTTCGCAGTGGTGAATTTCTGATGGAAGCCATGCGGCAGGAGACCATGCCCGAACTATGGAAGGGAAATTTAAGCCTTCAACATTATTGGGTAGATCTGGGCGTTGATTATGCTTTTGAGTCGAATATCAGCTATTGGCTAAATCACAATAACAAATTAATTAATAGCAAGATAAAAGCTAGAACCGAAAGTTTTAGTTCATATCCTGCTATGACCGATGATGAGCTCGCTGAAGCCTTTTACAGCGGTCGGAAATTAGTAGATAGAGCCCATTATCAAGAAAAAGATTTACTGGTTTTACACAGCTTGGGGGAAGGGCAAATCTTTAGTGTTTATGCTTTGGCCTGGGCCCTAAGTATTAGTGATGCCAAAGCCTGGACTCAGTATTTACCGGCTTGGCTAGGTCAGGAAGTGGAGCAGGAAATACAGCGATTGGCTAAAAAACATCCCATTAGTCATAATCCCTTTACCAATCTCTGTTTTTACGGGGGATTTGAAACGGTAGCCCTTTGTGGAGCAATTATCCGGGCGGCAGAAAGAGGCATTCCCTTTTTGTTGGCGGATCCCATGGCGATTATTGCCTGGCAATATGCAGCTAAGATTGTTCCTGGAGTGGAGCAATATGGCTTTGCGGTGGGGACATTTGCAGAGCATTTAAGCAAAGACTATGGCTCCTTTAAAGAAAACATGAGCTATACCGCCAGCGGTAGAGAGTGGTATCCCTTTATCTGGAAGATGCAGCAAGAATTGCGTCAGTACAATGCCCAATAAAAAAGCACCCCTATGAGGTGCTTTCAATAATTTTTATCGGTGTAAACTGGATGCTAAGCTCTAATACGCTCCAGGACAGGCTTGCCTTCGGTTAAACGATAGGCCGCTACGATTACTACGCCATAAAATACCGTTCCCAATACTTGATTGAGTAAGAAGGGTAATCCGGCAACATAGGAACCGATTAAGCCATTAAAACTTTGTGGGTAAGCAGGATTTCCTAACCATACGCCAAAATTGGTAAGAAGGAAGAACAATAAGGTTCCGCTAATGCCACCTACCACAACGTGAGCCCATTTAGAGCTGCCGAAATTTAATACGCCTAAAAGAGCGATTAATAAGTAAGAGCTATATAACCAGCCAGCGCCCTGAGTGATTAGGGTAAAGCCCATATAAGAATAAAGGGTATTGTTAATGATAAAGTCGCTTACGAATAAAATAAGCATAGGGAAGAGGAGGGCCTGATAGCGTTTGCCAAAGAGCATTCCGCCGGTAAAAACAACCGCAGTCATAGCGGTAAAGTTAGGCCAGGGGGCAATCAGACGGCTGCCAATGGCAAGGACAAATAGGATCGCTAGGTAGATCAGTTGTTTCTTCATGTTTAATACTTGAGAGTACAAAGTTAAGAAGCCTAAAGCAAAATCAAGCTTCCGGACGGTATTCTCTAAAGCTTCGGTCGCGATAAAAGATGATTATACGGTCTATTTCCTTTCCTTCATCCTGATTAACATTTGTATATACATTTGTTAATTCGGATTTCTGCTTCTCACTTCGAGCTTCAGCTTCCTGTTTATCAGAAGGTTCGGTATTAGGGTTGACCTTAGGACTGTCCATGGCATTAGGGATAGGGGCACCACTGGGTTCTGATACATAACGAGCACCGGGAGGTAAACCAATAGAGGAGTAGACGGCTTCCTCTTCGTTACTTACTTGTTTAGCTCTATCTACATCTTCAACAGCCTCATTGCCTAGAGGCTCATTAGCCTTATTGTCCCTTAATAGCTGATCTTCATACATAGAGCCCTTACCATTCAATAAATAATCGATATTTACATTTGTATATACATTTGTAATCTGCTGAATAAGATGTAAAGAAGGGTTATTTCTACCACTCAATACGTGGCTAATGATAGCGGGGGCAACGTCTATGCTCTGAGCGAAGTCCTTATTACTTAAACCCTGATCTGCTATCAGCTCTTTTATTCTTGCGGCGATTTCTTCCATAAAAAAAGACTTTACCACAAATGTAATAAAGTCTTTCAAAATGTTAATGTTAAGCTTTTTTAGTAGCTTAAACTAAGCTTTAATCAATGTATGTAAAGTGACTGAAAATCAATAACTAAAGACATGGGTTGACAAATGAAGTTACTTATGTATATCACTCACTTAAGGACCAGGAGTAGATTTGTTCGCCTTCGCTATTGTAATAGATCAGTACCAACTTGCGGGATTTGCGCTTTCCGCTGATGTTCATTACCGCAAAATTGCGTTCCTGGATTAAAGAACCTTCCACGCGGTAGTCGTTTTCTTCATTCACCTGATGAGCCGCTCCACTGGTTAAAGGGGAAACGGTGAATTCATAAACCCAATTTCCATTTGGTAGCTGTAATTTATCTACTTCGCTATGGTGACGATCACCGCTGATGAAGATTACATTCTTTATATCCTCGTCATTTAAGCGCTTGAGGATGTAATCACGCTCTTCTTCGTAATTGCTATGGTTTTCGAATACCTGGGCAGAGTTTAAGAATTGTCCGCCAGTCAAAACAAATTTAAAAGGCGCATGGCTTTGTTTTAGGAGGTCAATCATACGATCAATCTGTTGGGTGCCAAAAATCTGCTCAGGATGCTCCTCGCTTTGCTCAGAGCGGTAAAAGCGATTATCCATCATCACGAAATCACAATCCCGGTAATTAAAGGTGCTAAAGGTGCAGGGCATATCGCGGTATCCAAAGCTGGGATTGGGCCAAAAGAGCTTAAACATCTCCAGGGCCATATCGCGGTGTATCCAGGAGCCACTGGCATCATTTGGACCGAAGTCATGGTCATCCCAAATTGCATAATTATTACAAGAGGCCATTAGAGCCTGCATTTCCTCGATAGAGCGGGTATGGGTGTAGCGGTGGATGTATCCAGAGCGGGTCCACCAATCGGCATCGCGTAAATAGATATTATCGCCCAACCAAAGCATAGCGTCTGGCTTTTGCGACTCTATACTTTTGAATATCTGATAATCGCCACCATATGGACTGCCAGGGCGGTCATAGGCTTCCTCATTAATATAGGTGCAGCTTCCCATAGCAATGGAGAAGGCGGGGGGATCGGTGCGAAAATCCCATAAAGGCTCCGTATCGAATTCAAGGGGGAACTTAAATTCTTGATTTTCATCATCTACCATTACTTCGTATTCGTAAATGGTGCCGGGCTCCAAATTGCGTAGATAGAGTTTGGCAGTATTCCCGGTATTAGCAGAGGTGCTCACCAGGTCGGTTTCTTGCTTTTGTTCCGGACTGTTTTGGGGCCAGTAATTGAACTTAACTGAGCCCTTATCGCGGAGCTGTACCCAAATTAGGGCTTCTTTCATTTCTGCATAACCTAATAGTGGTCCGCTTAAAACCTTATTAGATTGAGCTACAATAGTTAAGGATAGTATACTTAAAGCTATACTAAATGCTAATCGTTTCATTTTATAACGGTTTAAGTGTCCGAAAATAAGCGTAAAAAGCGGATTGGCTTAAGCTTTAACTTAATCTTAATCCCGTTATTTGTAAGAGTGCGAGTTTACAGCCCTTTTTGATAGATTTCTACTATGCAATTCTCTAGTCAAAACTCTAATAATACTAGCCTTAAATCTTTGGTTCCGGAGCGACGATGGTTACGCCTCGAACACTTGAATGATGTATGGGCTTTTGTGGAAAATCACTCGGATTTTCAATTAGCATCCATTGGCCACAGCGAAGAAGGTCGGGACCTGAAGGTGATTCGCTGGGGGAAAGGCCCTAAACGCATATTTGCCTGGACTCAAATGCATGGCAATGAGCCTACTGCGACCTTGGCTTGCGCCGAATTACTACAAGATTTAGTTTCAGACCCTGAATTAATGGCGCTGGAATCCAAAATCGAAGTGGCCCTTATTCTTATGTTAAATCCGGATGGGGCCGAGCGTTTTCAAAGGCGCAATGCGCTGGGTATTGATTTAAATCGAGATGCAGTGGCGCGCTGCAGCGCTGAGATTAAGGCCTATTTCAATTTTCTGGAATCCTTTAAACCTCAGTGGGCTTTTAATCTGCATGATCAGCGAAATATTTTTAGTGCCGGAACTACTGAGCATTGTGCTACCCTAAGTTTTTTAGCACCCTCGGCGGATGAAGAGCGAAGTATTCGTTTGGAGCGCAAGGTAAGTATGCAAATGATTGCCGCTATACATCAAAAGCTGGAAGGCAGTCTTAGTGGGCATTTCGGACGTTATAGCGATGAATTTTATCCTCGTGCTTTAGGAGATAACCTCATGAAAATGGGTATTCCCAATATTTTATTCGAAGCTGGGCATTTTCCTGGAGATCGCTTCCGCCGAAAGGCCCGGGAGCTTAATCGACGTGGTTTAAAAGAAGCTTTGCATTTGGTTGCCACCGATGCCTGGGAATTGATAGATCCCGCCTTATATCATTTAATTCCTGAAAACAAAAGCCATTTGCGCGACCTTATATTTAGAGATCTGCAATTTGGCAATTGCCGTCTAGATCTGGCTTTGATGGAGCAAGAGATAGCAAATAAAGAAAGTGGAGAACTGGAGATTAAATATCGCATTGATGATATTGGCGACCTCAGTCATCTCCATGGTATACAGGAATATAAAGGTGGAATATTGGCATTCGAAGGGGATTTCAATCAGGATGCTTTAGCCAATGGTCGGATCCAAAGTGAACGTGAATTTGTTTTTAATCATGGCTATTTACAAGAGCATTAATCCTTACAATCAAGAACTTATAGGGGAATTCCCCGAAGATTCATCGGCTGAGTTGGAAGCCAAAATTGCGACTGCGCAGGGTCTAAGCCCTTTAGAGGATCGATATTCATTTCCCATCCGCCGAAAGGCCGTCCAGAAATTAGCTAGCCTATTACGTGAGCGTAAAACAGAATTGGCCGATCATATTTGCGACGAAATGGGCAAGGTGCTTAAGGAAGCGGAGGCTGAAGTAGAGAAATGCGCCTGGCTTTGTGACTACTATTATGAAAAGAGCCCCGAGTTTTTAGCGGATCAAAATCTGGATTTGGGTGATGCCCAGGCGATTCGTCGCTATGAGGCCTTAGGAGTGATTTTAGGCATTATGCCCTGGAACTTCCCACTGTGGCAGGTTTTCCGCTTTGCAGTGCCAGCCATTTTAGCAGGAAATCGGGTTTTGTTGAAGCATGCACCTAATTGCAATTTAAGTGCTGATGATCTTCAGAATTTATTTGATGATGCTGGTTTACCAGCGGCTGCCTATTCTGCAGTGCGACTATCTAATGAGACGGTAGCCGAATTGCTTAAAGATGCACGCATTAAAGGGGTGAGCCTTACCGGTAGTGAAAAAGCCGGGCGCACGGTAGCTGAGATTGCTGGCCGTGAATTAAAGCCTCAGGTTTTGGAATTAGGTGGATCCAATGCCTTTATCCTTCATTCCAGTGCTAAGGTGCAGGCCGCCGCTGAATTAGCCTCCAGTGCACGTTTATTAAATGCCGGACAAAGCTGCATTGCTGCCAAGCGCTTTTTAGTACATGAATCTTTGTACGCAGGTTTTATCCAGGCATTGAAAGCTGTGTTTTCCACCTATAGCATTGGTGATCCCAAAGCATCCAGTACTAGTATTGGTCCTTTAGCACGCCCCGATTTAAAAGCCAATGCCTTGCGTCAAATTGAAGAAAGTCTGGCCCAGGGTGCGAAATTAGAGCTAGGAGGGAAGGGTGAGGGCAATCTATTGGAGCCCACTATTTTAAGTGGAGTAAATCGGGAAATGACCGTTTTTAAAGAAGAGGTATTTGCACCCATCGCCTCAATACTAAGCTATTCCGATTTTGAGGAAGCCATTGCCATTAGCAATGGTAGTCGCTATGGTTTAGGGCTGAGCTTAATTGGTGAGGACCGCGATTTTCTGCTTAGCCAGGCTTCCCGCTTTGAAGAAGGCGCCGTGTTTATCAATGATTTGGTAAAGAGTGATCCGCGCTTACCCTTTGGAGGGGTAAAGAATTCCGGTTACGGTCGCGAACTGGGTCCAGAGGGCATCCATTCCTTCTGCAACCTGAAAACCATTTACCTGAAAGGCGACTAAAGGAAGCGCTTGAAAATATAGAACAAGAAGAGAATCAGGATAATACCGATTAAAACGTATATACTACCATTGTAATGGAGTTTATGCAATTTGAGATCCTTGCGATAGCTCCACACCAGATAGCCAATAAATACGAACATAAAGATGCCGGCGAAAATCCAGTGACCGGTAGTGATATTTTCCATAAGACTAAATCTTTTGCAAAGTAAACCATGAAAAAGCAAATTTCCGCCGTTGAAGCCTTCCACAATGCATTTCGCATTGAAAACCGTTATGCACCCACTGCCGATATTGATGAAAAAACGCAGCTCTTGCGCTATAAATTAATGCGGGAGGAAAATGAAGAATACCTGGAAGCCGCTCAGAATGGGGATTTGGTGGAAATTGCCGATGCCCTGGGCGATATGCTCTACATCTTATGCGGTACCATTTTAAGTCATGGTATGAAGGATAAAATTGAAGAGGTATTTGACGAAATTCAGCGCAGTAATATGTCGAAATTGGATGCCAATGGCGAACCGATTTACCGAGAAGACGGTAAGGTGCTGAAAAGTGATCAATACTTTAAGCCCAATATTAAGGCTATTCTCGATCGGGATTAGAGTTTAAGTACCGCATCGACCAGACGCTGCGCAATAGCGGCTTTGCTGTAGGAAGCTTCCATCTTTAGGCGGGCTTTGTGCCCTAAGGCGCTTAATTCAGCGCGATGATCGCGTAGATAGCGAATTTTATCAGCGATAGCTTGCGGATTAGATTCTGCTGTATGCACATCTGTACCAGGCTCAAAAACTTCGCGTAAGCCCGGACTATCCTTGGTGAGGATGGCTTTGCCGGAGGCTGCATAGTGATAGAGCTTATTGGGTACTACCAAATCAGCTTTAAGCGATTCACCAAAAACGCCCAGAGACAGATCGAATTTGGCAATCTGCGCGGCTAATTTATCGTAGGGAATCCAGCCTTTGAAAATATCCAGGGATAATCCGCGATCAGCAGCCAATTGCCGCGCTTCCTCATATTGATGACCGGTTCCTAGTAAGGTAAAATTAAGGCCTTTCTCGTCCTTAAGCAGGCCTAGAGCCTCAATGATGGTTAAAACTCCCTGAAGGGGCACAAAAGTGCCATAAAAGCCTACTTCCATATTTCCTGTATCAGCAGGATAATGGGCCGGGAATTCTTCCAAATGCACCCCTACGGGAACTACGGCCTTGGGCAAGGAAGAGGGGAGTTTCAAGGTTTTCTCAAAATACTGCAGATGGGCAGCGGTATCTGCCAGGAGGAGATCACAATTTCTAAAATCTCGAAAATCAATCCACCATTTTTGCGGAGCCTTCCAATAATGGCCATAGTCGACCACTTTGGTGAGGTAGCGCGAAATAAGTGGATCAAAAACCACTGGGGCCTGGGCATAGCGACGCACAAAGCTCAAGTCACGATGACGAAAGGGTGGAACCAGAACCACATCGGCCTTTAAACTAAGATCCCGAAGCACCTGGCCGTATTTCGGCTGGCGTTCGGGAATCTTGTAATACTGTACATCATGCCCCAGTTCCTTTAAACCTTCGGCCAGTATATAGGTGCGGTTGTATTGAAAACCATCCTTGGCGGCGAAGAGGAACTGCATGAAAGGAGAGGGGATTAGTGCTTTTGCAATTTGGTTTTCAGCTTACGGATTTGACCTTTAAGCTTGTCAACTGCATCATGCACGGCTTTTTCGAAAGAAGCGTCGTGACTTTCAGCGAAGAGATCATTACCGGGAATATTCAGTTTGATTTCTGCTTTTTTGTTTTGATTCGCTTCGTCCTGAATCAGTTTCAGGTAAACTTCCGCACCTACGATTTGATCGTAGTACTTGTGCAATCCACTTACTTTTTCTTCAGTAAAGGAGAGCAACTCTTCTGTAGCTTTAAAGTCTACAGTTTGGATATCCCATTTCATAGGTATTGTTTTGATTTAAGCCTGCAAAGATAGACTTGGCATTAAATTAGCACGAAGCCTTTTTAAAATAGTATAAATACTAGTTTTGCATTTAAAGCCAAATTCAACATGAAACGACTTATTTTTCTAGGAGCGATGTTAATCGGTTTTTCCGCAATAGCCCAGGAGAAGCCTATTATTTCATCAGCCGTTATTGCCATAGACCGTAATAACGAATTAGACGCCGCAAAGGGCTACATTGATGAAGCTCAGGCCATTATCAGCGGTAAATCACTATCTGATGTACGGGAAAAAGACTTAGCCAAGTTTTATTATTACAAGGGCTTAATCAATTATCGGGTGCACATCAGTGAGGATCCAGCGATCAAAAGTTTAGATGCTAATGCACTTGATAAAGCGGTAGAAGGTTTTAGCCAATTGCTCGAATTGGAGAAAAAAAACGGTAAGGAACGCTACACTTCCGACGCCAAACAACAATTAACTGCACTATCGGCCTCTTTTGCAAACCGTGGAATTCAGGCCAGCCAGAATAAGGATTACGAAGGTGCTTATACTGATTTCTTGAAATCTTATGAGATGAAGAAGAAATTCATGAATAGCATCGACACCAGCATGTATTATAATGCTGCCTTGATGGCTCAAAACATGAAAGCCAATGAAAAGGCCATTCCGATTTACAAGGACCTTTTAAATATGGATTACCACGGTACGCGTTTTTATGCAGTATCAGTGGAGAAAGGGGACACCATGGACTTTGCCAGCGCCCAACAAATGGAAATGTTTGTAACTAACGGTCAGGTAACCAATCCTACGATTGAAGGCGATATTCGTCCGGATCTCTACAAAACCGTAGCCTATTTATCCTTAGCTGAAGGCGATACCGCTGGATATACCAAAACCATCCAGGAAGGCCGTGCTAAATTTCCACAGAATTTAGACTTGATTATTGCCGAATTACAGTTGTTCTTCGACAATCAGGAATACGACAAAGCCTTAGCGAACCTGGACAAAGCCATTGCAGCTGATCCCACCAATCCTTTGATGTATTACAATAAAGGTGTGATTCTGCAGAATGAGATGAAGCGTACCAACGATGCTTTGGCCGCTTATGAGAAGACCTTGGAAATTGATTCCAATTATACCGATGCCTTGTATATGACCAGTATCATCTATATCGACAGCGCCAACGCTGTGGTAGCCAAGATGAATGATTTACCATACAATGCCACCAAGAAATACAATGCTTACAAAAAGCAGAAGAATGAAATCTTTAAAACGGCATTACCGTATTTAGAGAAAGCCTATAAAAAGAACAGCGAAGACCAACAAGTGAAGATTGCTTTGAGTCAGGTGTATCGTTCTTTAGAGATGTACGATAAGGCGAAAGCTGTAATGGGCGAATAAGAATTCAGGAGAGGAGATTTTGAGGATCTCCTTTCTTTTTGAAAATGTTATTTGACATAATATTAATTATGAGTAAAACAATATTGAGTTAATGTGTTTAACTAATTAATTAACACTGAGTCCGCCATCGTTCCTTACTTGCCTTGTCCTCGGCAATATGGTGAATAGCTCTACAAGAAAGCCCTTTTTATATTCAACATTCCAGAGAATTATCCGGAAGAAATTTTCTAAGCAACTCAAAGGAAGTTTAGTTTAACCTAGCTGCCGTCATGCAGACGCCATTTATGAATTAATAAGCATTTTCCTGTTCACAGCAACCACTAGCAGACATTTCTTTCCTGATACCGATCTTTTCTATTCGCTATGATTAATTTCCATCATTCCCGAACTTGGTTGTTGCAGCCTATTAATATCGTTATTTCAATTAATCTTTTTCTTTAACTCTTCAATTTTCATTTTCAAATCAGCATTCTCTGCCTGCAATTGACTTGTCTTGTCTTTAATATTTTGATTAAGCAATAACCCTAATTCATCTTTATATGGCATAATTGGTTGGTATAATTGATGATAAGCACTACCTATTGCTCCATTAAATAGACGAACTTCAATTGGCTTATCTCCTGATGATAAAATTTGGGATTTTGAGATTCCCGGATAGGGGTCGATATAATAAATTAAGGTTATACCAAGTTGATAAGCTTTTTTTGAACACAATTCACAAGGGCTTGCAGTTGAAAACAAAATACCATTGTTTATTCCTGTTCCTCCGTACTTAGTCAACTGGAGAAAGGCATTTTCTTCAGCATGTAACGAACGTGTATGCACTTGATTCTTTCCTTCGGATATTGAATTTTTTAACGACTTAAAGCAAAAACAAGTATTCCGTCCATTTAATAATTTGGCATTTTGATTTGTCGTTGTATCAAAATTTTCATTCAATACCTTTTTAAATTCTTGATATTCTTTTGAGAGATTATGATCAGTTCCCAATTCATAAGCCGTGAAAGCACCTAAGTCACCTGTTGATGGATTTGGATCCACAAGATCATTTGCATTTCTTAATGAACATGGGACTTGTCCTGCTGGTGTATTATTCCATCCAACTGCTTTTATCGAGAATTCTTGGTCAGTAATAGCAGCTCCTACGTGCCGTGAGATACAACCTGAATTGTGTTTTGCCGAATAGGCTAATTGCATACATCTTTCTTCGGGTGAAGGACTAACAATTCCGGGATGATCAATTAATGTGACAAATTTTAGTATCTGATCCTTTAAGCTAAAATAAGGGAGCGTATTTTTTATGGTTTGTTTCGATTTAGATTCTATCGTCTTTTCCTCCTCATCTTCTTCTTTCCAGCTAAAAAGTTCTTCATTCTTTTCGAATGCCTCTTTTTTTGAAATGTTACTTAAATGAATATCTGCTAACTGCAAACATTCAGAGACCTTCTGCTTATAGAATTCCTTGTTTCCCCCCCCCCC
>DLRW01000066.1:61859-67477 GCA_002501205.1 Flavobacteriales bacterium UBA7878
CCATTATATTCAACATTGAGAACATTATTAATAAGTTCATCATCCGCAGAGTTATATTTTGGTTTATAATCACCAATTGATTTATCCTTATTAACAGCAATTGCATAAAACGCAGAATAACGTTGCTTGAAAAACATTATTTCAAGAGGATTTTTCAAAGAATTAATTACAATTTGAGTCTCTCCATCCGTATCCTCTTTTTTATAACGATGACTTTTTATCAACTTATTTATACGCTCAACAACTGTAAATATTTTATCAAAACTTGTGACGGGATTATTGTTAAAAGCTGCACCTGTTTTTCTAAGGTTATTACAAATTTCCTGTATGAACTTATGGTAATTTAAGGCAGTAAACCTTCCGTCATGATCCATAGAGTTTTTTCCAAGATTAGTGTGAAGTCTATCACTGAATTTTTGGAAATTAGGATCAAAGAAAAAATCGTAGAGATCTAACCATTTACTTTTGTCATGCTTTTTGATATCGGCAATTTTTATCGACTTGAACTGGTCGGAATAAGATTTGAAATCATTAGAAAAACTCCTGTCAAATTTTGCTTGATTAACCAATTCTTGATATTTTAAACCACATAAATGAAAAGCATCTATCATACTTTTTGACTTAACAAAATCAACTAACTCTTTTAGATTATGTTCAAGTAAAAAAAGTGAAATAACATGCTTGTATTTTATTTCAGTAAATGGGTTGAAATTTTCTTTTGCATAATTGTATACGATTCGGTGTTTCCTAAACGCATTATGAATAGGCCTCCTTTTAAACCGTTTAAATATTTCGATAGGATTTTCAAAATTATCACCATTACCAAAACCATTTATCAAACAAGCTGTGACTTCTGAACAGCCAAATCCAGTTTCACCTGTCAATCCCAGTATTGTGAATTTTTTTCTTAAATTATAGATATGATCAAGGCTAATTCCGTCTTCCATTTAATAAATTATTTGTTGAATAAGTTTTTAACCCAAGCCAAGAAGCCAGTTTCCCTTTTGATTGGCTCTGTAGTTTTTTCAGTATTTACAATTAAAGGTTGCTCCTCTACTTCTTGACGATCCTTAAAATAGTCCTGTTTATCCTCAGTGTCTCTTTTCCTAACACGTTTAATTTCTTCTTGACTATAAGAGCTGGACCAAACGACTTTATTTTTTCTTATAAAATAATGTGATCTACACTCCAAACTCCAACTTCCAATTGATGGATCCAGAGTAACTGATTCTCCATCAAATGTTATTATCCAATCTGTTGGTGATATTGGTGTAACTACTTCGCTACCACACCCACAACAGCATTTATGAATAGCCGTTTCGTATGGAATTGAAACATATAATATCCCCTCTTCTATTTCTTCCGGTATTTTATCTACAAACTTATGATTCAATGTCTTCATTAATAATCGAGTTATCGTCTATTGAGTATAGACTGTGTTTCTCATTTTCTGCCTGATGATAAAAGCCACAATGCTTTTTCCATTTAATTACGGCTAATACAGCATTCAATGCATTTAATTCTGCTATCTGAATATTTTTACTATACTCATCTTCCTCTTCTCCGTCAACAAATGGTATTCTATCTTTTGTTAAAATATGATCCATTTTTTCTGATATACCGGAGGTAATACGTAAAAGACCTAACAGGGAATTGTCATCTGTAATTTCAATACCCATTCCAACGTCAATGAAATTCTTTTTTCTCTCTATTAAATGATCTATTATTGATTTTTTAGACTGACCGTTATCTACACATATAAAGACAAAATCCAGTTGATCTAACTCACTTAGATTATCCTTCGTTACCAGAACAGGATGAGGCACAATCCCTTTATGCATTTTTCCATAAACTTCGCAGTAATAATTTACTTTTATAGGAGTCTCTTTCAATACCGAAGAGTCAGGAGCTCCAGGAGCACGAAAGGCGTTATGTAATACAAATTCATCATTATCAAATATGTGGATTTGATCAACAGGCGTTTTAGCTATAAAATCCAATAAATACGATCCAGTACCCCCTACTCCGATTATTCCAATTTTTTGATTTTTAAGTTTATCACTAATTGAAACAATTTCAGCCCTACTTGAATTAGTATCAGGATAATTAAAAGGCGAATCAGTTTCTACGGAATCGATAAGTTTAAATGTTTGTGCAGTTAAAGAGTTATCTATGGATTGTGCAGGAGCACTGATAATTTTAATATAAGTCGTAAACTTTTGATAATAATCTGTATAACCTCCTGATGGTTTATTTGAAAAAGACCTATCTATTTCAATACCATCGGCCAATTTTGTTTTATTTTTCCCATGAATCAAAGCGGCTATTTCTGTTCCATCTTTATGACAAGGTTGTTCACCTATGAAAAATACCACATGGTTATTCGGCTTTCCAGCTTTGTTTCCAGCAATAGTCAACTCACTTACAATTGTTCCAAATTCAATTCCTTTATTTGAGTTAACATATGGGATATTACCAATTAGGACATGAGCTCCTCTGATTTGGATCTCATATCCTTCGTCTCTTAAACGTTTTAAATCTGGACTATGATCTATTAGTTTGTGTAACATTGAATCTCATTCCATCTTTAACTTTGACACTATCGCCTTTAACCATTGTTCCTTCTGGTTTATTATTATCTCCCTTTTTATATACAACAGTATAAATTACATTTGGATCATTGGAGATTGAACCAAAAGCAAGGATAACAACATCATCATAAGAGATATTCTTTTCATTCCAGACCTTATCTCTTGCATTTACAATAATGTTGTATTCTTTATTCTGTCCTGGAGCATCTTCTTTTCCTGCCATTTTATTAAGCTTTAATTAAATATTTATATTATTAAGTCTAAAAAAATCTACCTTTTAAATTGAAGATTATTTCTTCTTAGTTGATTTACTTGGTTTTAATGAAGGTTTGTTACCTGGCGTATTTTTGTTATCTCTTCTTCTTTTGTCTAGGGTCCCATCTTGCTTTTTGGGTTTAGGTCCGGGTTTAATTGCTTCAATTTTCATTTTATACTAAATTTTAATTATTTATAAAGATATTACTGTTTCTACTACGCCTTGTATTCTAAAATCAGTAGTTAGAACTATCGGCTGATGTTTACTGTTTTTTGACCTTGGTTTCAAAACGATCATATTTCCATTATTCTGAAACTCCTTTATGGTAGCTTCATCATCAATAAGAGCAACTACTTTATCTCCATTCTTCGCAATCTGTTGCTGTCTAATCAAGACTAAATCTCCATCGTTAATACCTGCATCATCCATTGAATCACCGGATGCCCTCAATATAAAATAGCGATACGATGATTTAATAAGTTTATCCGATACAGGAATAAATGCTTCAATGTTCTCTTCTGCAAAAATTGGTGTACCACACGCAACTTCTCCCAAAAGAGGTACTTTAACAGTTTGAGCAGTTGTATTATCAGCAGTTTCTGTCTTAGGCTTTCTGATTCCTGCTACTAAAAGCTGTTTCGCTTCAACTCCTAATATTTCCGCTATCTTATATAAATCGTCTAAGCTTGGTTGCCTCCTATTCTGCACATAAGAGTTGACCATGTTGTAGCTTTTATTAAGCCTATCAGCAAGCCAGGTTTGCTTAACTCCTTTTTCTTCTAATACTTCTTTGATACGATTCATGTCAATATAATCTTTCGGCTACAAACCTATGAAATGAATTAAAATTATATCATTTAATGATATATAAAGTAATCGAAAATTCATTAACACCCTGATCCAATATCTTATAAGGAAACATGCTATTGGACATCACCCAACTCATCTGTTATCCTTTCATTAAATCCATAATAAAATTTACCATCTCTAATTTTCTTTTTCAATTCAGTTAAGACTGAACCAGCTTCCCTAACAATACCTAAAAACGGAATGACTTCATTCATCTCCTCGGTAGTTGGATTGTCCTGGATGGTGGCTGCAGCTGTCTTCTGATAATATTCCAATTCCATTACTAGTATTTTTTGTCTTTAGGAGGGAAAGGATCATTACCATAACTATCCTTATCTCGGATTTTCCCACTCCTGTCGTGAATAACTACCTCGGATTTTTGATGAATTGCAATTTCTCTAGCAGCCTCTATGGCTTCTTTCTGTGTTTTAGTAATCTTGGTAAATTTTTGGTTACCCTCACCTTTAATCGCCCACTCATTACCAAATGGTACGACATGCTGATTCTTTCCCATTAATTTAGATTTTGGGATATACAAATTCATGAAGGACTTTCCTTCAAGGTCTTTACAGAAGTTCGAATGCTAAGGGAAGGAGAGAAAGAATTGCACAAACCATTAATGTGCTTACTTTTGCAGCCTTCAATCCGAGTAGGCATATGGACCGTCAAATCTTATTGCCTAATCTAAAAAGCATCAGTCGCTCCTGTAGCGACTGATTGCTTTTAGACAATACTCATGCCGCAATACCGAAGGCATACAACACTTTATTCACATTCCTTATTAGAATATATGTTAAATCTATGTTATTACAGGGATTCGCAGAATTTGTGGGTGCCTCAGTTACAATTAAAACAAAAGACACACTGTCAGTTAACCCTCTAATTTGACAGTATTATTGATACTGTATGACAGTATGATACTGAAATCTGTCATTGAAAATTTTCTACCTCCCCTTCCCCATATCCAATCCAAATCCTCCCACAAATGTGATTCGCGTAACAAAGCGCGAGCCGGTAAAGCCGGAAATGTCCGTGTCGGAGGGAATCCAAGAATATGCGAAGTCGGCTTTTAAATTGTGCAGGCGAAAGCCCAGCGATAGCTCGGTAGCGAAGAAATAGGTTTGATCGGTGCCCAGTATTTTATCACGAAGGTTTATGCTATTGGTATTATCTAGGGCGATGTCCCCAGAAATGCTATTGTAACCAAAGGCCAGGCCCATGGTTACGGCATAGTCATCCCGACTTTCGGCGGGGATAAAATCATGAAAGAGACCAGCGCGTAACATAGTGGTACTGGCTTGGCGATTGGCAGCTTGCAGGCTGTCCATCAAAAGCCAGTTCCGATTAGAACTGATGTACTCGAAATGCACGCCACTGAGAATACCCAAATAAGTGTTTTGAAAATAGCCGGTTAAAGAGATCTCTACTGCTTGTCCGGAAATAATAGGCCTTAAAATAGCACTGCCAAATTCCCTTTGATTCTGCAGATTACCTTTATTGAAATTAGCGGAAAGGGTGTCTACCGTAGAAGCAATATTGATATTGGCGTCTAATTCTATCTTATAGAACTTCAGACCCAGGAGATTAAAGGGAGCATTTACCTGGTAAATGTCATTACCGTCTTTTACTGGATTTCCATTGGCATCCAAGCTATCCCGAGAAAAGTATTTCGTAAGGTGCACCCCTACTCCAGTGCTGGCCGGAATATCCTTGCCATCATCAAAGGAGCTTTGAATATTGCCACTGCCTAATACATCAATGGAGAATTTCTTCTCGCTTTTAAGAATCGCATTGAGACGGGCATCACTTAATCGATTGACAGTACTCTGGGCATTTAAACTCCCACTAAAGAACAGCAGCAGGATTAGTAACTGTGAAATTTTGCTTGAATTCATGGCTTTGGATTGGTTTCGGTCAGCAAT
>DLRW01000061.1 GCA_002501205.1 Flavobacteriales bacterium UBA7878
GTTCTGCGGCTATCCAAATTCAGTTCCTGACGACGACGGAAACTATATCCAAATTGTAGGTTAAAAGATTCTGAAGGCGCGAACTCTGCCCCAATCACCACATGGCGCAATAAGTTATTCCAAATCGAAGGGAAATTCTCCTCTACCTCTCCGGTAAATTGATTTACGGTAAAAGCGGTAGGATCGGTATAGCGTAAGTCAAATGATTCAAGATGTTCCAAAGTAATCTGCCAACGCAAGGGCATGTGCTCAAAGCGATTGGAGAAACCTAATTGCAATTCGAAGGGCAAGTCTTCTTTTACATCGGCATAGGGATTAAGCTGAAATCCAGCGTTTTTCATCACCAATGCCACCGCCATTCGGCGTTTAGGAATCTGGTAAGTAACGCCAGCATCCCAAGCCAAGCCCCAAGAACTCCAGGAATCATATACAGAGTTAATCACCTTCATGGTAGCCCCGAAAGACCAGGTAGAATCCAATCGATAAGAATACCCAATATTTACAGCCATATCATTTCCAGTGAAAGTTCCCTGGCGAATCCCAATTACATTGGCGCGATCAAACTCGCCATAATCGAAATATTGCAATTGCAGGAAAAAGGTCCCTACGCTATCAAAATTCTGGGCATAGGCAATATCTGCAAAACGAATATCCGCAACATAGTCTACAAAGGAACTGGTGATCTGACCACTCATTTCTTTGCGTAAGAGGGATGGATTATAAAGGGCAAAGTTGAGATCCTCCACCGTATTGGCGATGGCATTGCTCCCCTGGCCAGCAACTCTGGCGGAGGCGATATTATTTAAAAACTGAAAGGTAGTACGGCCTCCCAACTGTGCTTGAGCAATAAGAGGTACCAGGCAGAGGAATATGAACAGTTTTCTCATAAAGGGCGAAAGTTATGAAAAGAACGTCGATGGCGGAGCTTTATTTGCTGCAATAAAAAAACCCGAAGCCAAGCTCCGGGTTCCAATCTATTTTAAGCTACTTAAGACTTGGTTCCAAAACCAATAGCCTTATTCTCTGCTTTCAAATTTTTAGCGTTCTCCACCAGATTATCAGAAAGGGCAATGTCTATTACTTCCATCATTCGCTCTACGTAATGGAAAGTCAATCCTTCCAGATAGTCTTCACGAATTTCTTTGATATCCTTCTCATTGCGCTTGGACAAGATAATCTCCTTAATATCCGCCCGTTTCGCTGCGAGGATTTTCTCTTTAATTCCGCCTACCGGCAGCACTTCACCACGTAGGGTAATTTCACCAGTCATGGCTAGTCGAGGTTTTACTTCCCTTTGGGAAAAGAGTGAAGCCAAGGAAGTTAAGATGCTAATCCCTGCTGAAGGCCCATCCTTAGGAACCGCTCCTTCCGGGAAGTGGATATGCACATCGTACTGATCAAAGAGACGATAATCTACCCCAAATTCATCGGAATGGGCTTTCAAATACGCCATGGCAATAGAGGCAGACTCTTTCATCACATCCCCCAAATTTCCGGTGATACTTAATCTTCCACGGCCTCTGGCAATGGAGGATTCGATATAGAGAATATCACCTCCTACCGGAGTCCAAGCCAGGCCCGTTACCAATCCGGCGATAGATCGATCTTCATAGCGATCCTTGGAAAAACGCTCTGAGCCTAATATCTCAGGAACATCTTTAAGGGCTGGTTTAATGTGATACTCTTGCTCCATGGCGATGCTCTTGGCTGCATATCGAACCATTTTAGCAATCACCTTATCCAAACCACGCACCCCGGATTCGCGGGTATAGTGTTCAATTACATACTCCAGTACTTTTTTGCTCAAGCTCAAATGCTTCTTCTCTAAACCATGCTCTTTAAGCTGCTTAGGCAGAAGGTGTTTAGCGGCAATCTGAACTTTTTCCTCAACCGTGTATCCGTTGATTTCAATGATCTCCATCCGATCCCTTAAGGCTGGGTGAATAGCTCCTAAATTATTTGCGGTGGCGATAAATAAAACCTTACTCAAGTCGTATCCTACCTCCAAATAATTATCGTAAAAACTGCTGTTTTGCTCAGGGTCCAATACTTCTAACATGGCTGAGGCTGGATCACCATGACCCCGTCCGCTGGAAAGCTTATCAATCTCATCCAGTACAAATACCGGATTACTGGCTTCAGCCTTCTTAATATTTTGCATTAAACGCCCGGGCATGGCACCGATATAAGTTTTACGGTGACCACGGATTTCTGCCTCATCACCTAAACCTCCTAAGGACATGCGGATATAAGACCGCCCCAAAGCCTCAGCTACACTTTTACCCAAACTGGTTTTACCCACTCCGGGAGGACCGTATAAACAAAGGATAGGCGCCTTCATATCGCCCTTCAATTTCAATACGGCTAGGTATTCCAATAAGCGCTCTTTTACCTTTTCGAGACCATAATGATCTCGATTCAGGATGCGCTCCGCGCGTTTAAGGTTGAAATTATCCTTGGATGTTTCATTCCAGGGAAGATCCAGCATAAACTCTAAATAGTTCCGCTGAATACTAAATTCAGGAACCTGAGGATTAACTCTTTGAAGCTTGCCGAGTTCTTTTTCGAAAAGCTCCTTAATTTTCTCAGGCCAGTCTTTCTTGCGGCCTTTGGCTCGCATTTCCTCAATTTCCGTCTCGGTGCTGCTACCGCCTAATTCCTCCTGAATCTGACGTAATTGTTGCTGGAGAAAATACTCCCGTTGTTGCTTATCAAAATCCAGACGAACCTTATCCTGAATTTCATTCTTCATCTCCAGCATCTGCGCTTCGAGATTCAGCAATTTTAGCACTTCAGTAGCGCGGTCTCCCAGGTCATCTACTTCCAGAAGATGTTGCTTTTTATCTACCTCCGCATTCATATTATTACTCACGAAATTGAGTAAGAAGGTATCGCTGTCGATACTACGGATAGTTAAAGCTGCCTCATTAGGGATTTCCTGAGACTTGTCAATGATATCCAGTGCCACATCTTTAATGGACTCCATCATCAACTTAAATTGACCATCATCTGGGGCCGGCATTCGCTCATCAGACTTATGAACCCGAGCATAAATATGAGGCTCTGTACGATTAAAGTCTTCTATGACAAATCGTCTTAAGCCTTGTAAAATAACTGCCGTATGTCCATTGGGTAATTTGAATTGGCGAATAACCTTGGCCACTGTGCCAACCCGGTATAAATCTTCAGTACCTGGTTCTTCAGTATCACCATTCTTCTGGCTCACTACTCCAAGGAGACCTTGATTTTTACTTACCTGATTCAGTAAGCTAATTGATTTATCGCGGCCGGCAGTAATTGGAATTACCACCCCCGGAAAAAGGACGGTATTTCTTAGGGGTAAAATGGGCAGTTCCTCTGGTAAATCTTGATTCTTAAGAGACTCTTCGTCTTCCTTGCTCATCAAAGGGATATACTCCCCTTCTTCGCGCATCACACCAAAATGAAACTGGTCAATATCTTTAAAGTCGGTAAAACTCATTCAATAGCATATTTGATCGCCTCGTCGGAGGCAAGATCTAAAAAGTCAATCCTTATGCCAAAGGAAGATTAGCCGCGGGAAGTAGCCGTTTTGTCAAAAACTACCTGCAAAATGTCACGCTCCACCGAATCTAATTCTATCGATCGACGCTCCATTACCAGGGCAGCGGTTTTCATGGCTTTATCAAAACGGTATTCCATAAAACCACCGGAACCACCCCAGCTGTAAGAGGGTATAAAATTACGGGGGAATCCACCACCATAGATATTGGCGCTAACACCCACCACGGTACCAGTATTAAACATGGTATTGATACCACATTTGGAATGATCACCCATGATAAGGCCGCAAAACTGCAAGCCAGTGGGCGCAAATCTACCGGTAACATAATCCCAAATTTTCACCTCTTCATAATTATTCTTGAGGTTCGAATTGTTACTGTCGGCACCAATATTACACCACTCCCCTATTACCGAGTTTCCCAAAAAGCCATCATGACCTTTATTCGAATACCCGATAATCACCGAGTTATTTACTTCGCCTCCAACTTTACTGTGAGGGCCCACGGTAGTAGCACCGTAAATCTTGGTTGCCAATTTTAAAGTAGCGTGTTCGCAGAGCGCCAAAGCACCTCGAATTACCGAGCCTTCCATTATTTCGGAATCTTTCCCCAAATAGATTGGACCGCTGGTACTGTTTAAAACTGCTGCTTCCACCTTAGCACCTTCCTCTAAGAAAATCCGATCACCAATTAAGGTATTGGTTTTCGAAATAGCTGCAGATTGACGACCGGCGGTAATCAATTCAAAATCCTTTTCTAATTCCGCTGCATTTTGGGAAAAGAGGTGATAAGGACGGGAGATATAGTTGAAGCTTCCTTCATAATCCAATACCTGAGTATCTTGCTCGGCTTCCTCCATCAAGGCCTCACGGGTGCGAGTAGCAATGAGAATATCCCCTTGCATTAAACTTTCATTTTCTTCGAGAGCTAATACCGCTTCCACCAAATCGGCATCCGGACATACAGCAGGGTTAATAAAGAGATCCTCACCTTCCTCCCGCAAGGGAAACTTGGTGCTCAAATAATCTTCGGTGAGGTAAGAATAAGTATTCGACTCATCCAAACGCTTTAACCACTTTTCCTCTAAGGTCAATATTCCACAACGCAATTTAGCAGTGGGACGAGTAAAAGTGAGGGGCAATAAATGATCGCGTTGGCTATCGTCGAAGAAGATGATATTCATGGTTGGAGAATTAAGGTCGCAAGATAATTGAGGTCCACAAAAAAACCCCTTCTCCAAGCGGAAAAGGGGTTTAAAATATGATTAAGAAAAATCTTATTTCTTGTTGCGGTTGGCGTAACGGTTGCGGAACTTGTCCACACGTCCAGCGGTATCAACCAATTTCACTTTACCAGTGTAGAATGGGTGAGAAGCCGCAGAAATTTCCATTTTGATTAATGGATACTCAACACCATCTACTTCGATAGTATCGCGGGTATCAGCACAAGAGCGGGTAATAAAGTAATCTTCAGTACCCATGTCCTTAAATACACAAGGACGGTAGTTTTCGGGATGAATTTCTTTTTGCATAACTAATTTTATAATGGTTAGGATTTTGCCCAAGCCAAAAAAGGGCTGCAAAGCTAGGTAAAGTTCAAGAAGTGAACAAGCCTTTTATTCGGAAAAAATTGAAGATCAGCCCCTCAAGCGAATTCAAAGATAGGAAGTACTTTTGAAGCCTTCGAATCGTTACTAGCACATGCTAAAGAAAATTTTCCCCTTCTTAGGTTTAGCCTTGATATTCTTTGCCTCCTGTCGAAAGGAAGACGCGATTATCACTGCATCTACTGAGCTACGGTTTTCTACCGACACCGTTTACTTAGACACCGTTTTTGAGACCATTGGCTCCAGCACCTATGAATTGAAAGTATATAATGACAGTAAGGAATCCATTTCCATTCCTCGTATTCGCCTGGCTGATCCGGCCAGTCCATACCGCTTAAACATTAATGGTACGGCTACGAATCAACTGGATAATGTGGAGATTTTACCGGAAGACAGTATTTACATTTTTGTAGAAGTTAATGCAGGGGAAATTCTTCAACAGACGGAAGTATTAGTCGAGGATCAAATAATATTTGAGCTGAGTGGCATATCCCAATCAGTGGAATTGGTAACTCTCGCGAAGGAAGCCATATTCCATTTCCCCAATCGCTTTATTGTGATTGGCAGTGGACCAGGAGCGGTGGTAATCCCCTATTCGGTTATCAATTGTAATGAAAGCTGGGACGCGAGCTTACCTCATGTGGTGTATGGCTATGCTGTAGTGGATAGTGGTTGTACGCTCACCATGGATCCAGGTCTCGATGTTCACTTCCATAACAATAGTGGCCTTTGGGTATTTAATGAAGGGCAGCTGGTTGTTGCCCCAGGTAGTCAGCCTGGCCAGGGAGACTCCGTGACTTTTAGCAGTGACCGTTTGGAACCCTTTTATGAAGATGTACCCGGACAATGGGGCGGCGCTTTAGGAGGACTGTATATTGGACAAGGCGCAAAAGCCAATATCAATAACCTGGTTATCAAGAATGCAGTGAATGGATTGCGAACTGATAGCGCGGTATACAGCGACCAACTTATTATTCGTAATTCCTATATCCTAAATTCTTCGCGTACTGCATTTTACGCGGGCTACAGTAGCGTGGATGCACAAAACTTGGTGATTGCCAATCAAGGCTTGTATGGCTTTTACGCCTTTGGAGGAAATTATGAATTCCGCCATTGCACTTTTGCCAATTTCTGGAATCAATCTACTCGACAAGAAGCCTGTGTGCAGCTTAGCAATTTCCTGGAATATCAGGATGAAACGGGAGCGATTCGCCGCGTAGTGCGAGATTTAGGTAATGCCTATTTCGGGAATTGTGTGATTGACGGGAATAATGAACAAGAGCTCACGCTGGCACAAGATCAAGGAGCACTCTTTAACTTTAGCTTTAATGATGTTATGCTTAAGTTGGATAATGATCCGGAAGACCGTGGCTTCTCGATTAACGATCCTGGCTTTAACTCTGTTTATGTTAACCTGGTTAGTGATTTTGTAAACCGCCAGGAAAACGTGTACCAGTTAGATAGCTTATCGCAATTAATTGACCAGGGCAATACCAATGATGGTTTTGTGGTACCCACTGATATTCTGGGTAAAATTCGAAATTTCAATGGCCTCCCCGACCTGGGTGCCTTCGAAAGACAGTATTAGAAAATAGCGTAGGAATAGGAAAAGAGCATGCCCCAATAGGTATCATTGCTGCTGATTACTCCATCCTTTGTTTCCAGGAATCCATCCATGGTATCACCCCCGCTATTGGAAAAACGCAGTTCAAAAGTGAGGATGCTTTGATAAGCCAAACGATACTTGGCTCCTAAGCCGTAGAAATAGCTAAAACCAGAATAGGCATTGGTTTCTACATCAATATCCTCTGGAATTAGCTTGTTAAAACTAAGCTCGGGATTCCAACCGGTAACTCCTACTCCACCTTTAATGAAAACCGTCCACTTATCTTCCAAGTGGTATTTCCCAAAACGGATGAAATGAATCTCCGTAAAGGCATTGCTATTTAATAAGCTGGTGCGTACGGATAAACCACGGTTAAAGTTATTGTGGTTTTTATCCGCAGCTTTAAGGTTGGCGTAATTCACATCAAAGCCAATTCCGAACCAATCATTAACATGATACTTGGCAAAGATGGAAATGGAGGGGGCCATTTCGGCCAGAACCGCATTTACATTAGAGGAATTCGCAATTTCATTGCTCATATTCATGGTTCCCAATCCACCACCAAACTCATAGTACTTGGTACGCTTGGTTTGAGCATTTGAGTTAAAGCTTAAGCCCAAGGCTAAGCAAAGAATTCCTAGTCGAATGCAGTTCTTCATTTTTGATCTCTTAAAAACACCAGTTTATTTGGCTCAGAGCGGCTGGCGTCGAAATAGTATCCCGCTAAGTTAAAATCTTTTAGGTCTCGCCAATCACTGATGCGATGTTGCACGATAAAATTTGCCATTAAGCCTCGTGCTTTTTTAGCAAAAAAGGATAGCACTTTATATTCCCCTTTCGAATTATCGAGGAAGTCCACATCAATCATGGGGTTCTTCAGTTCCAACTGTTTAACCACTTGAGCATACTCCTTACTGGCCAGGTTTACAATAGTTTCCTCTTCGTCTAAATTCTGCGCAAAAAAATCTTTCAAAACCGGCTCCCAATGAGCGTATAAATTTGGCTTACGCCCGATGGGCAAGGCCGTCCCCATCTCTAAACGGTAAGGCTGAATTAAGGTGTCTGGACGCAATATTCCATACCAGCCCGATAAAATCCAAAGGGCTCCCCGGGCAAAGTCCATATCGGTTTCCGTCCAATTCCAGGCTTCCAAACCCAAATACACATCGCCCTTAAAGGCTAGTACTGCCTGACGAGCTTGTGTATTGCTTTCGATGGTCCAGTCCAAATTCCGCTGACGATTCACTTTCGCCAGATCTTTGCTGATTTTTTGCAGCGCCATCAATTTAGGAACGCTGAGTTTGGCCATTTTATTCCCAACTTTCTGGGAGGCTTCCGGAAAAAAGGGTTCAACACCTGAGCCAATTTTCTGCTCAGAATTAAAGTCCAAAGTCTTGGCGGGAGAAAGCAATGTTTTCATAGCTCAAATATAATTCCGCTGAAATATTTGCTCAGTGATTTCAGTGGGATTAGCACAAAAAAAAGGCGCGATGTAAATACATCACGCCTTCCTGTGTTTTGTCTTTATTCTTAGCGTTCTACATGCAAGTTACGCTCATCAACTGACCAAGAGCGAATATTGCTTACTCGGTTGTCAAGGTAATTCACCTCATACAAGGTATTACGATCTTCAGACCATACAAACCAAACGCCTTCTTTCTTGCCATCTACATACGTAGCTTCAATCCGAACTTGTCCATCACGAGTATATTCGGTCCACTGACCATGTGATTTACCATCCTTAAAGAAGCCCACTTCTTTCACTATATCAGTTCCATCAAAGTACTTTGTTACTTTGACTTGCTTTCCAACGCGCTCGTAAGTGGGGCTCTGAGCATATGCTGTAGCCGCCATCATAAAGCCTATCACTAAAATTCCGATTAACTTTTTCATGACTACAGTTTTTTTAAGGTTTCAACCCTACAAAGATACAAAATATATTTACACTGAGTTAACATTGGGTTAACATAAAGTGCGGTCACAAAGCTTTAATCACTGATATTAAGCTACTTAAATTGTTAAGCGCAAGTAAATTTAATGTTAACTAAGCTCCGGTAGAGGTCCTAAAACAAAAAAGGTCGGCTTAAAAGCCGACCTTTTTAATTCTATAAGAGACTAAACTAGTCCTTTGCTAAGAAGGGATAGCCATAGTGCTCTGGCGTAAGCAAAGTTTCCTTAATTAATCGTGGGCTCACCCAGCGATATAAGTTTTGCTTTGAACCTGCCTTATCATTAGTACCAGAAGCTCGGGCACCACCAAAAGGTTGCTGTCCCACTACGGCTCCGGTAGGCTTATCATTAATATAGAAGTTACCGGCCGCATTTCTCAGGGCACGCTCTCCTACCTCCAGTGCATAGCGATCTTCTGAGAATAAAGCACCGGTAAGCGCATAGGGAGAAGTTTCGTCAACCAACTTCAGAGTTTCCTCGTACTCATCTTCCGGATATACATAAATAGTAAGTACCGGTCCGAATAACTCTTCTTCCATAGTAACATACTTCGGATCCTTAGCAACGATTACAGTCGGTTCTATGAAATAACCTTTGGATTTATCGTAATTACCACCGGCGATAATTTCTGCGTTCGAATCGGCTTTCGCCTGATCGATATACTTGGCCAATTTATCAAAGGCTCCCTCATGAATAACTGCAGTAATGAAGTTTTCAAAATCGCGAGGACTTCCCATATTAAGTTCAGCCATAGTATTCACCAAACCGGTTTTAACTGCTTCCCAAAGATTGGAAGGAATATAGGCACGTGAAGCTGCACTACACTTTTGACCTTGGAATTCAAAGGCACCACGAATTAAAGCAGTAACTACCTGTTGAACTTTAGCGGTACGGTGAACCATCACAAAGTCCTTACCACCGGTTTCCCCAACGATACGAGGATAGGTGCGATACTTGGTGATATTATTACCGATGGTTTTCCAAATGTTCTGAAAAACAGTAGTTGATCCGGTATAATGCAATCCTGCAAAATCTGGATGGCCAAATACGATATCAGCTGTTTCCTGAGGATCGGTAATAATCATATTAATTACTCCGGGTGGAATACCTGCTTCTTCAAAAATCTCCATTAAAAGATGAGCAGAATAAAGCTGACTTAAGGATGGTTTCCAAACTACAGTATTCCCCATCATCGCCATGCTGGTAGGCAGGTTACCGGCAATTGCGGTAAAGTTGAATGGAGTAATAGCAAAGGTGAACCCTTCTAATGGACGGTAATCTACACGGTTCCACAACCCGGAATGCGAGTGGGTATAAGGTTGCTCTGCATAAATCTCAGTCGCATACTGCACATTGAAACGCAGGAAATCTGCCAACTCACAAGCGGAATCAATCTCTGCTTGAAAAATGGTTTTCGACTGCTGAATCATAGTAGCAGCATTGATGCGGGCGCGGTAAGGACCGGCTACCAAATCAGCGGCTTTTAAGAAAATCGCCGAGCGATTGGCCCAAGACATGTTCTCCCAAGCTTCTTTAGCATCCAATGAAGCCTGAATGGCTTCGTGCACATGCTTAGCTTCTCCGAAATGAAAAGAACCTACATTATGTTGATGATCATGTGGAGGTAAAACCCGCATGGTTTTGCCGGTTTCGATACGCTTTCCATTAATAACCATAGGGATATTAAGGGTTTCGTTCCACATTTTATCATAAGCTGCTTGTACTTCTGCACGCTCAGCAGAACCAGGAGCATATCCTTTAATCGGCTCGTTGATGGCCTGAGGCACGTGATAAAAGCCTTTTTCCATTTTACTGTTTTTAAGAGGTTAAAAAAGGTTCCCAAAGGTACGCCTTATGCTTGGGGAAAAAAAAAGAGTAGGGTCACCTAAAGCGCTACTGGACGTTTACATAAATGGTAGTTCGTGGCGACCTAAATTGATGGTCAGCCCAACATTTACAAAACTGATACCGTAGCCGATCTCGCCAAAGACTCCAAACTTATTATCAAAGAGATAGCGACCACCAATAAACCCGGCCAACCGCGTTTCACTAACTCCAAAGGCCGTTAAATTCCCAAATAAGGGCATGGTGCCTTCTATAATTCTGGTGGAGGCAAAAGTATAGCCCACAAAAGCCCCACCATAAACATCAAAGTCCTTTGTTAATTCCAAATTATAGGAACCTCGTACTCCCAGTATAACCAGATTATTGTTCCAAATCAGGTTAAAAGGCACACTTTCCTCTCTGGAGCTAGTGTAGCCCACATAGACTCCACCCAGTATGTTTTCTGTAATAGCATACTCTCCCATCAAACTTACAGGAGGTATTAATGTATTACCGTTTACTTGTGCGCCAATACCTAAACCAGCGGAACCCAGCATTTCGCCGGTTTTAAATTGTGCTTTTGCGAAGCTTGCGCAAAGCATCATGGCTACAAAGGCTAGCCAAATTTGTTTTTTATGCATGGATGATTTTTAAATGAGAGCCCGAATTTATTTCATTTTACGGAAACAGGCAGCTCATCTTTAGGCTTTCGAGCCATTTGATAGACCTTAGGAACCGAGGAGCCATCAACGAAATAGAGTGCGCTTAAAAACTGATTGCACCAAGCTCCGGTATCAATATACCAGGCATTCTCATTAGGCTTAAACATCGGCTTCCCAGCACTAATAATATTATGCCCTATCACTTGCAGCTTCGCTAATCGCTTTAAGGTCTTGCGATTCTTCAACAATCCATTCAAATCAGAAGGATCAAAAGGATCCAAGGCCGCTTCCGATAAACCCGCATGACTCACAAATAAATGCTCCGACTCCCAGTGCAAGGGCAAACGACTTATTTCTCGTGCTACATCACGTGGACTAATACCAGCATTAAGAAATGCAGTACATAAGGTTTGAAAACTGCGGGTACGGGCATTGTGGCGATAATTCTCTAAAAACCATTGCTCATGGTTTCCCCTGATCAAGATCACCTTTTGGGGATGCAAAGCCTTCAATTTAAGCCAGTACTTAAAGGCCTTAACGGAATGAGGACCTTTATTGATAAGATCTCCCACTAATACCAGGTTATCCTCCTCCGGTTGCCAGTGCTCGCGGATTAAGGCTTTTAAAGTGTGGTAACAACCATGCACATCACCAAGGATGAGCACTCCCATGGATTAAATTTTAGGAATTCAGCATCACTGGCATCACCAGCATCAGAATATTCTCTCCATCTTCCAAAGCATCTGCCGGAAGGATAATACCGGCACGGTTAGGAGCCGACATTTCCAGATGAATATTATCTGACTCAAGATTAGTAAGCATCTCCGTAAGGAAACGAGAATTGAAGCCAATTTCCATATCCTCACCTTGATAGTTACAGCTTAAGCGCTCGTGGGCCTTATTTGAAAAATCCACATCTTCCGCCATGATCTGAAGTTCGCTTCCGGCCATTTTTAGGCGTACTTGATGGGTCGTTTTATTGGAGAAAATCGCTACCCTTTTCGCTGAGCTTAAGAACTTGCTGCGCTCAATTTCCAATACATTGGGGTTTTCTTTAGGAATTACCGCCTCGTAGTTAGGGTATTTACCATCAATTAAGCGGCTGCTCAAAACGATGTTTTCAAACTCAAAGCGAGCATTGGTTTCATTGTAGTGGATTTTCACCTCATCACCAATACTGGCCAAAGTAGATTTTAAGATAGTAAGTGGTTTACGTGGCATGATAAACTCAGCTGTATGATCAGCTTGAATATCAGTACGGCGGTAACGCACTAGTTTGTGGGCATCTGTAGCCACGAAGGTTAAATTCTCAGAGCTAAACTGGAAGAACACACCCGACATTACCGGACGTAAATCATCGTTACCTGCTGCAAAGAGCGTCTTATTAATGGCCGTTGCCAAAATTTCCGAAGGAATAGTAGTGGTACTCACATCCTCCATTTCAGGAAGTTGTGGAAATTCATCTCCCTCAACAAAGGCCAGGCTGTAACGACCGTAATCAGAAGAAATCTCAACCGTCATACTGGATTCGTCGGTGGTAAAAGTTACCGGCTGCTCTGGCAATGCTTTCAAACCATCCAGTAATAATCGAGCTGGCACTGCTGCAACACCATCTTCATCGCCTTGGACCTCCAAGGTAGACTTAATGGTCGATTCCAAATCAGAAGCCGAGATACTCAATTGAGAACCTTCGAGCTGCAATAAGAAGTTATCGAGGATGGGGAGTGTATTGTTGTTATTGAGCACTCCACCCACAATTTGCAGTTGTTTTAAAAGCGCTCCGCTGGATACGATGAATTTCATAAATCCGCTTTTGTAAAATTTTAAGCCACAAATATAGCCACTTAATAGCCTCTAATCCATGGCTGAAAAATTTTTAGTAATCCCTTTAATCCTGCTCCAGTTCTTCTTTGCTCTTAAGAACATTGCGCAGGCCGTAGTATTGAAGAAGGATCATTCGATTATCATTGATAAAACCATGCAGACGATCAGGGTCATAAAAAGACTTAGGATCATCGTAATCAATGGTTTCGGGGGCAGCCTTAATCTTGTATCCACTTACCTTATTCACCTTCCCAGTGGTGCTGGTAACGGTCAATCTAAACACCGGCGTGGAGGCCAAAAGCGAGTCACGACGCGCAAAAATTGGATCTGAAGGAATAATCTCCCCCTCATATTTAAGCTGTGCGCAGGCCGCTAAATACAATTTCCCTTTCAAATTGGAGAATTTACGATCCACTTCCTGATTATCCAGGGATAGCATATAGATACTATCCGGAGAGAATACCCGAATCTTAAAACTGGCTTCCAAAGAATCCGGATAAATCATTTCTACCTCCTTAATATTGGCCGCATTAATACGCACGGCATTTCGGGCACGCCATAAATGAGGTTCAGTAATGAAGCGAGTATTTAAGAATCCATTAAAGCCAGGGATATGCACGGCATAAGGTAAATCGCCGTCCTCCAACTTCATATAGGTAGCCATATCATTGGAAGTCTGCAGCCCCACGTAGATCACCTTGGCTAATTGATCGCCTTCATAGATTTCTACACGTTTTCCGAATACCGCCAAATGCTTCTCAACTTCCGGCACCATCCGTTGGGGAACGAAGTTCTTCATCTCCATTCGGTAAAGGGTTTCCATTAAGACTTCGATAGCATCGCGACGTACCGGATATTCATTGTCCAAGATCCAGCCATCGCTGGTAAGCTGAATTGTGGATTTATTAGGCGTTTTGTCACTCAATACAATCTTGGTGATGGAGGCGGTATCCTTCACAGCAAAGGCATAATTCTGAGGCCCCTCCAAACTACTATTGCCCTTATCTTCACTTAAGAGATATCCGGCTACAGCCAGAAGTACAATAAATACAATAAGGTAGAGTAGATTCTTTTTCATTCTATTTCAAATATTTACGTCGACGCCAGTAATAATTCAGGATTCCCAGTAAAATGATCGACAAGGATGGAATCAGGGTATTGACCAATTGCCAGCTGAGGCGTTGCTTCTTCACCCGATTTAAATCCAACAAACGAATCTTTAATTCCCGTGAACGGATATCAATTAAACCACTATCATCCAACATATAGTCGATGGCATTCACCAGAAAATCCTTATTCCCGTATTGAGTACCAGTATATTGATCGTAACCCAATGGCATTGGCGCCCCTTTAGGCATATCGCTATTCACCACATTCATCTGGTTGCGGATAATATCGCCATCCCCAACTACCAGCATTTGGTTTTCCACGCTTTCAGCTCTCAACTTTAAGGGCTCCCCTCCTTCTTTGGGGCGAACCCGATTCTGATACAGCGATTGGAACTTCCCTTCTAATAAGATAGCCAAAGGAATACCGCTTTCGCGGAAACGCTCCCGGGGCGGTGGTTGATACAAATCGGCCAGGCTAATGATTGCCGGACTGGCCCGGCGCACGCTATAGGGTGAGGAACGCAAGAGAATGGTCTTCTTCACTCCTTCGGCAATTACCGTATCTAAACTTGAGGCAAACTGCAACCAAATGGCATTAAGGTCCTTAGCAATGGGATGCTTGCTCTGTGGCATTACCATGGGGAAGTAAATCCAGGGGCGAATCTTACGTTGATCATTCACACCCGCGGCTACCATGTCGCCAACAATATCTGTGTTTACCCGAACACCGTACTTAAAAAGCAGATCATTCAATTGCAAACGATCGAAAAGTGGCAAGCTCATAAACTGCGATTTCTCGCTCAAGCTATCCATAGAAGCTTCAATTCCGTCTAATAACCAAATGGTTCGACCACCATTCATCACATATTGGTCGAGCAAATATTTATCCAAATCATTAAAGGCTTTGCGGGGCTTGGCTATCACCATGGCATCGAAGCGATTTAATCGTCGCTGTTGACCCGCAATGCTAATATCCTCATTGGTAGAATCACTCTTAAACTCGCGTATATTAAAAAGGTTAACCTGATAGTTATTACTTAGTTCCCGGGCAAAATCGGCTACCTCACGGGGACCTAACTCATCATGCCCTTGCAGGAATCCCACCAATGGCTTATCCGATTGCGTCAAAGCCCGAATGGTATTAGCCAGGCTAAACTCCAAATTTTCGATGCTACTATTGATCTGCGATTCGGGGGATGCTCCTAATTGATCCTGAAGTAATAAGGCCGGAGCTTCCGATTCACCATAATTCAATAAGGCACCGGGGAATATGGTTTTCACCGATGAGCCTCCATCCTTGTTCATCGATAGCTGATAGGGTTTTAAGCCCTTAAACTGCAATTGCTGAAACACCTCATTGGTTTCTTCCTCACTTGCATTTTCAGTAGGATCAATAAAGCTGTATTGCAAATCGGGATTATAGGCCCGGAATTCGTCCAACATTTGGCGAGTCTCCAATTGCAAGCGTTGAAAGCCAGCCGGGAAATCACCATCCAGGTACACCTTAACCAGCATTACATCATCGAAGCTTTCCAATAATTGAATGGTAGCATCCGACAGGCTATAGCGCTTTTCGGCGGTTAAATCGAGGCGAAAAAACTTGAGACTGCCTATAAAGTTCACGAGGAAAACGATCCCTATGAATAAAAGGAAGCGGACTATATCTCTTCTTTTCTTCATTACCATTTCCGACTTTGAATTACCACTCGAGTTGCCCCAATGAAGAGGGCAATCACGCTCACAAAATAGAGGAGATCACGACTATCCAGAACCCCACGGCTCATGGAAACATAATGCTCATTAATCCCCAATTTCAGGATTAGCAAATCAGCACTACCAAAGAGGTCGAAGCCAGCAATTTGATCAAATCCATAAAAGACAAAAAAGCAGAGGAACATAGCCAGTAAAAAGGCTACAATCTGATTATCAGTTAAGGATGAGGCGAATAAGCCAATACTCAAGAAGGCCCCTCCTAAAAAGAGTAAGCCAATATAGGATCCAAAAGTTCCGCCACTATCTAAATTACCTGCCGGGTTACCTAATTGGTAAACCGAATAAAAATAAAGCAAGGTGGGTAGTAATGCCAAGAGCAAAAGGAACAAGCCCGCTACATACTTTGCCAGGATAATCTGTAAATCGGATAAGGGCTTGGTAAGTAAAATTTCGAGGGTGCCCGCTTTTTTCTCATCCGCGAAAAGCCGCATGCTCAAAGCCGGAATCAAGAATAAAAACACCCAGGGTGAGATGGTAAATAAATTCCCCAAAGAGGCATATCCACCATCGAGAATATTAAAATTACCGGGAAAGAGCCAAAGGAAGACCCCATTAATTAATAGGTATACCAGGATTACCAGGTAACCGATTATACTTCCGAAGAAGGATCGTATTTCTTTCTGAATCAATGCTATCATCGCAGGGCTTCAATTTCTTGAGTACTCCAGGCTTGTGGCTTATCTGCAAACAGTTGCTTGGTAAAAGCCCAAACGCCTTTAAAGAGGTCCGAATGGCGATAAGCTTCTAAATCTTCTTCTCCTTGCCACCAACTGTAGGTGAAGTAAACGTTGCTTTGATTCACATCGTTTAGGAGTAAGAGTCTTTCACAGCCCGGAAAAGACCGGATCTGTGCTTTATGCTGATGAAAGTTTTCCAAAAAATCAGGAACCGCTTCTTCGCGGAAGGTCATTTTTACTATCCGTACAATCATTCGTAACTGATACTGATTTCACTCATTATGCCCAAGCCTAAGAGGCTACTTGCGCCATTTACCTCCTGGCTACGCGCATCGCGATAAGCAATTTCCAGCAAACCTAAAGAATTAATCAGGGCCAGAACCCCATCTTGAGGATTATCCTGATAGGACCAAGCTATACGCGATAGAGAGCGATTACGGGGCAAATGTACTTCCAGACTGCGAGCATGCAAAGCTTCGCTTAAATCCTGGGCTTTTAGATTGGTAATAAGGTTTCCGTAATTATCTACATAAATAACATGGCCTTGAATTCGCCTGCGGCCGCCATCCAAATTGGGTTTAGGCATACTAAGGCTTTTGATGCGATCTACACCTTTACCCAATAAACTAAGAGCCCCACCTTGTGCTAAATGCACGGCTGCTTTGGCTAAGAAATCGCGTCCCGGAAACATAGTTCCGGCTTGCTCCCCAATTTCTACTCGGTGAATAGCTTTAGCTCTGCGCGCTCCTTGCAGAAGGCTCAAGACCCCATTATCTGCCGCGATAAAGTATTGACCATCGAGCTCCATGGCTAGCCACTTACCATCACCCGCCAATTCTCCGCATAAGATAAGGTGTACCGTAGCAGGGGGAAAGGCGCTGTAAGCATGCCCAATCACAAAGGCTGCCTCAATTAAATTCCCCGGGCCCATAGAATGACTTAAATCCAAAACTTTAAGCTCTGGCGCTAAAGTCGCCAAGACCCCATGCACCATGGCGCGGTAGGGATCTTTAAATCCATAATCAGAGCTTAATGTTATCAATGCCATAGACTTTATCCGATAGGAGGCAATCGGCCTTTTTGTTGTTATTTTGTAAAGCAAAAGTATTTAAAACAAGCGCAAGCTATAATCAAAGAATCACTAGTAATTTGAGTGAAAAAACACTAAGCGTGGCCTCGGTAGACCCTTTAGAAATTTATGGGGCCAACAACAAGTATCTCAATCTTATTAAAAGTTATTTCCCCGAATTGAAAATCACCGCCCGTGGTGAGCAAATCAAAGTGAATGGCGAAGAAAGCCAAATTTTGAAATTCGAGGAAAAGGTGGAGGAGATTGTAAACTACTTACACCGCTTTAATTCCTTAAGCGTAAATCAGGTGGATCGCATTCTGAAAGACGAAATGGTTTTGGACGCTAAAGACGCTCCGAATACCGACATTATACTGTACGGCACCAATGGTCAGCCGATTAAAGCGCGTACCCTGAACCAGCGCCGCATGATCAAATCCATCAACCATAATGATGTGATTTTCGCGGTAGGCCCGGCAGGTACTGGTAAAACCTATACAGCGGTGGCTTTGGCGGTTCGCGCCTTAAAAAACAAAGAGGTAAAGCGCATCATCCTCACCCGTCCTGCGGTAGAGGCTGGCGAAAACCTGGGATTTTTACCGGGCGACCTTAAAGAAAAGCTCGACCCCTATCTGCAGCCTTTATACGATGCTTTGCGTGATATGATTCCACCGGAAAAGCTTTCTTATTATCTAGAGAGCGGAACCATCCAAATTGCACCTTTGGCCTTTATGCGTGGGCGAACTTTGGATCGGGCCTTTGTAATTCTGGATGAAGCACAGAATACCACGCATGCCCAAATGAAGATGTTCCTTACCCGTATGGGAGCTTCAGCTAAATTTATTGTTACCGGCGATGCCAGCCAGATCGACTTGCCTCGCAAACAAATTTCAGGCTTAAAGGAGGCCCTGCGCATCCTTCAAAACATCGAAGGCATCGACACCATTTACCTGGAAGAAAACGACGTAATTCGTCACCAATTAGTTAAAAACATAATTCGCGCTTACGACAAGCAGGAAAAAGATGAAAGCAATCACAAAGACTAATTTTCAGTTCCCTGGTCAAACTTCTTTTTATCAGGGAAAGGTTCGGGATGTATACAGCCTTAGCAACAATCTTTTAGTGATGGTAGCTTCGGATCGAATTTCTGCTTTCGATGTGGTTCTTCCGAAGGGCATTCCTGGTAAAGGACAAGTATTAAATCAGATTGCCAATTTCTTTTTAGACGCAACCTCAGATATCGTTCCCAACTGGAAAACCGTAATGGCCGACCCCATGGTTACTATTGGCCAAAAAGCAGAACCTTTTAAGGTGGAAATGGTAATTCGCGGTTATCTAACCGGACATGCCTGGCGTACTTATAAGAGCGGGGAAAGGGAATTATGTGGTGTAGCTTTAGCCGAAGGCATGGTGGAGAATCAGGCTTTCGCCGAAGCGATAATCACCCCTACCACTAAGGCAGATCAGGGATTGCATGATGAGGATATTAGTCGCGAAGCAATTTTGGCCCAAGGAATTGTTTCGGAAAGCGATTATCTCCAATTGGAGAAATATACCCGTGCTTTATTTCAACGTGGACAAGAAATGGCTCGTAAAAGAGGTTTAATTCTTGTGGATACCAAATACGAATTCGGTAAGAATGCCGCTGGTGAAATCATTTTGATCGATGAAATTCACACCCCTGACTCCTCTCGTTACTTCTATGCAGAAGGCTATGAAGAGCGTTTAGCCAATGGAGAAGCTCAAAGACAATTGAGTAAAGAATTCGTTCGAGAATGGTTAATGGCCAATGGCTTTCAGGGTAAGGAAGGACAAACTGTTCCCGAAATGACAGAGGCCTTTGTTCAGGAAGTTTCAGAGCGCTATGCTGAGCTTTTCGAAAAAATTACCGGACAGGATTTTAAAGCCGACACCAGTTCTGATCCAATGCAGAGGATGGAAGAAAACATAATAAAGCATCTAAAACAACTAGCATGAAAAAGTGGATTTTAGCCCTCATTCTCACCTTTAGCTTAGGCAGCTTACAAGCACAATTGGATTTCGGTTTAAGAGCCGGAGTAGGTTTAGCTAAAGCAGGAATCAGTGATTTCAACAGCGCCCAACAGGCCATTGAGGATATTGAAGACGCAGAACGCGAGTTAAGCTACCATGCGGGGATTTACTTTAAAATTAAAACCCCGGTCCTTTTTATTCAGCCCGAAGTTATCTTCTCGCAGGTAAGTCAAAGCGTGAATGCCCAACAATCTGGGACCACTGCAGAACGCAGTTTGGAATTGGATATGAGTAGAGTCGACATCCCGCTTTTAATTGGTAAACAATTTGGTCCCTTGCGATTAATGGCTGGCCCCGTTTACAGCGCCAATATCAGCGACTTAAGCGGTAATATCGATTCTGATCTTAAATCCGGAACCTTTGGTTATCAATTGGGCCTCGGTTTCGAAATCAAGAAGCTATTGATTGACGTGCGTTATGAAGGAGCATTTTCACCTTGGGCTTCCAATCTGATTGTCGATCAAACTGAATATCAAGTAGACCTTCGCACCAGCCAAATTCTGGTTTGCTTAGGTTTCGAGCTGTTCTAAATCTATTCGGCTTGCGCCGGAAGGGACATTAGGGTAAATTCACCCGATAAGATTCCTAATTTGAGGAACTCCATATAGCTGGGCTCATTACTAATTGGGGTCATCAGATGATGTACCCTTTCCCAACTTTTTAGTTTATCGTTCAATTTGTAAAAGAGATAGCCTTTTAATTGACCTTCTTCAATCACAAAAACCGAACGTTCTGCACTTTGACGACCTTTGGCTTGAACCAAGGCTTTTTCTGGCATATCCATTAAAAAAGGCAAGGGATCTTTACCATTACGACCTTTCAAGCCTCTTTGATACATGCGTAAAGCACGATTGGCTGCTTGTTGATTAGATGCCTTAAGTACGGGCTTTTTCTTGCCAGCCTTTGCCAGTTCATTTACACTTAAAGCTGGAGGACTTTGACGCTTATCAATAAAAACCCCCACCTGCAAATTGCTCGGCTGAATACGATTAAAAGGAGGATGCGATAAATTCAATTCCTCCTGTTTCTTGATTCGAGCAATAAGCCAATTCCCGGTTGGTTCTACTTTGAGGCTATGGGTTTGATCTTTTAAAGCAACGATACGCTCGCTATCGCCAATGAACAGACGATTGATAGCGGCCTTAATATTATCCGAAGCCCCCAGGTAAATCAACTTACCATGGCGATCATGTAAATAATAAATACCACGGTTGTGCTTTACCGAGCGTAGCAGGTCTCGAATCTTATCCTTGTGATAATCTCCTTCCAGAATGCTTTGCTCAAAGGAATTGATCCCTTTACTCTGATCTTTATCGCGAAGAATTTCAAACAACTCCAGAGTGGCTCGGGCATCATGCTCTGCCCGATGTTTAGCGGGACGCGTTAAACCCAATTCCTCACAAAGAGAATCCAGACCATAACTCTTTAAACCGGGAATTAAAGACTCGGCCAGGGAAATGGTATCAAGAGTAGATCTTTCGAATTGATAGCCTAAACGATCAAATTCCTGGCGAATCATTCGATAATCGAACTCCACATTATGGCCTACAATTACAGCATCTTGAGTGATATCAATTAAGCGCTTGGCAATTTCATGGAAACGAGGGGCTCGTAAAAGCATTTTATCCGTAATCCCGGTAATCTTCTGAACGTAGGGCTGCACCTTACGATGTGGATGAACGAGACTGATCAATTGATCGACAATTTCCTCACCATCGTAGCGGAATGCTGCAATCTCAATCATTGACTCCTTTCCGAAAGGACCTCCACTGGATTCAATGTCCACAACACAATACATAAGGCGAAGATATTTATTATTCAAAAAATTGCGGCACGAGCAAGGCGTATGTATTTACTTTGTGGGCGAATGGAAATCCACTTTCGGCGGCATATTGGCTCTATCGCTCTTATTGCGACAATTCTGTTTTTTTCTGCTCCGCTGGAAGCGCAAGATATTTCGTTGGATAGCATTCTACATAAAGCTCGTACCCTCAGGCCTCAAAATCTTAAAAAATATTACAGCTACAAAAGTAGATTTAAAGAAAGATGTAAGGCTCATGTTCAGGAAGTTCCTTTCGAGGTATGGCCCGTTTCCGGTGTTTTAATTCCTGCTCAAAAAGATACCGGGCTAGCTTATTACAGTGAGGCATTAATTGATGCCCGCTATGGTGGCCCACAACACTATTTTCAGGATGTGCTAATAAAACGTGAAGCCGGAAAGGTGCCCATACCCAATTGGCAGCAATTACCAGCTTACGATTTTAACCTCCTTCAGAAAAGGATTTACCTCAATGAAGCTTTCGACCGAGGCTTTGTGAGCCCTTTAAGTGAAGAAGGTGCAGACATCTATCTTTTTGAGCTCACCAGCCTAAACCATGAAAAGCAGGTTGCCCGCATTGCCTTTGCTCCTCGTAAGGAGAAGTTCCCGGCGATGACTGGCTTTATTGACCTGCACTTAGCATCCGGCCTGCCTCTGCATGCCCAATTCAATATTTCGGCAAATAACCAATTGGAATTATTGGACAGTATTGCGGTGGTACAAAACTTCAAATGGGAAAAGGGAATCTATAGAGCCCAGGACCAACAAATAGAGATCTATCTCAATTTATTTCACTTTCGTGGTTATTATCAGGTAAGCCTGGAATATGAGCAATTCCGCTATCGAGAAATCTGGCAAAAAAGCGAGTTTGATGATTTGGTTTTTGATTTAAAATCCAGCGAATTCAATACTGATAGCAGCTATTGGCAAAGCTGGAAACGAAGTCCGCAAATAAGTAAGTACCTGGATTCTCTACAAATTTCACCTACTCGCAAGCAGCAATTCCGCAGTTTTGGGCGCAGTCGTCTGGACCCGGGACCTTATCGCTTCTACAAGAATATTTTCAGGGGCTATACCCGTCGCAATGAGAACTTCTTCTGGGATTTACCCCCACTTTACAAGGGATTAGGCTTTAACCCGGTGGAAGGTCTGTATTGGAAGGGACAAAGCCGCATTGGTTATGCGAATTCGGATCATGAAATCAGCCTGCGTTTACAAGCTCGTATGGGTACCGCGGACCAAAGGTTTAAACCCATGGCCGAATTAAGCTGGCAGGGAGATTTGAGCAATCCTATCCAGTTAAGCTTGGAGGCTGGCTCCGACTACCGACAATTTAATGAGGAAGAACCCATATTGCCGGTTTTAAGCACTATCTACAACTTAGTACTAGCCCGAAATTATATTAGCCTTTACGGCAAGGACTACCTTAAGCTCAAATACCAGAGTGAATCTTTAAGTGGTCTTACCCTTGGTTTGGATGCTGAATATGCCTGGCGCTACCCCCTCTTTAATCGCAGCAATTTTAGCTTGGTGGATGCAGATGCAGATTATGTTAGCAATAATCAAGGATTCGCCCCAAACATCAACCCGGGAGGTTTCAAGGCTCATAATTCCATGCGCTTTGACTTGAGCTTTAGCTTTCAATTTGGCGACCGATATGAGCGCCGCTATAATCAACGCTTTCAGGATGTGTTAAAAGGAAGACGCAGCTTAAAAGTGCGCTCGCCCAAGATCTATTATGATCTAAAAGTTGGAGTCCCCACCTTTGCCGCAGAAACGGATTTCATATTTCAAAGCTTAGGCATTCAACATCAATTCAGATGGGGAAATATTGGCTTATCCCAATTCGACATCAGTGGTGGACACTTCCTGCGCAATCGCAATGTTCCCTTTATTGATTACCGACATTTTGATGGAGTGCAAATCTTCTTTTTGCAACCCAGTACCAGTCGATCGGCGCGCATTAAACAATTCAGCACCCTACCCTATTACAGCTACAGCACTACCGACGCTTACTTTGAACTTCATTACGAGCACAATTTCGATGGAGCCTTACTTTCCAATAATAACTTTTTGCGTCGTTATAAAATCCACAGCCTGGCCGGATTCAATTCCTTGCATCTTTTAAATGAGAAAGCTTTTATCGAAGTGTTCTTTGGATTAGATAATATCTTTAAGATCCTTAGGGTGGAATTGGCCGGAGGTCTGGATAATTTCAATCGTCTAAGACCCTCACTCCGCGTGGGCTTCGACTTCCGTTACGACTATTATCAAAAAAATCGCCGCTAGCTTGTTCCAACCCTTTTGGCTCAGGGGCCATCTTTAGGGAAAACAAGACTATGAAGTACAAGGCAATGATTGCCGCCCTGTCTCTGCTATTCTTGAGCAGTTGCTTAACTGACCCTTGGGGAGATTATGGGTATCCGGAATCAAACTACAAACCCATTTTAATGGAGCGCAGTTCGCTAGAGAGCTCTGTAAAATTAGTGGACCCACAAGCCATTAAAAACTTTGGCAAAATCTACCGCTACAATGACCTGCTTTTTATTAATGAGGTATACGAAGGGATACATATCATTAACAATGCAGATCCTGCAAACCCGGTAAATATTGGTTTTATCACTATCCCCGGCAATATCGATATCGCTATTAAGAACGGCTATATCTATGCGGATAATGCGGTGGACCTGATTGTAATATCCTACGACGGACAAAATGTGCAAGTAGTGGATCGTAACCGAGAGGTATTCCCAGAACTTCCTGCTCCGGATGGCTATTACAGCAGCGATCTTTCGGAGAGACCGGACAATACCATAATTGTTAAATGGAAAGAGAAATGAAAAAGTACATCAGTATCCTGGCCATCGCCTTATTATGGTCTTGCGAATCCGATTCTAATAGCGACACTTCCAATGGTGGAGGCGCAGGGCAAGGTGGAAGCTTAGCTCGATTTACCATTGCCGGAGATCATCTCTATGCAGTGCATAACCAGAGCCTCAATGTCTTTGACATTTCCAATAATGCCAATGCCATCTATCTGAGTAAGCACGAATTGTTTACTACCGTTGAAACGATTTTTACCCGTGACAGTAATACCATTTTTATCGGTTCTACATCCGGGATGTTTATTTATGATGTGAGCAGTGCACCCAGCATTCAGCGTTTAAGCACCTATCAGCATATCGTATCCTGTGATCCGGTCGTGGCCAATAGTGACTATGCCTATGTAACGCTGCGCTCCGATCAAAACAATAACTTCTGCTGGCGAGGAGTAAATCAATTGGATATTGTAGACATCCGCGATTTGAGCAATCCTAAATTGATAAGTAGCTTCCCTATGGTAAGTCCTCGTGGGCTTGGCCTTTATGGCGATACGCTAATGGTTTGTGATGAAGGCTTGAAGGTGCTCAATGTTGCAGATCCCAATTCGATAAAATTGATCGATGTTGATGAAGACTTCAAGGCTTTTGACCTTATTCCCTACGGAAACCTAATTATTGCGGTGGCCGAAGATGGATTAAGTCAATATCGCTACCATAAAGGCAAGCTTAACCTTTTAAGCCGACTCTAATGAAACGACTTATAACTATCCTTCTAATCTCATTGCTTGGCTATTCTATGATGGCACAGAATGATGGGACTGAAAAAGACAAGAAAGACATCCCTACCCCGGAATGGCAGATTGGCCTGGTAGTAACAGATATCGTTATTCCTTCAATAAGTCTAGACGCCAGTATTGAAGTGGCCCCCCGAAACCACATTGGTATTCGACTAGCTAGTCCACAATATCAGTCCTTCTCTGACTATGATCTTTACCAGCGTAGCAATTGGGCTTTTAAAGGAGGTATTTATCATAAGGTTTTCATGCCCCTGGACGAATACGATATGTTCACCTTTCGCCACGGGATTCGCTTTGGGATTTCTGAGTTGGAATTCGACGCCACCGTTTGGGATCCTTATCAAAACAATGGTAATACCTATTTAGAATACCGGGATGTAAGCTATAGCGACCAGCCCATTAGCCTGGGTTATGAGATAATGGCAGGCTGGCAGAACAACTTCAAAAGCTTGTACTTCGAGATCTATTTCGGCCTAAGCTATGAGTTCATCAATAATGCTTCTGACCTAAAGGCTGTTGAATACAAGGGCGAGGATTTCAGTTTGGATTACTTCGGACCAGGCTATGAATACAACAGCAGCATTCGTCCTATAATGGGCTTGGTAATAGGTTTAACTGATCCTTATTAATTCCGAGCTCCGAAAATACTGGAGCCAATGCGCACCATGGTAGAACCCTCTTCCATCGCGATTTTATAATCTCCGCTCATTCCCATACTGAGCACTTTAAAATAGTCCTTCTCAAAGAGTTCCTGCTTTAGCTGATGAAAAAATTGGCTTAGGCCACGGAACTCTTTTCGTACCTGGTCCTGATTATCGGTGAATGTCGCCATCCCCATTAAGCCGCAAATACGAATATTAGGATACAGGCTTTCCAGATCTTTACTAAACAACGCTTGGGCCTCATCATAATCGAAACCAAATTTGCTGTCTTCCTCTGCAATGTGAATTTGCACCAAGCAGTCAATGCAACGATCAACTTTGGATGCTTCCTTATTTAAGGTCTTAATACGCTTCTCCTTATCCATTCCATGAACAAGGGAAACAAAGGGAGCCATGTATTTGATCTTGTTGTCTTGAACATGGCCGATCATATGCCATTCTATGTCCTTGGGAAGAGCCTCTGCCTTATCACACATCTCCTGAATACGATTCTCTCCAAAAATCCGCTGGCCGGCCTCATAGGCCTCCTGAATCGCAGCCTTGGGTTTGGTTTTAGAAACCGCTACCAATTGCACCTCTGCCGGCAATCCGGCTTTGATTTGAACTAAATTCTTTGCTATCGACATGGGGCAATTTTAAATAAAAAAAGCCCTTCAACTCAAGGCTGAAGGGCTTTAAATTTTGAAAACTTGTATTTACAAGCCGTTCACGTATAAGGTCAAGCTAGACTTCAAGTTAGAAGCTTTCTTGTCGTGAATAATGTTTTTCTTCGCTAATTTATCTACCATAGCAATTACTTCTGGAAGACGTTTTGCAGCAGCACCTTTATCGGTTTCTTCACGTAAAGCACGAACGGCATTACGAGCAGTTTTATGCTGGTAGCGATTCAACACACGCTTTTTTTCGTTAGCGCGAATTCTCTTTAATGCGGACTTGTGATTTGCCATAACTTTTTACTTGCAGCCCCTAGGAGAATCGAACTCCTCTTTCCAGGATGAAAACCTGGCGTCCTAACCGATAGACGAAGGGGCCTTGGGTGTCCCGTTTAATTTTGGGAGTGCAAATGTAAGGGCATTTTAGAATTCCGCAAAGGGTCTGCTAGAAATTTTTGACCTTTTTCCCGCATTTTTTCTCAAATAGCTGAAATCCAGTTCAATTATTTTATCAGTAAGCCTTCGCAAAAATCACCCTGCCTTTACTAGGAGCACCGGTATACACACATTTACCCTCTTCTGCCTGCTGATCCAATGGAATGCAGCGAATGGTAGCCTTGGTTTCTGCCTTAATTTTTTCTTCCGTTTCTGAGCTTCCGTCCCAATGTGCCCAAACAAAACCACCCGCTTCGATCTTGGCTTTAAAATCTTCCCAATCATCAGAAGTATAACTATGGCTTTCACGAAAGTCTTTAGCCTTGTTTAAGAGGTTGGTTTGAATCTCCTCCAATAAGGATGCTACCTGGTCCTCTAAGCTATCTACGGATACTACTTCTTTGGTCAGGGTATCACGACGTGCCAGCTCCACAGTATTATTCTCCATGTCACGCGGCCCCATTGCAATACGCAAAGGCACTCCTTTTAATTCATACTCCGCAAATTTCCAACCTGGTTTATGGGTATCGCGATTATCAAATTTCACTCGAATCCCTTTTGCTCTCAGTCGGCCTTGAATCTCATTCACCTTCTCGGAGATTTGATCTAATTGCTCCTGCCCTTTATAAATGGGTACAATCACCACTTGATAAGGTGCTAAGTTCGGAGGCAATACCAATCCTTGATCATCAGAATGAGTCATCACCAATGCTCCCATCAAACGAGTACTTACCCCCCAGGAGGTAGCCCAAACATATTCTTCTTTCCCCTCTTTAGATGCATATTTCACATCAAAGGCCTTGGCAAAGTTCTGCCCCAGAAAGTGACTGGTACCAGCCTGCAGTGCTTTACCATCTTGCATCATTGCTTCGATACAATAGGTTTCTTCGGCACCTGCAAAGCGCTCACTTTCTGTTTTTAAACCTTGGATTACAGGAATCGCCATGAAGTTTTCTGCGAATTCTGAGTAGATCCCTAACATGGTTTCCGCTTCTTCGATTGCCTCTTCACGATTAGCATGAGCGGTATGTCCTTCTTGCCAAAGAAACTCTGCTGTACGCAAGAATAAACGAGTACGCATTTCCCAACGCACAACATTTGCCCACTGATTTATCTTTAAAGGTAAATCTCGGTAACTTTGAATCCAGTTTTTGTAGGTGTCCCAGATAATAGTCTCGGAGGTTGGGCGAACAATAAGTTCTTCCTCCAAGCGAGCATCAGGGTCTACCACCACACCTTTACCTTCATCATCATTCTTTAAACGATAATGCGTAACCACAGCACATTCTTTAGCAAAGCCTTCTACGTGACTCGCCTCGCGAGAGAAAAAGGACTTGGGAATGAAAAGCGGGAAATACGCATTTTCGTGTCCGGTTTCTTTAAACATGCGGTCGAGTTCGGCTTGCATTTTTTCCCAAATCGCATAGCCGTAAGGCTTTATCACCATGGAACCACGAACGGCACTGTTCTCTGCGAGATCCGCACGAACCACCAGTTCATTGTACCATTTAGAATAGTCTTCCGATCTTTTCGTTAACTTCTGAGCCATGAATTTTGTAAATGGTATGGAGTTTGTTTTATTCCTATACGGCAAAACTAAGTATTTAACGAATCCCTAAAATGAAAGTCATGAAAAAGCTAGTTACCTACGCCTTTGCAAGCATTTTCGCATTGAGTGCTTGCGGCTCCAAAACTCAAACCGTAAATAATTATTACGACGACGGTCTGTACTCCGAGCCAGGCTACGCAGAAAACACTCCAGCTAGCCAGCAAAATGACTTCAGCTTGGAGGATGTTGATCCCGATTCTAAATCAGCCGAAGAATTGGATTATTATGATCCTAATGATAATTCAAGCACCAACCAGTCTTTAGCTGGCAATGGCACTACCGTTATCAATAACTATTATTCTCCTTCTTATCGCAATCCAGGATGGAACAACAACTATTACTGGAATGGTTACGGATGGAATAACTGGGCCTTTAACAACTACTATTACGATCCTTTCTTTGACCCCTACTATTGCAGTGCCTGGGGACCTTCCTGGGGATTCCGGTGGGGATACAGCTCATGGGGATGGAGATCCAGATGGGGATGGAATGCCGGTTGGGGACCTGGTTATTACGGCGGTGGATGGTATGGATATAATTCCTACTGGGCCGGTTACAACAATGGATATTATAATGGTTACTACAATGGAGCCTATGATTCCTATGGACGCAACCGTCTTTATACCGGACCTCGTGGAAGCTATGGTCGCGCCGGATCTTATAATGTTGCATCCAGAAGTGGTGTAACCAGTCGTAGAACGGCTTATGCCACTACCGGCAGAACCACTCGTGGTAAAACCAATGCCACTACTTCTGGTCGGATAAACCGCTCCGAAGTTCGCAGCAGTCGTTTTAGTACCAATAACATCAATACTCGTTCGGCCAGCACTACTTCTCGTGTAAGTACTACCGGAAGAAGCACCGCTTCTAGCAGCAGCCCAGTACGCACCAGTAGATATACTAGTAATGTAAATCGTAGTAATGGTTACACCGCTACTCCTAGTGGCAGAAGCTCCAGTGCCAGTACTACTCGGACCAGCACCAGAACTAACACTAGTACCCGTGGCTCAAACTACAGCAATCAAGGTCGTAGTACAAGCCGAACCAGCACTGTAACTCGCAGTAGCCAAAGTGAAGGCAGCAGCCGTGCTCAAAGCTCTGGAAACACCAATCGCTCGAATAGCAATTATCAAAGTCGTAGTCAGAGAACTCAGACTTTCCAAAGACAGAATAGTAGCAATTCTTCGAACCGTTATCAATCTGGCAGCTCCAGGACTAACAGCAACAACCGTAGCTATACTCCTTCAAGCAATAGCCGCAGTAACAGTAGCAATCGTAGTTACACGCCTTCCAGCTCTAGTCGCAGTAACTCCAGCTACAATCGTTCTTCAGGTTCTTCACGTAGCTCAGGCTCTGCGGGTCGTTCCTCTTCTGGCTCTTCACGCAGCAGTAGTGGTAGCAGCCGCTCATCCGGCTCCAGTCGCTCTTCAAGCTCTAGCCGCTCTGGCCGCGGACGTTAGTCAAATTGATAAAAACGAAAACTTTGAATATCATGAAAAAGCTAAGTCTCTTGATTCTGGGTCTCTGCTCTGGATTACTTAGTGCCCAAACAGCAGATGACGTAGAACTCTTTCAACTGAGAAATTTACATGGCACCCCTCGCTATACTGCAATGGGGGGTGCTTTTACCGCCCTCGGCAACGATTTTAGCGCCTATAGCATCAACCCTGCATCAGCCGCAGTAAATCGTTATAGCGACCTGGGTTTCACCCTGGGCTTCAATAATCGTAATGGAAATTATTCCAATTTCTATGGGCAAAATGGTTCCGAAAATAATTTCGACCTCAACTTCGAAAACGTAGGTCTAAACCTCATCCTCAATCCAGATGATGCCAATCGCTTTTCATTAGCCTTTAGCACTACTAAGCTTGCTGATTTTGATCGCAGCTTTAATTTGGATGGATTAAACAACACTTACACTTTAGGTCAGTATTGGGCCGAAAGTTCAGCCGGACAGCATATCGATAATATTAGCTGGGATGCTTACGCCGCCTGGCAAGCCTACCTCCTGGTTTCCACCAATGATACCATCGACCCCGATGGATTCGCCTACGGACAAGATGATGGCAATGGTAATATTATCGCGAATAGCACCTTACGCTATACCTTTAATCAGGATGGTTCTTTTAATGAGACCAATATTGTGATGGGATTAGATCAAGGAGGGAAAGTCTACTATGGTTTATCCTTTGCCTTCCCTACTTTGAGTTTTCGTCGGGAAGAGTTTATCACCGAATACAATCTCAATACCGCAAATCCTCCCTACAGCGCCAATCAGTACACCTATCGTCGCTTAAATGATATTTATGCGAATGGTTTCAATATGAAGTTTGGCTTTATTTACCGCCCCATCCCTGAATTACGGATTGGTGCATCCTATCAAAGCCCTAGCTGGTATACGGTTAATCAATTTTATGAATCTGATGTAGAGGCAAATTTCAACCAGGAGCCTTATTCTGGAGTTGGTACCGCTACTCAAAGTGATATTCTTGAAACAGGACAATATGCCTATCGTCTTCGAACTCCAGCCATTTACCGCGCCGGTGTAGCAAGTGTAATCGGAAAGTTCCTGATTCTAAGTGTAGACTATTACTACCAAAATCAAGGTAACACTCAATTATACACCAATAATAACAGCTTTAACATCAGCGAAAGCTTATTGCAAACTGATTATCAGCCTGGTATCGATCAACTTTATCGAAATGGTCGTCAAACCATTTCTGCTGGAGCAGAAGTGCGAATCAAAAAGATTTTCCTTCGCGGTGGTTACCGTTATGATGAGTCGGTTTACGGTGATGACTATCAAGAGAACACTGTTGGGGCCATGCAATCTGTAAGCTGTGGATTGGGTTACAAAAGTGGTCCCTGGAGTTTTGATCTGGCCTGGATTAATAGCAGTCGTGATCGCACTTACGCCCTTTACCGCGGTGTTGATCAGAGCAATCAAAGTTTTGAAGTACTTCAGGACCTGGACTTGACCGAAGTCTCCAACAATATAGTCGCAGGGGTCACCCTTAAGTTTTAATATTAAGCCGGCAATCAGCCGGCTTTTTTGTTTCTACCCTTGCTGGGAAAAGGCAAATAAGCATCGATGCTATACAATATGAGCATCCTTGAAATTGTCTTAAATTCGGGCCTCTCTTTAAAGCAACCAAAAATTAAGAGTATGCTCCGAAATAAATACCTCCTTCTCAGCACATTATTGGCATTTGGGCTCCAAGCTCAAGATTCATTGGTAGACAAGGTTTCCTTAGGCGGACTCAGTTTTCGAAATATTGGCCCGGCCCTAACTTCCGGGCGTATTGCCGACATAGCCGTAAACCCAAAGAACTCTAGTGAATATTATGTCGGAGTAGCGAGTGGAGGTCTTTGGAAAACAAACAATCACGGTACTACCTACAGCCCGGTATTTGACTCACAAAGCTCCTACTCGATTGGATGTGTGGCCATTGACCCTAAAAACCCCAATATTGTTTGGGTGGGTAGTGGTGAAAACAATAACCAACGCTCGGTGCCTTATGGAGATGGCTTGTATAAAAGCACCGACGGAGGAAGCTCCTGGAAAAAGGTAGGTCTTGAAAACTCGGAGCATATTGGTATGATCGCCATTCACCCGGATGACCCTAACAAAGTATTTGTTGCTGCTTATGGCCCCTTATGGAACGCGGGAGGTGATCGAGGAGTTTACCGCACTACCGATGGCGGTGCCAGTTGGGAGAAAGTTCTGGATGTTTCAGAGAATACCGGCTTTAATGAGGTACACTTCGACCCGAATAACCCCATGGTGCTGTATGCAACCGCTCACCAACGTCGTCGTCATGTTTGGACCTACGTTAGCGGTGGACCAGAAAGTGGTATCTATAAAAGTACTGATGGCGGTAAAAGCTGGAAGGAATTAAAGAAGGGCTTGCCTTCTGAAAAAGGTAGAATTAGCTTAGGCTTAAGTAAGCATAACCCGGACCTACTTTATGCCATGGTAGAAGAACATGGTTTCTACCGGAGTGATGATCGAGGTGCTTCCTTCCGAAAGGTAAATGATTACAATACCAGCGGTAACTATTATGTAGAATTAGTGGTAGACCCTAAAGACCCGCAAGTTGTTTATTCTATGGACACCTACATGCATGTTAGTCGCGATGGTGGCCAGAGCTGGAATCCGGTTCCTGAAAACAACAAGCATGTGGACAATCACTGCCTTTGGATCAACCCGAAGGACACTAAGCAAATGATAGCTGGCTGTGATGGTGGATTATATGAAACCTGGGATGGGGGCCAAAATTGGCATTTCAAACCTAATTTACCGGTAACTCAATTTTACCGTGTTGCGGTGGATAATGCCGAACCATTTTACAATGTATATGGAGGTACTCAAGACAATTTTAGCTTAGGTGGACCTTCACAAACCATTAATTCAAGAGGAGTAGTCAACTCTGATTGGTATGTGACCAATACCGGCGATGGATTTGAAAGTCAGATTGACCCCAAAAACCCAGATATTGTTTATGCCCAGGCACAATATGGTTGGTTAGTGCGTTATGATCGTCGCAGTGGTGAATCAGTTGGAATTAAACCCAGCCCTAATAAAGGGGAAAAAGCTTACCGTTGGAACTGGGATGCACCTCTATTAATTAGCCCGCACAATCACAAACGTCTGTATTTTGCCGCTAACAAAGTTTTCCGTAGTGATGATCGCGGTGATAATTGGACGGTGATATCCCCGGATTTAAGTCAGCAAATTGATCGCCACAGCTTAAAAGTAATGGGCAAGGTGCAATCGGTTGATGCTATTGCCTATGATAAATCCACCTCCGTATATGGCAATATTGTGGCTTTGGATGAATCGCCTCTCAAGGAAGGGCTACTCTACATTGGAACCGATGATGGCTTAATTCAGGTGAGCGAAGATGGAGGTAAAAACTGGCGTAAGATTAGCGAATTTCCAGGCGTTCCTAAGAACACTTATGTCAACCAGGTATTAGCGGATTTATTTGATGAGAACACCGTTTATGCTCTGTTCAACAATCACAAGAATGGAGATTTCAAACCCTATGTATTAAAGAGCAGCGACAAAGGCTCTACTTGGACTAAAATCAATGCTAATTTACCAGAGCGAGGTTCTGTATATGCTATGCGTCAGGACCATATTAAAAAGGATTTGCTATTCATTGGAACAGAGTTCGGAGTGCAATTTAGTATCAATGGAGGTAAAAGCTGGCGCGCTTTAAGTGCAGGATTACCTACCATCGCGATTCGGGATTTGGATATTCAACGTCGGGAAAACGACTTAGTGTTGGCAAGCTTTGGACGAGGTTTTTACATCCTGGATGATTACAGAGCTTTGAGAGAATTAAGTGAAAGTAATCTTCAAAATGAGGCACACCTCTTCCCTACTAAAACAACGAAGCTATTTTTCGAGGCCAGTCCGCTGGGATACGGCCAGAAAGGATTTATGGGGGCCAGCTATTATGCGGCGCCAAATCCTAAACGGGAAGTTTGTTTCAATCTCTACATTAAAGATTTGAAGCAAGGCTTAAAAGCAAAACGCAAGGAAATTGAAACCAAAGCCAAGAAGGAAGAAAAGGATATAGTTTATCCAAGCCTGGAACGTTTAAAGGCTGAAAATGATGAAGAATCCACTTATCTATTATTTGTGATAATGGATAATGAGGACAAAGAAATTCGTCGATTCACCAGCCGTCCTTCTAAGGGTCTCAATCGTTATTATTGGGATGGCACCTTAGGAAACCGTGCCTATTCGAATTCTAAGGGCGAGCCTTTCACCTCAGCAGGATCGGCCAATTTAGCGGCTCCTGGAACTTATCAGGTGGAGGTATTTATCTCAGAAAATGGAACACTAAGACCTTTGAATGTAAAGCAGAGCTTCCAAATCGAATGGCTCAACAACAATACCTTCAAAGCTTCGGACTATAATAAGCTTCATGAATTTCAGGATAGTCTGGAAACCATCCGAAGAGAAATCGTTGCTTTAAATCAATTGCACAGCAAACTGGAAAAACGCACTAAAGAATTAAAAGCTTTAGCTCGAAATACCCCAGGAGCGCCCTTAACCATCTTGAATGATTTACAAAAAATCGAGCAGGACCTTGATGTATTGGCCGTCAAACTTGGTGGAGATCCAATTCGAGAGAAATACTATTTCGAAACCGCTCCGGGATTAATGCAACGACTAAACTCCGCCATTTGGAATTCTTATTCTACCAGTTCTGCTCCTACTGGAGAGCAGCGTAAAAACTTAAGGATTCTCAATCAAGAGCGCTTGCCATTGGAGACTGAAATCAAACGTATTGAAAAGGAATTGCAAAATTTCTACAGCATACTATTAAACAGTGGCGCCCCTTATCTGGATGGTGAGATGGACTAAAACCCAATTATATTGTAAAGAAAGCCACCTTTTTCAGGGTGGCTTTTTTATTTGTTAGACACTGGTATTCTGCTGATTACCAACTGAAGTTACAAAACTTGCCTTTCCAATTACTTTCCAAAGGCAAAACCTGCACATGCATATCTACGGGATAAAGCAAAATTGAGGTCATCAAAACCAACCTTAACCAAACAAAACCGATGACCTATCGATTAATTCTGACGCGAAGCCTGGGAATATTCCTGGCTTCGCTTTCGCTTTCCGCACAAGATTCTGGCAATTACTTTAATGATAGCACCTCATCTCGCTATCGCTACGATCTCGAAAGCCATCAATACGCGACTATTCCCGCGGGCACCTCTATCAATGATTTAGATCCTTTAGAAAAGGAATTGTTGAAACCGCTATGGGATGTTCAAAAAATCAGCTCAGGAATAAATTCCTCCAACGAGCCTTATTTTGAAATCCAAAACATCAGCAACAATTCTATTGAAGATTGGCTTTCAAAACCTTATCGCCAGTTGCTTACTCCTTCTGGAAGTTATGGTTTTGATTCTTTAGGAAATGAAGTTTACTACTTCCCTAATAATCCGGTAGAGAATTTCGACCTGCAGGATCAAATCAATAAGATTCAATCCGATGGTTTTCAACCAATCATGATGTTCTTTCCGAATAAACGAGATGATTTTGTTCAGAATGCATTAGACCAAGGAGCCACAATGCTCAATCATCAGGACAATGCCTTCACATTAATTCTTGGTGAAGCAGAAGTTCGGATAGAACCTGAAACCAAAACAATACATAATCGCTATCGAATCGAGAACACCCAGTTTGAAGTCACCACGGCCTATACCCTACTTTCCCCATACGGCTATGTCCCAATTTGGGAGAAGGAAAGTAGGCAGCGTTTGGATGTAGATCATCCAATAAACCTTATTAATCAAAGGACCTTTCGCAATCATGTGGTCGAGGACCTTTATGATAAAATCGAAAAGTATACTGATAAAGCTTATTTACAAGTATATCCCAACCCAGTAGTTTCAGAATTTGAAATAATACTGCGTGGCCTTCCAGAAGCTCAGGTAAGTCTGATCCAGATTCGGGATCATTTTGGAAATATCCTATACAGCTATTCAAATCCCTCGATTGATCAGAACATTATTCATTTGGATGGTTCTACTTACCCCTCTGGAGTACTAATCCTCTTAGTCTATACCCAGGAAGGCATTTTCACTGAAACCCTAACCAAAATCTAAGTCATGAAATTGCTTTATACTTCGCTATTCAATCTATTTCTAGCCTCTTCGATTTTTGCTCAGATAGAAGTTATCTCAACAGATTCCTTACGAGCTATTGATACTGATCCAGAAGGAGGAAGCTCTGGTGGTCTGGTCGGCGGATCTACACTTTACAATTCGGACAGCAGTTTAGTAGGCAGAAAACTTGTCTTTTGGATTCATGGCTTAGCAGGAAATGAACATTCATGGAACCGCATTCAAGCATCTACGGAAAACCAAACAGGCAATCCTATTCCCGATTACCCGGAACGAAATGTAGAGGGTTACGCCCTTAGTTATAAAGGCAGTGAAAACTTGAATATCTTTCAATTAGGCGGCCATGTAAATAATGGTTTGATGGAAACCTGGCGAGTTTCTATCCCCCGGCGCGATACCCTTGATGTTCGAAATAATTTTGCCATCGCTCATAGTCAAGGTGGTATAGTCGCTCGCGCTATTCGCTACATGAATCTAGTAGATTCCTCAAATTACCATTGGCAATTTGGAGCCTTAGCAACATTTGGCAGTCCCCACCGAGGGGCCCAAATCATTAATTCTACTCAGACTGGAGGGCTTATCCAAACCTGGATTGATGATGGCTGCAAAAAGATTTCTAGGGGCGAAATACAAACCTTTGTTAGCACACGCTGGTGGCTGGATGCTCTAATTAGTACCAGTACGGTCAATTCCTTTTCGACCTTGACTTGTAATGGACTCAACAAAATGGCTTTACCTATACTGATCAATGCCATTCGAAAACCCGTAGGTGCAGACTATGCTGTAGGAGCTGATAACCTGGCAAAGCTGGATAGCATGGCCTATTTAGACACTATGAAGGTGGTCACTTTTTATGGTGTGGAGCAGGAACCGGTACTCTGGCGAACTATCCATAGCATGACCTATACCAAAGACTCGTCCATTGCGGGCAACCCTCTTTCGACAGATCCTTTTGGATTAAATGATGATGATGAGCTCCCAATATTTGTCAATCATAAAATATCAAGCTATCACGCAAAATGGTCAAGCCATAATTCAAGATCAAATCAATTATGGTATCAAATCACTTCGAAGAGTAAAAATGAAAAGGAGAAAGCGGAAATCTATCGAAACGCCCATGATTGGTTAGCCTATGCAAATCTCAATTGGAAGCGATTCATTGGTGCCAGAAAAGATACGACATATATCGATGGCTACCATTGTGAATGCTTGGTAAACCTGGGAGGAACAGATGGTTATCAGTTCACCTATCAGCATGTTCAAAATCCCAGTGATTGCAATGACTCCTTGGCCGTTAATTGCCAGGCTAATCCTAAAATCGTTCATACGGTGATTGAAGAACCTAATGACGGAGTAGTTCCGGTTTCCTCTCAGATTGGGTATCCGAATCGATTTGATTCATATCTCATGGAAAACACTAACCATATGCAGGAAAGGAATTGTGATGAAACAAAAGCAAGGTTAAATCAACTATTCAATGGTGACTATGGAGATAAATTTAAACTTGATAAAAAATGATCCGATATAGACCCCTACTTATACTGCTAATTGCTATTTTATTGAGTTGTCGCAAAGACAATCAAATCAAAACCAGCCCTTCCCCAAAAGCTAATTTGGAAATTAAATGGCGAAAAGCAATTGTTCCAAATCCCAGTATAGACTTCACTGTCGCCATAAATCCAATACTCTATAAAAACACTGTCGTTTTTGGAACAGAATATTTTCTTAATAACTATTCAGCACCTATCCTCTTTCTTGACACCTCTAATGGTACGCTTGAAAATTACTGGTCAGACTATTTAGATGGCTACGACCTCTATACTGGGGAAACAAGTGCTAATGATGGCCAATTTCTTTTTCTGAGCACACATCATTCAATTGATTGTATAAACCTTGAGAATCATCGCACACAATGGCAAACTAAAGTTTCAGGGAATGGCCCTCACATTTACACTAACAAAGGTTATTTGTACACCGCCATTGACTACGATGGAAATAAAGGTGCTGCTATACTTAGGTCCCCCACCGACCACCTTGAATGGAATACTATTTACGCATTTAAGCGCACTGATCGTTTTGATCCAAGTTTTGACTCTATGGGATTTGGTGAACTAGCTAACGGCGATGAAGTGGTAGTATGGAAAAATCGCAGTTATACTGGTTCTGCGGATCGCACCGACATATTCGCTTACAATTTAACAGCGGACAGCTTACTCTGGAGAAATATGGATATGGAAATAAATTCTGGGATCATCCCTCTTAAAGTCAAAGATCAAAGAGTATTTGGTCTAGTAAAAAATCATGTTTTCTGCATGAATTTAAACTCTGGGGATATGATATGGATTCGGGATGCCAGAGATATTGTAAAGCCAACTTTGGATTTTGGCTTTTTTGCCGGAGACCTCCACCTTACCTCAGATGCTGTTGTGTTTAAAGGAGATAGCGATGAAATAATAGCTGTAAATCAGTCGAATGGTGCCCTTCGCTATATCCGCCAAGATGTAACCTGGGGTTTTGAAGATCGATTTAGCGTATACAATGGCAAACTATTTTTCACTGGCGGATACCAATTCGTAGTTTTTGATCCGGAAATCGGAGAAGTACTCTACAATGAAGATTTAAGCCATCAGTTTAAAACCATTCGAAGCAGAATCGTATTCGACCCTTTACGCCCCGTGATGTATTTCCACAATGGGAAGGAAGCCTTCTGTGTAAAAATCCCAAAATTAGAATAACCTGATCCTGACCTTATGAAAACCTTATTCCTCCCGCTATTCCTTAGTTCTCTTTTATTTCAAAGTGCCAAAGGGCAACTCCTGGACTCCTCACATCATAGACTTAGCCTTAGGCCACTCTCCTCCTACAGCCCCAAGTTTTCGGATGTCACTAATCAGGTGACATATGGAGGGATATCAATTAGCGCATTTGCCCCCTTTAACAATGCTAATACCGGTTTTAACATTCAATTTTCCTTAGATGTTGGGAATATTTCCATGGAAGAAGCAGGTACTATAGACTTGTTTTGGAGCACCAGTAACTATTCTATATCCGCGACAGGTAATTTTTTCACACCTTCTGTTTACGCAGGGCTTTGCACCCTAATTCCTTTAAATGAAAACTGGGCTTTAAACTGCTCTGCAAACCTTGGAGCCTCTTTAGGTATAGTTTATCTCGACTCCTACGTAACATTAAACAATGAAACAGAATACAGTACAAGTATTGAGGATTTGTTTAGCATAGGAAACCTATTTGAATTAGGCTTGGTCCATAGCAGTAAAACCAATAGAGGCTATGAAATCGGGATTAGCTTCACCTTGCCTTTGTTGGTCGAATCTAATACTGAGCCTTATTCTTACTATAGTTATGGCCTGTATTATAGTTATCGGTTTATATAGCAAATTGAAAAGACAATATTTCATTTAATCGCAACCTCAATGCAAGTATAATACCGACAATAATTTTCAATTACCCACTATTCCAAACAACAGTAGGCCATAAAAACGGATTTCCGAAAAATCCTTAAAGTAGTTTATTGTTAATTAATTACTTAATCTAGACCACATATCCACAAATACCTGACTACCAATATTTTCAATAAAAAAGTGGTTTTTTCCATAAATTAAAAATCATTTTTTCGCGAGTTTAATTCTCAAAATCTAACACTAATAATGATTGACTTGAGATGAACTTTAATATAGATTTGAGCTCACCTTAATTCAAATTATTATGAAAAAATTAATTTCGCTATTTAGCTTAATGCTAGTTACCACAATCACCTCCAGAGCTCAAACATGCTCAGGTGACATTAATGATGACTACAGTACACCCGGAATATGGACCACCGACACCAAAATAGGAACCTCTATAAGTCCCGAATGGAGCAGCCCGAATCATCAAGCTCAAGTAAGTGGTGGTGTAGCTACTATACAAACCCCCGCTGAGGACTGGGAAGCCCGAATATTCCGCAACCTTGGCACCACTTTATGCAATTCTTTTATTGCAGAAATTGATTTCACCCCAACCATTAATGACCCAGCTAGTTCCGGGAGTAGTTCTGGAAACCATGCTATGATAGCCATAGCTCTTACTGCCGGTAACGAACATCCTTTTGGAACCCGGGATTCATTAGGATCACTGGTCAGATCAGATCAAGATGAAATTAAGGTCGTTTTAGGTGATTTAACCGCAAGTGATGATGCTATATTCAAAGTTTCAATTCAAAACGGAACTCAAAATGCAGTAGCTACTAGCCTTACTAATGTTTACACAACTAATGGCAGCTACCACATTACTTTAGAAAGAATAGACGCTACACATGGCCGTATTTCAATCGCGAACACGGTAGCAGATTTGTTTGAACAGAAGTGCTTTGAAATTCCAGAAGGAATTGAAGGATTAAATTTCGTTCAGCACAGTGGCAATCCAGCTGCTGGATACGCTAAAGAAGCCGACTTTACAGTAGACAATCTGTGTATCACTAATTGCGCCACTCTGGACGACTGCTGCTTTGTTGAAGATTTTAGTGGGCCAACCTCCGTTTGTCCTACCGAATTCCCAACTACTGCAACTTACACCTTCCCGGGTACAGCAGATAGCGATATTGAATGGACTGTCTCCGGCTCGGCTAGCATTGTTGGTAGTAGCACTAGTAATTCTGTAACCATTTCTTTCCCAAGCGCTGGAACTTACACAGTAACTGCAACAGTAGAATGCAGTTGTCGTGAGATTGTAATCACTAAAACTGTTACCGTAAACGGCCTCCTTGACGCCTCTATTAGCATAACCGGCCTTTCCGACAATGGAGTTTCTTACACCAGTCTGCAATATACCGCGGCCAATCAACCCGCAGGTGTAACTCATACCTGGAACTTCTATAATGGAGCCGATTGCAGCGATCCATCCGACCCTGTTTCAGGCGCTGCCTTGCACACCGCAACAGGTACTGTCTTTAATGTACCGCTATCAAGCCCAACCAAACTGGTAGCAAATTGCTATGTAATTGAACACATTATGGAATTCGATAATGGAATTTGCCCTCCCGTTCGATCTACCAGAAGATTATCGCCCCTTGACTCAGAAAAACGTGCAGTTAATTCATCAAATGCTAATAGCAATTCTATCAATCGCTCTGAGGTAGAGGTATATCCCAATCCAACAACTGGTTCTATTCAAATAAAGTCAGCTAAAGAAGTTTCTCAAATTCAACTATTTTCTTCTGCTGGTCAATTAGTTAAAGAAGTGAACCTTGAAGGAGAACTTAGTCCCAACCTGGATTTTAGCGACTATCAAGGAGACTTTGGAACCCTTAAAATCCTTTTTAAGGATGAGACCGTACACATTCAAAAAGTACTCTTCCAATAAGCTAAAATAAAGCCTCAAGAATAAGCCTCTGGTCCCGTGCCAGGGGCTTTTTTTGTTCCATTTTCTATTAAGTAAATAGTCTAAGCTATAACCGTCCCAAGGCACCCTTAATTTATTACCTTTGCCGGCTCAATTCATTGCGCCTGTCGCATTCTAATTCATTGACGGTGAATACTGATAACTCCATTAATTCCCACGAAGAAGAAGGGGATTTACATATTTCAAACAGCAATATTGAAACTCCACTCAAAGCCAATGCCTTTGAAATGGATGACGCTACGAAAATCCAGGTAATCCAGGAGCATTTCGAAAAAATTATGGACACCTTAGGACTTGATCTACAGGACGACAGCCTAAAAGGCACCCCCAAACGGGTGGCGAAAATGTTCGTTCAGGAAATCTTTGGTGGCCTGCATCCAGATCGGAAACCCAGCGCCAGCACCTTTGAAAACAAGTATCAATATGGTGAAATGCTGGTGGAAAAAAACATTGTTGTTTACTCTACTTGCGAGCACCACTTCCTTCCTATTGTCGGAAGAGCGCATGTGGCTTATATTTCTAAAGGGCGAGTAATTGGCCTAAGTAAGATGAACCGCATCGTTGATTATTACGCCAAACGCCCGCAAGTTCAGGAGCGAATGACAAAGCAAATTGTGGCTGCCCTTCAGGAAGCACTGGGTACAGATGATGTTGCCTGTGTAATTGACGCTAAACACCTTTGTGTTAATTCACGTGGGATACGCGACATTGAGAGCAGCACTGTAACCGCTGAATTTGGCGGTGCCTTTAAAGAGGAAGAGAAAAAACGTGACTTCCTCGACTATATTAATTTAGACACACATTTCGGAGCCTAAAATTTAAGATCATGGCCTTATACGAGGAAAACGACTTATACCTCTACAATTCCATAAGTCGGAAAAAGGAAAAGTTCAATGCCCTAAATGCGCCTCACCTGGGGCTCTACGTTTGTGGACCTACTGTGTATAGCGAAGTTCACTTAGGGAATTGCCGCACCTTTATTTCCTTCGATATGATATTCCGATACCTTAGTCATTTAGGCTATAAGGTGCGCTATGTTCGAAACATCACCGATGCCGGTCACCTCGAAAATGATGCGGATGAAGGTGAAGACAAAATCAGTCAGCGTGCTCGATTGGAGCAATTAGAACCCATGGAAATAGTTCAGAACTACACCCTGAATTTCCATAAGGTTTTGGAGCAATTCAACAATATTCCTCCATCCATTGAACCTACTGCTACCGGTCATATCGTTGAACAAATCGATATGATTCAAAAAATCATTGAGGCTGGTTTGGCCTATGAAAAAAACGGTTCCGTTTACTTTAATGTGGCTAAGTACAATGAAAGCAATAACTACGGGGAACTAAGTGGTCGCAAGATTGAAGAGTTAATCAGCGGCACACGCGAACTTGATGCTCAAAGTGAGAAAGACAGTCCCTTGGACTTTGCCATTTGGAAAAAAGCCAGCCCCAGCCATATCATGCGTTGGAACTCACCCTGGAGTGCCGGTTTTCCAGGATGGCATTTAGAATGTTCCGTAATGAGCACTAAATACCTGGGTGAAGAATTCGACATTCACGGTGGTGGTATGGATTTAAAATTCCCACATCACGAGTGTGAGATTGCTCAGAACCAAGCCAGTACCGGTCAGAAAGGACCACGCTACTGGATGCACGGTAATATGCTTACCCTCAATGGGCAAAAAATGAGCAAGAGCACTGGAAACACCTTGAGTCCAAGTGAGCTCTTTAGTGGCGATACCGATAAATTAGAAAAAGGCTTTCATCCTACTGTAGCTCGCTTCTTTATGATGCAGGCTCACTATGGTTCGCAGCTGGACTTTAGCAGCGATGCATTGGAAGCGGCCGAAAAAGGCTATTTCCGACTAATGGGAGCCTGGAATAATCTGCAAAAGCTAAGTCCAGGTGTTGATGCCGACTTTAAGGTTGAGGCATGGCGAGAGTCTTGTTATGCTGCCATGAATGATGACTTCAATACACCTATTCTAATTTCGCAATTATTTGAAGCGGCTCGTTTCATTAATAGTCGAGAAGAGAGTAATAGTGGTCTGAACGCCGATGACCTGGCATTACTTAAAAACACCTTTAGCATCTTTGTTTTTGATGTACTCGGTTTAGAAGACATCACTCATAGCAATCAAGGATCTGGCGATAAGCTTGATGAAGTGGTGCAAATTTTATTGAATCTGCGCACCCAAGCCCGTGCCGACCGAAATTTCAGCTTAAGCGACACCATTCGAGACCAATTGGCATCAGTTGGAATCGAAGTGAAGGACGGAAAAGACGGTAGTACCTTTAGCTTAAAATCTTAATGTGATCGATATTATCAAAAAGATAATCAGCTTGCCATTTATCCTTTTGGTACGAATCTATCAATACTTAATTTCGCCGCTTACTCCCGGCTCTTGCCGCCATACTCCCACTTGTTCAGAATATGCCGTTCAAGCCATTCGAATTTGGGGACCAGTTAAAGGCAGCTGGCTGGGAATAAAAAGAATAGCAAAATGTCACCCTTGGGGCACTTCGGGCTATGACCCGGTTCCCCAAAAAGAAAAAAAGAATGAAAGTAAAAATCTGGACTAGTGCCTTTTTGAGCGGCATAATCCTCAGTGCTTGTCAAGGTCCTACTACCCCTACCGAACATGACCATGATCATAAAAGCGACAGTACTCAAACTAAAGATAGCACCGCAACCCTACTTTATGAAGGAGAAGGTCATTTGGCCAACATTCGCCAACTCACAGATGGTGGAGACAATGCTGAAGCCTATTTCAGTTTTGACGGCAAGATGGCTGTTTTTCAAAGCAATTTTAAAGATTGGGAAGTAAACTGCGACCAAATCTTCTATTTCAATATTGAAGGTGATGATTTAATGAACAAACGTCCTCCAATGATTAGCACTGGTATGGGCCGAACTACTTGTTCTTATTTCTTACCAGGAGACAGTACTATTGTATATGCTTCTACCCATCTGGGTGCTGAGGCTTGCCCTCCGGAGCCCGGTCATGAAGAGGGTTATGTATGGCCCATTTATACCGATTACGACATCTTCGTTGCGGATTTAAAGGGCAATATCCTGGACACCTTAACCAATTCACCCGGTTACGATGCCGAACCTACCGTGAGCCCTAAAGGCGATCGCATCGTATTTACCTCAACGCGTTCTGGCGATTTGGAATTATGGACCATGAAATTAGATGGCTCTGATAAAAAACAAGTAACCAGCGGCTTAGGTTATGATGGCGGTGCTTTTTTCTCACCAGATGGAACGAAGTTGGTTTTCCGTGCTTCGCGTCCACAGGGTGAAGAGGCGGAAGCAGAATACAAAGGCCTATTAGATCGAGGATTGGTAAAACCTTCTAATATGGAGCTCTATGTTTGTAATGTGGATGGAAGTGATTTACAGCAGGTAACCAAATTAGGAAATGCCAATTGGGCTCCATTCTTCCACCCAAGCGGTGAAAAAATTATTTTCAGTTCCAATCACAAAACCAAGCGAGGATTTCCATTTAACCTCTTCATGGTTAATGTGGATGGAAGTGGCTTAGAGCAAATCACTTTTGACGAGCAATTTGATGCTTTCCCCATGTTTAGCCCGGACGGAAGCAAATTGATTTTCTCCTCAAACCGCAATAATGGCGGCACTCGCAATACCAATCTTTTCATTGCAGATTGGGTAGAATAAAGAAATAATACCTAATCAAAATAGCCCTTTGGAAAACCAAAGGGCTATTTTATTTTAATCCTTACTGAATTATCACTTTAATAAGTCTAGGTTCTCCATCTAACTTATATAATTCAAAGAGATATAAACCTGGCTTCCAATCTGCAAGTTCTATCTGATCATTCAAATTCCTGAAAATCCCACTGGCTACCTTTCGCCCATCAATAGTAATTGCTCTCCATTTTATTGGATATGCCTTCTCCGATGCAGCACATCTTAAATAATCCTGACCGGGAACGGGAAATAATACCGGAGCTTCATCAAGTGCTTGTTCACTTAGCCCAATCACACTCGAAGGACAATTGTAGCTTTGATTCTGGAAAAAATTTTCAATGGAAGGCAAATCATTGATAATGTTCTGCACAGGATCATAAGTAGAGGTTGCAGCAGAATCCATATTGTAGATTATTGCAGCATCCAGGCATAGCTTTTGACCCGGAGAAAGAGCACCATGAGAAGGATACCCAGACACATTCCTTAGATCATTCTTAAACTTTGGGGCCGCATACCAGTTATGGCTTTCATCGTAAGCCCATTTAATTTCGGGTAGACTAGAGCCGATGGAATAACCATCACCATTTTGATTGGAAAATAAGCCAGACGGGGTTTCCAAATAAACCGGACGACCATTCCTCCAATGCCCAGATAAAAGGTTCAAATAATCTTCAGATTCAGATGGACCATGCGTTCCTGACGGTACATTTACACCTCCAATATAATAAGTCGTTGAGCTGCGCATTCTTTGCCCTAAAAAATAAAGTCCCACCGCAGGAGGATTGGTACCAAAGCCTACTGTAGTTTCATCATCTGCATCTCCATTGTAGAAATAACTGAGCTTTAAATTGGAATTACTTCCGGCAATATCATCATCAGAATTTCCTAGATCTACGTCCGTCCAAAGACCTAATTGAACACTATCATAAACCACCGAAGAGCGATTAAACAACTCAAGATTTAAGAAAACTGTATTGTTTATAGCGGCATTCCCAATTTCATTAAAAGCATACATCATCATATGCCCTTCAATCAAAATGGGTTCAGTCTTATTTAATCTTGAAACTCTCGCCACATCATCACTAAAAATTGCATACAAACACTGATCACCTCTTATTAAAGGGTAATCACCTAATTGTGGCTCATAAATTCCATTCTGATTTTGATCAAAAAAAGGAGCTAAATTCTGTGCTTCCCCATTGGCTACATCACCATGAGCAGGCCAATTTAATATCGCCTCAGGAGTAAGGTATCCAGGCTTTTGAAAATCCTGAATATGCATTTGTACTTCTTCCGCGGAAATTTTCCAGATACGATCATATTTAATTGTAAAGGCATTATCGTAGTTCGCAGCTACTGGTCCAAAGCGAAAATCATAATCCAATGTATCTCCCTGTAAATGATACATCTGGATTGCTATAAAAGTATCCAAGGATTTATAAGCTGAAACCCAGAAGCCCCCCATATACATTACCGATTGATTGGGATTGGCCTTGGGACCAAAATAACTGGTTGCTGTACCACTGCTGAACAAGGCGCCATGCTGGTTCATTGTTGTCCGAATAGCATTCACTTCCAAAAACTCAGTGGTCTGGCCGAGGCTAATAGAGGATATAGCCATCGAAGCGATGAGAAGATAGAATTGTTTCATCAGAAAAGGTTTGTTTTCAATTAAAGGCAAATGTACAAGGGACATCCTTTAGAATTAGGATTTCAGTCTTTATAAATCCTGTTTCACAAGATCCTCCTCGTACCAGAATTCTAGCAACAGGATTGATTTGGACAACCAAATAAAAATCTCAGGGTCTAAAAGTCGAAACCTAATTACTTCGCTATGAAATCAGATTTAAGCCTTTCAATCCAAAAGCCCTGTGGGGAAAATTTCAATGATTTTGAACCACGCAACAATGGTGATTTTTGTCAAGCCTGCCAAAAAACAGTAATCGACTTTAGCTCAATGAGCAATGAGGAGATTAAGACTTTCTTCGAAAACCGTTCCGCAGGAAAAGTCTGTGGTCGCTTTAAGCAAAGCCAATTAACCCACTTTGGTCCAAAGTCAGCACCAGTAAACAATTCAATTGCTTCCAGAGCAGCGCTTATTGGCTTACCTCTATTGAGCTTACTTCCATCTTCAGCTTATTCCCAGAACACAGAATCCAAGCCGAGAATGGAACAAATTGATTCAGACAGCACTAAAAAAACCCCCGTGGATAGTACTTGGATTAGTGGAACCATTGTAAGTCAAGAAAATGGAGAAAGTATCCCTTTAGCAAGCATCTATCTTAAAGGTGGTAAGGCAGGATGCAGTAGTGCTTTTGATGGTCATTTCAAATTTCCACAAGCTTTAAAGGAAGGAGACACTTTGATATTCACCTTTATCGGATTTGAACCCTTTAACTACATCGTTAAAGCAGATCACCCCAAACAAGATATCAAAATTCAAATGAAGCAATCGTCTGGCTCCGGATGCAGTTACACTGTAATGGGAGAAGTCGCCACCAATCAAAAATTCGGTTCAAAACCCAGCTTATGGAAAAGAATAACCGGCCTATTCCGAGATTAGACATTGCCTTATTCTTAATCATTTTCTGCCCCTTAATGCTGGGAGGCCAAATTGATGCCTACCACTCCTTCAACTTCAAAAAAGCCGATAGCATAGCTTCACTTTATCAGGGAGAAGATCTAAGTAACTTATTTGATTTAAGTTTAAAGCTAAGCAAGCCCCTTGACACAGATTTGGAGCGCTTCCGCGCTATTTACCTCTGGATATGTCAAAACATTAAAAACGATTATCGAGGCACCGAAAGAGCAAGCCATGCCAGGAGAAAGTACCAATCCGATTCCGGCGCCTATCAAAAATGGGCCAGCAATTTCAGAATGGAAAGTCTGCAAACCCTGGTGAAGGATAAGAAAGGTAATTGCTACAGCTACAGTTTTTTACTTTCTGAAATGTCTAAAATTGCTGGCATTGAATGCCTCATTATTGGCGGCTACGGCCGATTAGCTAATTCCAACACCAGCTCATTAGGCCTCCCAAACCATTCCTGGAATGCCGTAAAATTAGAGGGAAGCTGGTATCTATGTGATCCAACCTGGTCTAGTGGTTATATTATTCATGATGGTCAGGTAGGTTTCTATGAAGCCCAATTCAATTCGGGTTACTTCCTTTGTCCGCCTGAGCACTTCATTTTAAACCACCTACCCTTAGACACAAGCCATAGCTTTTTAAACGAATCCCCCAGCAAGGATGAATTTCTTTCACGGCCAATTCTTTATGGAGCCGCCTTTGAACATGGCCTATTCCCCAATTCCAACTTAGCCTTCGAAAACTTCTACTATAGAGGCGACACGATCGAATGGATCTTAAACTGGGCAGGCACAGAACCTCCCACCAATCTCACTCTTGAAGTAGAAAGTGCCTTTCATAATTATCAATTACCATTAAAGGCAGAAATCCGGCCTGAGCAAAAAATCATTCGGATTAAATATGTCTTCGAGCGTAGTGGAAGTCGAATTCTCCATTTCAAAATGAAAGGCCAAATTCTTTTCAGTTGCAAAGCTGAAATTTCCAAGTCCTAGATAAGCTTGAAAAATTACCTTTGACCTCCTTAATTCATTATTCAACCTAATATCTTTCCTATGAAAAAAGTGACAGGCATTGGTGGTATCTTCTTCAAGAGTAAAGATCCCGAAAGTCTAAAGGCTTGGTATCAGAAGCATTTAGGCTTCAGTACTGATCCTTATGGAGTTAAATTCGATTGGAAAGAGGAAGGTGAAGCGGCAGAAAAGGGCTACACCCTCTGGAGTCCATTCCCAGAGTCTACCGATTATTTTAAGCCCTCTGAAAAAGACTTCATGATCAATTTCAGAGTTGACGACTTAGAAGCTCTGGTTGCGGAACTTAAAAATGAAGGAGTAGAATTAATTGATGAAATTGCTACTTATGATTACGGTAAATTCGTGCATCTACTCGACCCAGAAGGTCACAGTATTGAGCTTTGGGAACCCATTGATTAAGAACTCAGTTTTATTCATCCATTATCTTTAGTGCTCAGAAATTCCCTATGGAACTAATTGAGAAAAATGAATTAATTGAGGTCTGCTTGCAAAAGCGCCACGAGGGAGCAGAAAGCCAGGACCTGTAAAGTTTCTTAAACTCTCATAATCTGAGTGAAACAGAGTCCTCTGAGATTATCCGAAAATCGGATCACCTCTACTTATCTGACATTCGGAAAAACCCACCACAAGCTCCCAAGCAAAGGACATTCTTTCCGATGCTGGTTCTCTTTGGATTGCTAGCTTTAATGCTGATGGTTTTCTTCGATTACTATCAAGCGGGAATAGTAGGTCTCATTTTGGTTTGGCTTTCCCTGCGTAAATTCAGATCAAATCCTACCAGCAGCCGAAATACTCACTTTCAGCATTTCAAGAAATAATAAAGAAAAGATTCCAAGTAGGTATTTACTTGGAACAAACGTATAGCACTTCCCCATCCATAAGAGCATAGCGCTTAATTTCTTCCGGACTAAAAGCTTCACGAACCTTATAGGCCTCCACCTTAAAACCTTCCTCCGCTAAACGCTTAGGATAATCGGCTCCGTATTGGCGCACATGATCATACTGTCCGAAACGACGGATTCTTTCCTCGGGATCAGTAATAGTAGGATCTTCATCCGTCACCTCCTGACCTGCTTTGAAAGGCACCTGCATAATTGCTAAGCCTCCTGGTTTCAATACCCGACAAAGTTCACGCATACATTGTCGATCATCAGTCACATGCTCTAAAACGTGGTTACAGAAAATCACATCAAAATGATTATCCCCGTATTGTATATCGTGAATATCCATCTTCACATCAGCAATCGGAGAATCCAAATCAGCAGTGAGGTAATCCAGATTTTTCAGCTTGCGAAAACGACCGTAGAAACACTGCTCCGGTGCCACATGCAACATGCTTTGTTTGGAATCAAAGAAATTACTTTCACGCTGCAAATACAACCAAAGCAAACGATGACGCTCCAAAGACAGTGAAGCTGGAGCCAGGGCATTTTCTCGCTGACGACCTTTATAACCATAAGGTAGAAGCTTGCGATATTTGCGACCATCGATTGGGTCTTCAAAACGATCACCCTTATAAAACAGAGCTAAGATCGGAGCGGCCGCATAGCTCAAACGAATAAGCATCGGTCGCGGAATTGTGTTCAGGGCGAACTTAAAAAGCGATTTAATCATAGTTCAGGGTTTATGCCCAGCACCTCATAGATGTAATCAAAAGTCGATAAAATTTGGGGTTCTCCATCCACCAAAGCCACATCATGCTCGAAGTGTGCCGCTGGCTTGCCATCCACGGTATTGATAGTCCAACCGTCGGGCAATTGCTTTACGCGAAAAGTACCCATGGTGATCATCGGCTCAATGGCTAAAACCATTCCATTCTTTAGGGCCTTACCTCTACCTCGCTTACCAAAGTTTGGCACTTGGGGATCTTCATGAAGCTTGGTTCCAATGCCATGTCCTACTAAATCGCGAACTACCCCAAACCCGTGGTCTTCAGCATGCTTTTGAATTGCAAAACC
>DLRW01000054.1 GCA_002501205.1 Flavobacteriales bacterium UBA7878
TGCAATGCAACTGAAGTGTCTCCCCTGGCACTTCGACTTTTTGGTGTAGGAGTAAAAAAGAAAGGAAGCAGATTAACAGGCTCAGAACTATAAAGATGAAATAGGCTTTGTTAGTCATGGTCTACAGATATAAACCAAAGATGTAAAAGCCGGGCCTGAACCAGGTTCTAATTCAGGAATCAGAACTCATTTAGACGGCGATAATAGGTATTCGCTCGATGATTATCGAGCAATTCGCAATTTAAGGCTGAGCGATGGGCTTTGGCAACTTTCGATACAAGGCATAGCGTACTTCACGACTATTCCCTTCCAACTCCAACTTCCGGAGTCGAATGCCACGCTGTTCTATTTGCTTGGGAAAATGATCCAGCCAATCGTTTGCAATAATCAGGAAGTACTCTTCATTAAGTGCTTCTTCCATCATCCGACCATCGCGTAAATGATCCCCTTCGCGGGTTATAGCCAAAACTTTAGGAGAAAGAGCATCCAATAGATGAGTATTCCAATAGGAGCCGATCACCGTAAAGTGTTCAATCTCGGGCTGAGCTAAAATCTTAGTGATCAATTCTTCGGCGCCAGAGCGACGAATTCTACCCTGAGCGCCGGTTTCAAATTCGAGATTAAAGCGCAGGGAGGCATTCATAAGCGGCATAGAGATTAAAGCCACAAGAAAGAACTGTTCCCAACTATTGCCAAACTGATCCATAGCCCCGAATACCACCGCCGAAACAAAGAAAAAATAGGGCATGGTATGATAGCGAAAGGGCATTCCCATGACTGCATTCCAATTAGAAAGATGAATAAGCACAAAGGAAAAGATTGCACAGAGGAAAAAGATTTTGGTGATCGAGCTGAAGGCTTGTTTTCCGCGGATTCTTCGAATCAAAGTAAAGAGTAGTACCAGTAAAACAGAATAAAGCAAATAGCTGTTAAAAGGCTTGTTTCCATCGAAAACTAAGAGCTCCCCTAAACTTTGCACTTGTTTTGAAAATGACTCCCAAACCTTAGACCATGGCGCGAAAAAGGTTTGATAATCCTTTATTTTTACGGCCTGATTCTTTGCCGCTAAAACCAGTACCAGACCCAATCCGGCGCCAGAAAGCAGGAAATACCATCCCTTCTGCAAGAGCTTCCAAATAGCCCTGTATTCTACGAGTGCTAATGCTAGGTAAAAAGCCAAGGACATTTCGGAAGACCAAATGGCCAGGAATGCTATAAAGGGCACTAAGAAAGATTTCCAGGAATCCTTGATTTTGGAGCTGCAGAACAAACTTAAGCTTAGGATCAGAAAGAAAAACTGGGCTAAATAGGGATGCCCCAATGAAACCTGCATCCAAAATGGGTAAACAGGGAATAGCAATACGGCACATAAGCCCAATGACCAAAAACTAAAATTGCTCAAGCGACAGAGCATGAAACTGGTGGCCGACAAAATTAAAACCTGCACCAAGCCCAGGGCCGTAAACGAATCGACCCCCAGTCTAATTAGCAAGGACCCCAACATGGGGATAAAGCTTCCCAAACGATTTTGCCCCCAATAATACCAATCCTTAGTCCAGTCGAATCGCTCCGCCATGAGGATATGTATAGCATGATCTGAATTCAGTTCTTCAAAATACCAAAGGCTATAATGAAAGAAGAATAAGGCAAAAAACAGAATGCCGGCCAGGACCAGAAAAAAGTTTAGAATACGCGGTTTCAAAGATGCTTGGCTATGCTTTAAAGCTCAAAGATAGCTTAGTGTTTGAAGTAGCATCGTCCCGCAGGCCTTTTTTAGCCTACAGCAGCGCTTCTATTTTGAACTTAAGGTTCAAAGGATGAAAGCAATTGATTCAAAAGCTACCATCCTTAATGGGATTTGATGAGCCTTATTGAAGCTATTCTATAAATGAAAATGTTGATCTAAGCCATTAACCTTAACAAGGAAAAATGATTAAAACATACAGGTCTGTCCGGTTTAAGCTGAGCCCGTATTTATCATTTTTTGACTGCTGTGAAGGTCACCGCATCGGAATCCTTGAAAAATGCAGCAATTGCCAGGATGTTTACTTCCATTAAACAGGGGCTTATCGTAAGTTTGAGGCCCAGAAGAACAAAAAATGAACGAGCACCTCTTACTTCAAATCGCGAAAAAAATCAAAAGGGTTCGCAAAGAACACAGCCTTACCGTGCAAGAAGTTGCAACTCGCGCTGATGTGAGTAAAGGTTTAATTTCCAAAATTGAGAATGGACGCACCATCCCCAGCTTACCGGTTCTTCTATCTATCATTGGCGGCCTCGAGACCAATGCAGAAGAGTTTTTTCAAGGCTTTAGCTCTACCGAAGACCCTCAATTGGTGAAAGTGGTTAAGCGCAAAGAATATCAGTCATTTGAAAAGGAAGAAGCTAAAGGCTTTTATTACCAACACATCCTTAGCAAAGACCTGGAAAACCTAACACTGGAATGCGTTTTACTAACGCTAACCCCAGGGGCCGAACGCGAAAAGGTTACCACCGATGCCTTTGAATACAAATACATTCTTAAAGGTTCTGCAACTTACTTGATTGACGATAAAACCTATGAGCTAGAAGAAGGGGATAGCCTCTATTTTAATGGTCGTCTGCCTCACGTTCCCCAAAACAATGGTAGTGAAGACTGCTTAATGCTCATTATGTATTTCTTTAATAAGGAAAGTTAAAAAGCACCCTCCCGGAGGAGGGCACCTGTCTTAACCCTAAACAACAATTGAAGCCTGAGTATCGATATAATCTGTGAGTTCAGATAAATCGCGTAACAAACCATCGTTTTCAAAAACCATTAATTGATCACGGCTATGGGTTCCATTCACCACTCCTAGTGAAATCCCTACGTCGGCGGCTTTCCCAGACTGAAGATCAGAAGGGGTATCTCCGATATTAATTACCCGCTTCGGATCTTTCAAGTCCAGTTTCTCCATTGCCAGTTGAATCATGTCTGGGGCCGGCCTGCCGTTCTTCACATCATCGCTGCAAACCGACACATCAATAATACTTTCGCCCTCGGCGATATAATCACTATTGAGGCCCTTGTCCCAGTTTAATTGCTGTAAAATCAAATCGGTTACCTCCCGGTAAAAACCCGTAGTTAAACCAATCTTTATTCCCTTCTGCTTTAAATTTTTAAATAAATCTTCGGCAAATGGCTGCGGAATAACCGGATGCGTTTTATAATGATTCTCAAGAACCTCGCGAAACAGTGCATAGGTCTCATCCACCTTTTTCTCGATCTCCGGATGGCCTTGCCCCAAATGCTCTGTCCATAATAACTGGAACACTCTTCTCTTGGACCAGCCCTGCAAGGCTAAAATTCGTTCGGCTGGAATTTCCAATCCACTTTTAACTAAAGCGGCCTCAAAACAGGACTGCACTTCATTCTTATCATGTACCGTGGTTCCGGCCATGTCGAAGACTACTAAATCTATTGTCATTTTAAATCTTAAATACTAAAGCTTGTGTTGAATCTTGGGAAACTTATTCTTTCTGCTTCCCTTAATGGCGGATCACAATTTTGCGATTAATGAGCGCTTCACCCTGACGAATGCGCAAGAGGTAAAATCCATTTTCCAAATGAGCGACCTCAATTACAGCCTGCGGGCTCAAGTCCAATTCGCCCGCTGCACTTAAGCGACCATTAAGATCAATTAATTCATAGCTGATCTTACCATTAAAAGCACCATTGGATTGCAATTGAATTTGAGACTGTACGGGATTGGGATATACACCGAAAGCCGCATCTGCATGCTTTTCATTTAAAGACACTCCTTTAATTCCCCCTTTCTGGTTTTCGTATAAAGTAGAGTCGTAATTATCAGGAGTTAACCAGGAACGACCATCTAAATTCCAGCGTGATTTTACATCATCACCATCCAAACCAGGTAAAAGGTGATCGATAATGGTAACCGCTACATCCGTTTGCTTGGGCACCTGACCCAATAAAGTAGAATCTACCGGATTGCTGGGCATTTGATAGGAGCCAATATCAGGACCGGTTAAGGTTTTATTCTGCAAGAAAGGGGCACTGGCGAACCACCAGATATGACGCTCCTGATCACTGTTCCCACCATGACCAAAACCTAATCCACCATGATCGGTTGAACATACGATTAACCATTCTTCCTGAGCATAAGTAGGACGGGCTTTGAGGGCTTTTAAAATAGCCTTCACCTGAGCATCATTATTCTCAATGGCATTGATATAGGCTGGGCTGGTTAGGGAAAAGCCCGTTCCGTGTCCGGCACCATCTGCGTCCTGAATGTAAGCGAAAAGGAAATCGAGGTTAGGATCTTGCAACTGGATAATGGAAGCGTCACGAATTAAATCCTGACCCTGATTACCCACATCAATCGAAAGGTCCCATTTGGCATTGTACACATGACCACCCGTTCCTTTAGAAGCATCATCCATGGAGTTCCAGGTAATGATTTGTACGGCTTTAATAGCCCTCTCTTCCTTAATACGATTCACCAAATAAGGCCAATTCGCATAGTCGGCCCCGGTATAACTGTTATTGGTTACTTTATGCTTGGCCTCATTTACGCCAGTAAGCATATTACTCCAGGATGGACCAGATACCGTAACTCCCATATGCCAGGCATCGAAGGTGTTAATCCCGGTATTCATCAAACTATCCAAGGTAGGAGTATTGGCCTGCTGAAGGGCATCCGAACGGGTGCCATCCAAACCAATGAATAAAACTTTAGGCTCCTTGGTTTGCGCTTGCGCTGCAGTGAAGCCAAATACTGCGGCCGCAACAAGTAGTTGTTTAATTTTCATAGTAATTATTTGAGAAATTGATATTTCACTCCGATTAAGGCTCTAATACCGTAGTACTCTACCTGCACCGGTCTTTCACGGCGACCGCGGTAAACCACATAAGGCGTATTCAGAAGATTATTGAATTCTGCATAGACATTGAGCTTATCGGTAAGGTCATAGCTCAATGAGAAATCCAAGCCCAAACTCTTGCCCATGTACATGTCAAAGTCATTGCTCTGATTAAATACCACCGGTTCTCCGGTTTGAGGATCTTTAACCGCGATAAGGTTGAGTTCCACCAAATAAGGATCGCGGTAGTTAAGACCAATATTGGCACCCAACTTCTTGCGCTCGTAAGACCAGCGGAAATTGAAAACATTGCCCGACTGTCGAGGTAAATCCTGCATTTCTTCCCGAGCATGGATCTTCATGGCCGATGCGGTATAGGAATAATTTAGTGATACCGAGCTATACTTTAACTGCCAGGGCAAAAAGTCGAGCTTACGCTGATAGGATAATTCAAATCCACCCACATGAGCATATGGCGCATTTTTATACTCTTTAGACATGATACCACCGGGTGGACGGTAGGTATTGGAAACCCCACTTACATTTAAATCATCACTGCGGAAGGAAACAAAGATGTGATCGGTTACATACTTGTAGTAAGCGCCAATGCTAAACAATCCATGCAGGCCGAAGTAGCGCTGAAAAGTAAGGTCGACATTCCAGGAATAGGTAGGACGTATATCCGGGTTTCCATAAAGCGCATGGAAATGGGTATAGTGGATATCCGGCTGGCCAGGCTTAATCTCATTGAAATTGGGTCGGCGCATAGCGCGGGTAACTGCAGCCCTTAGACTAGACTCATCCCCATACTTTACATTCAAATTGGCCATGGGTAAAACCGATAGATACTTGCGTTCGATGTGATCGGTTTCCAACCAGGAATCTACCATCACGTCGCCGGTATTGGGATTGAAATAGGTACTGTCTTCCGAGCGTGCAGCATTTACTTCTACCTGAGTTTCTTCCACACGTAAACCTAAATCCAAGCTAGCCCTTTGACTTAATTCCCATTCCAAAGAGAGATAGCCTGCCTTTACCTGTTCGGTATAATCGTAATTAGAGCCGATAAACTGTTTATAGATTTCGGTAGTCTTGGAACCGAAGGGTAAAAAGAGCAGTTTGTCACTATAGGTCGAAATCCAATTTTGCATACCGGCATCCGACATAAAGGTTTCGGTATAAGGTTGATAATTCCCCCCTTCTTCGGAAAGGTAATTGCTCAATTGCGGAATAGCCGCCAATTCATTTTCATTATAAAGGAAAGCCTCATTCACCTTTTGTGGATCGCGAATCCAGGTGATTAAGCCATAAGTACGATATCCCTCTTTCTGGCGAAACTTCGCCCCGAAGTGCAATTTCATGCGTGAGTTCAGATTGTAATGCCAATCGGCTGTTACCACAATAGGATCACGCTCGTAGACCTTGCGCAATTCGGTATAAGTCTTTTTATGGGTAAAGAGGGTGTCTTCTGGTTTTACCGGAACGATGTGCTCGTACTGCGGCTGAAGATTATCCGCTGGAGTTCCATAGCCTGGAATGGGACTATCAATATCCAAAAGCTTTAATCGGGTATAGGCATTTTGTTCGTCGGTAGGATTGCCATTTTCATCGAGATAGAGGTAATCCTTAAATCGAACTAATTTCTCATACTCAATTACATTATAGCCATAAGGCTGGCCACCATTATCGCCCGAAGGGCCGTAGCGGAAGGCTGATTCATAGCGCGATAGTTTCCAATCGAAGCTGAGTCGATCTCCGAAATTATGGGCTCCACCCACATTAAAGCCCGAAAGATCATTGATCATCAGATTGTGGATGTTCTGCAAAACAATGGATTGCCCTACACCCGCAACCCAATTATACATGGTTTTACGGTTAAACTCCATATCATCCTGACGACCGTAAAAACCCAGGGCATAAAAAGTATGATTCTCGTTTAAACGGAAATCGGTTTTGGCATGCAGGCCATAGGTTGTACGCTCACCATTGTATTTCCGAAGCTCCAATCGCTCGATATTATGGTTATCGTTATTACTATAGAAAATCTCGTAATTATCGGTCGCCCAGTTTCTTTGGTAAATGGAGCCGCCGCCTACTAAGCCCCAACGCTTATTGGGCCCGAATCGGCGCCCCATTAAAAGGGTACCGTTCCACAGCGGCTGCTGAGCTTTGAAATTTGCCCCCAAACCTGCCTGTACATTAATGGTAGGATCTTCAGGAACATATTTAGTGATGAAATTGGCACTACCGCCAATGGCATCTCCTTCAATTTGAGGAGACAAGTTTTGATTGTACTTGATGTATTCGATCAAACTGGTGGGTAGAACTTCGAAGTTCATAGCCCGACCTTCATCCTCTTCATTGGCTACCGGCAAACGATCACCATTTACCAAGGCCGCGCCCCAATCGGCTGGGGTACCGCGAAAAGAAATTGAACTCCCTTCCCCTTGATCCGTTTCCATCACCACCCCTGGCATCCGCTGCAAGGCCTCTGCTGCATTACGATCTGGCAAGCGCTCAATACCATCTGAAGACACTACCTGAGCCAGGTTCAAGGATTTCTTTTGCAGGAGGATAGCCTTCTCTTCCCCTTCATCCAGGCGAGCCTGCACCTCAACTTGATCAAGCATAGTACCTCCGCCTAGAACTACTGGCTTCTTAAGCCGGTAAACCGGCTTTGCAATCTTGATGGAAAGCTCCTGACTCTCCATCCCTACGAAGGAGATAATCAGAATATGGTTGCCATAGCTCACATTTTCAATCACAAATACTCCGGCAGTATCGGCCACTGCCCCCAGCTCGGTTCCCTTTACATGGGCAGTTGCACCCGGCAAAGGACCCACATCATCCCGAACCTCACCTATCACTTTGGCTTGTGCAAAAGCGTTTTGCCCCAGCAACAAAGTCCCCATCAAACACAGACCTTTTAAGGCCTTTGCCATGCTTGCGTAAAATGGATTTACGCTCCTTCCTTTTGTTGTCATTATTGATTTCAGAACCGGAAACATCATGTTAATAATCTGTGGCAAATGTATCCGATTTGATTACATATATTCAACTTCTGCCTTTTACCAAATTGTTAAGCCTAAGTAAAAGAAAGTGATTTTTATTAGGTTTTTACACCTGTATTTCAATGACTTGAGTAGACAAAGCCACCTCAACACACATTCAGTCAAATAATATACCACACAAATATGTTTCCTTATAATAAACAAAGGGAGGCACCCCAACGAGCACCTCCCTTCAGATAATTAAGCAAAATAAAATCTTAGTTTACCCGCAAGCGCTTCAGACTTACAGAGGAAGCCGTTTTCACTTTTACGAGGTAAATTCCCGCTGCTAGATCTGCAGGCAAACTAACTTGAGTTTGACCCACAAAAGAACCTTGAGCAATAAGCTCTCCTACAGCCGACAATAATTCGAATTGAGCTTCACTACCCAGCGACATCTCAATACTGAAATAGCGCTCTGCCGGGTTTGGATATACCGCCACTTCTTCCAAAGCAAATTCAGTTTGACCCACCCCACTGGAAGCAGAGTCTGTAGTGAGGCTAATTGGCCCAATCACATAACTCGTTAAAGTATCGCAAACTGCATGTAGGTAAAAATCATAGGAAGTATTAGGCTGCAAGCCTGTAAACACCACAGGCGAACCATGCACCGCAGACTGAATTCCGAAAGCCACATTAAAGCCAACAGGACCCCAGGTTAATACCCAAGTGGTATCCGATCCATTCGACTGAATTTGGAAGGTTGCCGAAGAATCGGTCACAGACTGCAACACAAAACTTGGTGCAGGACATAATTGATCAGTAACGAAACTAAAGGGACCTACCCAATATACATCACCATTCGCACAACTATCCTGAACATAGTATTCATACACCGTAGATGGATTTAAACCCACAACTGTAAATGGCGACTGAGCACCGGCATAAGATACCGCCTCATTTGCACCCGGTTTGAAGCCACGTAAACCCACCTCAATCGTTTGACCAGTGCTAGCAGCCGTCCACACCAATTGAGCCGAATCAACACCAATGGCCTGCACACCCAAATCGGAGCTGGAAGCACAAGGATTAGGCACAAAATCAGACAAGAGGAACTGACGACCTTTAGACAGTGATTTCAATTTCACCTCATCCGCAGCAGTGTTTACCGAAGCTCCGGTATTAGTCCATAAAGAAACAGAAGCATCACCACGGTTGTACAATTTCAAGTTCGCCTCATTTGCCATGGCAGTAGGGTAATTGGAGTACTGATAGGCCAAATCATAAGAAGAAGGCAGATCCGTAACCATATCCTCTGAAAGGAACACCCCAAAATGCACATCTTGATTTCCGATATCGAAAATACCTTCGGTACTATTGGGCACATCATTTAAGCGATAAATATGCATCCCTTGAAGATCACCTTTAACCGAATCAAGCATGAGCAAACCCTTACCATTGGAAGACAGTGCCAATTGAGTACCAGCCCATAGGGTGTCGTGCAGATAAATACTAGTATCACCAATGGGAGCACCGGAGTTCTTCCACATATCGGAAGCAAAATTCACCAAAGACCCATCCATACCATTACCGGTACCATCATTGAAGTTTAAAGAGTCCAGATCATAGTAATACAATAAACCTCCAGCATTAGAAACAGGCTTCTGACACATAAAGCTGCGAATCTCCGCTTCGCTACGCGCATAATCCCAAATCCGGATTTCATCCATTTGACCATGGAAACTAGGACCTCCATCTGCATTACGATTATCCCCACCAATACGGTGATTATCAACCATTGCAATCGCACTACCCGCAGAGTTCACCCCTACAATCTTCTCACCGTCGAGGTAAATTTTAAACTCAGCAATGGTGGTATCACGCACAAAAGCCAGGTGGTGCCAGGCATTATCGCGCAAATCATATTCGGTTGAAGCCGTAACATCTACCTCCGCAGCATTCCAGTAAATACGAGGAGTACCGGCATTATGAATTTCATAATTGAAGTTTGGCGAGGAGTTATAAGAACCTAAAATGATCCCTACACGCTCATTAGCAACCAGGTTTCCTTCACCTACGCGAGGCACTTTCACCCAAAGCTCGACGGTATGTGAGCTATTCCCTAAGGGAAGGATATTAGGCAGCTGAATGTAATCATCATCGCCATCGAACTCTAAGGCCACGGCCGCACCAGCCACCACCACAATATCAGTACGGAAGCTAATTGGCCCCACCCAGGCAGAACCATTTACCAGGTTACAACTATCCTGGATGTATAAATCATAATTAGTAGAGGAGTTCAAACCCGTTAATAAATGAGGACTAGCGTATACCGAATCCACGAAGGTGCCATTACCTAAGGCAAAACCCGCTGGACCGTATTGAATATTACTATTATTGCTAGCACTCACAAAGGAAACCTCCACAGAGGAAGAACCCACATTAGACACCGATAAGCCAGTAGGCTGAGGACAGGGCGGTGCAGCCAGAGTAGTAAAGGCAAAAGGTCCAACCCAAGCCGAACCACCCTGACTTCCGCAATTATCCCTAACATAGAACTCGTAATTAGTTAAAGGCTTTAAGCCTGTGATAGCATAAGGATTGGAAGCTACTGCCGAATCTAAACGACCGGAATTAGCAGGATTAAAACCAGCAACATCAATCAAAACATCCCAAAGCACAGCACCTCCGGTAGTCCAGGACAAAGAAGCAGAGCTATAGGAAACATTGGCCGCCGCCAAAGCAGATGGACTTTGACACACAAAACCCACTAGATTACCAAGGATGTACTCATTGCGATAGCCACTGTCGTTGCTAAATTTCAATTCGTCGATAGTCTTTAAGCGAGAAGCACTTAAGTCATACCATAGCGTAGAATCTGCACCCTCACGGTTGTAAAGCTTCAAACTATCCTCGCTGGTAATCGCCAGCGGAAAATTCGAATATTGAAAACGGGCATTGTAACGTAAAAGACTATCCTCTGCCACATACACACCGAAATAGGTATTATTGGCCGCCAAATCTTTTACTCCGCTTACGGTATTTGGAACCGCATTAACCCGATACAAATGCAGACCTGCCGCATTGTTCTGCAAACTATCTATGGTTAAACTACCCAAAGCAGTAGTTCCCATGGCTAAAGTCTGCCCCGCCATACTTGGCGCATACACGAATACAGAGCTATCACCAATGGCCGCACCTGAAGTTTTCCAATCGCCATTTGCAGCCATATTTGTCAAGACACCATGATTCGCGCTCACACTAAAATCATGGGTACTTAAACCTGCGGCTTCATCTAATTTGTAGTACAATACCAATCCAGCGGAAGCTGTATCCACTTTAGAACACATGCTTGCGCGGATCTCCGCCTCAGAGCGAGCATAGTCCCACATGCGAATCTCATCCATATCACCATGGAAGCTAGGCCCACCACCACTATTACGGTTATCCCCGCCAATCCGATGCGGAACCGCCATAGTAATATCGGTACCCACCGAACTAATGGTATGGATTAAAACTCCATCCTTATAAATTCGGAATTCAGAATTAGCAGTATCGCGCACATAGGCCAGGTGATGCCATTTATTATCACGGAAATCATAAGAAGCAGAGGCGGTAGAGTTAATCTCACCCCCATTCCAGTATACGCGTGGCGATCCATTGCTATACAACTCATAGTTGAAGTGGGGAGTAGAATTGTAAGCCCCTAAAATATTTCCAACCCGCTCGCTAGAAGTGAGCCCTTCGGTACCTGCCAAAGGCACACGCACCCATAGCTCGAAGGTATGACTGGAAGATCCGACAGTTAAAGGAGAAGATAATTGGATCAAGTTATCCGTTCCATCAAAATTAAGGGCCGATTCCGCCCCTTGAGCCATTCCCAAAGTCACCTGGAGAAGCATGGCCACTAACAACAGATGTAATTTCTTTTTCATGGATTTGTGTTTTTATTCCGCTGCAAAGAAGCCTCAAGATTGTTGACTAATTATAAACTTTTGAGTTATGAATTCGTTAATCATAAGTAAACAATATTTACTAATAGTTAACAAATCGAGTGACTTACCTTTCAATGAACTTTTATTCAAATTAGATTTAAATAACTGTTTTACTGCTTCTTAACCTTATTCACACATTCCCCATCGTAAATACCCCGCTAAACTCACTGAAAACCCTAAGACCACACACCTGACCCATAAAGAGTGTAGCGCTAGTCGATTTTGTAGACTAATACGAAACTTCTAAAACCCGCTTAGCGCGACTTTTCCGCACATAGAACCAAGCTAGGACTGAAAGCCCCAGGAGCGCAATGCCCACAATTCGGTTTAGATCAATCATAAATGCCCCCCATCCTGCTGCGCCTTGACCAAATTGCTTGTAAAGCATAATGGCCACACTACCCGAATATCCTAAGGCATCGGCCACGTAAAAGAGAAAGCCCACTGTGCCACTTACCCGAAAAAGAGCAATAAAGCGCTCGAAAATCATGGTGTGGAAGAGGATATAAGGCAAATAGAGGGCGAAGCCACTTAAGATTACCCAAAGCACTGGACTTAAAACCGAAAGCTCGAAATAAACTGAAGACAGAATTAAGAGAATTGAACACAAGGCCGTAAGCAGCATACCCACCTTAAAAGCTTTGTAATTGCTTTTAAACATGATTCCTGCTGCTGCGATGATTAAGATCAAAACCGCAATGGGGATTTCGGTTAAGCTCAGTAAAGCCGGATCCGGCTCCTGACCTCTACCCGCCCAAAAATCCACAATGAAATTATCTCGAATATCCCGGACGATGGTTAGAACCACATACATCAGCACCAGAAACCCAAAACCCAAGCCATGCTCCTTTAAAAAGCGCTTGCGATCGGCCGCCAACATCGGCTTTCGTTCCGTGCGCGCCTCTACATCCTCCAAGCTAGGAGCTGCGGATTTGGAAAGCATCCAGATAGCCAGAAGAAAAATTGGAAAGAAGATGAGCCCGGTTAAAAAAGGCATTTGAAACTCTGAAACCGCGAAAGATTGCAACAACCACAAGCCTACTGTTTTCACCAAACCGGTAGAAAAAATAAAGGTTGCACTTAAAGCCGCCGCTAGCAGCTCCGTATTTCGCCGACCTTCCAAATAGGATAAAACCAAACCAAAAACCATCCCCAGTGGCAGACCATTAAGAAAGAGGGCCAGTGGGCGCCAATTAGGCGGAAGCCATGCAAAAAGCAAAAGCATCAAAAGACCCATACCCACAAATAAGAATAGCGCTCTGGGCCGACGATCACCCTTCATTTCCGAAACTAACTTGATACCCAAAAACTTGGAAAGCATATATCCCAAAACCTGACTAATCACCAAAACGGTTTTGAGGTCCAAACCCCAGAGCAGGGCAGCGTCAAACTGGGCCGCTAAAAAGGCTTTTCGCACTGCATACATGCCCGTATAAGCCAAAAAGGCCGCCAACATTAACCACCAGGCAGATTCTCTTTTTGCACTGCTTGCCAAGCCTCCCTTCTTCATTATTATCCAATTTTAGAGAGCGCCAAAGTTGCATATTGGTAAACTACAATTTGTTAATTATGCATTAAGAATTTATGAAGCAAAGAAGAAGTGAAAATCTTTCAAACCCTGTTTTACAGCCACTTTAACCAATTACACAATCTAAAATCATTGAAGCCGGCAAAGCATGCCTATTTTTCCTTTAAAGAAACTTTCGTTGATAGAACTACATTTGCGCTCTAATTGATTTTGGCATGCATAGCGATAGCCCAGAAAGTTTAGCGATGGTCTTCACCGCTCCAGGTGAGAAATTTGAAAAGCGGAATGGCTTTATTCCCGATTTACAGACGGGAGAAGTCTTAGTACGCATTAGCTATTCCACTATTTGCAGCAGTGATTTACACACCTATTGCGGACGCCGCCACAGCCCGGCCCCCAGTATATTAGGTCATGAGATAATTGGCATAGTTGAGGCCGCCTCAGAAAGTGCGCATTACTATTCGGGAGGAGCTATCCAAAAAGGTGATCGCATTACCTGGGCGGTTTACGCCTACGACCATAAAGGAGAGATGGCCAAAATGGGAGTTCCCCAAAAATCGGCAGACCTCTTTAAATACGGTCATCATCAGATTAGCAATGAAGCCCCATTAGGCGGAGGCTTTGCCAGTCATTGTATATTAAAAAAGGGCACCGATATTTTCCGCTTAAACGCGGATGTACCCAATGAAGTAGCGGCACCCATTAATTGCACGCATGCCACTATTGCTGGGGCCCTGCGCCTGGCTGAAGATCTGGAGAACAAGAAAGTGCTGGTGATAGGATCCGGAATGTTAGGATTATCCGCCTGCGCCATGTCGAGCATTGCTAGGGCCGATAAAGTAATTGCCCTCGACCAAAATCCTGAACGCCTTAAACTGGCCCTGGAATTTGGCGCCGAAGCGGCTTTTGTAAGCAGTGCCACCGAAAACCCTCTAGCCGAAATTCAATCTCAAGGGGGTATAGACCTGATCATTGACACCAGCGGCAGTCCGGATGCCATTGAAACCTTTCTCCCCGCCCTTACTATAGGAGGGCGACTAATTCTGGTAGGCTCGGTTTTTAAGCAGAGAGATTTGCAGATTAATGCCGAAGATATCGTGCGTAAGCTCTGGACCATTAGAGGCTTGCATAATTACGGACCCCAAGATTTAGCTTATGCCCTCAACTTTATTCAAGAATGGCATGAGAAATTCCCTTTCCAAAAGCTGGTATCTCAATCCTTTGCTTTGGAGGATATCGATGAAGCCTTTAGCACCGCTCAAAATCCGGAACATATTCGGGTGGGGGTGAGGAATAATTAGAGTAAGTTTTCTGCCTCCAAATCCTCCCGCATCTTCCTATGATTCGCCCAAAAGCGATCTTTAATCTGCTGGAAAACCCTAGTAAATTCAGCCTTCTCTTTCATGGGCTTCACCAAGGGCTCATACTCCAATAAAAGGAACCAATACTGAATATGGTCTTCTTGCGCGAATTGCTCTAAATACTCCAATGACTTTTCCCAATTCTGAGCATAGGCATAACGGATGGCCTGATGCGCATTCTGATATTTCGAATCATTAGCCTCACAGTAAGCTACATAATCCGCGAATAAGCTATCAGCCTTAGCCCTATAGCCCAAGGCGCGATACACATAGGCGATCTTGGCATTTTCATAGGTATAGAGCTCCAAATTATGCGCTTCGCGATGCCGCACCAATTTGGAGAAATAGAAATAGGCACTGTCATTATCCTCCAGCACATAATGCAGTTTTGCCAGGTCCTGCAGCACATCCATAGCATTGGTGTCGCGTTGGTATAAGCGACTAAGCGCATTGGCCGCCTTTTGCCAATCCTTATCCTGCACCAAATCCACAAAAACTCTTAAATGCGGAACAAATGGATTGGCCGGATACAAAGTCCGCGACTGATCCAAATAAGCATCCGCCTCCTTAAAAAATCCCGCCTGCACCAAAGCATTGGCCAATTGTAAATAGCGATAACTCTTGGCGGTAGAATCCTGAGCCTGCCCATCCAGCTGAATTCCCTTTAAGGCATACTCCACATATTTGGCACTATTGGGAATATAATAAGCGTAAAAATCCGAAAGCATTTGAATGGCCGCCGCCGAATTAGGATTGTAGTCCAAAGCCTTTTCCAAATGCGGTAAGGCCAGGCGATAATCCTGCACCTGCAAATAATAACAAGCCTTAGCGATCAGGCTTACATCCAATTTTGAATCGTATAAAAGCGCCTGATCCGAATACTGATTAATCAAATCGGTGTATTGCTTTTCCCGCTGAAAAAGATCCAGGAAATAATAGGACAAGGCCAAATCCGCATAAGCCAAAGCAAATTCTTCATCTTCGGCAATGGCCCTTTCAAAAAAGCCAATCGCCTTCTGCAAACTCTCATGGGTCCGCGCATAAAAGGGATCCAAACCCTGTAAATAATAATCGTAGGCCGCTAAACTCTGAGTGGGCCGCTTGGCAATGCGCGCACGCTCTTCCTCCGAAACATAAACCTGAATCGCATCCGCAATTTCGGCCGCTACCTCCCGTTGCAAATCGAATATATCCTGGAGCTCCCGATGGTATTCGGCAGCCCATAAAGGCTCATCGCGAGCGGCATCGATCAGCTGAATGTGCAGCAAAACCTTATCGCCCACCTTTTGGCCACTGCCCTCCACCAAATACTGCACTTGCAGCTCATCGGCAATCTCCGGAATCGACAATGCCGTAGTACGAAACTTCTCCGCTGAAGTACGACTGATCACTCGCAAATCTTCAATCTTCTGCAAATTGTTGAGGGTCGACTCCATCAAGCCATTCACGAAATACAAATTGCTCGAATCGCTGCTTTCATTTTTAAAAGGCAAAACCACAATCGACTTTTCCGATTCCAAAGCTTGTTCTTGGTCCGCATCAGGATAAAGGAAGAAAAAGGCAATCAAGATTAGAGCTACCGCAGCCAAGGCATAATAGAAGCCATTGGCTTTTGGTTTTTTTTCGGCTTTCGCCGGATCTATCTTTAGCTCCTCTTGTGGCTCCGGAATTTTATTCTGCTCCCATTTCCCGGGAGGATATCCATAGTGTTCTCGAAAACATTTAACGAAATAGCTCACACTCCCAAAGCCCACCTCGTAGGCTACTTCGGAAACAGAGGAAGCACCTCCTTCCAATTTGAGCAAGGCCTGCTTTAAGCGAAAAGCCCGAATAAACTGACTGGCCGAAAGCTCCGTATCCTTTTTAATCTTTCGCAAAAGATTGGAGCGACTCATGTGCATGGCCTCCGCTAATTCTGAAACCCCAAATGTCTCCGAACTTAAATTCTCTAATAGAATTTCTTCGGCCTGTTTAATGAAATCACTGGGACTATTTTGACGGTCTTCCATGCTGCTTTTTCGCCTTTCGAAAGTAGAAAAAATTAGGCCTGCATTTCTGCTTTAAAATCGGGGCTCAAATGGGCTTTTGCGTCATAATTTATAGAGATGCGTCATTCTTTTCAAAGCCGCAGCAAAGTTTACACAAAGCGAAGCATAGGCTATAGCCCAAGCCTGGCAAGGGCCGCACCTTTGAAGCATCAAATACACAAAACAAAATTTAGAGATGAACACACTAAACTTCTTCCAAAGAAAAAACCTTTTAAAAAGCCTTAGCCTGATACTTATTTACAGCCTTAGCATCGCCTGTCAAAATCAAAATTCGGAATCCAGCGAAGCAAAAATTGAGGCCCCCGAAATGGATATTGCCACGGCCGTTATTAGTGGAAATTTAGCCGCCGTAAAGCAACATATTGCTGCTGGCACCGACCTCAATCAGAAGGATGCCTTTACCGGATCTACGCCATTAATTACAGCCGCTACTTTCGATAAGCGCGAAATCGCCCAGGCCCTAATTGATGGAGGCACAGACCTCAGCCTTCAAAACAATGATGGATCAAGTGCTTTGCACAGCGCTGCCTTTTTTGGTCGGGTAGAAATCGTTCAAATGCTAATCGATGCCAAGGCCGACAAAAACCTGCGCAATACCTACGGCGCTACTCCCCGCGAAATTGTGTTGGCCGATTTCGAAGCCTTGAAGCCTGTTTACCAAATGATGCAGGAACAATTAAGCCCCATGGGTTTACAATTAGATATGGTGGCCCTCGAAAAAGCGCGCCCCGTAATCGCCATGATGTTAGAATAATCACGAAAACTAAAACAGCTAAAAAATGGAAACTGCAAGAAGGCACGATATCGACTGGCTACGGGTAATTGCCATCGGACTTTTATTGATCTATCATATTGCCATAGTCTTTCAGCCCTGGGCGCTCTTCATTGGTTTTATCCGCAGCGATGAACTTTTAGAAGGACTTTGGAAACCGATGTCTTTAATTAATGTTTGGCGCATTCCCTTCCTCTTCTTTGTATCGGGAATGGGTGTTTACTTCGCCATGCAAAAACGGAACATCAAGCAATTGCTGCTGGATCGATCCAAGCGCATTCTGGTCCCTTACCTCTTTGGCATTGTTACTATCGTGCCCTTGCACTTCTTGCTCTTTCAAAACTATTACAATCAACCTCTACACTATTTCGCCCATCCTGCCCACCTGTGGTTTTTAGGTAATATTGTCATCTATATTTCCATCCTCTTTCCCTTCTTCTTCCAGCTAATTAAAAAGCCAGAGGGTAAATTCCGCCGCAGCTTGGAAAAGATGATGCGCAGTCCCTTGGGACCCTTGGCCATCCTTCCCTTTTTCATCTTGGAAGTGCTCATCGTTCAACCTGATATTTTTGCCCTTTATGCCCAAACATTACATGGCTACGCTATTGGTTTCCTGGCCTTCTTCTTTGGTTTTATAATGGTTTATATCGGCAAAAGCTTTTGGCAAATCTTATTAAAATGGCATTGGCTCTATTTAGCTTTAGCCTTAGGCATGGGCCTATTGCGCATCAGCATTTTGGAAGCGTACTTTACTAATGCCCTTATGGCGATAGAATCCAATTTATGGATCTTAGGAATCTTTGGCCTGGGATACAAATACCTCAATCGCCCCAGCAAAACCCTGAGCTACTTAAGTGAAAGTGCCTATCCTATATACATCATTCACATGTTTGTGCTCTATGCGGTAGCTTCATGGGTACTTAAATTAAACCTGGACCCCTATTTAAAATTCGCACTTAGCGTACTTTTAACCTTAGCGGGATGCTTGTTGATTTTCGAATTAATCATTAAGCGAATTCCTCTCTTGCGCCCCCTCTTTGGCATGAAGTACCGGCGGGTGCAAAAAACCAAATAACTGTATGAGTCCAAAGAAAATAATCGGCCTAAGCCTTATCCTCCTCTCCATGATCGGAACCTATTTATTCGCTCCCTGGCTATTGATCAAACTCTGGCTCAGCCCCTTGCCAGACAGTCCTCAAGCCCAAATTGAAGACATTTTAGACTATAAGGTAGATGGTGTCATTCTCTATATTGATCAAGCCGGGAAAGCTCCGGAAGCTTATGCTGCAGGCTGGAATAATCGCGCCAATGAGATGGCAGCCAGCCCTCAAAGCTTATTTAAGGTAGCTAGCATTAGCAAGCTCTTTATAGCCACCGCCACTACTAAATTGATTCAGGCGAAAAAACTGGATCTTGATGCTTCCCTAAGCAGCCTACTGCCTTTTACCCAAGGCCATATCGCTAATGCTGATGGCATCACATTAAAAATGCTGATCCAACATCGCAGTGGTATCCCCAATTTCCTGGATCAACCGGATTATCCCTGGACCGATCTTTTCACCGAAGATCTTCCGGCTCTGAAATTGGTTTTTGATCTCCCGGCCGATTTTGAACCGGATGAAAAATACCAATACAGCAATACCAATTACCTACTGCTAGGCGCCATCCTAGATAGTACTTTAGGCTACAGTCACCACCAATACATTAAGGAAGAAATTCTGGATCCCTTAGGCTTAAAACACACCTATAGCCTGCTCGACGAAGTAAATCAAGACTCTTTAATGAGCGGCTATCATATCGGCTACGAACCCGACATCAAAGGCAATAATTACATTCACCCCGGAGGGTCCATGATCTCCACGGCCCGTGATATTGCGGTATTCTTGCGCGCCCTCAATGAAGGCCGTTTCCTGAACCCGGAAGAGCAAGCGCTTTATGAATCACTTTATCGCTTGGAACATACGGGCCTCTTACCAGGCTATTCCAGCATTGCCCGCTACGATGCTGATTTGGACGCCGTGGTTGTCCTCTTTATCAATACCAGCGGTGGACTTTCTTGGAGTATTACGGAGGCTACTTATCGGAGGGTAGTGAAGGTTTTGAAGAAGGATTGATTTATCAATATTTCAGCATGAACAGAACTATTTCAATTCTGATAAATTCCCCTGCAATCTTGAGCATTAAATAGAAGCTCTATCCAATAGCCATGGGTCCCAAAATTGTAGTTTATCTTGGTCTTTCGATTTACCTCAAAATGGAGGCAAACCATTAAGCTGAAAGCCCAATACTTAGCTCTGTTTTTTAGTTTTAACAAGCCAAAAAGCTTGAGCTGAAGATTCTATTTACCATGACCCAACAAGAAATACGCGAACTTGAAAAAGACCTCTGGGAAGCCGCCGATGAGCTGAGAGGTAATTCTAAACTTACAGCGGCCGAATACAAGGATCCTGTACTAGGTTTAGTTCTGCTAAGATTTGCTCAAAACCGCTACGAAAATGCCAAACTTGAAATAGAAAAAAACCTTCCTGTAAATCCTCGTACCGGTGCAAAGCGAGAAGCAAGCAAAGACGATTATGCTGCCGCCGGTGCTATAATGTTACCCGAAAAAGCCAAGTATGAATATCTGGTTGCCTTACCTGAAAGTGAAGACATATCAGAGTGCATTAATAATGCCATGAAGCTTATTGAGGCTGAGTACCCCGACTTAGCAGGCATCCTACCTAAGAATTACCAAGAGTTAGGCGACAAACTTTTAAGGGATTTGGTGCGCGTCTTCAACAAAGATGCAGTGCGGAACGCCAAGGGCGATGTATTTGGGCGTATTTATGAATTCTTCCTGATGAAATTTTCCATGCAAGGAGCCGGAGCCCAGGAAGGAGGAGAGTTCTTCACACCCCCATCTCTGGTGAACCTGATTGTGAATTTCATCCAGCCAAATCATGGTATTATTCACGACCCAGCCTGTGGCTCGGGTGGCATGTTTGTACAAACCGCACATTTCATTAATGACCACTCCCCTAATCGTAAGGTAAATGAAGCGATAACCGTTTACGGCACTGAGCTTAAAAGCAATAATGCCAAGCTGGCTAAAATGAACCTGGCGATTCATGGAATTGAAGGGAAGGTTATTGAGAGCAATAGCTTTTATTCTGATCCTCACGACTTGGTTGGAAAATGTGATTTTGTAATGGCCAATCCCCCTTTTAATGTGGATCGGGTGGATGCAAAAAACAAGTTTTTAGCTGAGGACCCTCGCTTGCCTTTTGGGGCACCCTTAACTGGTAAAGGCACCATTAGCAATGGCAACTACCTCTTCATGCAGTATTTCTACAGCTATTTGAATGAGACTGGCCGAGCAGGTTTTGTAATGGCTTCTTCGGCTACCGATGCCGGGCATGGCGAAAAACTCATTCGCCAAAAATTGATTGAGACGGGCCATGTAGAATGCATTGTAGCGATCAGCAATAACTTCTTTTACACCCGTAGTTTACCTTGTCATCTTTGGTTCTTCAATAAAGGCAAGAAGAAAGAGAATCTAGACAAGATTCTAATGATTGATGCCCGCAACACCTATCGCAAAGTAAGCTCCACGGTGAATGACTTTAGCGAAGACCAAATGGAAGGACTTACGGCAATTATTAATGCCTTTAGAGGTGATGATTTAGGCCTTAGGGCGGATAATGCGTGGTTTAAAGAGCACTTCCCAAAGGGAAAATACGAAGACGTAGAGGGCCTATGTAAGGTGGTAGATTTAGAGGAGGTTATCGAGCAGGATTATAGTCTGACTCCAGGTAGATATGTGGGGGTAAGTATAGAGGTGGATATGGATTTTGATTATTCATCTAGGGTTGAAGAAATCCATTCAGAATTAGTTAAGCTAAACAAAGAGGCTGATATGTTGATGAAAAAAATCCAAGACACTGTTTTATAACCATGAATTGGAAAAAGGTTCCCTTAGGGCAGGTCGCTTCTTACATTACGACCAAGGTTGACGCTATCCATTTGAACGCCAGTAATTATGTGTCTGCAGACAATATGGAGGTTGATAGAGGAGGTATAACAGACTCGGCTTATCCTCTATCCAAAGGAAGAGCCACTCGCTTTGAAAAAGGAGATATTCTTGTGTCCAATATTAGGCCCTATTTCAAAAAAATTTGGCAGGCGAAATTTACTGGAGGTTGTTCAAACGATGTTTTCGTACTTAGAGCAAAAGACGATATAATAGACCCGCGATTTCTTTACTACACTTTATCTAGGCAGGACTTTTTCGATTTTATGATGGCTGGTGCAAATGGCACAAAAATGCCTAGGGGAAACAAAAAGGCCATTCCTAAACACCTCCTGGGACTCCCCCCTCTACCTACCCAGCGAAAAATCGCTTCCATCCTTTCCGCCTACGACGACCTTATCGAGAACAACCTCAAACGCATTAGACTGCTGGAAGAAAAAGCGCAATTGATGTATGAGGAGTGGTTTGTACGGATGCGTTTTCCTGGGCATGAGAAGGTGAAAATGGATGAGGAGAGTGGATTGCCTGAGGGGTGGGTGAGAAAGCCTTTTTCTAGAATCGTTCAAATCAATCCAAAAACTAAGTTTAGTAAGGGCGTAAATGCACCCTATGTGCCAATGGGCTCACTTTCCGAAAGCTCGATGGTAATAACAACTGTAGAAGAACGACCCATTAAAGGAGGGGCAAAATTCAAAAACGGCGACACGTTATTTGCTAGAATCACCCCTTGTTTAGAAAACGGAAAAACAGGTTTTGTCCAGTTTATGAAATCGGATGATGAAGTAGCATCTGGATCGACTGAATTTATTGTATTTAGGGAAACTTCAGAGCTTAGCCGTTACTCCATTTACTGTATTTCAAGAACGGATGAATTTAGAGAGCTGGCTATTAAAAGTATGGTAGGTTCTGATGGGCGCCAAAGAGTACAAAAGGAGTGTTTCGAAAAGTTTTATGTTTCCATACCTCCTCAGAGAATCACAGAATCATTTGATAAGTCAGTCGAACCTAAATTTAAGCTCATTGAAAACCTTGTTAGGCAGAATAAAGCTCTCAAGGAGGCTAGAGACATCCTACTCCCACGCTTAATGTCCGGCCTAATTGATGTTTCTGATTTGTAAGTTAAACCTTAGCCCTGAATAAGTTCGCAATCCAGGGAAAGGAAAATCATTCGGTATTAAATGCAGATGTAATTAAACACGTACTGAAGAGAGTTGGCATTAGCTTGAGGCAAATGGATGTATATAAAAAAGTAGATTTGATGAAATCAAAGGCTTTCATAACCGGATAGCAAAAATTAACTTAAAAGTGAACATCTGTTTGTAAATTAACTTAAAAGTGAATAACTTCGCGCTAGAAATATGGGATGACGAGGGAACTCGATGCACCTTCTACACAGTTAAACTAGAAGGTTTAACTGACAATGAAACCGATCGCTTCTTTGATCGCTTTACCGAGGATCAAGAAAATGAGCACTATGACGCAGCTTTAGAGCTTTACCAATTAATCTCAGACCCAATTAAAAACAAGTATGGCGCAACCAATGATTTCATTAATCGTCATGAAGCACGGGCTCAGGCCCTACCACCTAAGCCAAATGAAAGACTTGAAGAAATTGCAGTCTTAGGCAGCAACTTTCCATTACGCTTGTTTTGCTACCGAATTAATGAGAAGATACTTATCCTCTTTAATGGAGGTATAAAGAGTGCCGCTACTGCACAAGACAGTCCAGATTTGAAAACTAAATTCAACGACGCACAAATATTTGTCAAGAGAATTGAAGATTACTTAAAACATGGACTAATAGAAATTGACCATTCAGGTCGATTTCTTACAGATGGAACAAACACTACAGACATCTACCTGCACTAAAATGAGAAGTAAAATCGCACAAAGGTTAGAAAGCCAAGTACCTGAAGAAACCAAAATTTTCGTGGCTAAATACGCGGATATCGTGGTGCGCATAAATGCCTTAATAAAGGAAAAAGGCTACACCCAAAAAAGCCTGGCTGCACGTCTTGGTAAAAAACCATCTGAGATTAGTAAATGGCTAAATGGTGAGCACAATTTCACTTTACGCTCATTGGCTAAACTTGAGGCTGAGCTGGGAGAAACAATAATTCATGTGCCTCAGCACAGAACGTTTGTTTCTCTAAAAACAAAGCCGATAACTATGACCGTACATAGCAATGTGGTAAGAAATACGGGCGGATTCAAAATAGCTGAAGTACAAAAAGTAGAACACCAAGGACAAGTTGCCTAATGAAAGCTGAATCAAGTTTAGATGTAAAACAAATGGAGCTCCTCGACTTCCAATTAATTAAAGGAGCTATTGAAAGTCCATTTGAGTTCAACCCTAATGAAGTAGATGGCCATGACTTTGGAGTAAACTTCAATATGGGCTTTAATATTGAAGACAGCTTACTCAAGGCTGATTTTGAAGTTGACATCACCACTAAATCCAATATTGAACAAGAAGAAGCCCGCGGTCAGTTCACCTTTGCTTTCATATTTGGTATCCATAACCTTAAAGAATTAGTACGTTTTGAGGATGCCAAGCAAAACAAACCTATTGTTGATGGTAACCTTGCAAATGCTATAGCCTCGGTGACCTACTCTACCTCCAGGGGAATTCTACTAACAAGATTTCAAGGGACAGCGCTTCGTAATTTCATGCTGCCCATTATTAACCCCAATGATCTACTGAAGTAACATAAGTGTAGACCTTAAGCTCCAGCCTGATGAGTCACGAATACTCCGAAGACGGTCTTGTAGAACAGGCCACTCAAGATGTACTGGAAGAATTGGGCTGGGAAGTTATAACCGCCTGGCACAATGAAACTTTTGGTGTAAACGGCTTACTGGGCCGTGAAGACAAGAGTGAAGTAATATTAACCCCATATCTCCGAGAAGCACTCATAAAACTCAACCCCGAGCTACCAGATCAAGCTTATAATCATGCAATTGAACTGATCTATCAAGGCATTGCGGATAAGACTCTCGCTCAGGTAAACCAGGAGAAATACCTGCTTTTTAAAAGTGGGGTTCCGGTTAGCTTCACGAATAGCAAAGGGGAATTAGTAAAGAAGCGTCTTAAAGTTTTTGATTTCAAAGACTACAGTAATAATTCATTCCTTGCCGTACGTCAGCTAGAAATAGTTGGTGAACTTTATAATCGCAGGCCAGACGTAATTGCTTTTGTAAACGGCATCCCTCTCGTTTTTATGGAGCTAAAAGCTCATAACAAGGATCTACGAAACGCCTATGTGGATAACCTCTCGGATTACAAGGACACTATTCCTCACATTTTCCACAGCAATGGCTTTATAATTCTCAGTAATGGAACGGATGCCAAAGTAGGCGCTATAACAAGCTCCTATAAGTACTTCTTGGAATGGAAACGTATCGAGGAAGATCAGGAAGGTGTCGTAAGTCTAGACACCCTACTAAGAGGTACTTGCTCTAAGCATCACCTCATGGATATTTTCGAAAACTTCCTGCTTTTTGACACCTCCCATGGAGATGTGGTAAAGATCATGGCTAAAAATCACCAATATATCGGTGTAAATAAGGTGATCGAAAATGTGAACAACATCCAAGACTTACAAGGGAAGCTCGGTGTTTATTGGCATACCCAGGGAAGCGGAAAATCGTATTCCATGGTTTTCCTCTGTGAGAAAATACACCGCAAACTGGGTGGTTCTTACACCTTCGTTTTAGCCGTGGATCGCACAGAATTAGAGAGCCAGCTCTATGATACTTTTTCTGGAGTGGGAGCCGTAAATGATAAGTCCGTCATTGCCGGAAACAAGAAAGGGATTACAGGTAGAGAGCATTTACGGGAATTGCTATCCGAAAATCACCGTTATGTTTTCACCTTAATACATAAGTTTTCGATTAACCCCGACAGGGAGTCTGAGTATCCTCTTATTACAGATCGGAAAAACATCATTGTAATTTCAGACGAAGCGCATCGCACCCAAGGTGGTGCCTATGCTCGAAACATGCGTTTTCATGGCATTCCCAATGCTTCCTATTTGGGCTTTACGGGTACCCCCATAATCAAAGAAGAAGCGGAAATCACCAAAAACATATTTGGTGAATATGTATCAGTTTATGACTTCAAACGGGCTATAGAAGACGAAGCCACCCTACCCCTTCGGTATTTAAATAAGGGCGAGAAGCTAAATATTCAAAATCCGGACTTAGATGAGCGGATGGCTGAAATCTTAGAAGATGAAAATCTCGATGAAGATCAGCAAAAGAAGTTGACCTATTTATTTAAGAAAAACTACGCTGTTCTTACCGCTGAACCCAGGCTAGATGCGATTGCTAAAGATTTAGTTTGGCATTTTAATGAACGAGGATATCAAGGTAAGGCAATGTTTGTAGCCCTGGATAAGCCTACTGCCGTAAAAATGTATCAACTCGTTCAAAGCTATTGGCCCCAGTACCTTCAAGAATTGGCCGAAAGAATTGAAAAATCGGATGACCAACAAGAAGCTCAAGAATTGCAGCGGAAATATGACCGAGTAAAGGAGACTGAAATCTGTGTGGTGGTCAGCAGCGAGCAAAACGAAGTAGACAAGTTCAAAAAAATGGGTCTAGATATCGAAACGCATCGTCGTAAAATGGTGGATCGTAATCTTGAAAAAGAATTTAAGGACCCGGAGAACCCCTTCCGCTTGGCCATTGTCTGCGCAATGTGGATCACAGGTTTTGACGCACAATGTGTTAGCACAGTTTACTTAGATAAGCCTATTAAAGGCCATACCTTAATGCAAACAATTGCCCGAGCCAATCGGGTGTACGATGATGAAAAAGAAAATGGATTAATCGTTGATTACGGTAATGTGTACCAACAACTCGAAAAGGCTTATTCTGTTTATGGGGAAGGTTCTAAATCTCCAGGAGACAAAGGAACGGATAAACCCACTGCCAAACCCGCGGAACTTTTAGAAGGACTAGAAGTTGAGCTTAAGGAGGCAATTGATCAAACGGAGCAAAATCTAAAGTCCCTAAACTTCGATCTCTTGGAGCTGATTAAAGCGAAGCCGATGGCTAAGCTGGGTAAAATTAAAGAGGCCGCCGATTGTGTTTGCCTAAATGAGTCCACCCGCACAAAATTTGAAATCATGGCTCGTAATGTTTTCCGGAAATACAAGGCTCTATTCCCAGAAATACAAGTCAAACCTTACACCAAGAAGCATGATGCCATTGAGGCTATTTACAACCAGTTAAATCAAAATGTAAAGTCCGCAGATGTTACGGAAATCATAATGAGGCTCCAACGAGAGGTAAGTGATAGCATTCGAATTATTCCTCAGAGTGTAGAGGAGAAGCAATCTGGATATATCGATTTAAGCAGGCTCGATTTTCAAGCCCTTAAAGCCGCTTTTGCCAAAGCTCCTCGTAAAAACACATTAACCTACGATTTGCAGCAAGCTATAGAAATAAAACTGGAGCAAATGCTCAAGGAAAATCCATTGCGACTGGATTTTTACGAGCGCTATAAGCAAATCATTGATGAATACAACCGAGGAAAGGATCTTGAAAATACCCAGCGCACTTTTGATGAACTCACGGCCTTTATCGAAAGCCTTGGCACCGAAGAGAAACGAGCGGTAAGAGAAAAACTGGGTGATGAAGAAACTTTAGCGATTTACGACCTTCTGATCAAGGATAAGGAGCTTTCGGAAAAAGAAATTAAGCAAGTAAAGAAGGTCGCTGCAGAAACGCTAAAAAAACTCAAAGAAGAGAGGCTTAAAGTAGATCGCTGGCGAGAAAGTAGATCCATTAAGGCCCAAGTACGAAACCTCATTTATGAAAACCTGCTTTGGCTCCCTCAAGAGTCATATTCTGATGAAGAGGTAGACTTTAAGGCAGTCGCTGTTTATCAGCATGTTTATTCGAATTATTATGGTGGGGGTAAAAGCGTGTATACCATGGCTTCATAATTTGAGCTAGGGCCAAAAAAAATGACTGCACATGATGAGAAGTACGGATGACTTAAAAAACTTCCTTGGTGAGCATTACAATAAAGAATCTGAAAACCCATATTGGACCCAAGTTGAAACTTTACAAAAGCTCAAAGTATTTGGTGCCGGCCTATTTGTTAAAAGCTTTACCACCGAAAAAATAATTGATCCAACTTTAGGTGCACACATGCTTCTAAGGCAGTTTCTATCCGAGCTAGATGCAATTATAATCCTCCTAGAACAAGGTGCAACTGAACAGTGTAATATTCATTTACGTACAATGCTTGAACTTGCTCTTCAAGTTGAATATATGACTGAAAATTCTAATAATGAGAGGGGCTTACATTACAATCTAATGTTCAAGTTGAGACAATTTGGTTTTTACGGGAGTCTTGTCGCAGGGTCTGAAAAAAGGAGAAAGCTGGCTAACGATATTTCCAAGGACAGATTCAATTATCTGTTTAGTCTACCCGAATGGGATCAGGACCTCAGAGGAAAGATGGATGATTTGGAATCATTTTTATTTACTGAACCATTAAAGGAGCATTACGAATACTATAGAAAATTAGAGCAACGCCAAAGACCCAGGTATTGGTACTCCTTTTATGGTGGTCCTAAAAATCTAGAACAACTCGCACATAATTTGGGGTATCCCGCCATATACAACATTATTTACCGAGACTTATCAGGCTTAGCTCATGGCGAAATGGCGATTCCGGGGAAAATCAAGTTTCAAGGCGAATCTAAAAAAGCTGAGGTTAACTGTTTGAGGGAATATGATAATAATGATTGTGTAAATATTTGTAATTACTCTATCATTTTTTGTCAAATCTGCTTTCACGCTTTTATTCCGAACATAATACCCGAGGAAAACGAGAAATTAAAATCTTGGGAGTTTAATAAGAATAAATTTCCAGCATCCATTTAAAGTGATTTAATCTTTAGAGATTTTCCACCCCTTTAACTCCCTCGTCTGCAAGAACGGCAATCGTGAATGCGAAAAATGACCTCAATTCAAAAAATAAGTGAAGAATATCGTCAACGGCAATTGTCTTATTCCAGTCGAAATTGATAGCGTTATTCTTATCTACGGGATATCTAAACGCATCAGATCCACGATCTAGGTTATGTATGGTATCTCCTAGTTCAGCAAGCTTACTCCGATATTTGGTAATTTCCGAAAGAGTAGTTTCTGAAATGCTGTTATTATCTAGGATTTTACTTAGTTCAAGGTTAAAAGCCGTAATTAAAGCCTCCAGGTTATGGGTAGGTCGCAATTTGCCTTCTTTGCCATTTATTTTTTCCAGTTGAGCAACATTGTTTTTGAGGCCCAACTCAAGCACGTGTCTAATCAAAAATATCATAGGCAAAGAAACTTGATCAATTTTGACCGCACCGGTCTGTACTGCCTCCACCAAATTATCAACTGCAGCATTATACTGCGCAAAGTAACTTCCCCATGTTTGATCAAAACCTACATGGCTTTGAAACAACCATTTAGAGTCTTCGGGTATCTTCATTCTAAAGTTCATTTGTTCTAGTTTTAAGAGAAAAAAGTATGCAAATAAAAAGCCAGCAAGCACGTACAAAAACGTAACTTACCGGCTTTCAAGTGGGCCCAGCAGGGCTTGAACCTGCGACCAAGTGATTATGAGTCACCTACTCTAACCAGCTGAGCTATGGGCCCGAAAAGGAGGGCAAATTTAGTATTTATCATTGAATTGAAGCCCATAGAATACCCTCAGATAAAGATGCTGTAAAACAAGCACTGCTCCTCTGTGAACTCCTTACCTCCGCGCCTCTGTGTTGAAGCAATCTAAAAGCGTAGCGATCTATCGTCTAAAATCTAATAACGCAGTGGTCTAAACTCTAAAAGCGCAGCGATCTAATCTTTTCGTTAAACGGTCAATAATCTTCGATTACCGGCAAACGAAAACAACTACGTATTGAATTTCAGCTACTTACAAAAGTAGATTACCGGTCATCGAAACCGATAATCGTCCTTTTATCGGTAAATACCAGGTTCTTGACCCTGCTTAGGCCACTATTTACTTGGCCATATTTCCCAAAAGCGGGAAATTTTTAAGCCTTATTTCCTTCTTTTGTGCTCAAATACCACGCAATGCCTAAACACCTGCTTTTCGATTTCGGAGCGGTTCTTATTCCCATCGACACCAAGCTTACTTACAAGGCCTTCGAAGCCTTAGGCGCCGAAGAAAAGCTAGCAGAGCAAGATGAGCTCTTCCATCAATTTGAACGCGGGGAACTTAGCACCGACGATTTCCTAAGCCAATTGCAAGGATTTTTCTTTCGTAAATCCATTTTCAAGAAGGATTTAGCCGAAGCCTGGAACGCCCTCTGTTACGAGGCTATTCCGGATGAGAACATTCGATTGCTTAAAAACTTAAAAAACAAGGGGCATAAACTCTATCTCCTGAGTAATACCAATCCCTTGCATATCGAAAAGATCAAGGCCCTTTGCGGACCCTTTAAATACAAGCAGTTTATCAGTCAATTTGATGCGGTATACTACAGCCACGAAACGGGGCATCGCAAACCTGAAGCTGATTTCTACAAGAAAGTATTGAAGGAGCAAAAACTAAAAGCCGCCGACTGTTTCTTTATCGACGATCGGGAAGATAATATTGAAGCCGCCACCAAGCTCAAGCTGGAATGCTGGCATTTCGACCCGAAAAAAGATAAAATTGAAACGATCAAGAAACGCCTCTAATCTAACAGCGTAGCGGTCTATCGTCTAACATCTAATAGCGCAGCGATCTAAACTCTAAATTTCTTTATCGACTATCGGGAAGATAATATTGAAGTCACCACCAAACCCAAGCTGGAATACTGGTACTTCAACCGAAAAAGATAAAATTGAAACTTTTAGGTAACCCAGGTAATCTAACAGCGTAGCGATCTAAAATCTAACAGCGCAGCGATCTATCGTCTAAAGTATAAATCACTCCGTGATTTATACTTTCCCCATCACCACCATCTGATCCAGCGTAGGGCTTTCGCTTCCGCCCAATGGTTCCAGGGTAATGGCAAATGCATCAGCCTCCGCCAAACCGCTCATGTTCTGCAATTGCAACTCATTGGAATTTAAGGCCAATAGCCCGATGCTTACCGGCTTACCTTTTACGATAGCCCATAACTGATATTGGCTATTTTCTGCTTCGGCGGGTAATTGATCGCGATAGAAAAGAGTCTCTTCCTTCTCAGGATTCCAGTACACCGTTGCGGTGGCCGGTTTATCCTCTTGAACGGTATTGAGGGTAATCTTCTGAGTTCCGGGTTCGGAAACTGCGGCCCATAAACTTTGATATTGTTCTTTATCTCCTTGCAGCTCTTGCAACTGATTGCCCAGCGTTTCCAGCTCTTGATCTTGCGCTACAATCTCTTGCTCCATAGCCTGCATAAACTGCAAACTATCTTGCCATTGATAGGCTAGGAAGAAAGATAAAATAAGAGCTGCCGCGGCGGCAATCCATCCAATGGGTTGCGAAGATTTAGATGGGGAAGCCGCAGGATTAATGCTGGATTTCACCGAAGGCTCATGGCTGGAGGCCACTACTTTTAATGCCGGCATAGCCACAGGTCCTTTTTCCTGTTCGCCCAAATTGGCCATAATTTTCTCCTTCATGCCAGCAGGGGGCTCTTCGGCACTAGCCGCTGCCCAGGTCGACATAATATCTTCAGCCTGACGAAGTGCTTCGTTGATTTCCGGATAAATCTTGCTCATGCACTGCACCTCTTGACGCTCTTGCTCTGAGACAAAACCCATCAGGTAGTCTTCTATAATTCCGCTTTCTATGTACTTCTTAGGATCCAATGTCTCTGGCTAAAAACCGCTTTAATTCACTAATCGCCTTACGAGCACGGGTTTTCACCGTACCCAAAGGCACATTTAACTTTTTCGCAATCTCTCCCTGTGTGAAACCCTGGAAGTACGCTAATTCGAGTACTTTTCGGTCCTCCGGACGCAATTTCTCCAATTCCTTCTCCAGTCCGATATGATCTACTGGTAAGTTCGATTGGTGAACCGCATCAACCTTATATACGTGCGTCTCTACATCTTGGATTTGTGGACGGCGATCATTTTTACGAATTTGATCAATACAAGCATTGCGCGTAATATTCATCATCCAGGTATATAACCTTGCTTTATCCGCATCATAAGACTGCGCATAACGCCAAATCTTAATCATCGCTTCCTGAAATACCTCTTCCGCATCTTCGCGCGAAGGCATCATGCGCACGCACAATCCAAAGAGCACTGCTCCGTAATTGTCATAAATTAATGACATCGCCTCCTGCTTGCCATCTTGCAGCAGATCAACGATTTTCACTTCAATGGGAGGGCGCTTACTCAAAAAATGAGGTTTTCAAAAATCCAGTTATCAGGAATCCTCGTAGATAATATTGAATCCAAAAAAGAAACAATCATGATCTACTCAAACAGTTCAAAGCTATTAAATTTTGCCTTAGGCGCAGCACTGATTTTCGGAGCTACCGCTTGTAGTGAAGATGACGATAGCACGGACATGACCAATGAGCCCACAGTGGCTACCCTCGATGTAAGTACCCAGGTGATTTCCCAAAATAGGGTAGAAGTTACTATGACTGAGGTTCCCAGCGATGGCTGGATTGTTATCCATGCCGATAATGGCAGTAATGGCCCCGTAGTACCTGCTATCATTTCCGAACCTAAATGGATCGAAGCTGGCTCTAATATGAGCGTGATGGTACAAATTGATGCCAATGCCACCATTACTGACGGTGATCAGGTATGGGTAATGTTGCACGAAGACACCGGCACCAAAATGCAATACGAATTTGATGGTAATAATGATTTAGACCCTCCCTTCGTAGTAGATGGTGCACCCGTTATGAGTGCCGTAAATATCATGTCGGCTAAAATCACCTCTCCAGATATGGACATTACCAATAATACGGTAGTTCTTCCTGAGGTGGTAGCCGCTGCCGATGGCTGGTTGGTTATCCACAACGACAACGGCATGGGCGGCATTGTTTTGCCAGAGATCATTGGTAAAGTTCAGGTAAGCAAAGGAGTAAACACCAATGTTACCGTTCAGTTAGACGCCAGTGTAAACCTGAGCAGCGGTCAAAAGCTGTTCCCCATGTTACACTTGGATAATGGTCAAATTGGTGTATATGAATTCGATGGTAACAGTGCCTTCGACGGACCCGAGATCTTCGGTAACCTGGCCTTCCCAGGAAACGTGATCTTCACCAGTTTCACTGTGCTTAATGTGAACTAAGAAAGCAATCCCTCCCCCTAGAAGCCTCGGTAGTAGTCATGCATTGCCGGGGCTTCTTTTTTTTGCCTTTCGGCGGATGGGTCATTTACTGGTCTTTGCGCTCCTGGCAGAGTTCTACAAGCACACCATGACTGCTTTTCGGATGTAAAAAGGCCACCAATTTATTATCTGCTCCAAATTTGGGCTGTTCATTTAATAAAATGAAGCCTTCGCCTTTCAATCGCTCGATTTCGGCTTCGATATCCTCCACATCAAAAGCGATATGATGAATACCCTCACCGCGCTTGGCAATGAACTTCGAAATAGGACTATCAGGATTAGTCCCCTCCAATAATTCAATCTTATTAGGTCCTACCTGAAAAAAAGAGGTGATTACCCCTTCACTTTCTACGCCTTCTTGCTTATAAGCCTCAGCCCCAAATAAAGAAGCGTAGGTTTTATTGGCTTCCTCCAGGTTTTTTACGGCAATACCGATATGCTCAATCTTACGCATGGCTATGTATTTTAGGTTGTTCTATGCGAAACTTTGCATCTCTACCAACTTGTGGTAAATCCCTTGCTTATCCAGCAATTCCTGATGACTACCGCGCTCCGAAATCTTGCCTTCATTAATCACCACTATCTCATCCGCATGTTGGATGGTACTCAAACGGTGAGCAATCACCAATGAGGTACGGTTCTCCATCAATCGATATAAGGCATCCTGCACCAATTTCTCCGATTCAGTATCCAAGGCCGATGTCGCCTCATCCAAAATCAGAATCGGTGGATTCTTCAAAACCGCACGGGCAATACTTAAACGCTGCTTTTGCCCTCCACTCAATTTACCACCGGCATCCCCAATATTGGTTAAATAGCCATTGGGTAATTTTTCGATAAAGTCATGGGCATTCGCAATCTTGGCGGCAGCGATAATCTCTTCCTTAGTCGCATCGGGCCTACCCAAAGCAATATTATAAGCCACGGTCTCATTAAAGAGCAGGGTCTCCTGAGTAACAATTCCCAAATGGGATCGCAGGTCCTTTAACTTGATGCTGTCAATGGGCAAGCCATCAATCTTAAGGCTACCACTATTGATATCGTAAAAACGAGGCACCAAATTGGTCAAGGTGGTTTTACCGCCCCCACTCTGTCCTACCAAAGCATAGGTCTTCCCTTTTTCAATTTTAAGGTCGATATGACTGAGTACCTGTTTATCCTGATAGGAGAAACAAACATCATTAAACTCAATCGCTTCCTTAAACTCCTTAAGATCTTTAGCATCGGGCTTATCCTGAATGGGATTTTCTGCATCCAAAAGATCCAATACCCTTTCGGAAGATGCATTCCCCCTTTGAATTTTATAGCTGGCTTGCGATAAGCTTTTGCTGGGGGGAATAATCTGGTAGAAGAATAAAACGTAGGCAATAAACTTCTCCGCCGTAAAATCATTGGGTTCCATCACTAAGCTACCACCGTACCAAATAATAATGGCCATTACCAAAGAGCCCATAAATTCGGAGATGGGTGAAGCCAAATCATTCCGGCGAATCACCTTATTCATCAAACTAAAGTAGTTGTTGGCAGCCCGTGCAAAAAGACTGGCCTTCTGCTCTTCAGCCGTAAAGGCCTTTATTACTTTTAGGCCACTTACCGTCTCTTCAGTTAAAGACAAAATATCCCCCATCGACTCCTGGGCCCGAGTACTGGCGCGCTTCAAGCTCTTTCCAATACGGGTAATTAAGAGGGAAACCACCGGTAAAAGCAACAATACAAAAATGGTGAGCTGCGGACTCATCCACACTAATACTGCCAGCGAACTAAGGATGATGAAGGGCTCCCGGAAGAACATCTCAATGGTAGCCAAAACGCCATTCTCAATTTCTTTAAGATCGGCCGTCATTCGGGAGATGATATCGCCCTTGCGCTGTTCGGTAAAATAGCCCACTGGCAATGCGAGCAGCTTACGGTGTAAATCCAAGCGAATGTCGCGAGTAATACCATTTCGCATAGGCGCAAGTAGATAGAGCGCTAAATAGCGGAATACGTTTTTAAGGAAAAAGGCCGAAATCACCCAAAAACAAACATATAATAAGGCCTCTTGCTGCCCAATGGCCTCCATGCGAGTGCCGATTTCGTAGGAGAGGAAATCTTCGGCATAAGCCATAATATCCCCATCAAAAACCGGAGCTTGTTCCGGAGCCTTAGTATTGTCGAATATGATCTGTAAAACGGGAACCACCAAACCAATACTGGCCAAGGCAAAAACGGTGGCAAACAGATTCGCTAAAACGCTTAAAATCACCGTCCCTTTATAGGGATAGGCATAGCGTACGATGCGCCAAAATGCTTTCATTGGGGCAAAGGTAGTGCATCTCTGGCAGCCATATAGCTTAAACTTATCATAAGCTTTGATGGACAAACACTGACCACATTTATTGGTTTACTTTGCATTCTCATTTTAAGCTTGCTTCATGAAAAGAAGACAATGGGCCATATTAGGTGGTTTTGCCATCCTGGCCTTAGCGGTGTTTTTCAAAAACTACCTCGCCGCTTCCGCCGAAGGAAAAAGCCCCATCACTCGGGACCAACGAAAACTCATAGCCTACCAAGACCTTAAAGCCGGATCTGTAGCTCTACGTATCCCAATTGACGGGCCAGTAGAAGCACTCAATAAAATTGAAATCTACTCGGAGGTAACCGGAATCGTGGGCAGCCAATCCCAAAAGTTTAAGGAAGGTAAAGGCTATCAAGCCGGAGAAATAATGCTCCACCTCGAAAACAGCGAAGCCCAGAGTAATTACCAAAGTACCCGCAGCAATTACCTCAGTTTACTCAGCCAGGTTTTACCCGATATTAAGCTTGATTACCCCGAGCGTTTTGATACCTATTATCAATATCTGCGAGAACTGAATAATGGCAATGGTCTGCAATCCCCTCCCAAAGAAAACAACGAGAAATTACGCTTGTTTCTGAGTGGACGCAATGTATACAGCGCTTATCAAAATGCAGAAGCCCTGCGGGTGCGCTTAAGCAAATACAATATCGAAGCTCCTTTTAATGGTACCGTAACCGACGCCAGAGTAGAGAGTGGCCAATTAGTGCGCGCGGGTCAAATCTTAGGAGAATTTATCGGCAAGGGGCAATTTGAAATGATTTCGAGCCTAAGCCCGGATGAGGCCCGCCTGGTGCAAATTGGGGATAGCGTTCAGCTAAGTAGCACCGATGGTCGCCGACATTATACCGGGGAGGTTTTCCGTAAAAACGAAAAGGTAGATCCCAGCAATCAAAGAATCAGTATTTACATCCGTATTGAAGCCAATAATCTCAATGATGGTGAATACCTGAAAGGATCTCTTGCCGGTCAGGAAATTGAAAACGCCATGAAGATCGACCGCAAATTGTTGATCGACGAGAATAGTCTTTTCCGCATTCAGGACAGTAGCTTGGTACAGCAAAAGGTTAAGGTTTTGCATCGTGAGCCCCAGAGCGTAATTATTGAAGCTCCCGACTCGACCTTACGATTACCTCAGGCCAAAGTAACCG
>DLRW01000079.1:0-9876 GCA_002501205.1 Flavobacteriales bacterium UBA7878
ACCGAGCCCTGGATGGTGTATGCCGTAATTGTACCCTATGCTTTCGGGGGATTGGCTGGACCATCTTTACAGTCGATCATGGCAGGCCAGACGGCTAAAAATGCGCAAGGTGAATTACAAGGCGGTATTACCAATATTATGATGCTAACCGCCATTATTGGTCCGCCTTTAATGACCGGTATCTTTGGATATTATACCCATCCTGAAACTGATTATTATTATCCGGGCGCTCCTTTTATTTTGGCTTCCTTCTTAGCGATTTTAAGTATCGTGATTGCCTCACGGACCTTGCAGAAATTGCGCTTGAATAAGTAGAGACTGCTTTAGGATAATCTCTTGCGTAAGCTTTTCAAGGTATTGAAGGGCGAATCCACCGTTCCGGCATTAGCTATCCAACTCGGAATACTTCCGCCCGGATTGGCGAGGACTTGATAGGTGATTTTTGTTTTTTGTGCCCCCAGCTTTTCAAATAACCAATAGCCTTTTATGCTGGGAATGCGCACCAAATCCTCTTTTTTAGGACCGTAGTCTGGCAGGCCCTCCATAGAAATCTTTATTTGATTTGCAGTTCTTTCATAGCTAAAGCGATAATAGCAATCACGGTCATCCAAAGGAAAAGGGGCAGAGGTAATGGTATAATGATATTGCTTTTGGCCTTCGCGCTTAATGAGCTTCGAATGTGAGCAATTAGGCATCCAATCTTTAAAATGATCCGCATCCTCTAAGAGGGCAACGATTTTCTCCATGGGAAAATTGAATTCGGCATGGGCCTTAAACTCATCTAAGGGGGCACCTTCTACCGCGCGGGTGTAGATTTTTATCCCCTCTTCATTTTTACGAAGTTCCCATTTGGATCCGGATGTATCGGCCCCAGCTAAGGGAAACAGCATAAGGGCCAGGGAAAAGCAAAGCGTGCGCATCGTCAATTATTTTTCTGCAAGTTTATATTTAGCCAGTTCACATCCAAATAAAAAAGCCGGGATAAACCCGGCTAAATTGAAATTTTAAAACTGATTAAACGGCTACATTGTATTCACGCAAGGCATCGTTTAAGCTGGTCTTTTTATTGGTACTTTCTTTACGCTTACCAATAATTAGAGCACAGGGAACATTATAAGTTCCTGCCGGGAATTCCTTAGGCATGGTACCCGGAATCACCACCGAACGGGCGGGGATGTAACCTTTGATTTCCTTAGGTTCGGGGCCGCTAACATCGATAATTTTAGTAGAGGCTGTAAGCACCACATTGGCGCCTAATACCGCTTCTTCTTCAATGCGAATTCCTTCCACCACAATACAACGAGATCCGATAAAGCAGTTATCCTCAATAATAACGGGGGCTGCCTGTACAGGTTCTAATACCCCACCAATACCTACACCACCGCTTAAGTGAACATTTTTACCAATTTGCGCGCAGCTACCTACCGTGGCCCAGGTGTCAACCATGGTACCGCTATCTACATAAGCGCCAATATTTACATAGGAAGGCATCATTACTACCCCGGATGCCACATAGGCACCATGGCGAGCTATGGCATGAGGAACCACGCGAATGCCTAATTCTTTATAGTTCTTCTTTAAAGGAATCTTATCGTGGAATTCCAGAGGACCGGCCTCCAGGCTTTCCATTTTACGAGTAGGGAAGTAGAGGATTACCGCCTTTTTAACCCATTCGTGCACTTGCCATTCACCGTCAACTTTCTCGGCGCAACGCAATTCTCCTTTGTCGATCGCTTCGATACATTCTTCGATAAGCTTTACAGTAGCCGGATTTTTTAATAATTCACGGTCTTCCCAAGCTTTCAAGATATGTTCTTCGTGCTGCTTCATGATTCGCTTTAAATTTGCGCAAAAGTAAGAAGCCCGTGGCGAAGATCATTGCTTTAGATATAGGAGGAAAAAGAACCGGAATTGCAGAGACCGATCCCTTGCAAATGATAGCGTCTCCCCGCGAAACCGTGGCAACCGATCAGTTAGAGGCCTATCTTAAAGATTGGATGGCTAAAGAAATAATTGAAGCGATTGTGCTGGGTGAGCCACTAGCCTTGGATGGTGGCGACAGTCATAATTCGGCCCGCGTGCGCGAATGGCATCAAAAATTAGAAAAGCTTTTTCCCGCTTTGAAAATTGTCTTACAGGACGAGCGCTTTAGTTCTAAAATGGCCCAGCGAGCGCAAATAGAGTCGGGGATGAAGAAGAAACAAAGACGCCAGAAAGGGAGCCTCGATCCCATTAGTGCGGCCATTATCTTAAGAGATTATCTCGAGCAACACTAAAAGCTTGCTTGGGGCCTTGTGGTCAATCCTTATTTTTGCCCAAATTTGCAGAATGATATTACCCATTGTGGCTTACGGTGACCCCGTCCTTAGAAAAGAAGGGGAAGATATTGAAGCGGATTATCCCGGTCTTCAGGAATTGATCGATAATATGTACGAAACCATGTACAATGCGCATGGTGTTGGATTGGCAGCTCCTCAGATTGGTAAGTCTATTCGTCTTTTCGTGGTAGATACTGCTGGCTTTGTAGACGAAGGTGAGGAGGATGTAGAAGGCCTAAACAATTTTAAGAAAGTGTTCATCAATGCGGAGATTATTGAAGAAGATGGTGATGACTTTGTTTTTAATGAAGGCTGCTTGAGCATTCCGGATGTACGTGGTGATGTAGATCGCCCAGAGCGTATCGTTATTCGCTACCGTGATCGGGAATGGAATGAGCATGAAGAAACCTACGAAGGCTTAAAGGCCCGCGTTATTCAGCATGAGTACGATCATATTGATGGTATTTTATTTACCGATTATTTGAGCCCACTGCGCAAGAATATGCTGAAGAAGAAGCTCAACAATATTTCTAAAGGGCAAATTAAGGTGGGCTACCGAATGAAATTCCCATTTGCCAAATGATGAGAAAAAGCCTTTTTGTACTGGGGCTTATCGCTACTTTATCAGCCTGCCAAGGCGATATGAGTGATGCTCAGGAACGTCAGGAATCTATACAGGCTTTGGAGAGCCAAATGCGGAAACAAGAACAATTGGATACGGCTTTGGCCTCTTCTATGATTGAAGCCTATGCCAATTATATCGAGGCGTATCCTAAAGATTCATTGGCTCCATATTATCAGAAGAAGATTGCCGAAATGCATCGGGCTTACCCGGGGCATGACCTGCAAACGATTGAAGCTTACGAGAAATTAATTGATACCTATACCTATCACCAGGAAGCTCCCAAGGCCCTAATGTCTTTGGCCTTATACTATGAGGAGATCCAGGAGCGGGATAAAGCATTATTGACTTATAAGGAGTTTGTACGCAAATTCCCCAGTCATAGTCTGGCCAATCAAGCCCGACAATTAATGGATCTGTTGTCCGAAGAAAAAAGCGATGTCGAACTGGTTCAGGAATGGATGCAGAAGGCAAAGCAAGGGAAGCAAGAAGGCGACAGTTTAACTAACTCTGTGAATTAAGATTATGAAATTAGATGATATTCTGGCTATTGGCGGAAAGCCTGGCCTGTTCAAATTGGTAAAAGCCACTCGTCAAGGCGTATTGGTAGAATCTTTATTGGATCAAAAACGCATGCCGGTTTCACAGCGTGCCGATGTATCTGCCTTGAGCGATATTGCCATTTATACCTACGAAGAGGAATTGCCTTTAGGTGAAGTTTACGATCGTTTATTCGAGAAATTGGAAGGAGGCAAAGCTTTGGACGTGAAAAAAGCCAGTGGTGATGAACTACGTGAATTCATGTCGAGCTTTTTACCGGATTACGATGAGGAGCGTGTATACACCTCTCACCTTAAAAAATTATTTAGCTGGTATAACCTCTTACATGAATGTGATCTTCTGAATCGTCCTGATGATAAGGCCGCGGAAGTTCCAGCAGAAGAGAGCAGCGAAGAAAGCGAATAGATATGAAACACAGCCGGCAAGAACGCCTGGAGGCCTTTGGTCGATTGCTTGATATTATGGACGAGCTGCGGGAAAAGTGTCCCTGGGATCGCAAGCAAACGATGGAAAGTCTGCGGCACCTCACCATTGAGGAAGTCTATGAGTTGGGCGATGCCATTTTGGATGAGGACCTGCCGGAAGTGAAGAAAGAACTGGGTGATCTCCTCCTACATATGGTCTTTTACGCAAAGATCGGGGAGGAGAAACAGTCCTTTGATATTGCTGATGTTCTTAATAGCATCTGCGAAAAATTGATTCATCGCCATCCGCATATTTATGGTGATGTTGAGGCCAATGACGAGGAAACCGTTAAGGCCAATTGGGAAAAGCTTAAGCTGAAGGAAGGAAAGAAATCGGTGCTCGAAGGAGTGCCTCGTTCTTTACCGGCTTTGGTGAAGGCCACCCGCATTCAGGATAAAGCTCGTGGTGCCGGATTTGACTGGGAAGAAACCAAGCAGGTTTGGGCCAAATTACGAGAAGAGATTTCGGAACTAGAAGCAGAGGTTGAGGCCGCAGATCCTGAAAAGATTGAAGCAGAGTTTGGAGATGTACTCTTTTCTCTGATTAATATTTCTCGTTTCATTAAAGTAGATCCCGAATCGGCCTTGGAGCGCACCAATAAGAAGTTTATTCGTCGCTTCCAGTATTTAGAAGAGGCCACAAAAGCCAAGGGCTTACAGCTCGATGAAATGTCTCTGGAGGAGATGGATCGCTATTGGGATGAGGCCAAAGCCAAGGGTCTCTAATTCGCTAAATTTTTTTCGCTAATCCAGATTATTAAGCCTCAGGGAAAATCGCGCTTAAAGCGAAATTATTTCTGGGTTAATTTTCTGCATCCTCCTTTTCCATTAAAGGCTTTTGGCTAAATTCCCATCGGATACGCATATTTTTCCTATAACCGATGAAAAAGCTTTATCTCGTTCGTCATGCCAAGTCTTCCTGGAAGGAGGAAGGAATTACGGATTTTGACCGACCCCTGAAAGGAAGGGGCATCAGAGACGCGCATACTACTGCCCAATGGCTGCAAAAACAGGAGGAAGCACCGGAGCTTATGATCTCCAGCCCTGCCACCCGAGCCATGCATACCGCCCTAATCTTTGCTCAGGAATTGCAATATCCCTTTAGTGATATTCATATCGAAGCTAATTTATACCACGGTGATCGGGATGATATCCTTCAGGCTTTAGCCAAATTGGATAATAGCATTCATTCTGTCTTCCTCTTTGGTCACAATCCCACGCTCACTAACTTTGTAAACCACTGCATCGATCATATTATCGATAATGTGCCTACCACCGGCGTGGCTTGTCTCAAATTCGAATCTGAAGATTGGAAAGCTTTGGGCCAGGAAGCCGAATTAATGTTTTTCGACTATCCCAAAAGACGTAAGAAGAAGTGAATTTCCCCGCCTCTAAGCGAATTATAGCCCGCGATATTTCTTGGTTAGCATTTAATGAAAGGGTTTTACAAGAAGCCCTGGACAGTGAGAACAACCCCTTAATTGAACGCCTGCGTTTTTTAGGGATTTTTTCTTCTAATATGGACGAGTTCTTCCGGGTGCGCTATGCATCTATGAAGCGCCTGGCCCAGATGACTGACCAAAAGCAAGAACGTCTGGGAGCCCTGGAACCAGAGCAGGTTTTAATGGAAATCTCGGATAAGGTGCAGGTGATGCAGACCCGCTCTCAGGAAATTAATGATCAATTGATGCACGAACTTTCGGAGCATGATATTGAGATTGTTAATGAAAAGGAACTCACCGCCGGCCAGCAAGAGTACGTTCGCAAATTTTTTATTGATAAGGTAAGCCCTACGGTTTTCACCTTGATGCTGGGACAAAGTCAGGAATTGCCAGAGCTTAGAGATAAGTCCATTTACCTGGCCATTCGCATGTATGTGAAACAGAATCCGGATGAACCTCGCTTTGCCTTAATTGAAGTGCCCTCGGAGCAAGTGGGGCGCTTTGTGAGCTTACCGCGCTATGGCAAGCAATATGTAATGTATTTGGAGGATGTGATTCGCTACAATCTGGAATATATCCTCTTTATCTATAATATCGATCGCATTGAAGCCCATACGGTGAAGATTACTCGTGATGCCGAATTGGATTTGGATGATGATGTATCGAAAAGCTTTTTAGAGAAAATGACGCGCTCGGTAAAAAACCGTCGTTCGGGAGATCCGGTGCGCTTTGTGTATGATAAAGAAATTGCTGAGGAAACTTTGCAATACCTGGTGGGAGAGATGGACCTTGATAGCTACGACAGTCTGATTGCAGGCGGTCGCTATCACAATAAAAAGGACCTGATTAAATTCCCCAATATTGGTGATAGGGAGCTGGAATTTGAGAGCCTGCCTCAATTGGCGCATCCTGATTTGGATATGGATCGCAGTATTTTGGAGGTTTTGGATACCAAAGATGTATTGCTCTTTTTGCCCTATCACAATTTCAGTTATATCATCCGTACTCTAAGGGAGGCAGCCATTGACCCTGAAGTACGTTCTATTGATATTACCTTGTATCGAATGGCTTCGGATTCCAGGGTGATTTCTGCCTTGGTGAATGCGGCTAAGAATGGTAAGGAAGTTACCGCGGTAATTGAATTACAGGCAAGATTTGATGAGGCCAATAATATTCAGTGGACCGAAGTACTGCAGAGTGAAGGGGTAAATGTAATTTTCGGCGTGCAAGGCTTAAAGGTGCACAGCAAGGTAATTTTGATTACCAAAGAAGTGGAAGGCCGTGAGCAACTGTACGCTTCGGTGGGAACCGGAAACTTTAATGAGAGTACCTCCAAGCTATATACCGATTATCACCTCCTTACGGCGGATAAAAGAATTACCAAGGATGTAGCAAGAGTGTTCGATTTCCTCCGCAATAATTATAAGGTAAAGAAATACCGCCACCTTCTGGTTTCGCCGCATGATACGCGCCGAGGCTTTATCAAACTGATTGAAAAGGAAATTGAAAATGCCAAAAAAGGACTTTCTTCCGGCATTAAAATCAAGTTGAATTCCCTTTCGGATGTAAAGCTTATCGACAAGCTTTATGAAGCCAGTGCCTATGGCGTGCAAGTGCAGATGGTGATTCGCGGTATCTGTTCCTTAGTGCCCGGTCAAAAGGGGATGAGCGAGAATATTGAAGCAATCTCTATCTTAGATCGTTTTTTAGAGCACAGCAGATTAATCATATTTGAAAACGGCGGTGATCCAAAATACTTCTTAGGATCAGCGGATTGGATGCCTCGTAACCTGGATTATCGGGTAGAGGTAACCACCCCTGTTTACGATGAAAAAGTGAAGCGTCAATTGCGCGATCATTTTGAGATTATCTGGAAAGACAATGTAAAATCGCGCTGGCATAATGCCGAACTCAATAATGAGTATCGACAAATTCGCGGACCCAAGATTCGCTCACAATATGCCATGCACGACTATGTGAAGAAGCAATTAAAGTTAGGGAAGTGAAAATTCACAAATTAGCCGGAATTGATATTGGTTCGAACTCTGTTCGACTCCTGGTCTCCAACGTTATTGAGTCTGGCGAAACCATACTGTTTAAGAAATCCTCCTTAACGCGTTTGCCCATTCGATTGGGACCAGATGCATTTGGGGAAGGGCGGATCAGCGAAAACAATTTAAAGCGCCTCATTGCGGGGATGTCAGCCTATCGTAAGATTATGGAAGTGCATGGAGTGGAGAAATACCGCGCCTGCGCCACCTCCGCTTTACGGGAGTCGAAGAACGGTATTCAGGTAGTAGAGCGTATCTATCGCGAAAGCGGAGTGAATATTGAGTTAATCAGCGGCAAGGAAGAAGCCCGTATGATTTTCAGTTCGGATATGATTGGCGATGTGGCGGAAGCTCATGAGACCTTTCTTTATATTGATGTAGGTGGTGGTAGCACCGAGCTCACTCTTTTCTATAAAGGGGAAATCCGCAATAGTCGGTCTTTTAAAATAGGAACCATTCGTTTGCTTAAGGACCTGGTGAAGAAAAAGCGCTGGGAGGAAATGAAGGAATGGATTCAGGAGAAAACAGAAGATTTTGATGAGGTGCTTATGGTAGGTTCCGGTGGTAACATCAACCGAACCTTTAAGTTGGTTCAAAAGCGAAAGGGGGAAACCATGACTTTAAAAGGTCTGAAAGGTATTCGCGAACAGATCCTCAATTTTGATGATGATCAGCGGATGATTGAATTTGATTTGAACCCGGACCGTACGGACGTTTTACCCCATGCATTGCGCATTTATATCAATGCTATGAAATGGGCTGGGGCCGAAGAAATGATCGTACCCAAAAAAGGTTTGGCCGATGGGATCGTACGTTTCTTATACCGTGAGCATTTTCAATAGCTAATAATCATTTTCTATTGAAATATTTTTCCGATAGTTTTATTAGATGTTATATTTGTAGCCGAATAAAACGATAATCATGGCAGTTCAAGTGGTAAACGATAGCGAGTTCAAAGAGATACTCGCCAATAATTCTAAAGTTGCAGTAAAATTTTACGCCGACTGGTGTGGAAACTGCAAGCTCTTCGCTCCTAAATACAAGCGTGTTAGTAATGAGGAAGAGCAAGTCGACACCGTATTTGTAGATATTAACGCCGAAGAAAATCCAGAAGCTCGTAAAATGGCGGGGGTAGATAACCTTCCTTTTTTAGCAGTCTTTAAGGATGGGCAATTGGTGGAAGGTAGTGCCAGCAGTAAAGAAGATTATCTGCGCAGCCTTTTAGCCAAATTATAAGCTTCATTCAGAAGGGGATAGGATGAAAGAGAAAAGCCGTCTTGGGACTACCTAGACGGCTTTCTTTCTTTTATATTGGCGTTTGGCCTAGTTTAAAGCGGCCAGAGCTGCATCATAATCCGGAGCCTGACCAATTTCGGGTACTTGCTCAGTATAGATGATTTTACCTTCTTCGTTTACGATGATCACGGCGCGAGAGAAGAAATCCTTCATGCCACCATCAATCATAAGTACTTTGTAATTGTCGCTGAAATTGCTGTTGCGCAATTCGCTTAATCCAATCGCATCTTCGATTCCCTCTGCTGCACAGAATCGCTTATGTGCAAAGGGGAGGTCGCGGGAGATATTTAATACCACCACACCATCCTGGCCAGCGGCATCTGCATTAAACTTACGCGCTGAAGCGGAGCAAACTCCGGTATCGATGCTAGGGAAGATATTCAATACCACCTTTTGACCTTTAAACTCAGCCAGGCTGCGGTCTTGTAATGCGGTATCGGTTAAACTAAAATCGGGAGCCATCGTGCCTACTGCAGGCAGTTCGCCTTGAGTTTGAACAGGGTTTCCACCCAAAGTAATTTGTGCCATTTATCGTGTTTTTTATTAGGAACAAAAAAGCCCCGAGATTGATCGTCGGGGCTTCAAATTTACTTTGCAAAGGGATTACTTATTGTCATCCACTTCTTCAAATTCTACGTCAGTAACATCGTCGCCGCCATTGCCAGCTTCTGCACCGCCCTGCGCTCCGGCACCTGCATCAGCAGCACCTTCCTGTTGGGCTTTGTACATTTCTTCTGAAGCATTTTTCCAGGCTTCATTAATTTGCTCCATGGCTTTGTCGATTCCTTCCAGATCCTGAGAACCGTGAGCGGCTTTCAAGCTTTCGAGAGCAGTTTCGATGGGCGCCTTTTTATCGTCTGATAATTTTTCGCCGAACTCTTTCAATTGCTTCTCAGTTTGGAAGATCATGCTATCAGCCTGATTCAGTTTCTCAACTTTTTCTTTGGCTGCTTTATCCGCTTCAGCATTAGCTTCCGCTTCTTGTTTCATTTTATCGATTTCTTCTTTGCTTAAGCCAGAAGAAGCTTCGATACGAATACTTTGCTCTTTGCCAGTCGCTTTATCCTTAGCACTTACGTTTAGGATACCGTTGGCATCAATATCAAAGGTTACCTCAATTTG
>DLRW01000079.1:10185-24015 GCA_002501205.1 Flavobacteriales bacterium UBA7878
CAAAGGTTACCTCAATTTGAGGAACTCCACGTGGTGCAGGAGGAATATCAGTCAACTGGAAGCGACCGATAGTCTTGTTATCCTGTGCCATAGGACGCTCACCTTGCAATACGTGGATATCCACAGCAGGTTGATTGTCGCTGGCGGTAGAGAATACCTCTGATTTATTGGTAGGAATAGTAGTATTCGCCTCAATCAATTTGGTGAATACGCCACCCATGGTTTCGATACCTAATGAAAGTGGAGTTACATCCAGAAGCAATACATCTTTCACATCACCAGCCAATACACCACCTTGAATGGCAGCACCTAAGGCAACTACTTCATCAGGGTTTACTCCTTTAGAAGGATCTTTACCGAAGAAGCTCTTCACAGCATCCTGAATAGCAGGAATACGAGTAGAACCACCTACCAGGATTACCTGGTCGATATCGGATACATCCAGATCGGCATTCTTCAGTGCGGTACGACAAGGAGCGATGGTACGATCTATTAAATCATGTACTAATTGCTCGAATTTGGCACGGCTTAATTTGCGAACCAAGTGCTTAGGACCACTGGCAGTAGCAGTGATATAAGGCAAGTTGATTTCGGTATCGCTGGAAGAAGACAATTCGATTTTGGCTTTCTCAGCAGCTTCTTTCAAGCGTTGTAAGGCCATTGCATCTTTGCTTAAGTCGAAATCTTCTTCCGCTTTAAACTCAGCAATTAACCAATCGATAACGGCTTGGTCAAAGTCATCCCCACCTAGGTGAGTATCACCGTCGGTAGCCAATACTTCGAATACACCATCTCCTAATTCGAGAATAGAAACGTCGTGGGTACCACCACCACAGTCAAATACTGCTACTTTTTGGTCCTGACCTTTTTTGTCGATACCATAAGCCAAAGAGGCGGCAGTAGGTTCGTTGATGATACGGCGCACTTTTAAACCAGCGATTTCACCGGCTTCTTTGGTCGCCTGACGTTGAGAGTCGTTAAAGTAAGCGGGTACAGTAATTACCGCTTCTGTTACTTCTTCACCCAAATAATCCTCAGCAGTTTTCTTCATTTTCTGAAGCACCATGGCTGATAATTCTTGTGGGGTGTATTTGCGATCATCGATCTCTACCCGTGGGGTATCGTTATCGCCTTTAATTACCTTATAAGGAACTCGTCCGGCTTCTTTAGACACTTCCGAAAAAGAAGATCCCATGAAGCGCTTAATAGAGCTGATCGTCTTATGTGGATTGGTGATCGCCTGACGCTTTGCAGGGTCACCTACTTTGCGCTCACCGCCTTCTACGAATGCAATCACAGAGGGGGTTGTGCGTTTTCCTTCGCTATTTGGAATCACCACTGGTTCGTTACCTTCCATAACGGCAACGCATGAGTTAGTGGTTCCTAAGTCAATGCCAATGATTTTTCCCATGGCTTTTATTGATTTTTAATGGTTAGCTCAATCATTCGCCTCTAAATAGTCAAAGCATGTGCCAAGGCCCTGAAACAAAAAAAATCCTGTCATACCTGACAGGATCGTAGATTTTGACTGACTATTTGAGTTGTTCGTGTCGCTCTGTCAGTTAAAAACAAACTTTTTGATTATCGATACAGTAGCATGTGTCAGTACCGCCTAATTCCACTCGAGCGAAGTTGAGGTCGCAAATAATGCCACTTTCCAGCATGCGATCATAAATGCTTTGTTGTAAACGACAATCATTACGACGGGCAAAGGTGCGCGAGCTCAAAATGCCGGTTCCATTAATTACCTGCTCATATTGTGGACGGTTCTGATTAACGCCAGTAGAGGGCTTACTCAGTTCGATAAAGGTCATTAACTCCTCAGAAGCACCAATAATCTCTACATCCATTCCAATGAAAAAGCGCAAGATGTTCTTAGAGGGATCTTCTTCAATCCGGGCAGCAAGGGCCGAGTAAAGCTCGTTTCCACTGAAGAGAATATCGATTTGATCAAAAGGATTTTCTTCCAGAGGCAAACGAATGGTTTCGGTTTTAAATACTTCGGAACCAGTGCTTTTGTTGTACTCTTTGTAGTGGAAATACAAGATAGGTTGATAAGCAATCATCTTCTCGGTAGCCTGAGGATCATTACCATCGGTATCCTGACGAACATTGAACTGCAATCGTCCATCAAAATAGCGTGCAGTGATAATAGGTAACGGACGGGTAATATTGATGCTGCCAACAATTCCGGTACGTGCACTGGCAACACTGCCATCGGCGCGGTTTACCACAATTTCATATTCACGGCTACTTTGAATAGGGAAGTTGCTGGGGATGCGGTACAAGTGATAGCCTTCATCGGTATAAATACCGCTGTCCAATGGAATACTATTGTCCCAAATTAATTCTACTTCCTGATTGAAAGTACTGGCTCCGGGATTGTATTCGCGAATGAAAACATCAATTTCGGTAGAGTCGTAATAGAGAGAATCACTAATGCCATAGGAGGCACTGGCCGCATCATCCCCTAAATACCCTCTTTGAATACGAACGTAGTTGGTATCCATTACCGGGTTCAGCATACCATACATGATGGTCATGTCCTTGTATTCGGCGTTGATATCAATCTCATTATCGCAGGCCGAAAACAAAATCAAAGAACCTAATGCTGCTAAAAATTTCTTCATGTTACAGAGTAAAAGATTTGTGGGTCAAAAGCCACACGCTTCAAAAGTATAAATTTGCATTCACAATTATTTAATATGTCCGTAGCAAGCTCAGACTTTAAGAAGGTTACTACCAATTCGGTACAGGAAATGAAACGCCAGGGAGAGAAAATCTCCATGCTCACCGCCTATGATTTCACCTTGGCGGGAATTGTTGATAAAGCAGGGATCGATGTTATTTTGGTAGGCGATAGTGCCTCTAATGTAATGGCTGGTCATGAAACCACCTTACCCATCACCTTGGATCAAATGATTTACCATGCTTCCAGTGTTGTGCGGGCTGTAGATCGGGCTTTAGTGGTGGTAGACTTACCATTTGGTTCCTATCAAGGTAACTCCAAGGAGGCTCTGGGCTCTGCTATTCGTATTATGAAGGAGAGCGGTGGCCATGCCGTGAAACTTGAGGGAGGGGTAGAGATTATTGAATCTGTTGAGCGTATTCTTACTGCCGGTATTCCGGTGATGGGGCACTTGGGTTTAACGCCCCAAAGCATCTATAAATTTGGTACTTATACGGTTCGCGCTCGTCAGGAAGCTGAGGCCGAAAAGCTGATCAGCGATGCCAAAGCCTTAGAAAAAGCTGGTTGCTTTGCTTTAGTATTGGAGAAAATCCCCGCCGATTTAGCCGAAAGAGTAGCGCAAGAATTAAATATTCCGGTAATTGGTATTGGCGCCGGTGCCGGTGTGGATGGCCAGGTATTGGTTTTACATGATATGCTGGGCATGACTCATGAGTTTAACCCTCGCTTCTTACGTCGATATTTAGACCTTTATACGGATATCACCGGAGCCGTGCAATCCTATGTGCATGATGTGAAGAGCCACGATTTCCCTAATGATAAAGAGCAGTATTAGTGCCCATTAGTGAGCGCATTTTATTCGAAGACAATCATCTGATCATCGTAAATAAGCTCGCAGGCGAATTGGTCCAGGGCGACTTTACAGGTGACAAACCTTTGCTCGAAAAAGTCCGGGACTATATTCGGGACACCTATAATAAACCCGGCAATGTTTTTTGCGGATTGGTGCATCGCTTGGATCGACCTACCTCTGGTATTGTAGTTTTTGCTAAAACCAGCAAGGCTTTAAGCCGGATGAATAAAACCTTCGAAAAGCGGGAGGTGCGCAAGATCTATTATGCCATAGTGCAAGAGAAGCCTAATCCTGCTGAAGGGCGTTTAGTGCATTATTTGAAGAAAGAAGCAAAAAACAACAAATCCTATCCTCGACCTGCCAGTGACCAAAATGCGAAGAAGGCAGAATTGACCTATAAGCTCATTGCGGATTCGCAACGTTATTTTCTGGTAGAAGTGGAATTGCATACCGGTCGTCACCATCAAATCCGAGCGCAATTAGCCGCGATCGGCTGCCCGATTAAAGGGGATTTGAAATATGGCTTTGCTCGTTCAAATCATGATGCCAGTATCAGTTTACATGCTGGTCGAATTCAATTTGAACATCCGGTAGGAGGGGAGCCCATTGATATAGTGGCAGCAAATCCGGGGGAAGATGCGATTTGGCGTATCTTTAACCCTAAGATCACTGCATGAAACTTCTATTCGAATTATTAACGCTCTTGCTTTTATTCATCCTTTTTCGGGGTGCTATAAAACGTTTTCTGCCTAAGAAAACGGAGATGGATCGTTTTTCCCCCGAATCTTTAAAAGCGTTGAGACGTTTTCGGGGTCGTTATTTTCAGTTACTGCTCTTGTTCATTTTAATCTTTGGAACCGGAATCTTTTTCCTCCTGGTTTGGATTAATAGCACCACGTTGATGGCTCCCGATTCATTAGCTCTCTACTTTCCCCTAAAGAATTCTGCCTTTTGGCAAGCATCTATCCTGGGCGGGCTCTTAGTTGGTTCTCTTGTTGCCTTTCGGCTCAACCGTAAAATGCAAAAGGATGGTCTTAGCTTCTATTTGGAGGAATTGCAAGAGTTGGCTCAAGGCTATCAGAGCTTTGGTACCTTTAGATATCTGCAATACGGCTTGGGATTGCTACTCTTTGCAGTGCTGTCCTATTCTGCCTTGAGTAGTGGTATTGCTTTAGATAAGGCTTCCGTTACCATAATAGAACCTTTTGGGCAATACGATAGTCATTCATTCACAGAAATAAAAAAGCTGGATATCAAAGAAGATACCCAGCTTTTACTTGATGAAAAGGACACTATTAACCTGTCTTTTTATAAAATAGATACTCTGCGTTTAAATCTATTTATTGAGGATCTTAATTGATTTCAATTAAGCGAGAAGCTTTCTTGCTCTCTTCTTTTTTAGGAACACTAAGGCGTAAGATTCCATCTTCAAAACGAGCGGTAATAGCCTCAGCGTTTACACGATCTTCTGGTAAACGAAACTGACGCTCGAAATTGTGAATGCGAAACTCGCGGCGCAAGTAATTACTGTCCTTTTCCTCTTTGTTCTCCTTGCGTTCTGCTTTGAGGGTAAGTAAGTCTCCATCCACTTCAATATGCAAATCCTCCTTGCGGTAACCGGGGGCTAAAAGCTCAATTTCGAACTGTGAATCAATCTCTAGAATATTCACAGATTCTTTTCGATGATTTACCATGTTTCGATTCATCCAATGTAGGGGTTCGTCGCGGAAAAATCCATCGAATAACTGATCGAATAATGGGGCTTCGTTTTGTCTTTTTATAACTTTCATTGTATTGCTTTTTTCTTTTGACTTCTCCCTGCTTATTACAATTGAAATGCCAATGAGGAAATTATTGTTTTCGCCAGACCCTGCTGTGTCTTTTTGTCTGTTTGTGGTAAATTTTACCGTCATATTTTCAGTTAGAGGCTAATTCTCCTGCCAAATTGTTTTTCTTTGCGATCAAATTCCCAACCATGAGAAAGCTTGTTCTTACCGCATTGATAATTGCCCTTGGTGCTTGTAAAACCGTACCCCTAACAGGCCGTAAACAAGTAGCTTTAATACCAGGAGCTCAAATGAATGCCATGGCGGTAGATCAGTATCAGCAAGTGTTATCTGAATCGAAGGTGATCAAAGGAACTGCCCAAGCTCAAACGGTAGAGCGGGTAGGTAGAAAGATTGCAGCAGCCGTAGAGCGTTATCTAACTCAAAAAGGTCATGCGGATATGGTGAAGGACTTTAAATGGGAATTTGCCTTAATAGATGAGAATGTTGCTAATGCCTGGTGTATGCCGGGTGGTAAGGTGGCCTTTTACACCGGTATTTTGGGAATCTGCCAGGATGAAGCCGGTATTGCCGTAGTAATGGGGCATGAGATTGCCCATGCGGTGGCCAGCCATGGTTCTGAGCGCATGAGCCAGGGCCTTATCCAACAAATGGGAGGAGTAGCCTTGCAGGTCGCTATAAAGGATCAACCGGAAAAGACACAGTCCTTATATATGACGGCTTATGGTATTGGATCGCAATACGGAGCTATGTTACCCTTCAGCCGTTTACATGAAAGCGAAGCGGATAAGATGGGTTTAGTATTTATGGGAATGGCCGGCTATGATCCACGAGAAGCTCCTAAGTTTTGGGAGCGAATGGCAGCTCAAAGTGGCGGTAATCAGCCCCCTGAGTTTATGTCTACTCACCCATCTCACAGCACACGTATCAAAGACCTGAATGCCAATATGGGCGAGGCCATGAAATATTACTTGCAAACCCAGCAAGGTCAATAGTAGATGAAGGTACGCGACTTCATTAAGATTTACGGGGCGATAATCCTCTTTCATTTAGCGGTGGTCTATCGGGGTGATGAAGGTCAAATGCTTTGGCTGAGTAAACCCATGATTGCAGGTACCCTTTTGTTTTTCGCCATCAGTAAGATTAGAGAAGGAGGGTCTTTTTTAATGCCTTTAATTCCGGCTCTGGTTTTTTCGCTTTTTGGGGACGTTGCTTTGATGTTTCAGCAAGGTCCGGCCTTTTTGATTGGCATGGGCGCCTTTGCTCTGGCCCATGTTTCCTATAGCTACTGGTATTTAAAGCGGGGTGCCGGTTTAAAGTGGCAAGCCTTTATCATTGCTTTAGCCCTTTCTCTGGGCGCCATGTATCTCTTAGTGCAATTAGTGGTACTTCCTGCGGAATTGAGCATTCCTATTTATGGCTATTTCGGACTTCTAAGCTTGCATTTTATTTTAAGTGCCATGGCTTGGCAAGCTCAGAAAATTAGTTTTTGGCCCCTTTTGGGTATTTGGTTATTTATCTTCTCTGATTGGTGGATTGCCTGGTCGAAATTCGGCGGTGGTTTGGATGAGCACTGGCATAACCGTTTCATTATTATGCTTAGTTATGGTCTCGCACAAGGCCTAATTCTCCTAGGTATAGTTGCCAAAAAGGACTAGAGAGGATCCACATCAAAAATGATTCGCAAGGGGCTGCTTTTATACTTGTGTTGAAAAGCGTCGGTGCTTTCTAGAAGAGCCTGTTTTACGGCCTTTAAACTTAGCTTGGATTCCAGTTTTAAGAGAATCTCCATTTGGTACATGCCACGTAAGCGATTGGCGAGTGGATATTCCGGGCCATATACCCGGCGGCCAAATAAAGCCTTTAATTCTTGTCCGTACAAGACTGCTCTTTCTTCTAAAACTTCTCTTTTTCGATGTTTTAGGCTGATGCGAATCAGACGGTAAAAAGGAGGATAATGGTATTCCAAACGCTCTTGCATTTCCCTGTCATAACCCGAGCGGTAGCGGTTGCCAATTACATCATGGATTACTTCATGGTCAGGGCTGGAGCTTTGTATTAACACCAATCCTCTTTCGCCTTTGCGACCCGCTCTTCCTGCCACCTGGGCTAACATTTGGAAGGCCTTTTCATGGGCGCGGAAATCGGGGAAGAAGATTTGGGAATCGGCATTCATGATGCCTACCAAACCTACATTGCCGAAATCAAGGCCTTTAGTAACCATTTGGGTGCCCACTAAAATATCGGTATCTCCATCCTCAAAGCTTTGTAGGATGTTTTCATAAGCCTTTTTCTTGCGGGTGGTATCCAGATCCATGCGCTGAATACGCGCTTCTGGAAACATCAATTGCAGTTCATCCTCCAGCTTTTCGGTACCAAAACCCAGGCTTCGCACCTGTTGACTTTTACAGGCCGGACAGCTGCGGGGAGGAGGGGTATTGTAGCCACAAACATGACAGCGCAATTGATGGCGATGCTTGTGATAGGTAAGACTGATATCGCAATTGCGGCATTGCATCACATGGCCGCAGGTATCGCATTGTAAAAAAGTGGAAAAGCCTCGGCGGTTTTGAAAAAGGATGATCTGCTTGCCCTTTTTCATTTGCCTTTCAATCTCATCCACTAATTCCGGGGCGAAATAGCCGCGCATCTGTTTGCGTTTGCGCAATTCGCGCAGGTTGATAGGACGGATTTCAGGTAGGGCTATGGCGCCATAGCGCTCCTTCATTTCTACTAAATGGTATTTTCCTTTACCTGCATTGAAATAGCTTTCATAAGCTGGAGTTGCACTGCCCAATATCACATGTGCATTTTGTTGCTGAGCCAATACCAAAGCAGCATCGCGGGCATGATAGCGAGGAGCCGGTTCATATTGCTTGTAGCTGTTTTCATGCTCCTCATCCACAATCACCAAGCCTAGATTTTGAAAGGGTAGGAATATGCTACTGCGGGCCCCGATTACCAATGCGGGCTTATTGCCTTTACGGAAGAGCTTTAACCAGGTTTCCACTCTTTCTCTATCGCTGTAGCGCGAATGATACACCAGTAAATCCTCACCAAAAAAGCGTTCCAGGCGTTGTATTAACTGGGTGGTTAAGGCAATTTCAGGAACCAGGTACAGCACCTGGCGGCCTTGCTTTAAAACCTCGGCCATTAAATGGGTGTACACCTCCGTTTTACCTGAAGAGGTTACCCCGTGCAAAAGGATGGGCTGTTCCCAATGGACAGTGATATCATCAAAAGCCTTTTGCTGACTTTCACTTAAAGGGAATAGTCCGCTGGCACTGGGATTTTCGCTATGCTGATGCCGAAAGGGATCATCGTAAAAGATTTCCAGCAGGCCTTTGGCTTCCAGTGATTTTAAACTGCCGTCACTAGCCTTGCATCGCTTAAGTAGCATTGCGGCAGTTACTTCGCCTCTTTCATTTCGATATTGAAAAAAGCCTAATAATAGCTCCCTTTGTTTGGCGGCATTACCCAGGCCTTCAAAAGCAACGCTAACATCCTCTTCATTTAACTCTGGACCAGCTTTTACCAATCGCACTTGCCTGGGTTTATAACCACCTTTTAGTTCCTCCTCCAATACCACATAGGCCTTGGAGAGCAATTCTTTTATGGTGAATAGAGGATTGGCAAAACCGGTAATCTCGGCGATTTCCTTAATGCTCAAGCGATCTTGTTGTTCCAAGGCTTCAACGATTAGGAATTCAGCGTCGTTCAGTTCAGCATCAATTATTTCCTTGGCCAAATTGCGCTGAATCACCATCTCGCTTTCCAGCTTTAAACCTCCGGGCAGGGCAGCGTTCATTACTTCTCCTTCACTACAGAGATAGTATTGCGCCAACCATTCCCAGAATTCAATTTGGGGAGCGGCAATAATAGGGGCGGCATCCTCAGCGTCTAATATATCCTTGACCTCAAAGTCTTTGGGCTTACGCTGATGGATTTCCTTTACCAGTCCGGTATAGAGTTTTCGTTTGCCGAGCGGTACGATTACCCGCATCCCTACTTTCACGATATCGCTCAAAGCCGGGGGGATGCGATAGGTGTAATTCACTGGTAAAGCCAGTGGAAGTAGGATTTCGGCAAATTGCTCCATGAACTAGTTGCTCGCCTTTTTTGAACCTTCGTAGAGGTCGTAACGCACTAACCAGCTATCGAGTTTGGCGTTTTTAAGTGGAATCTTTTTAGTGGGCTTTAATCCTAAATGTTTGAGACCTTCCGCGGAAGCGGTAAATACCCAAGCCGTACAACCACTGAAATGTTGTTTTAAGCTATCGCCAATTCCCTTATACAATTCGGGGATATCGGCTTCCAATTTCAAATCGTAGGGCGGGTTCATGATTAAGGTGGTTCCTGGGGCTACCTTTTCATCTTCGGGCCAATTGAGGAAGTTGCGCTTTTGCACTTTGATCACATCTTCCATTAGGGCATTTTTCACGTTCCGACGTGCTTTTGCTCCGATTTGAGGATCGATATCAAAACCATAGATCGGAGGCAAGTCACGATTTTCCTTCTTCATCGAAGATTCGAAAATGGTATCGAAAAGTGCAGCATCATAGTCCTTCCAATTTTGAAAGGAGAATTGTTTGCGAAAAACATTGACCGGAACATTGGAAGCAAATAAAGCGGCTTCCGTTAAGAAAGTCCCGGATCCGCACATAGGGTCGAGTAGGGGGCCTTTACCTTGCCAATCCATTAAGGATAATATTCCGGCGGCTAAAACTTCGCTCAAGGGAGCTTTATCTACTTCTACCCGATAGCCCCTTTTGTGAAGAGATTCGCCACTGCTATCCAGGGATAGGGTACAGAAGTGATTTTGGATATGCACATTAATGCGGATATCCGGATTTTTTAAATCTACCGAAGGACGCTTACCACTTTGATCGCGAAAACGATCTACAATACCATCCTTGGTTTTTTGCGCTACAAAAAGGCTGTTGCGAAAACGATCGCTGTGCACTGTAGCATCAATAGCAATGGTTTTATCGCTATCAAAATATTTTTCCCAGGGGGTTTCATAAACCTTCTTGTAGAGGTTTTTCTCATCCCGAACCTGAAAACGATCTAATTGAACTAAAACTCGCAGGGCTGTGCGCAGCCAGAGATTGCACTTAAAAACAAAGCCTAAATCTCCTTTGCAAACAATGCCACGACGAACTTCTTGAACCTCACGTCCACCTAATTGCCGCACCTCACGAGCTAATACACGCTCCAGGCCTGGCAAGGTTTTTATGACGATTTGTAAATTGGAATCCTTCAAATTATTGAACGTCGAAAGTTGTTACTTCGAATTGGGCACCTCCCATATCATCTACCACCGCTTCGGCAAAAACAGATTCGCTCTGCGCTGCTTCACCAGTCGACATTTCCAGGAAAACGGTATCGTACCAAACCTTGTCTCGTAATTTGAAAGTAATGGCATAACCACGGTTGATCTTAGCACCGGCAGAATCTTGTACAATCACACCATAAACTACCTGATCATTCAATTCAACCTCCATTTGCTCGTAATGGGGGTAACTTTTAGCGTTGGCAGTAGCCTCACTTTCCTTGCTTTCTGAATTATTTTGACAAGCTACTAAGGCAAGTAAGCCCAGTAATCCTAATTTCTTCATGTTCTCTTGGGAATTTTCTTCAAAGGTAAAGGATAATCGAAATTTAAAATCCCCCTTTTTCTGTTGATTAAGTTTGGGGATATCTCGGCCTTTTCCATCTAAAAGTGTCTCGCAATAATCCTTAGATTCGGCAATCAATTCCAAACATGACACATCTTAGTACGCTCGATTGGTGGGTAGTAGGCTTCTTTATGTTGCTCTTTGTTTTCTTAGGTCTGTATTTCCGTGGAAAGGCAGAGGGCGGATTAGCGGGCTTCTTTTTAGGCGGTAGGAAATTACCCTGGTATATCGCTGGGGTTTCTATGGTAGCTACCACTTTCGCGGCAGATACTCCTTTATGGGTTACTGAGAAAATTGCTCAGCACGGAATTTCGGGCAATTGGCTGTGGTGGAATATGGCCATTGGTGGCATGCTCACCACTTTTTTCTTTGCGCGCTTGTGGCGAAGAGCAGAGATTATCACTGAATTGGAATTATTGGAATTGCGTTATTCCGGACCGGTAGCCGTTTTTTTGCGTGGTCTTCGTTCGGTTTACCTGGGCCTCTTTATGAATGTGGTGATTATTGGCTGGGTAAATGCCGCCCTCATTTCTATCCTGGAAGTGTTTTTTGAAATCCCGGCTCAGGAGGCATTTTGGTTCTGTATGGCCGCTATGGCCCTGGTGGCGGTTTACTCATCTATAGCAGGATTATTGGGTATTGCCATTACCGATTTTGTACAGTTTATTATTGCCATGTCGGGCAGTATTATCCTGGCTATTATTGTTTTAAATCTCCCCGAAGTTGGAGGGCTTAACGGAATTAAGAATCAATTACCGGCCTGGCGTTTGGATTTCTTCCCGCAGATTGGCAGTGGTAGCGATTTGGCTGTGGGTACCTTTTCCTTATCGGCTGGTGCCTTTTTCTCCTACATTGTTTTACAGTGGTGGGCGAGTTGGTATCCTGGCAATGAGCCTGGCGGCGGGGGTTATATTTCACAAAGAATGATGAGCGCCAAGAATGAGGAGCATGCCGTGTATTCGAGTTTGTTCTTTCAAATTGCACATTATTGTTTACGACCCTGGCCCTGGATCATTGTCGGCCTGGCCGCTTTAATCCTTTACCCTGATTTACCTCTCGAAGAGTCTCGTAAAGGCTTTGTTTTTGCCATGCGGGATTTCTTGCCCTCTGGTTTAAAAGGTTTGCTATTCGTAGGCTTTTTATCGGCCTATATGAGTACCATTTCCACCCAGTTAAATTGGGGGTCCAGTTATTTGACCAATGATTTATACCGTCGCTTTTTTAAGCCAGAAGCTACAGATCAGCACTATGTCCTGGCCGGTCGAATAATCACCTTGTTGATCATGTTGGTCGCCATGTATTCTACTGCCCAAATTGGCATGATCGATGAGGCAGCCAGTTTCTTGATCGCTTCGGGTGCTGGTTTAGGGATGGTATTGATTTTACGCTGGTACTGGTGGCGGATTAATGCCTGGAGTGAATTGAGTGCAACCTTGGCCCCACTTTTAGCCTGGGCCTTATTAAAGTTCCCTCTGAAAGCTTATTTACCGGAATCTTTCTATCATCAAAATGGAGATTTTATAGCTACTGTGGTCTTTACAACAGTGGTTTGGGTATTGGTAACCTTTATAAGTAAACCCACGGATGCCAAGGTTTTAGAGAATTTCTACGCGCGTATTCGTCCTTCAGGATTTTGGAAACCCTATCGCAAGAAGGGGCAGAAACATCAGGCTAGCGGGGCTTTATTTGGCGCCTGGTTATCCGGAGTGGTTTTAGTGTATTCCGCCTTATTTGCTTTAGGGTCCTTGCTCTTTGATGATTCCATGGAAAGCGCTGCCTGGCTGGCTGCCTTGCTGATATCTTTGGTGTCGTTGCGCTATTTCATGAAGAAAGGAGCATTGATTGACAAGAAGGTTTCCTAGAATTTGTGCCGGTGGCTTTATGCGCATTATCTTCGTGCGAGTCACAAAATCACAATCATGAAAATACTCCGCACCCTTAGTGTTTTAAGTCTTGCTTTGCTTTTAAACGGCTGTGGCAACTTGCGCATTAAGGCCTACCAAACCTATCAGGCGCCAGCCGATGTGAAGAACCTCGTTGTAACCGGGTTTTATATTGCGCCTCCGCAATTACCTACAGTTCCCGCAGGTGATGCCGATGCCTTTAATAAAAAGGTAGAAGCTTTAAGTGAAAAGATCAATGCCAGCTTGGCTACCAATAGTGATCGCTACTACAATACCCTGGCTGAAGGTTTACAAATGCAGTTAAACCTGAATACTATTGCTGGGGCGGATATGGCCAAAAAGCCGCGTTTTGATCGTATTAAGCAAAAAGAAGAACGGGAGTTATTAAAGGTGGAAGGAAATCCTCAATTCCCTACCGTATACCTAAGCGAAGAAGCCGTGCAGTTTTTAGAATTGGAGAATGGTGATGTGAAGGCTTTTATAGAAGAAAGTCCTCGCTTACGTTCTGCCGTTCGCAATGTAACCAAGGCCACAGAAAGTGAATTACTAGCTATTGGCTATGCCCGTTTGGTGATTGATAAAGTAACCACTTATGGAGCCAAAGCTAATTTGCGCCTTTTAGCTGATATCTACCTTTTTGATGAGAAAGGAGAATTAGTTGGACATACCTATGGCGAAACTGAACCACACACTTTTACCGGCGAGTATCTGGGTGATTTTAATGATGTTTTGGCCAGTTATACGAGCTTACAGGCCGAAATGCTCACCGCCCTAACTTTGGTAGAAGAAGAGAAGGTTGATGAGGATTAATCCACTCTTTTGGGTGTTGATAGGCTGGGCCGGATCCCTATCAGCTCAGCTACTTCCCGATAAGGATACTAATGAGGCCTGGACCTACACAGAGCTTATAGAATCTTAT
>DLRW01000089.1:0-2857 GCA_002501205.1 Flavobacteriales bacterium UBA7878
CAGCAATGGTATGTACCGATTGCTCGTTGCCCCCGATCCAGAGGGAGTTGAATGGCCGGATGGAATTCGTCCAGGCGCCGGTGCTAAAACCTTTGCTCTTTTAAACGATGTGCCCATTTGGTATGAAATCTGGCGTCAAATCAATGGCTTCCCGGCGGATTTCTACACCCCGGAAAACAAAGCTGAAAACCAAGAAACCAAAAGTAGTGCTAAGAAATAAGATCCTTCTTTTTGGGCTTAGCCTGATTTTAGCTTCAGGTAGCCTTTCGGCGCAAAGCCCCGACTCGATTGCTTTTCCGGTGGATAGTTTAATGGTGATCGTTTTGGAACAACATCCCATGGCGCAAAAAGCCCGCTTAATTGAAGAGCAAGCCAGGGCAGCCAAACTCAAAGCCAGTGGTGCTTTCGACCCTAAGCTTTTTAGTGAGGTAGAGCAAAAACGCTATAGTGATTACCTCTATTACAGTTTGCATAATTCAGGTTTGGAAATTCCAGCCTGGTTTGGATTTAAAGCTAAGGCCGGATACGAACTAAATGAAGGGGTATATCTCAATAATGAGAACACCGTTCCGGCTAGTGGATTGTGGTATGGAGATATCAGTTGGACCTTAGGTCAAGGTCTATTTTTAGACGAACGGCGGGCCAGCTTAAAGCAAGCGCGATTATTGGAAGAATCGGCGGAGTTCGAAATACAATTAGCATTAAATGAATTATTGAATAATGCCTTGCAGGCCTATTGGGACTGGTATGCCGCTTATCAGGAGTATAACACCTATCAGCAAGCTTATAAAATGGCTAAATTTCGTTTTGAAGCTTTAAAAAGATCGGCTCTTATCGGGGATAAGCCCGCTATAGACACTCTTGAATCTCTAATACAAGTGCAGGATCGTCAAATCAAATTACAGGCGGCTGAAGCGCAAATTATCCAGACTCGCAATCATCTTAATACCTTCTTATGGTTGGAGGGTCGTATACCATTGGAGTTAAGTACAAAGAGCTATCCGCAGTTTGAATTGGGCCAAATTGCCAATCCTTTACCAGCAGATTGGTATCAAAAGCATCCTGCCTTGCAGGCCTATGCCCTGAAAATCGAAGGATTGGAAATTGACAAGCGATTGAATCAGGAAATTTTAAAACCGGATTTAACGGTGCATTATAAGTTCTTGAACGCCCCTACTCAGAATGATTTCTTTAGTCAGTATTCTACAAACAACTACGCTTGGGGACTTAAGGCCAGCTTCCCGCTCTTTATTCGCAAGGGTCGCGGTGAAGTACTGAAGTCAAAACTAAAGATCCAGGAAACCGAACTGGACCTGGATTTAAAACAGATTCAGATTCAAAATAAAGTGGAAGCCTTAAGTGCCGAACTTAGTCTCCTTATTCAGCAATTGAATAATGCCCAAAAGATGCGTGCCAATTATGCTCGCTTGCTAGAGGCAGAAAATATCAAGTTCCGCAATGGAGAAAGCTCCCTGTTTTTGGTGAATTCCCGGGAGCTAAAGTATATCGATAGCCTGGTTAAGCAATTTCAACTGGAAGCAAAAGTTAAAGCCACCCAGGCCAAATTAGAGGCCGAGGCAGCTGTACTTTACAATTAATCTTCCCAGCGAACCTTAGATTCAATTTCTGAGATACGTCGTCCTTTAGGATTCTCTTTAGTCGGTTTCCCAAGGTAAAAGAGTCCCATTGCTTTATGATCTTCATCGAAGCCCATAAAATCGCGTAGAGCCTCGCTAAAGGCCACTTCGCCGGTACTCCAATAGGAACCCAAGCCCAAGGTGTGGGTCATAAGCCACATATTTTGCACCGCCATGGCCACAGCGGCTACTTCTTCTATTTCCGGAATTTTTGGATTGGTACCGCTTTTCATAGCAATGCCAATCACATGGGAAGCCATTGTAGGTCGATTAGCCTTGCGATCGAAGCGAATTTGATTAAATCCTTCGGCTTCAGGATCCGCTTGATCGTAGGTGGCCAAAAATTGTCCCAAGCGATTCAAAGCTTCCCCTTTATAGACCACAAAGCGCCAAGGTTCTGTATAACCGTGGGTAGGCGCCCAATTGGCTTGTTCTAAAATGAGTTTAACAAAATGATCATCGATCAATTCCCCGCTGTAGTCTTCGGGTTTTATACTACGCCTTTCGGCGAGAATGCGTTTCAGAATAGCTAATTCTTCTTTCATTTAAGGTAATTCAGAATACTGTGTAGACGTTCTTCCTCGTCCTTTTGTTTTTGACTAATCTTGAAAATAGCTTTTTCGTAAAATTCGCGTCGCTCAAAGAGATGCTTCGCGATGAATTCTTTGAGATCTTGGTCGGCCAGATGCGCAATTAAGGGACGTTCCCTCCGGTCTTTTGCCAAAACATCGTACAAATCCTGGATGGATCGCTCTAAGTAAATGCTGATACTGGAACGATTGATTTGATCCATATTATCGTAATAACAAGGCGTCCCTCCTCCCAAAGCCAACACAAAATCAGGCTTTTGTAAAGTATCGACTAGGATTTCACGCTCCTTTTGACGGAAAAAAAGCTCTCCTTTATTGAAGATGAGCTCCGAAACCGACTGCCCGCAATCCTCCTCAATTAAATGGTCCAAATCAAGTAGTGGTAAATCTAAATGCGCCGCCAGAAGCTTTGCCAGGCTTGATTTGCCTGATCCCATATATCCGAGCAAAGAAATTTTCATGGAGCTAAATTACTGCGAATAAAGGGAATGCGATGCGCAAAATAGAGACATTGAAATTTCTTCATAATTTTTTCCTTTTTAGGCTTGGTCAAAACAAAAGATTGACGCTATATTTGCAGCCCCAAACGAAAAGGGGTATAAACGACTCAGTAGCTCAGTTGGTAGAGCA
>DLRW01000089.1:3185-3316 GCA_002501205.1 Flavobacteriales bacterium UBA7878
ATCTCCCTTTTAAGGAGAGGGTCCAGGGTTCGAGCCCCTGCTGAGTCACCAGGAGCTTCGGTAAAACGAAGCTTTTTTTTTTAGATTTGAAATGCAAATCTAAACCCTTTGCCCAGGTGGTGGAATTGGTA
>DLRW01000089.1:3642-27758 GCA_002501205.1 Flavobacteriales bacterium UBA7878
ACGCCATCTTGAGGGGGTGGTGGCCTTATGGTCGTGCAGGTTCAAGTCCTGTTCTGGGCACTGAAAGTCTTCGTAGCAATACGAGGACTTTTTTTATATGCGGATCTACATCGATTTCTTTTAATACGGACCATTAATTTAGAACCCTATTTTTAATGAAAATGGATTCCCCAGAAATCAGCCGATTATCCCGCCTAAGCGCTATTCTCATTCAAATTCAAACCAAACGAATAGTAACCGCCACGGAACTAGCCAAAAAATTTCAGGTTAGCAAGCGCACCATTTATCGTGATCTTAAGGCGCTTGAAAATGCGGGCGTACCCATTTTTACAGAAGAAGGCAAAGGCTACAGCCTGATGGAAGGTTATAAGCTAGCTCCGGTGATGTTTAGTGAAAAAGAGGCCAATGCCTTGATCCTAGCCGAACAACTGGTGCTAAAAAACAAAGACGCCTCCTTTATAAAAGACTATTCCCAAGCCATTGATAAGGTGAAGGCCATCCTTAGATATGCGGAGAAGGACAAAGCTCAAATTTTAACTCAGCGCACCCAGTATAATGAAATCAAGGATTTGGAACGCAACAGTGCCAACCTCTCCGATATTCAATACGCGCTTACCAATCACCTGGTCCTGAATATCGATTATCAAAACAAAGAAGAGCAAGCTAGCCATAGACAAATAGAACCTTTTGCCTTGGTCAGCAGCGAAAATTGGTACCTGATCGCTTATTGTCGACTCCGTAAAGAATTCCGTTTTTTCCGTTTAGACCGAATTCAAAAGCTCGACTTGAGCAATGAAAAGTTTGAAGCCCATAATATGACTTTGCAGGAGTTTTTTGATAAAAATCAATAAACCATCCCTACCCTTGACATAGGGCTGTCACACTGCCCCATTAGGTTTGCTGCCAATTCAAATCTAAAAACATGTCACAAGTCAATCAGTCTAGCATCTCCTCTTCTACTTTTCCTCAGCCTCAGCTAATTCCATTAAATGGGATTGAATTAGAAGTCTTTGAAGCGGGTACCGAAAATGCCGGTAATCCCATCGTTCTCTGCCATGGCTTCCCCGAGCATGCTTATTCCTGGCGCTTCCAAATTCCAGCTTTGGTTAAGGCAGGTTTTCACGTGATCGTCCCCAACCAAAGAGGTTATGGGAATTCTTCTTGCCCAGAGAATGTTGAAGCTTTTGATATCATCAAGCTTTGCGAGGATATGGTTTCCCTACTTGACTATTATCAATACGAAAGTGCTGTTTTCATGGGCCATGATTGGGGCGCTAATGTGGTGTGGAATTTGGTCCTCCTGCATCCAAAGCGCGTAACTAAAGTCATTAACCTAGCTCTACCCTATCAGGAGCGAGGCAGCAAGCCTTGGCTAGAAATGATGGAAGAATTCTTTGGAGAGGACTTCTATTTTGTGCACTTCAATCGCAAGCCTGGAGTGGCCGATGCTATTTTGGAGGCCAATACCGCACAATTTATCTCCAACCTTTTTCGGAAGAATCTCCCTCCTGCTCCACCGGCACCGGGAATGTTGATGATCCAATTAGCTGGAGCAGAAATGGCAGCAGGCGATCCTATACTCAATGAAGAAGAATTAAAGGTCTTTGTATCCGCTTTCCAAAAATCGGGTTTTAGGGGCGCCATTAATTGGTATCGAAACCTGGATAGGAACTGGCATTTAATGGCAGACATAGAAGCCCGAATTGAGCATCCTACTTTAATGGTCTACGGCGAAAGAGATAGTATTCCAAAGTCTGAAAGCCTGGCCAACTTTGCCCCGAATTTAGAGGTGCTTAGCCTGGATTGCGGTCATTGGATACCCCAAGAAAAACCAGAGGAATTGAATGAAGCCATACTAAAATGGCTAGCTAAATCTTAATAAGGTATTTCCGGATCGGTCTGAGCTTAGGTTCAGGCCGATTTTCTTTTAAACAGACTTTGAATGAGCAATTCTATCACTTATAATTTTAAGGTATTGATGATATCAATAGGTTTGTTCTCTAATAAAGCCGAATAGCCTTGATCCTTAGAGCCCTTCTACCCCATGAAAGCAAGGAAGAGGAAATCTTCCAGTCTGATGAAAGTCAGCAGCTCCTGGAAATTTACGATGAGTACTATCCCAAAATGGGATATGATTTTCCATGGGTGGCTTATTTGATTATTAAGGATCAGCAAGTCCTGGGCACCGGAAGTTTTACCGGAAAACCAGTAAATGGACAAGTGGAAATTGCCTACTGGACATTTAAGGCTTTTGAAGGTCAAGGCATTGCTTCCTTCGCCTGTAAAGAATTGATTTCCATCGCCAAAAAAGAAAATCCCAATATTGTTATTAGCGCTAAAACCGCCCCAGAGAACAATGCATCTACCCATATTCTGGAGAAGAATGGCTTTCGGCATATCAAAACAGTTCAAGATGAGGAGATTGGTGATGCTTGGTTGTGGATTTGGTCAATATAGAACCGTAATTACTGAAATTTCGAGCCTCGAAACACTCAGGCTTTTTTTTATTGATCAAGCTAAAAAAAAGGAATAGCCTTATTAAGCCACTCAGGGGTAAATGATTCGGCATACAACAACCCCAACTACCCTAATTAAGCTAAACTCTATTTAAACCTAGCCTTTCTTTCTCGCCTCCTTTTCATCCGATTCCAGGAGTTAAAACACCTACCTGATTGCCTTGTCCAAGTCTTCCATGACTCCATATCCGGAGCACCTAAATTAGGTACCTCCCAGTCCAAAAAAGGCGAAAAAATGAGTATCAATTTTTATTTTATACAATTGTCGTTTTTTACACAAAAACACCATATCCTTTTTATATCAAGGTTTTGCGGTATTCAATTTTAGAATATTTTGCATATCAAATTTTTACTTTAAGGTTTTCAACAAGTCATTGTTAATTCTACATTTGGAGATATCCTAACCAATCATAAACTCCCCATGACAGTAAGGAAAACTTTAGTCATTCTTTTAATGATCCCTCCTTTCCTGCATGCAGAGAACGATTCACTACGGCTCAATCGACTGCAACAGGACATCCGGATCATGGAAAGCCGCATCAGCAATGTGATGCAAACTCAGAATCAGGTTTTACGCGAAACCCAGGCCTTGCAACTGGAAATGATTCGAATGGAAAGCAATAGCGATTCTCTCAATCAAAAGGTTGCCAGTCAAATCGCCGAAAACCAGAGTCAAATGGAAAATTTCCAGGCACAACAAGTGCAAACGGAAAGAGCCTTGAATCTGGCACTGGATCAATTCCAGGAGCAGTTTGAAGACCAAAACCGAGTGGCAGCCAAATTAGAGGCGCAACTGGCTGGTCAAATCAATTATCAATTACTAGCGGCCGGAATTGCCTTTCTGGTACTGATCATCGCCTTTGTGCTGATCAACCGCCGCAGTGTAAATCGCAGTTTGGCCAGCAGCCAGGCCAGCTGGAATCATTTTCAAGACCACTTTCTAAAAAACAACTAAACATGCAAAGTCAAGAAACCACAACTCGAAACGGAAGAACAAATGGCTATCGCAATGGCTATTCGGAAAGAAATGGAAAACGAGAAATGCGCAATGGCAATGCTCATCAAATCAGTAATGGTCATACCAGCGTGAAAAAAGCCAAGGAGGCTAAAAAAGGAAAGCTCGACAGCATCACCTTTATCTATGGCTTTGGTGCCGCCATCGTATTGGTAGGTGCCATGTTTAAATTCCTAGGCTGGTCCTTTGCCAATGAGCTCTTTATCGTTGGATTAAGTATTGAAGCTGTTGTATTCCTTATCTCCGCTTTCGAGCGTAAGGAAGAAGAAAAAGAATACCAATGGGAAAATGTCTTCCCTCAACTTAATGGTCAAGGTCAGCCAATGAATGGCAGCGCCGGGAACTATGGAGAAGCGATGCAGCTCTTTAATGCCAGTATGGAAAACATGAGTAGCGAGATTCACAATCTATCCCTTAGCATTCGTGATATCCGCGCCAATATGGAAGCATCAGCTCAAAGCTCTGTGGCCATGCAAAATCAAATGGAAGATTACATCCATTTGATGGACCATTACAACGCCAATTTGCGCAGCATCAATGATAAGTACGACCGGGTATTGGAATCCTAGTCTGAATAGCGCTACACAATGGCGAATACCATTAAAATATCGAAAGCGAAGAACCTGATCTTCAAGAAACTGAGCTTCTTGTACCTGGTCTTCATATTATTCCTCTTCTTATCCAGTCCGGGTAAGTTTTTGGATCATTATGAAAACCTGGTTCCCGCACAGGAAGTGGTTCTTGAAAAATTGAGAACTCAACTTGAAGAATTGCCGGAAGGCGACTCCAAGAGTCAAAATCTCAAGGCGCAAACGCTATCCAGTTTACAAAAGCTAGAGGAAATCCGCGCGGGTTATTATGACTATCGCAATACTAATCACATTGCTGGTGAGAAGCTTAAGGAGAACCTTTTTGCGACCAACGAAATCATTCAAGGTAGCTATGGCACCCGTTTTCAGGAAACCCTCGAAAACTTCAACCAGGCTTATCTGGATTTTGGCGGTTCGGATCTAAGTGCCGAATTACTCAGTCCTAAAGATTTTGCCGATCAAGAAGTACAGGCGCGCGATTTCTTCTTTAAGGAAACGCCGAATGCCGTTATCGAATCGGTGATTAATCATTTGGAAACCGTAATTCTCATCCACAGTATCGAAGCTCTGAAAGGCGAGAAAATCGAATTACTCAAACAGGAAGTAAGTGAAGCGGATCAATTAGATCTGATCCAAAACTTTAAGAAGACCCTTTCCAAAGGTGAAAAGCTCCTCTTTAAGGTTCGCTTACCGGATAGCATTCAGAATTTGAAGGTGCTAATCAATGGTCAGGACCTTGCTCCTTCTCAGGTAGATTCAGGATTTCATCATTTTGAATACCTACCGGAAGCTCCTGGAAATTATGTGGTGGACCTATATCTTGATGAAGAACGTTTCTTCCATAACTTCAAGGTAACCAAGCCAGGTATCAGACTCAATCGCCAGGGCTCCTCCTACCTCACTCAGGTTGGAGAAACTCAAATTTTGCAATTAAACCCGCAGTACTTGCCTGAGGGCGAATTAAGTTTTGTTTCGGAGCATGCGGATTTAAGCTATGAGAATGGTCTCTTGAAAATCACCCCTTACAATGCTGGTGCCTTTGCGGTCTTCATGAAACTGGACGACAAAAAGGTGGACTCCCTTAACCTATATGCCAAAGACGTAAACACCATTGATGTTGCACTTATGGATATTGCCGGCAAGGAAAACGGACTGAATCAATTAGCCTATTTGGAAGCAAGCAATCCTTTTTGGCAGGTGGTTAATTTCAAATTGCGCATTAAAAGCCCTGGTAGTCGGGATCAAGTATTTCACAATGCCACACGCTTCCTGCGAAGTGAATTGAAAGACGCTATCCGCCGAGCTCCGGAAGGCAGCATTATGGCTTTTGAGAATATCAAAGTAATTGGCAAAAACGGGCATAGCTATCGCGATGGCCGAGCCATCCTTAAAATGAAATAATGGCAAAGTATATACGTATCAAAAAATCCAAGAACCTTCGGTTTCGTTTGATCAGTATCCTTTACCTGCTGTTCATTTCCCTTTCTATTATTCAGATTCCGATCGGCTGGTTACGAGTAAATCCCAATTTGAGGACTACCTTATTAAGCTTCGATTCTGAATCTAAAGAAGGTGATAATATCGAAGGACTAAAAAACCGCATTAAGACCATAGAAAGTGAGTTTATGGCTTTTGCCGGATCTGATCCTCTAACGGGTGATTTATTGAATCCCGAAAACTATGCCCAAACCGACCAATTTTTTCTGGAAGGCAAAAAGGGTGAAGAACTCTTTTTAGCCCTGCAATCTTTGGATGATAGTGTAAACCAATTGCCGGAAGACAATCCAACTCGAATAGCCTACTTAAAGCTATTTCAAAGCGATCTGGATCATGGTTTGGAAGCCAAGAGCCATCAGACCTGGACTAGTTGGAAGTTCTCTCATGTACCGGCCACCGTGGTACAATTACAAATGGCAGATCTACTTTTAAAACTCAACCTCTTACAGGGCGATCTTAAAGTGGAACCTGCCGGCAATGGCGATAGTCCGGAATTGGTTTTAGCTTATAATATCGACGAGCTGCATATTGGCGATACCGCCTATTTTGTCTACGAAGGTGATGTTCGTCCTAAACTGGAGCTCACGGTAGGAAAGGGAAAAGCTCAAAACTATGACTGGGAAAAAGACAGTCTGGTTTTCGTTGCCTTAGACACCGGTTTCTATAAATTGGAATTTCAATTAGGTCGCGAACAGCGTAGTTTTCAGTTTGAGGTATTACCTGGGAATTTTAGCTCTAAGACTTATAATGCACCGGAAGCCTATTATTCTGGCCTTCCCTTCTACTTACCGTTGGAAGACTGGCAAAGTCAATTGAATTACAGCTGCACTTGCATGCCCGGACGCACCATCCACGCACAAGGTAATAAGCTGAGAGTACAGCCCTCCAGATCAGGTTGGTGCTATATAAAAGGCATGGACCCGAAACTTCAGGCTTTGGCATTTGAAGATTCGGTATACATCCATCCACTACCCGCTCCTTTGGTTTATGCCAGTGGGATATCCCAAAACCAAATCTCCAGAACTCGCTTATTGCAAAGGCCTGAGATTGACCTTAAGGTATTATTCCCTGGTCAGGATGAAGCCCCTCAATTAGACATTAAGGAGGTTAAAGCTAAACTGTATGGCTCTTTTGGAGAGAAGACGGTAAGCAGTCCCCATAAACTCATTTTAGAGGCTACTGATGTAAAGGGCCTCTCTTATATCGAAATAGAAGAAGTGCTGATCCAAAGTCCCGATGGCGAGATGAAAATCAGTGATCGACTCATCATTAATGTAATAACTCATGAAAAGTAAAATCTACTCATTGCTGCTTGCCATCGGCCTCACCGGAGCTGGCAGCACAGCGCATGCGGCCTCAGACACGCTACGCTTTGAGAAAAACACCTTCTTTAAGGAAGGTCAGAGCCTGGAGGCCTATGCCGGCTCTGTAATCGAATTAGGACCCGGCGTACTGCTCCTTATAGAAGGGTCCTTATGTTTAGAAGGAAGTGCTGAAAAGCCCATCCGTATTATTAATAGTGACCCTGAAAACCCAGGGGTGGGAATTCAAATCCAGGCTCAAAGCGCCGATGCGGCGGTTAAGATTCGAAATGTTGAATTCGAAGACCTGACCCAAGCTTTGCGTTTTGATCCCTTTTGGTATCGAAAGGAAGTCATTTTAGAACAACTTCATTTTCAGGGGAGCACCAGTGGTGAGCCGGTATTGTACTTAGGCGATCCTTATATCGACCGTAGATGGGGACGAAGCATCGACCTCAAGGTAAAAGACCTGCTCTTTGTCAATAATCGCTCCGGCATGGTTGTCGAAGCCTACGGCTCTCCATTGGTGAACTATGATTTTGACCAAATCCATTTTCGCGACAATTACTTTGAAGGTCCGGAACAAGCCTTGGTTCACTTTGACCTCTATCCTGAAGAGCTTCAACCTCAGGAAATTGGAACCTTTATCTTCGATCGAAACCGCTTCGAAGAAGACGATTACCTGATTTCTGTCGGAGGCAATTTTGAACAGGAATTAAAAATTAAGTCTCTAGCTGCCGAAACTAAGGAAGTGAGCATCCTCGATCATCGCGTAGACCATCGCTTAGCCCAATTAGAGGTTATAGAGCTTCGTCCTCTCGAAACCAAGGAGGCCACTGACTTTAAAATTCTAAAACATGTGCAAGACAGCATCCAAATGCAAATTGCCAATGTGGGTCAGAAAAACTTGATGTTCACCCTTTTGGATGAAGCAGAGAATTCACTCGAATATGAACTGATTCGCCAAAAGGATCACAGCTGGGTAATCTACACCGAAGGGCCAGCTAAATTCTTAGAATTGGCCGATGGTTACCGTATCATACTACCTAAGCCTGATGTATCTGAAGTTTTAGACAGCAATGAAAAAGAAGATTTACCAGTCTATGCCGAGGAAGAAGATATGGACACCACAGTGGCTGAAGAAAATACAGCTTTAGCCAATTTGGGAAATCGGGTTCACAATTTCTTCACCAAAGGCACCACCCCGGTAAATCGCTGGGAAGTTGGTGTTTGGGGCGGTGGCGGAATGTATGGCGCCGGGGATATTAAACCCAAATTTGAGTTGGTAGAGGATTTGGTTTATATCCCTTCTACCATTGATTGGAGCTTTGGTGCCTATGCACAATATAACTTTAATACACGCTTTGCAGCGAAGGCTTCTTTCTACCACACCACCATTTCTATGCATGATCTAAGCTCAGTTGGCTTTTTCTCAGGTACCGCTCCATTAGTGGGTTACAATGATGAATATCAAGAAGTAGAAATGTCGAAAAACGCCTTCCCGATAAGTTTCATAACCCAAATTCGAAGCTTGGAATTCGAGGGAATTTGGCATTTACGGCAATATCAATTAAAACCCAATCAAGGTTCTAAGTTGATCCCAAGTTTGGGACTATCCATAGGCGCCTTCCACTTTACCCCTTATCGGACCATTTATACCGAACAACTACCTGATGAAAATTACCTCTCTTATCTGGCTAGAATTCGAGATAATCGATACAATCTAAGAGATCTGGGTTCTGAAGGTCAAAACTTCTTACCTGGTGCTAAACCCTATTCTCAAATTGCCGTATCTACAGGATTGAGTTTTAGTACCACCTGGCTCTTCCGAAACTTTAGCTTAAAAGGGGAAGTTAAAGCAGTTTACACCTCGACTGACTATTTGGATGACTTTGGCCCTGGTTTATGGTATGGTGGCGATATTGAAGCAATGCGCGCCAATCAGCAAATAGGTGATCTAAGCGATCGCGAATTATATGGTATCACTAAAGAAGTGAAACTACCTCGCGAAAACACCTTCCGATCTACGGATGGTCTAAACGATTGGTACTTCCAGGCACATCTTGGCCTCTCTTACTTCCTTGATAAACCAAAGGAAAAACCAAAGCTTCCGAGCTTATAATTCTCCTTGATTCTTAATGAATCAACCCAGCAAGCCCATCTTAAAAGGATGGGCTTTTTCTTTATAGAGAATGCATTTTTCGCCGCCAGATCAAAATAAGAATGCTAGCTTTAGGAATATGAAAGTAAGCCTCTATATAGCCAGCTCGGTAGATGGATACATTGCCGGCCCCAATGATGACCTCTCCTTTTTAAACCCAATGCAGGTGGAAGGTGAAGATTATGGTTATTACGATTTTATCAACTCTATAGACACTGTAATTACCGGAAGAAAAACTTATGAGTGGGTTAAAACTCAAGGAATCGAAATTCCACATCCAGAAAAACGACATATCGTATTAAGCAGCAAACAAATAGCCCTACCTGGAAATATTGAAGTATGGAATCAATCCATAAGTAGACTCCTACAAGAATTGGAAAATGAAGGTGCTCAACATGTCTTTCTAGAAGGAGGCGCTCAACTAATTCAGTCATTCATCGAATTAAATGCGATAGATGAATTAATCTGGTTTATGGTCCCAATCCTTCTGGGGGATGGTCAGCCTCTTTTTCTAAAACAAGAAAAACAGCATAAGCTTCATCTGGTCAATGCTCATTCCTATTCAAATGGCATGCAAAAATTACACTACCGGTTTTAGGGCTTAGGAATGCAAATGGTAAAACAGGACCCTTTACCTTCTTCACTCTCTACCCGAATTTTACCTTGATGTAAATCCACAACACCTTTCACAATGCTGAGGCCAATACCAATGGAACTTTCACCTGCGGTACCCACCCGGCGAATATCTTTATTCATCCCTTGAAAAAGGCGTTTGCGAATGGACTCTGGCATACCAATCCCCTGATCTTCAACCGCTATACAAAAGCAGTCCTTTTCGTCACGACCGGTTAATTGGATTGTTTTTCCCTCTTTAGAAAACTTTATGGCATTAGATATTAGATTCTCAACCGCTCGGAATAGCTTGTTTTCATTGGCTATAACCATTAAATCATCCGGAGCGTCAATATGTAAGTCAATGCCTTTTTCCCCCAATCGAATTTTAAAGGCCTCTCCCACTTTTTGCAATAATGGTGCTAAGAGAAAATTAGCCTTTTCAATGCTTTTACCAGCCACCTTATTTCGAGTAGCTTCATTGAGTTCGGCCAGAATAGTATAAGCATGATTGATGGCATCAAAACCCATATCAACCAAAGCTGTATTTTCCTCCTTCTGCAATTCGGCTTTTAATAGTCTTAAAATACCATCAACCTGAGAAATGGGATTGCGAAGATCATGAGCTATCATGGCTATGGCCTGATCTTTCATTTCCAGAAGATCCTGCATTTCATCAATGCGACTTTGCACATTTACGTAAGGACTGATGTCCATGACCAAACCGCGCATGCCCACCACTTTACCTAAGGCATTAGTGCTGAAACTACTTTCATTATAAACGTGTATGGTTTTACCATAACTGGTTAGCAAACGATACTTCAGTTCTATTTCTGAAGCTTGCTCCATACCTACCTCCAAAATCTTGCGAACCTTGGCTCGATCCTCAGGATGCACTAAGCTCCAGTAGTCATTAAGTATAAATGAATGGGAATGAGATAAATTCATCATTGCATAGAAGGAATCCGAAAACCAAACGGAGTCCTCTTCCAGGTCTACCTCAAACCGAAAAAGCTTCTTCTTAGTTGTACTCAAGTTCAAAACCCCCACTTCCTAATTTTCCACAAATATTAAAAAATGTTATTAAAAAAACACAAACTCCTATAAAACATAACATTACAATAAAATTATTTATCCGTTAATTTGCTATATAAATACGACAGGAATGCTATTTCTCAATACTCTGACCTGGAATCGGAATTTCAAATCCGATTCTGGCGCTATGAAAAAAGCCCAGCAACACCGGAACATCATCCTGGAGTGGGCCAGTCAAATAAGTCAGGATGAAGTATTGGAGCGCGGCAGAGATTTACTCTTCAATTATTATATGACTGAAGAGGAGGCCGTTTTTAGCGCTAGCAGCATGAGTCGTGTTTTCGATTACCGCGAATCCGTAAAAAAACTATATCCTGAATTTATAAGCACCGGACTGGGTTTACAGTTCTTGGAGTTATTGGAGGCTATTGATTTGCTTTGGCAGGAAACACAAGCTCCAGTTGCCGAATTGGTAAAAGCAGGAAAATTTCAGCTCACCAAAGTAAATGGGGCGGCTACCTATGTCAATTTCTGTGAGAATGCCCGCGAAATGCCGGATCTTTTTGAGGCCACCAAGTTTTTAGTGGATGAATATTTAGGCGTGGAAATCCTGATGGTATTAATGGATGGCTATCTAAAGCAGGTAGGTCATTATCCCCATGATTATGCGGAAAAAGCAATTCAGCAATTGAGATCTTTTGCCTCTCGTGGAAAGGCGATTGGATTTTGGAGAGGCCACTCTGAAGGAAAATCTGACATCTTAAAAAACCTCAATATTGCATCGAACGCAATCCCCGGTTAATTTAGCGCCAAATTAGTCCCATGAAATTGAAAAGCCTGGCTGCTCTAATCTTTGGTAGTTTACTCTTAAGTTCTTGCTTCAGTCATCATTACAGTGTAGGTAAAGGTGTGCGAGTTGATAAAACTCGTGAAGTAACGGAAAAGAACCATTTTATGGGATTCGGAGTCATTCCTGTGAAGCGTTGCCATATCGACCAAATGGTTGGCGATACTTTAAACTATGAAATCTACACGCGATCTACTCCTCAAGACATGATCGTATCTACCCTTACCATTGGAATTTACACTCCAACTACCACCACGATTACGATTCCGGATGAAATTTACAAGCGCAACACCAATCGCAAGGTACAGCGCAAAGAGTCGAATTAAGGCTTAGGCTTTTTCTTAAACTCGGTATAGATTATCTCTTTGCCCCACTGCACCTGAGAAGCATGCTTTTTACTTGAATCCCTGTTGATAGGCGACCAATATTCAGGATATTTAAAAGTGAGCTCCTTGTATAGATAAAGTTCAGATAGACTGTCTGCTTTTAATCCTTGCTCCACTCCTTCTCGCACAACAAATGTTTCACCGTTTTCCATTTGGAAGGCCAGATCCACATTTCCTATCTCATAGATACGTTCCACTCGACCGCTTTCAATTAGCGCCTCTGTTTCATCAATGGGAGGTGCCGGCCTGAAGATGATGATCAGGATTAATGCGGCTAGACTAAAAATGAGGTATTTAAGAGCAGGTCTTTTCTTCATTAGGTATCATTTGAATCAAAAAAGCCGGCTTCAAAGGAAACCGGCTTTTATATGATTTTCGAATAATCTTATCCTACCAATTCCTGAACCTTGCTAGCCGCTTCTGCCAAAGCAATGGCAGAATGTACTTCTAATCCAGAATTATCGATCATTTCTTTCGCTACTTCAGCATTGGTACCTTGCAAGCGAACGATGATTGGAATGTTAATGTCTTCGATGTTTTTATAAGCATCGATAATACCTTGAGCTACCCGATCGCAACGCACGATACCACCGAAGATATTTACCAGGATAGCCTTTACATTCTCATCTTGTAAAATGATACGGAAGGCTTTTTCCACCCTTGCGGCATCAGCAGTACCTCCTACATCCAGGAAGTTTGCAGGGTTTCCCCCGGCCATTTTAATGATGTCCATAGTAGCCATGGCCAAGCCGGCACCGTTTACCATACATCCTACGTTACCATCAAGGTTTACGAAGTTTAAGCCCGCTTCACCGGCTTCTACATCGATAGGGTCTTCCTCACGCTTGTCGCGTAATTCAGCGTAATCTTTATGACGGAATAAACCGTTATCATCTAAAGTTACTTTAGCGTCAACCGCTAAAATCTTGTCGTCAGAAGTCTTTAATACCGGGTTGATTTCGAAAAGGCTGGCATCAATACCGTCGTAAGCTTTATATAAGCTGCTTACAAATTTTACCATTTCCTTAAATGCGGCACCGCTTAAGCCTAAGTTAAAGGCAATTTTACGAGCCTGGAAACCTTGTAAACCTACTTTAGGATCGATTTCTTCGGTAAAGATGCGCTCTGGAGTTTTGTCGGCCACTTCTTCGATATCCATTCCACCTTCGGTAGAATACATAATCATATTGCGACCGGTATTACGGTTCAACAATACAGACATATAGATTTCAGAAGTTTCGCTTTCGCCCGGATAGTATACATCCTCTGCAATAAGCACCTGATTTACAAGCTTACCCTCAGCGGAAGTTTGAGGAGTAACCAGCATCATACCCAAGATTTGCTCAGAGATGCTCTTCACATCTTCCAAAGACTTGGCTAATTTAACGCCACCGCCTTTACCACGGCCACCGGCATGGATCTGGGCTTTAACTACCCACCAAGAGGTTCCGGTTTCTTCACTCAGTTTCTGAGCTGCTGCCACAGCTTCATCAGGGCTGCTTGCTACAATACCACGTTGAACGCGTACTCCGTAGCTTGCCAAAATATCTTTTCCTTGATACTCGTGTAAATTCATCGATTTGCTTTTTTGCTGATGGCCGCAAAAATACCATCCAAAGTCTTAGCAGGAAAATTTTGATTGCCTTTTATCTACCTTTGCGGCCATTTACTAATTCACCCGAATTTCTAAGATGTTGCAGCGTTCTGCCCTTCTTTTTTTCCTTCTACTTACTTCGGCTCTGTCTGCGCAAAAAAAAAGCCTGGAGCCCTTAAAAACGAAGGCCGAAGTTGAAATCGACGGTTCACTTCAAGATTCTATTTGGCAATACGCACCGGAAGCTACTGATTTTGTGATGCTTTCCCCAGGTAGCGGGGAGGCTATTCCTGCCGGATTTAAGACCACCGTAAAGGTATTTTATACCGATGAAGCTATCTATTTTGGCGTAACCATGCTCGATCCTCAACCTGATTCTATCTTAAAACAGGTAACGGTTCGGGACGATATCAACCAAAATCACGATTGGTTAGCCATTGCCATCAATCCTTTTAATGATGGTCAAAACGATTTTACCTTCTTCCTGACCTCGGCCGGAACTCAGGGCGACAGTCGCACCACCGCCAATGGTGAGGACTATTCCTTTAACTCCATTTGGTATTCGGCCGTCCAAATCACTGAAGAAGGCTGGGTTTGCGAATTGAAGATTCCTTATATCTCCTTGCGCTTTCCCAACGAATTAAAGAAGGATTGGGGATTTAATGTAATCCGTTCCATCCGCCGATCACGTGAAGAGTATTCCTGGAACTATATAGATCGTGGCTCTGGCTATAGCTGGGAATATCAGGCTGGTATCTTGAGTAATATTCGCGATATCAATCCCCCCATTCGTTTATCCTTGATGCCATACGCTTCTACCTATGTAGATCATTTTGAGGATAAAACTACCCTGGACTTTAATGCAGGTATGGACCTTAAATACGGGATCAATGAAAGCTTTACCTTGGATGCGACCTTAATCCCGGATTTTGGTCAGGTAGCCTTTGATAATCAGGTCTTAAACCTTAGTCCTTTTGAAATTCAATTTCAAGAAAATCGTCAATTCTTTAATGAAGGAACAGAACTTTTTAGCCTGGGCGATTTATTTTATTCCAGGAGGATTGGAGGCGCGCCCAAGAATATTACCAACCAGGATTTAAGCGGTAATGATTCTGCAGAGGTTACGGTTCGCACTGAATTTACGCGCCTATTAAATGCCACGAAAATATCAGGACGGACCAATGGAAACCTGGGAATTGGCTTTTTAAATGCCGTAACTGACAATAATTACAGCACTATTGATTCGGCCGGGCAAAGCAGTCAGCAATTATTGGAACCCCTTACCAATTACAATATTCTGGTCTTGGACCAAAGATTCAATCGCAACTCAAGTGTCAGTTTCATCAATACCAATGTCTTGCGAAATGGGGAGTATGCTGATGCGAACGTAGCTGCCTTATTAGCCAGTGTTTATACTAAAAGCGGACAATACCGCGTAGATGCTCAAATTAAGCGCAGCGATCGCTTTCAAGGCTCTAATGCCACCCGAAGTGGGGAACAGTATTATTTACGCTTTGGAGATGTAGATGGGAATTGGCGATGGGCCATTCGTCAGGATGTGATTAGCGATGATTTCGATCCTAATGATTTAGGCTTTCTGGCTCGAAACAATCAGATTCGGAATTATAATGAATTGGAATATGCCACCTTTAAACCTAAAGGGCCATTTAACCGTACCTCCTACACCCTCTTCTCAGTTTATTCTCAGCTTTATGATAGTCAACGCTTTGAAGAATTCTATTTGGGTTTAAACACCTTTTTCCTCTTAAGAGATTTCACCGGAACGGGTGTTCGTCTGCGTTTAAAGCCTATAGAATCTTATGATTATTTCGAGCCCCGGCTTCCGGGCTCCTACTTCTATAAGCCTTATAATTATTCTACTGTATTTTTTATTTCCACTGATTACCGAAAACCCTTTGCCCTCGATTTGGATTTAGGTTACGACCGCACTCCGAATTGGGATCGCGATTATTATAATATCAATATCGAACCTCGCATTCGCTTGGGCGACCACTTCTTTATTATTCCCCAAGTTACCTTCGATTTGTTTTACAATGATCGTGGCTTTGCCTCCTTTGGATCAGAAGGTCCTGTTTTCGGCTCTCGGGATGTAAAGAATATAATCGCTCTAATCGATGGTCGATATGCCTTCAATCCAAAGGCCTCTTTAGGCTTAAGATTACGTCAATTTTGGAGTCGGGTAGATTATCAGGACTACTATAAACTTAATGCAAATGGTAGTTTAAGCCTTCGTGAAGGTAGTGATGATTACAACCTCTATTTCAACACCTTAAATCTGGATCTTCGTTTCAGTTGGTGGTTTGCTCCTGCCTCCGAAATGGTGATATTATATCGGGTAGCCCTCTCCAATCTTGGGGATGACATCAACAACAACTATCTTCAAAATTTGAATAATGCCTTCGATTCGCCAGTTCAGAATAACCTGTCGATTAGATTGGCATATTTCCTCGACTATCACCAAACCCGCAATCAATTGCAAGGGAAATGATCATACGCGCACAGAATATTCATAAGTCCTACGGACAGCTTGAAGTCTTAAAAGGAGTAGATCTGGAAATCCAATCCGGTGAGGTGGTATCTATTATGGGAGCCAGTGGAGCGGGTAAAACCACCCTATTGCAAATTTTAGGCACCCTAGAAGCCGCAGATTCGGGTAAAATCTATTTTGGGGATCAGGAAATTAGTCGACTGGGAGCCGGAAAGATGAGCCAATTTCGAAATCAGCATTTAGGCTTCATTTTTCAGTTTCATCATTTATTGCCGGAATTCACCGCATTGGAAAACGTGGCAATCCCAGGACTAATCAGCCGTAAGGCCAAACAAAAATGCCTGCAACAAGCCGCCGAATTGCTCGATTTTATGGGACTCAAAGATCGGATGTCGCATAAGCCCTCTGCCCTTTCGGGTGGTGAACAGCAAAGAGTAGCGGTGGCCCGAGCCTTAATGAATCGCCCGGATTTGGTGTTGGCCGATGAGCCTACTGGGAACCTCGATAGCCATAATGCAGAGGAAATTCACAAATTATTTGACCGTATTCGCCAGGAGTTTGGCAGCAGCTTCGTGGTGATTACGCATAACCGTGCCTTAGCAGAAACGGCAGATCGCCTGATTGAAATGCGCGACGGAAAACTTTTGGTATAATTGCTATATGACGCTTACAAATAAAATCCAATCCCTTATAAATAAGGAAATTGAAGCCATTCAAAACATTCCCATCGACGGAGTTATTGAAGGGGCTATAGATCTCATTTACGAACAAGTACATCAGAAAAAAGGCAAGGTAGTAGTATCGGGTATGGGTAAAGCCGGTCAAATCGGTTTGAACATTGCCACTACTTTAAGTTCTACCGGAACCCCAGCTATTTTCTTGCATCCTAGCGAATCGCAACATGGTGATTTAGGCATGGTACAAGAGAATGATGTAATGCTTTTAATATCAAACTCAGGGAAAACCCGCGAGATTATCGAATTGGAGTATTTGGTGAAAAATCTGCATCCGGAGATGAAAATCATCGGGCTAACTGGTCACCCAGATGGGTCCTTAGCCGAATTTTCGGATGTAGTATTATTAACCGGAAATCCTGCAGAGATTTGTCCATTAGGCCTAACCCCTACTACCTCTACCACCGTAATGACCGTGGTAGGTGATGTGTTAGTTACCCTATTAATGGAGCGAATTGGTTTTAGCAAAGAAGAATACGCCAAGCGCCACCACTCTGGCTACCTTGGTGATAAAGCACGTAAGAAATGAAGTTTACCCTAATTGCCGGTCCTTGTGCCATTGAAGATCGCGATTTGGCCTTTGCCATCGCTCGTGAAGTAAAAGGCATTTGCGATGATCTTGGCATCCACTACATCTTTAAAGGTAGTTACCGCAAGGCGAATCGCTCGCGCTTGGATTCCTTTACGGGAATTGGAGATATCGAAGCTTTGGAGATTTTACAAGCCATTGGAAAAGAACTCCAGGTAGAAACGATTACCGATATCCACGAAAGTCAAGAAGCAGCCCTGGCGGCCCAATATGTAGACCACTTGCAAATCCCCGCCTTCTTATGTCGACAAACTGATTTGCTACTAGCCGCTGGTGAAACTGGTAAAGGGGTAAATATTAAGAAAGGACAGTTCCTATCTCCCGAAGCGATGAAATGGCCGGTTGAAAAAGTACAGAGCACTGGCAATAAAAATGTTTGGGCCTGCGAACGCGGAGTGAGCTTTGGCTATTCTGATCTAATCGTTGATGCCACCAGCATTGCCCGCATGAAAGATTTAGGAGTACCCGTAATAATGGACTGTACTCATTCTGTACAGAAACCCAATCGCACCGAAGGAGTAACTGGTGGTGATCCTCGTTTAATCGAAACCATTGCGCTTTCGGCCATAGCCACCGGGGCAGATGGATTTTTTATTGAAACCCATCCTGAGCCTCATACGGCACAATCGGACCCTTATACCATGCTCGAATTAAGTAAGCTACGTCCGATTTTAGAGAAATGCATGAAAGTGCGCGAAGCACTGCAATCATGACCGATCATTGGGATAACCTGAGGGCTAACCTCCACTATTTACAGCGGACCATTCCGCCTACGCATCGCCTCTACTCTACTATTGAGCGTTTTTCTCGGGGAGCAAGCTTGGAGGTATTCGACCTTTTTCGCATTGCTGAAGAAACCGGCTACCCCGCAGAAGTACTCTTTAAAAAACGAATCGATCAGCGACCTAAAAGGGTGAAAATGCTGGTTATGGATTGCGATGGAGTGATGACCAAAGGCGAGATGATCGTAAGCACTGATGGCGAGCATACTAAGATCTTTAATGTAAAAGATGGTATGGGCATTAAGCAAGCCCAGGAAGCTGGTATTCTCACCGGAATTATATCCCATGGCCACTCTACCGGAGTAGTTGAATCCCGAGCTAAGCAATTGGGTATCCCTTTGGTATATGTTGGTAAAACCCCAAAATTGGAGGTTATTCAATCTTGGTGGAAAGAACACAACATTAGCCCCGAAGATACCGCCTACATTGGAGATGATATTAATGATATTCCAATATTGGAAACTGTAGGTGCAGCCTTTGCTCCTGCCGATGCGGTGGAAGAAGTTCTCCTCCATCCCGACATCCATATCCTCAGCCGTAAAGGCGGGGAAGCCTGTATAAGGGAGTTAGTGGATCAACACCTTTTGTTTTAAGACTTTTCCCTTCCCTGTCCGCCCAGACTGGCTGATAGAATTAGAATCCCACCTAGGAAAACGGTGAGTTCCGGTTTTTCCTGAAAAAGGAAATAGGCAGCGGCAATGCCATATACGGGCTCTAAGGCAGTAACCAAGGCCGCAGTTCTGGCTTTTAAGCCTTTAAGAGCCGCCAGAAACAAGAAATGCGACAGTGCGGTAAACACCGTTCCTAAAAGAATCAGCAAGCCAATATCCTGAGCTGTAAATCGGGGCCAAATTGCAATACAAAAAGGTAATAGAACCAAGGTGGCCCAAATGTCCTGATAAAAGCCAATTTCCAAGGCCGAGTGTTTCTTTACCAGGTCTTTATTAAGAAGATTCAATACAGCAAAACTAAAGCCAGCAAAGAGGCCCCAAAGAACACCATTGGTCTCCGGTGAAGCTAAATCCCAAGGAACTATGAGTGCAGTTCCACAAATGGACATTAATGCCCATAAAATATCAAGACCATGAACTTTCAATTTCCAGAATACACTTTCCAATACTAAAGTGAATAGCGGAAAGCTGGCAAAGCTTAACAAAGCCAAAGCCACCGAAGTTTCTTGAATGGATTTAAAGAAGGCATACCAATGCAAGGCCAAAATGGCACCGGAAATAGCGGTTCGGTACAGGAGTTTTGCACTCAACCGGGGAATTGCCCCTTTGCGAAAGCCCATAATGATAGCGAGTGCTAGTGCCGCAAAGAAGACCCTCCCTCCTACAATGATCAGGGGATTAAAACTAAGCCAGCGGCCAAACAATCCGGCTAAACCAAAAAGTGCTACCGAACTGTGTAAATAGAGCAGTGATTTTTGCCGTGCCAAGGCTTATACTTTAGTTTTTACCGATTGCCAGTTCTTGATTTGCCATCGGGCGATAGCGGTAGCTACCTGCTTATCATCTTTGTCAAAAAGGTTGATATTACAGTCTACAAACACTCGATCTGAATTTTCCAGCGGCTCGAAAACACGATCTTGCAACCAGTCTTCAGACACTTCAAAACGGGCAATGGCTTCGCTTTTAGCTTGATAATGATATTCTAAATCCAATTTCTGCAAGATGATTCGGTATTTATCCGGATCCAGAATTCCGATTAATAGTAAACCGGAACTAATCTCAGCTATAGTGGCTAAGGCACAGGCATGAATGCCTTTGAGGTGATTTAAATTGGACTTGCGATAAGGAGCTTTAATACGTAAGGAATGTGTGCTAATTTGCTCAATTTGAAACCGATGCGAACGATTGAAGGGTACAAATCGGCGTAAGCCTTGCTCCAATAAAAATTTGTGGTATTTGCTCGTTTGAGCTTTTTGAAATAGGCGACTTAAATTCATGCGAAGCTTTAACACGAATATACGAAGCGGAGTGATTAAGGAATATTCTAATTTTACGGACCATGATTTTTCTATTCAAATCGCTGTTTTTTCTCCAACTACAAGAACCAGGTCCCGAAAGGGAAATTGTTGAAGTAATGGGAGATATAGCCGCTGTATCCCTGATGCTTGTATTGCCCATTTTCAGTATTTATCGCTGGACTAATAAACAGTATCCTCTGCAACTCAAAATGAGTTACCGTCCTTATCTACAGGAAATTCCGCTTTACAAACGCTTACCCCCCAAATTGCAAAAACGCTTTGAGCGCAGAGTTCAGCAGTTCATCAACACCAAAAAGTTTATTGCCCGAGATAAATACATGCGGGTTGACGATCGTAAAAAAGCTTTAATTGCCGCTACCGCAGTGGAGCTCACCTTTGGCTTTCGCCGATTTTACTTCGATCATTTCTCCCGCATCTTAATTTACCGGGACGACTACTACTCTACCATTAGCAAGCAATATCATGCGGGTGAGGTTAATATTCGTGGAATGATCGTTCTTTCCTGGTCCTCTTTCGAAAAGGGAAATTCTGATCGCAATGATGGTCGAAATTTAGGCGTTCACGAAATGGCTCATGCCCTAAAGCTGGAGAACAAAATTTTGAACTCCAATTACGATTTCATTGATCCCCGTGATTACCATTTATTTCTGGAAGAGTTCGATCTATTTACCAGCAGACCAGCCTATAAAGGTGAGTTTCTGAGATCTTATGCTCGCAGTAATGTGCATGAGTTTTTTGCCGTTTGCTGCGAGAACTTCATTGAAAGACCGGCAAAGTTTCAAAAAGAAATGCCCGTACTTTACCAGGCTATAAGTAGAATCCTACGCATGGATCCTCTAGTATTTTATTAATCTGATTTTATGAATATTGATGATTTGAGAGAAGCCTTAAACGCCTCTCCCAATAACCGTCCTCTCCGAATAATATTAGCCAATAGCCTTTTTGAAAAAGGCTTGTATGAAGAAGCTGAAAGTCATTTTTTAAAGGTACTTCAACAGCAAGAGGAATTAAAGCCTCGCTTTGCTCTGGCGCAGATTTGGCTCAAGACTGATAATCCTTCGACCGCCATAGTTTTCCTGGAAGACTCCATTGAAAAATATCCTCAAGAAGCTCAATTTTATAGCTTATTGGCCAAAGCGCATTTGGCCGAAGATAATATTGCTGAAAGTCGAGAGGCCTATGAAAAGGCGCTGAACTTAGACCCCAATTGGAAAGATGCTGAATTGGATGAGATGTTCCGCCTAAGCGGAATGGAGGTAGATGAAAATCCCATCGATGAACTTTTTATGGAAAAGCCCGATTTGGGTTTTGCGGATGTGGGCGGCATGGCCGAAGTTAAAAGGGAAATCGCCCTTAAAATCATTCAGCCTTTACAGCACCCTGAGCTCTATAAAGCCTATGGCAAAAAAATAGGTGGAGGTATTTTACTATACGGTCCACCGGGGTGTGGTAAAACCTATATAGCCCGGGCTACAGCGGGTGAAATTAATGCTCGATTTATCAGTATTAGTCTCAATGAAATCCTTGATATGTGGATTGGCAATAGCGAGAAAAACTTGCATCAGTTTTTTGAATTAGCCCGCCGCAATGCCCCCTGTGTACTTTTTATTGATGAAGTAGATGCTTTAGGTGCCAGCCGTAGTCAAATGAAAAATTCTGCAGGCAGCACGGTAATCAATCAATTTTTAGCGGAAATGGATGGTATCCAAAACAGTAATGAAGGCGTACTCATTTTAGGTGCTACCAATATGCCCTGGAACCTGGACCCAGCTTTCCGCCGCCCGGGTCGATTTGATCGAATTCTATTTGTTCCCCCTCCCGATGAAGGAGCCCGTCTTGAAATTTTAAAGCAGCAATTGAAGGACAAGCCTCAGGGAAAAGTGGACTTCAGCAAGCTTGCTTCTAAAACTCAAGAATACTCAGGCGCAGATCTCAAGGCCATTATTGATGTGGCCATTGAGGAAAAACTGGAAGAATCCTTCAAAACCGGGAACATCAGTACTCTGGAAACCAAGGATTTATTGAAAGGAGTAAAAAAACACAAAGCCACTACCAAGGAATGGTTTAGTCAGGCTAAGAATTTTGCCCTATTCGCCAATAATTCCGGGAATTACGATGCCATTCTCGATTACCTGAAAATCAAGAAATAATATGGGAGCTGCACTCGATCGCATCCATTTACTTATCGAACAAGATCGTTATGATCAGGCCGAAAAAGAACTCGGGCCAATTCTGGAACAAAATCCGCTGGACTTTCATGCTACCTACCTGGATACTTATCTAAGCATTCGCAAAGACCCTAAAACTGCCGGGCCTAAAGCCGATCATTTTTTATCTCTGTTCCCCAATGCGGATTGGGCATTCTACTTAAAATCCTATCGAGCCTTTCAAGTAGGTTTAAATCAAGAGGCCCTCAAGGCAATTGAAGAAGCCATCCATATCGAACCTAATGATCCAGATCACTGGGCTATGAAGTCCTTGATTCTGATGAACATGCAGGAGAATCAGCAAGCTCTGGATGCGGCAGAACAAGCCCTAAGTTTAAATGCAGAGCACACTCAGGCCTTGAATAATCGCTCCATTATTTTATCACGGATGGGCCGCACGGATGAGGCGATGGAGAACTCCAGTCATACCCTGCATCACAATCCTCATGACTCTTTTAGTCATTATTCAATCGGATTAATTCACCTGCAAAAGGGTCAGCATAAAATGGCGATGGAGCATTTTAAAGAAGCTCTACGTTTAAACCCTAATAATGAAGCGGCGAAAGATGGAATGCTAAGTGCTATCAAAGCAAGCAATATCTTTTACCGCCTTTATTTGCAATATGAGTTTTGGATTGTACGCCTAAATCAAAAGAACCGCTATGCCTTTATCCTAATCTATTTTATCATTTTCAGATTAGTGCGGTTTATGGCAGGCTTAAGTGCTGATTCAAAATTATGGCTAAGTCCGGTTATTGCACTCTTGGGCCTTTTTGCCCTTTCTACCTGGATTTTAGATTCTTTATCTGATGGCCTGATGGTATTCCATCGTTTTGGCAGACATTTAATCCCTCAAAAACAACGCATTATGGGGCTGCTTACCTTAAGCTTTACCCTATTAGCTCTAATTACCTTCATAGGACTTAATCTGGCTGGGTTTTCTGAGGTTAACTACCTCTACTCCGTGGTTTTTGTGGGTATGGCAATTGTGTCGGGGAGCCTGCATCACATGGAAAAGCCCAAGCTTATTGGCTATCTGGGCTATTCAATTATTGCTTTGGGAGCTATCTTAAACATCAGCGGACTACTACTCGGCCTGCCAATTGATGCCTTCCTTACGGTATTTTTCATCAGCCTGGTAGTGTATCAGATTAGCACCATATTTCGTTCTAATCGAATCGGTTAAACCGCCACTTCCCCATGCTGACTAGCATCCAGGCCTTTGAGTTCCTGCTCAGGGCTTACCCGCAATGGAATCATCGCATCTACTAGTCGATAGAGCAATAAGGAGCCACCAAAGGTGAAAACGGCGGTAATAATCAAAGCGAGGATATGATAAAGGAAGGTTTCATACTCACCACTTGTAAGGCCTACTTCCCGCGCAAAAACAGCGGTTAATAGCATACCTACGATACCGCCAATACCATGACTGGGAAATACATCCAAGGTGTCATCAATTTCACGGGCATTCTTATAGCGAATCGCAAAATTGCTGGTCAAAGAAGCTAGAAAACCAATAAAGATGGACTCACCCATGGTTACGAAACCTGCCGCTGGAGTAATAGCTACCAAACCTACAATCGCTCCAATACAAGCACCTAAGGCCGACATTTTTCGATTCTGGAAACGATCGTAGAAAATCCAGGCCATCATTCCTGCTGCCGAAGCTAGATTGGTATTGGCGAAAGCAGCAACCGCATCAGCATTAGCGCCCAAAGAAGACCCGGCATTAAAGCCAAACCATCCAAACC
>DLRW01000089.1:28070-31183 GCA_002501205.1 Flavobacteriales bacterium UBA7878
AAGCCAAACCATCCAAACCAAAGTAAGCCTGTTCCTAATATGATAAAGGGCACATTGGCCGGCTCATGGGATAGTTGATTGCGCTTACCTAAATAGAGTGCACCAGCCAGGGCCGCGAATCCGGCTGACATATGCACTACTGTACCACCGGCAAAATCCAAAACCCCCATATTTCGAAACAGACCATCCGGATGCCAGGTCATATGCGCTAAGGGTGCATAAATTAGGAGGGTGAAGAATACGATAAAGAGGATATAAGACCGAAAGCGAATTCGCTCGGCAAAGCTTCCTGTAATTAAGGCCGGCGTAATAATGGCAAATTTGAGTTGGAATAAGGCAAACAGTAAAAAGGGAATCCCATCTGCAAAAGCAGGATTAGGAGCTAAACCCACTCCTTTCAAATTGAAATAGGTTAAGGGATTTCCAATCAAGCCCTTCCAGCTATCACCAAAGCAAAGGCTAAATCCCACCACTACCCAAAGGATACTTACCACTCCTAAGGCGACAAAGCTCTGCAACATGGTCGAAATCACATTCTTGCGATTCACCATCCCACCATAGAAAAAAGCCAGTCCCGGTGTCATTAGTAATACGAATGCCGATGCCACCAGCATCCAAGCTGTATCTCCGGCATTGATATTCTCAGCCCCTTCAAAGCTGTAGTCTGAACCTAAAAACAAGGCTACTAATACCAGTGCACTTAAAAAGATAAAATTTAGCTTTTTGCCCATGTCCAAATATTTGAATCGAAAATAGGGGTCATTCAGATATAAAACAAGAAAAACAAATTAACACCCCTAATCAAACAGGGGTTAAATGCAATTATTTAGGATTTAAATAGTCAGCACCCCTAAATAATAAGGTTAATTATCCTAAATCATCAAAATCAAATTTTGAATTACTATTCTATAGTCCCCTACTATCTTTGGGGCCATGATCAAGAAGCTCTGCTTTATTTTAGTACTGCTGTCTGGGCATTTTCAAGTCCTGGCACAAATCAACAAGCATAGTATTGACATGCAGGGCGATACCGCCATTGCTGTCCTTGATTACAAAGGTCTAAGACCAACTAGCATAGATTCCCTCAGTATTCACTTTCCATTACAAGCCTATTTGGATAAAGGCTCTTTTTTAAATGATCAGTTACGGGACTTTCAAGATCCGGATCTGCATTTTGCTAAAAAAGATGAATTGGCCTGGCTAGAGATCGATAAGCTCCTTTTCAATGGTAAAGAGATCAGTGCATCCTTGGTAAGCGAGTTCCTGGACCTTGCCATAAATCAAGATGATAGCCTGCAGATTCATATTGAATACCGCTTTCTTCTGCCGGACGCGAAATTCACAGGAAATGGCCGATTAAAATCTGAAAGTCGAATTATTGATTTACTCCCCAGGATCATACTCGATTCGCAGCATCGCCATCCGGTGAGCTATAATTACGATGGCTATTTTGTTTCGGAGCATTTCCAGCTAAGTATTCATCTGCCGGAAGGCAAAGAGGTGGTCAGTAATTTACCTATTCAGGTTCAACAAGGACAATGGTTTCATTTTGCTGGCGAATCCAAATCCTTACAATTCTTCATTGCCAAGCATTGGGAAGTCTATGAATTGAAATCAGGTTCCAAACTGTATTTAAATCAATTTGATCCCATTTTCCCCGCAAATCTGGAATTGGCCTTAGAAGAATGCGATGCCTTTTTTAAACAAGAAATTGGACGGGAATTAAGCTTGAAGCGCAACTATATTTTTCTGGATGCGAAAAAAGGCGAGTACCAAAGTACCGAACTCATCAGCCTGAAAAGGCCTAAAGATTGGATCGACCTCCGCTTTGATTTGGTGCAAGCCCTGGCCGAATCCTTCTTTCGTTATCAAAAGGCCACTGATGGCTGGCAAAGGCCTTGGATAGCTCGTGGTATTCCCTATTATTACAAGTATCAATTTATTGAAAGTCGCTATCCTCAAAAACGTTGGATTCCCTTTCAAAGCCCCATTTTAAATGGCCTTTTTGGTTTTGATGAATTTGATTTCGCTTATCAAAATCGTTTCCTCTTTCTCTTCTTGCAACGCCAGGGATTGGATCAGTCTTTAAGCTGTCCGGTAGATTCCCTTTCCCGATTAAACTACGAGGCCATTAGTCAGGCCAAAAGCTTTTTAGTGCTTAGCCATTTACGGGCTTATCTCAGTCCGCGAGACTTTGTGCGCTCCATGCATCTCTTTGCTGCTAATGACAGTGCACTATCCAGCTATGCTGCCCTGGAATATTCCCTACATTTTTACAGCCCTAAAAAATTAGATTGGTTTTTTGGCCCGGCCTTGCAAAGCGCTGGATTGTACGACTATCAATTGGTTCGTCAGGAGCATTGCCCCACCGTAAGCACGGCTACCATTCGCAATACCGGTGACTTAGCCCTGCCCTATTCGCTTACCGGTTTTAAGGATGGAAAAGCAGTTTTAACCGAATGGTATGGTGGCCATGAGGGCAAACGTTCGGTACAGATGTACCATGAAGATTATGATAAGGTGGTGATTAATGCCCATCTGAACCATGCTGAATACCGACAAAAAAACAATACCTATTACAATCGCTGGCTCTTGCCTAGAATGGAGCCTTTGAGCTTTCAATTGTATAATAGTTTTGAAGCGGCCGAGGCCAGTCAGATTTTCTATGTACCCAGTGTTTATTACAATGCCTACGATCAATTTCTATTAGGCATAAACCTATCGAATCGTTCTATTCTGGTTCAAAAGCCTTTCGAATATCTATTCGTACCGGAATACAGTACCGGAACCGGAAAATTAACTGGAACCGCCTCAGCAGCCTATAATTGGGTATTACCTAAAAACCATTTTTTCAGGCAAATCCGGTTCGGTGTTTACAGTCGCTACAACCACTACGACCGCGATCTTGCCTACTATCGCATCTCTCCTTCGCTTAATTTATATCTACGAAAAAAGTATCCCCGCAGTCCTTATATACAGAGCCTGCGCTTTAGAGGGGTTTTATTAAATCGAGAGTTAGCCCCGGATCAAGAGAATCCACAAGGAAATTTGGAAACAGCCAGCTTTTCGGTTTTTAATGCCAATTACCGCATGGAATACACTTCCCTGCTTCG
>DLRW01000029.1 GCA_002501205.1 Flavobacteriales bacterium UBA7878
TGTAATTGCTCAGGAAATTGAGGAAATACTCCCGCAATGTGTAAGCACCGATGCAAATGGTTACAAATCCGTGGATTACGGAAAGCTGGCAGCTTGGCTCATACAAGTGAATAAAGAACAACAGGAAGTCATTATAGAATTACTGGATGCCAATGAGGCCTTAGAGTCTGAATTGAATGCTGAAAAAGCATCTATAAATGAACGTTTAGCATCAATCGAAAACAAGTTAGGTATAGATTCAAAAGCACAGAATCCATGAAATATTTGATTATCACTTTAATGGTACTGGTAGGTCATGGTCTCTCTGCTCAAATGACTACATCAGGTGTTTACATCAGTCAGGGCGCTACTCTTTACGCAGGTGGTGGTTTAATTGCAACTCAAAGTTATGATGACAGTCTTATTGTTGAAGGCATTTTAACTGTAGAAGACAGTCTTGTAGTAAGTAGTATCAATAAGGTGCGAATAAGCGGTTTGCTTGCATTGACTGGAAACGATACTTTATTAGTAAATGTTGAAGGTCTTAGGGTAGATAGCTTGGAGATTGCCGCGAGTGAAAATAAGGTCTCACTTCTTGGTACGCTAGCCGTCAATTACAAACTCCTTTTCACTTCTGGAAACATATACCTCGGCGGGCAAGAATTGGCGCTCGGGCCTGATGCAGCCATCGAATACGATGGGTCATATGCCACAACTGTTCCAATCGTTGCTAATGACGGGGGCAACATTGTGTTAGAAGGTTTATCTGACAGTGTCTATGTGCCTATCGGTTACGATAGCCAATACCTTAACGCAATTACCTTGAAAAATTCTGGAGCTATCGACACTTTTTCAGTTTCTGTTATGGAAAACGTGTTGGAAGACGGATTAAGTGGCAACACTATCACGGATGATGTTGCACAAATTACCTGGATGATTCAGGATTCTGCAAATGCAGCATACAATCTTTCCGCTTGGCTTTATTGGAATGCGGCCCAGGAAGGGACTGGCTTTGATAACTCCCAAGCCGGTATAGCAAGTTTTCAAAATAATGACTGGGATCTGAATGTAAGCAATACAGGCAATGCGAGTTCCCGCTCTTTAGGTATTGATAATATTACAGATGTAGACAACCGTCTCTTTGCAGTGGCCGATGCTAGCAGTCAGCTCATAAATGCATTTAATCTTTCGGTGAAAATATTCCTGGAAGGCGCTTATAACAACACAACCGGGGAAATGTCTACCAATCTGAACAGTATCCTGCCGGACTCAGCCAGTCATGCCCGGGCCTATGGCAGCAGCCCCTATAATTATGCAGGGTATGAAAATTTTGAACAAACCGGGGTTCCTAATAGCAATGTGGTGGATTGGGTGCTGGTAGAACTCCGGCACGCAACCACTGCCGCAGATGCTGTGGATTCAACTACCATACTTAGCCTTGCCGGGCTCTTGCTTAGTGACGGTACCATAGTGACCACCGATGGCAGCACCATATTGAACACTGGAGAACTTAATATTACGGATAACCTCTTCCTGGTGGTGCGGCATCGCAACCATGCCGATGTAATGAGTGCGGTAGCCTTGATCAGCGTAGATGGGGTATTTATCTATGATTTTACCACTGCATTGACCCAGGCTTACGGCAGTAATTCCATGAATATGCTCAGCAGCGGAGTGTATGGGTTATGGCCTGGTGATGTTAATGGAGATGCGGAAGTAAAATATACCGGCTCTGATAACGATGCCACGGAAATTTTTAATGCTGTAAACGGTAACAGTAGCGTAATCAACACCCTGAGCGGATACTACTGGTACGATGTGAATATGGACGGAACGGTTAAATACACGGGCTCGGATAATGACGCTACCGTGATCTTCAATACGATTGATGGAAACACCAGTGTGATTAACACCCAAACTTCTAATCTCCCCTGATACTTAATTCAATAATAAAAGTCAATGGAAACAAAAACCCTTAGAACACCTCTATTATTCCTCTTGTTGGGGATATGTAGCTGGACCGGCTTAGGTGCCCAAAATGTAGATGTTTACCTTGAACCCAACAGCACAGACAGCACTCTGGAGGTTTACCTACAAGCAAATGGTACCGACTATACCTCCGAGATCTTCAATTCACTGATTTTCACGGTAAATTGGACATCTGCTGCAGGTTATGACATTGGAAACTTTACCAGTCAAGGCTTTTGGTCATTTATTGCACCGGTAACTAATCAGGGAGTCGAGGTAACAAACTCCGGGACAGAGTACCAAAGCTTCGGATTTGCGGGCAGTACCCAAACTTTTAATTCCGGCTTCGGGCTGGTGCTCAACGATGGAGTAAAGACCCTGATCGGTGCAATAGACATCAGTGGTTCCAATGCTGCTGGCTTGGATATTTGCTCCTTTAAATACTCCAACGACAGCTACACTGCGGGGACTAACCGTGATTATTACATAGAGATTGCCGGTGCGGCAGTAAGCGGGAATACAGCGTCACGCAACAGTATAAGCAGCACTTACTCCAGCGGTAGCTGGGACTTTTGCGAAATGTCTAATCTCGAGACCAATGATACCGCGATAATTGCAGATGGGAATTATACCCTAAGCTCAGATGCAGGGCTGGATTTTATTCAGGTAGCTGCAGGTGCGGGACTTGAAGTGTCAGGTGGAGTAAGCCTCAGTGTTGCCGAAGAGATCAGGATTCTGGCGGATGCCAGTGGCTATGGGCAATACATAGGCCCAGCAATTACCATTAATATGGATCAATATGTGGGCAATTCCGAAGCTTGGCGCCATCTTGGTATACCTGTGGATGGTAATATAGGTGATGTGCTTACTCTGGGCGGAGCCCCTATGTATTATAGTGCGGCCTCAGTTAACCAGCAGAACCTATACACTTTTGACAATGCAACCTATTCATGGGATGCCGTTGCTAATGCTTCCACTAATATCGGCCTTAATGGCATTACTATTTATACAGGGGGGGGGAATTTCCCGGTTACCAATGGACTGATCAACTTTTCAGGTACCTCTAAGGATGGAGTGCAAAGTTTCACCTATAGTTTTGCCTCTTCTCCAACGGGTGATGCCAATTATGACGGCTGGAATTTCATCGCCAACCCCTATCCCTCCAATATTGACTTTAATACCATAGACGATCAGGATGCCAATGCCTTTAGTTCTTATTCCGTTTGGGATGCCGAGAACGGGGTATATCAGACCTGGAATGGTGCAGTTGGGACCAATGGCGGACAGCAGTATATTGCTCCCGGACAGGCCTTTTGGATCAAATCTGCAGGTAATGATGGTACAGATCTGGACTTTTCCGAGGCGGATAGGACATTCAACGGAGGTAACGTTTATGTCGGTGCGTTCAAAACCACCAGCTCTTCGGCTCACCTTATCCGCCTCAGTGCAGCTTCCTCTTCGGGCCAGTCAGATGAGACGGTGATTTATTTTCCTTTGGGGAGCACCCCCGCTTTCGATCAGATAAGCGGTGATGCTTTCAAGCCCTGGAATGGTGGAGGCTCCAATATATACAGCAGACCCCATGGCTCCGGCGAGAATTTAGCCATCAATGCATATGGCACATTTGATCCTACCGCTATAATCCCGCTTTGTTTTTCGGGGGATACGGCCACCAATGTAACCCATGTCATCAGCTTGGATGTCAATGCATTGAACCCTGCCTGGGGTGACATCTATTTGGAAGATATGCTGTTGGATACTGTTCATAACCTGAAAAACGGGTCATATAGCTTTACCCCTTCATCTCTAGCTTCATTGCATCGTTTTAACCTGAAATTCGCCAATAGCACGGTAAGCGCAGGAGAACCTATGGATATGGCTTCTGATATCTATACCTATTCTATGGATGATATGATGTATATAGCCTTTATAAATCCAATTGAAACGCGTGTGGAGATTGAGCTTTATGATATGTCAGGACAGCAAGTACACAGAGGTAGAGACATAAGCACCGCTCGGCATTATGGCATTCCCACTCATGAGCTATCCAAGGGAATGTATATGATCCAACTAATCTCTAAGGGAAAGCCTGCTAAAACGCTTAAGGCAATTGTAAACTAATTAAAGAAACAAAACATGGAGCGAAAGGCAATCAAAATAAGAATAACCATAATGTTCGTCCTGCTTCTTTTTAATATAGGGGTGATAATTGCACAACCAGATGATGGGGGCCCTGGTCAGCGCACGCCTTTCGGCTTTGTTGAAGTCCTAATAGGGGCTGGGGCTTTATACGGAGGCAAGAAGGTTCATGATGCAAAGAAGAATAAGAAGTAGCACTGAAAGCAGGTGATGACAATTCCTAAAAATTTAAGGTGGCACTCTCGATCGGTTTCACTGGTTCTCTCTTCGACTTCTTCAAAGCTTGTTTAGAGGATACTTAACCGATAAATTGGAGGAAAGAGAGGATCAGTCGAAGAAAGGAAGAAAAGGTTCATTTCAATCGTGCAGCGCTTTGAACAAAGAGCGTGATGGTATTTTCAAATGAACTTTCAAGCTTAAGTGCGAATTCATCACCTAGATCCTTACCAAGGTTCTAAATTTTTCCAATTTTGATAGGAAGAAGGAAGGATTAGATTCGAGAATTGCTCAGGAAAGAGTTTGTGTTGAAATCTCAAAAAGTAGAACATGTCCTGGTGGAAGAGTGTTAGACTTTGTATGAGGTCTTGGTTGGTTTTGAGAAGATTCGGTAAAACTATTTTAAAAAATTGAAGTGTAAATCCGAGGTCAAAATCATTTAGGAGGGTCCTAGGGGCAAATTCGCAAAGGGTAGCTTGATTCACTCTGATCAGATTCAATGTGAAGGTAGTAGGTGCCGGAGGCAATTTTTGGTAATGGAATTTGCAGTTTGCCTTGTTTTGATCCTTGATAAAGTAAGGCCATGGTTTTACCATCCGAGGAAATTAGTTCAATACGGAATTGATGTCCTTCAAATTTTTTCAAATCCAGAAATACCTGATTTTTAGCTGGATTAGGATAAAATGGCAATTCCTGATTTATCCTATTCTCCCAAGACCCAATGCCATAAGAGAGAATGATACGTCGCAGTAAATTGGAATTGTTTTCTGAGACATAGAGGGTATCCCCATTGGGACTGATAGCTATACCATCCGGTTTGGTGAATTGAGCACTATCCTTTGCACCATTGGTATTTCCGGAGATTCCGGTTCCGATTAATACGGAATAGGATCGAGAATTGATATCGATCTGATAAACCTGATTGGCATCAGTGGCGGTAACATAAAGTTGACCATTGGCATAAGTCATAAAACCGAGTGGAGTATTGGGGATAGTGGTTAATGAATCTTTTTGCCCACTTGCGGGTATTTTGTAAATAATACCGTCCTGTAAATTGGCAACATACAATTTGTCATTTTCATCAATGCATAAGCCAACAGGCTTGTTCAGACCGCTGCAAAAGGTACTGACAGTGGTGTCACTTTCAATTTTACTAATGGTGCCATTGCCATAGTTGCTTACAAAGAGCTGCCCTTGACTATTGAACACTAAATCGGCTGGTTGACTCATGCCATTTACAAAGGGATGTAAAATTCCGGAACTGTCTAAAACACGAATTCGATTTGCGCTAAACTCTGCAATGTAGAGGCTTCTCTGCGGTCCCAGACAAAGTCCTGCAGGTTGACTTAATCCACTTACAACTAAAGAGCTATTTCCATTGGTTTGAATAAGAAAAATACTATTTCCGTTAAAACCGCTGCCAAATAAATCGGATGCATAAACAGCTCCTGAAGAGTCAACGACCAAACCATTGTTTATTCTTGGTGTGGGTCCGGCAACCGTTTCCAGCCATTGGGCTTGTAAATTACTAAAGGCCAGTAGTGTGATTAAGATATAAGCTCCCTTCATCCGTGGATTTTATTGGAGAGTGAAAATACATCAAGGCTACTTTTACTTATTGTGAATACTTGCGATTGCCAAGATCTATGAGCTCTTAATAGCTGATTTAGAAACCTTTTGATTGAATTTTGATATTTCGGTTGGGACAAGAAGATTCTAAACTCATGTTTTTAGTTATTTTTCGGATTTAACGTGGAAAGAGTAGTTGTTAAAGGAAGGATCAATTGGAATTACTTTCAGATCGATTCAAGTGCCCGTTATTATTTGACCTACACCAATGGTTTTCAATTGTTATTTGTTTCAATCTGTCATTTAAATTGTGTGAAAGTCCAGATAATAAGGTTTTCCAATGAAACCTATCAAACAAGGCAAGTTTGAATTTGAGGAAAATGATCATGAAATGTCCAATTACGAACTTGTAGGCGATACTGTGCAATGGATGAACTAATACAGATTTTTACCAGGCATTTAGAATTAACTCCTGATGAAATTAATTTCCTAAAAGAGAATGTGAAAATTAATAGCTATCCAAAGGGCTACGCTTTATTGAATGCAGGACAAATTTCCCAGTCATTTTACTTCGTGGTAAAAGGATGCTTGAGGCTATACTATAAATCTGGCATAGAGGAGAAGAATGCATTTTTCTATACAGAGAATATGTTTGTGAGTTCGTACATGAGTTTTACAAAACAAATTCCTTCAGATCATTATATAGCTACAATCGAAAAATCATCACTACTTAAATTTGATATCAGTAGTATTGATAGGTTTATACAGTTCTCACCAAAATTTGGAATTCTAGCCAAAATCATGATGGAAGAAGAACTAGCTACTTGTCAGAAAATCATTTCTTCATTTGTGACCAAAAACGCTGAAGAAAGATATATTGAGTTTATTGCCAATCAGAAGGAGCTTGCACAAAGAATTCCACAGCACTTTATTGCCACTTATTTAGGCGTATCTCCCGAAACTTTAAGTAGAATAAGACATAGAATTGGTAAAAGACGCTTTATTGACGATCGTCAATTCCCTAGCATTTAATCAGGTAATATTTTTGTGGGAAAATGAAGGTATGAAAAGATACTATTTAGCATTTTCCATTTTAGGATTTATTGCACCATCAATCCTAGTTTTACAGGAATCTATTGAAACGTCGAACATTTTATTGTACACAAATCCCTTGGCTACAATAGAAGCTATGTTCTCTAATAGAATTTCTACTATTTTCATGATTGACTTGTTGTTTACGGTTGTATTTTTTTTCTTTTGGACCTACGCAGATGGGAAAAAGATCGGTGTAAAGAATATTCCTTTAGTATGGATTTTAACAATGCTTTTTGGTCTGGCAGGTGGTTTTCCCTTATATCTTTATTTGAGGGAGAGGGGAAGAAGTATTTCTTGAATTAAGCTTAATTAATAGTATAATATTTTAAGGTGAATTGTATTCAGTAATAAAGGATGGTTTTAGGGTTTAATTATTTCGCGAAAGCGTAAATTAATTGATAGAATATGGCGGTTTAAATTGGAACCGGATGATTTAGTGGCTTTTTTAACATTTTGGTTCTAATTTGTTTGTTTAGAATGAAATAAGTGATTAAATCGCGATCGCAAATTTCTTAGGTCTTTACTAAAAGATAGTTTTCTCGCTCATTTTACTGATAATTCAAAGCCCATATTGATTTACATTTGGGCCATGCGAGGAAAAAGTGCTGCCGTTCGGTTTATCTTTATTACCATCCTGATTGATATTATCGGGATCGGTATTATCATTCCGATTGTTCCCGATTTGATTCAGGAACTCACTGATTTTGATAATAGTACCGCTGCTTGGTATGGTGGCCTATTGGCGGCTACCTATGCGACTATGCAATTCATTTTTGCGCCTATTTTAGGTGGTCTGAGCGATAGCTATGGGCGACGTACCTTACTTTTAATTTCACTCTTTGGGCTCGGCTTGGATTACCTGGTAATTGTATTTGCTCCCAGTTTGGCCTGGCTCTTTGTAGCGCGAATAATATCCGGGATTTGTGGTAGTAGCATGACCGTAGCCAATGCCTATATCGCGGATATCAGTGGACCGGAAGACCGAGCTAAGAATTTTGGGATGATTGGTGCTGCCTTTGGCTTGGGCTTTATTGTGGGGCCTACCATTGGTGGTTTATTGGGTGAATATGGCACGCGGGTACCTTTTATGGCCGCCGCCGCTATGGCTTTATTAAACTGGCTCTATGGTTATTTTGTAGTACCCGAATCCTTGGATACCGAACATCGCAGAGCCTTCTCCTGGAAGCGCGCGAATCCCATTGGTACCCTGAAAAGCATTTTCTCCAATAAGATTATTGTTCCCCTTATCATTAGCCTCTTTACTATTTATGTGGCTGCGCATGCTACTCAATCCAACTGGTCTTTCTACACCAAAGAAAAATTTCAGTGGGGAGCCTTGGAGATTGGACTTTCCCTGGGTTTCGTTGGAGTGATGGTAGCCCTAATCCAAGGTTTGGTGGTAGGTAAAGTGGTGAAAAAACTGGGTGAGGTGAAAGCAGTCTATTTGGGCTTTTTCTTCAATGCCCTGGGATTACTGCTCTTAGGAATTATTACCGAGCCCTGGATGGTGTATGCCGTAATTGTACCCTATGCTTTCGGGGGATTGGCTGGACCATCTTTACAGTCGATCATGGCAGG
>DLRW01000084.1 GCA_002501205.1 Flavobacteriales bacterium UBA7878
CAAAAAAATGAACAATTCAATTTACTTTATTTAAATTGCGTAAAGACCAATCAATCATATGTACAATTCGAAGATTACCGGAATGGGCATGTATGTCCCAGATAATGTAGTAACCAATAAGGATTTAACTTCATTGATGGATACTTCCCATGAGTGGATCATTGAACGAACAGGAATAGAAGAGCGTCGCCACATCAAAAAAGGAGACGGTAATACCACAGCAACAATGGGTGTTAAGGCAGCCAAAATTGCAATTGAGCGAGCCGATATTGATAAAAATGATATCGATCTTATCCTTTTTGCCACTCTGAGCCCCGATTATTATTTTCCTGGTTCCGGGGTGATTGTTCAGCAACACCTGGAAATTCCAACCTGCCCGGCTATGGATATTCGTAACCAGTGTTCAGGCTTTATTTATGCATTGGCCACTGCCGACCAGTTTATCAAAACAGGGATGTACAAAAACATATTGATCATCGGATCAGAAAACCACTCAGGTGGTTTGGATATGACCACTCGAGGAAGAGGGGTTTCGGTTATCTTTGGCGATGGAGCAGGCGCTGTTGTTCTAAGTAGATCTGAAGATCCTAACAAAGGGATTTTATCCACTCATCTGCATTCCGAGGGACAATTTGCTGAGGAATTGGCTTTGATCGGACCAAGCACCAACCGATGGGTCCCTGAAATATTAGAGGCCAACGATCCAACTGATATTTCATATTACCCCAACATGAATGGTCAACTGGTTTTTAAAAACGCAGTGGTCCGATTTTCTGAAGTCATTATGGAAGGTTTACAACAAAACAAGATGACTCCGGAACAAATTGATATGTTGATCCCTCACCAGGCGAACCTCCGTATTTCTCAATTCATTCAAAGGAAATTTGGTCTTAATGATGACCAAGTATACAATAACATAATGCGATATGGTAACACCACTGCCGGATCCATTCCCATCGCTATGACAGAAGCATGGGAGGAAGGTAAAATTAAATCTGGAAATTTGGTGGTCTTGGCTGCCTTTGGTAGTGGATTTACCTGGGGCAGTGCCCTAATCCAGTTTTAAGATTAAAAATCTGATAATCAAAGCCCGGCAAATTATGTCGGGCTTTTTTTATAGCTTAGGCTGATGCGAATTCCAGCCCTACTTTCTATCCTCTTTGCTATCGCGATTATCTGTTCCTGCGGATTACAAAAAAGCAGATCTACAGACAGCTCATATTGGGCCGGGCAATATGAAGCCTTTATCCATCAAGATACCTTGTTTTACAGTTTGGAGATAAAGATTTCTGCCGATGCGCAGGTTAAGGTTGCGGCTTATGATTGGCGTTTTCGAAAACTAGAGGAATTCAGTACTATAGCCAGCATTGACCCTAAAGGTAGCTTGCAAATAAACTGGGGGAATTCTGTATTTCATATAGACTCTGCATTGCACAATACCGCCCATCAAGGCTGGCCGGATTTTTATTGGAATGATGTGAAGTCACATTATCAAATCAATGAAAGACAGTGGGACCTGAATCTGATGGAAGGTTTTCATGATGTGCTATCCAATGATGAACCCATAACCTTATTTACCCAGGGTGATTCTTTGTTTGGTGGATTTGCCAGCTGTAATAGCTATGGTGGCGAATTAATATTGAAAGAACCCAATCAAATGGAATTTAATCAGATTCACAGCACCCTGCTCTTTTGTAATTCCATGGAATTAGAAGATCAGTTTTTCAAAAAGCTAAAAGAAGTCCATTCTTACAAGATGGTAGATGCTGAGCATTTGCAATTGAAAAATGAAAATGGCGTGAGTATTCTATTTTTCAAGCGCCATAGCTGGTTACGCTAAATATTTATTTTCCTTCCCATCAAAAAAATGAGCAAATTGCCAGCCTAAGTCCCTTTCATGAAATTACAGGATCGAATCATTGCCCGTATCCCCGAAATAAGTCTTTTAGCCGGAGGCCTTCTACTTCTCTACTTTTATGGCATATTCCTTCCCTTTTTCCTGGCCCTGGCTTTGGCTTATGGCATTGGTCCCTTTATCCAGAAATGGCAAAAACTCCTTCGGAATTGGGAGCTTAGTGTAGGTTTGTTTCTGCTTAGCTTAGGCTTAGTCCTAGTGCTCTTCCTCAGTATTAGCGCCGGTTTTATCGCTCGCGACATGCAGCGCTTTAATCAAAGTTTTAGTCTCCTTTTGGAGGAAAACCAAAGTCAACTGGATGCCGGGGCTCAAAAGGTTCAAGCCTGGATGAGTGAATTTGTGGATAGCACGGATCTGGAACAAAAGATACGTGAGCAAATAGCCAGTTTCTCCTCTAGCGATAGTGCAAAAAGCGGTTTATCGCTAAGCATGGAAAATATCAGTGCTGGCTTTAGTAAACTGCAGTCCTTTTTTAAATCAAAGCCGGCTGAAGCAGATAAAGGGTTTCAATTACCTCAATTTGGTTTTTGGTATCAATTCGGTTCCTTCCTACTCTATTTTGTACTCATCCTTTTTTATTATCCCTATTTCGAATCGCTGCGCGAACGCTATCATAATCCGGGCCTATCCCGCAATTGGCAGCAATTCTGGACCGACTTCAATCAGAGTTTTGTGCGCTATTTCAAGCTTAGGACTCGCATTGTTCTTTGGGAAAGCCTACTCTTCCTAGTGGCTTTTCTAATTCTGGATTTACCCGGAACTTACCTCTATTTAATTCTCATCTTCCTCCTACTCTATATTCCTTATTTGCATTACCTGCTGCTGATCCCCATGGCTCTATCCGGATTAGTCTTGAGCATGGAATTAGCCTGGCCCTATTGGCTGGTGATGAGCATTATTGTGGGGGTATTCATTTTAGGGTCTATCCTGGAAGAAGCCCTTTTAATCCCGAGAATCATGGAACGCCATATTGGTTTAAACCCAGTTATTATGGTACTAGGTTTGAGTTTCTGGACCTACCTATTAGGCTTTACCGGCGTTTTAATTGGCATACCCTTAACCAGCTTAGGCTTAATATACCTGAAGCGCTTTATACTTCCGCATTGGTTTCCTGCTAGCTCAGGGAATTCAGAATAAGATACTTACGTAGTACGCGATGTAATTCATCCGGTTTAATGGGTTTAGGGATAAAATCCTGGCAGCCCATCAGCAAAGCCTCTCGTTTATCCTCTTCAAAGGCATTAGCCGTTACCGCTACGATAGGACAAGGTCGACTTTGATACTTAGCGCTGGCTATAATTTCACGCGTCGCCTCTAAGCCATCCATAATCGGCATTTGTAGGTCCATTAGGATTAATCCGAAATCCTCCGACTCATAGGCTTCCAGAGCCTCTTTACCATTTTTAACCATCTGTACATTAAGTCCCTGACGTTCTAATAGCAGGCCTAAAACCTTTTGGTTCACCTCATTGTCTTCGGCCACTAATACCTTCTGACTTAAATGTGCGGGTGACTGGTAGGGATTATCCAAATCATTCAATTTGGTAGATCCTTTAGGGAACTCAAGGCTAAAGGAGAATGTACTGCCAATAGCAATACGGCTCTTCACTTCTAACTGAGAGCCCATTAATTTGATCAGTTCATGGGTGATGGCCAGGCCTAATCCGGTTCCTCCAAATTCCTTCTGAATACTGCGATCCGTTTGGGAATAAGCATCGAAAAGGCTTTTAAGCTTCTTTTCAGGAATGCCAATACCAGAATCTTGAACAGCAAAATAAAGCTTGCAATTGGCTTCATTTTCAGTGGAAAGTTCACGTATAATAATCCGTACTTCACCGTCTTTAGTGAACTTCAGCGCATTGCTAATCAGGTTAATAAAGATCTGTTGCAAGCGCAGGCTATCGGCAATAATTAAATGCTCCAGTGCCGTATCCTGATCGAGAATCAATCTATTATGGTTCTCCTCTGCCTTAAAGCGGAACATCTGCACCAGATTATGGATCACCTCCTCCAAATTCATGCTTTGAGGATTCAATTCCATTTTACCCGCATCAATCTTGGAGAAGTCTAAAATCATATTTACCAAATCCCCTAAATGCTCAGCCGAAAACTCGATGGTGCGCATATACTCCGCTCGCTGCGCAGGATCATGGGTATCCTTTAAAAGGTGAATCATACCCAAAACTCCATTTAGGGGGGTGCGAATTTCATGACTCATATTTGCCAGGAAATAGGATTTCACTTTGGCGGTCCGCTCTGATTTACGCGCCGCTAGTTTAAGCTCAGTCAAACTGGCTTGTAACTTCTGATTCATCTTTCGGAAATCCTCCAGAAGTTCTTGTACTTCGAGGGTTCCGCTTTTAAGATCCTTAAATAATCCGCGTGTTTTAAAGTCACTGCTAGTATACTTTCTCAAGGCATCTCCAAATTCCTTAAGGTCACCACTAATGCGACGCGACAGGCTATAACTGTAAATCAAGATGAGCAGAATCATCAGAACCCCAAGGATATTAATCAGCTTATCCACCTGACCCTGCAGTGCATTAAGCTCTTTATTGATACTGGATAGGGCTAAATCGAATTCAACTTCCAAATCGGTATTCATATTGGCAATCGTCTCTACCAGGCCCTTTTTGCCTTCTAAGCTAATTTGAGCTTGAATGGCAGCAAACTGATTAAATGCCAAACGATAAGCACTTAAGAGACTGTCTAAACGACTGCCTTGGATAATCTCCATTTCCCTAAGAAGCCTTTGATACTGCTGATTAAAGAGTTTTACGTACTCCCATTGATTGCGATTAATAAAATCCTTTTCATGGCGACGAAAGCTTAAGTACTGCGCCGGTGGCAGTAATTTTTCTTGTTCAATTAAATGAATGGCTTCACGCATCTGCCCTTCCAAACCAAAATCCTTAAAGCCTCTTTGGATGTAAAGACTACTCAGTTTGGCTACCGAATCGTTTAACTGGTTTAAAGATTCTTCCAGTAGAGCTAGTTTTTGAAAGGGCAAATCCTCTTCAATAGCCCAGCTTTGTAGTTGTTTAACCTCTTTTTTTATGTCAAGAGTATTGCGACGAAAATCTTCGAGGTACTCTTGTTTTCCACTTTGATAGAGGACTGTATCTTTATAGCCCAAGAGCTGAAAAAGCTGGAAATTTTGAATGTTGAATAATTGCCTTCTTTGGATTTCCCGACTTTGATTAATCAAGGCGTTCAAATCTTCTCGGCGCGTATCAAAAAGATGATAGGCAAAACCCCAAAAGACAAAGAGGGCCATAATGATGATAAAACCGCGTAAAATCCGAAACTGTAAGGTCTTGAACATAGTTATTTCCTACCAGAAACAGTAAACAAATGTCAGCGCGGCACATGAACTACATGTTGTACAGATATTAATTCTTTTCTCTAAAAACCTAAATCTAAACCCTTAAAAATGAAAAAATTATCTCTTAAAAAACTAATCTTAAGCTTTAGCATCAGCCTATTAGCTTTCAACTTTTCACATGCTCAATCTGAAGCCCAAGCGGTAAAGGATGGCTTTAATAAGTACCAGGTCTTACTTCAAGAGAAAAAGTTCAATGAGGCAATGAACTATATCTATCCTGAACTCTTTACTCTGGTTGCCAAAGAGAAATTGGTGAAAATTCTGGAGCAAACTTTTAGCAATCCGATGTTGGAAGTGAAAATGGGAGAATCCAAAGTGACCAAAACCGGGAAAGTTCAAGAGATTAATGGAAAGAAATACATGATTATTACCTTTAAGGGTGTTTCCTACATGAAGCCTGGCGGGACGGCAGAACAACAGGCACTCCTAAAGGATCGGATGCAAGCTGGTTTCAATGAGCAATTCGGTGCTGATAATGTGAGCTATAGTGAAAGCACGGGCTTCTTTACAATTCAGATGGAGAAAGAAGCGGTTGCCATTAGTTCAGATGGTAAAAACTGGACCTATCTCAGCATCGAACCGCAGCAAAAATTAATGGTAGAAAAAATCTTACCTGCCGAAATCGTAGCGCAGGTCTTTTAAGATTCTGTAGGCGAATCATTTTTAGGCGAAGGAATTAAGGCTACCCATCCTAATAGCTTTAATTTCTTCGCCTTTGTTTTGGCTAAAACTGTAGGGTCGTCAAAGCTTTCCGGCCATTCAAATAGGGCGGCAATGGGATATTTTTCCTCACCAATAAACTGACTGCCCCTTAGCTTAGGGGCGATCCCATAATATTGAGAAATACCCTCCTGTTCAAGCAGAGCTTTATAAACGGCTAAATCGCCTTGAATAAAATGCTTGGATTCAATATAGGCACGGGCATTCTCTAGTAGCATTTCTTCCTGTCCTGGCACAGGTTTTACCCTTACCCACTGATGCCAATAACGATGCAAATACACCGCATTATAAGCATCACCTTTAATGCGAAAACGGTGAGATAAAATGGAGTTACCCGAACCTGTTTGTCCAAAGCTAAAGGGTAGTTCCAGTCTTAAAGGATGCCATCTTCCCTTTATCAGTAAAAATCGACTGAGGCGAACACTGCTCACCAGTACCACAAAGCCGGTAGTTATCATATCCTCCTTAAAGCGCATCAAGCTATAGCCTAAATCGCGGTCTTCCCAATACATCAGTCCTAACTGAATAAAAAACAGGAGTATATAGGATGTCAATAATCGACTGCTTACCGTAGTCGAATCAATTACCTTTTGATAGCTAAAGAAAGGGGATTGATTGAGGGCATTATTGAGAATAGCCGCATAAATGCTGATGGTACTGAGGAAATAAACCAGAGTTAATAAATAACCATAAAGGCGCATCCCCTGATGCATTAAGGGAAAATTATAAAAGGTATGGGCCAGTGCAGCGAGGATAAAAAAGAGAATAATCAGGGCCGGTCGAGACTTTTGATAACGGAAGCGAAACAGAATTATCCCATAGGCAAAGAGCGCTGTATTAAACATATGCCCAACCGTAGAGAGAATTCCCCTGGCCACAATGATGGAAGCGCCAGCACTATTGAAATACAGAATATTTTCGAAGGCCGAAAAGCCCAAAGCACTTAAGGAACAATAGATTAGGTAATCTAGGGGTTCATTAAACTGCTTGCGCATCAATAAAAAACTGAGTCCGAAGGCTAAAACCTTGGCCAGCTCTTCCAAACCAGCAACTTTGATAAATATAAATAGGAAATCATCCAGCCAATTACCGCTCAGTCTTAGTCCCAGGGCTTTGCCAAGCAGCGGACTGATCCAAAAGACCAGGGCTACGGAGCAGGCTCCTAAAAAGAAGCTGAGTACCATAGGCCCCCATTTTTCTCGCTCAAAAATGTCGATATCGCGGAAATAGCGAATCCAGATAAATGCGATAAAAAGCGCTATAATGGGAAAAAACCAGCCCATATTAAAGGTCTAACCACCATTCTGTTTTCGGACGATCCAACTCTAAGGCAAAGCGTTCTCCAATCATTGGATGAATCATTTCCTGCCCTTCTTCTTTGGCTTTAGCTTGAAAGCGCACAATGGGGTCAGTCCAGCTATGCAAAGCCAATTGAAAAGCTCCCCAATGAATGGGCATGGCCAATTTGGCTTGTAAATCTACTGCAGCTTGGGCAGTTTCTTCGGGCATCATGTGGATGTATTTCCAGTCTTCATTGTACTGCCCACATTCTAAAAGAGCGATGTCAAATGGACCGTATTTCTCACCAATTTCCTTAAAATGGGTATCATATCCACTGTCTCCACTAAAGTAAATGTTATCCTTCTTACCTTTAATTACCCAAGAAGCCCAAAGGGTAGAAGCTCGGTCAAAAAGTCCTCTT
>DLRW01000082.1 GCA_002501205.1 Flavobacteriales bacterium UBA7878
AAGCCCGGGCAAAGCGCTCTTCATCTACAAAGCGCTCCAGAATTAATTCGGATAACAAGGTATCTGCAATTTCTGGAAAGAGGCCATAGCTGAGCAACTTATCCCGCACTTCCTTTTGACTTCTTTCACGATACAAGCAATAGCCTCGGATTTTTTCCCGAGCTTCATTCAGGTCATAGATTTTACCCTGATTGGAAGACATTAAGCCTGATCTTCGTGATCGATACGCAAGATGGTTCGGAAAGCGGCAAATTTATTTTGGAAACGTTGGGAATGCTCAGCTTGCAATCGAGGAGCATGCTCTTTTTGATAGCGCTCCAAATCGCGCAAATCCCTAAAACGATATTGTAAAGAATAGGTAATTCCCTGCTCTTCTTCTACCATTACATGGCAGATACGATTATCGATAAAAATACCGGTGGCCAATACATCTGGAATATGCACTTCCTTCATCCATTGCAGCCACTCATCATGCACATCCTTCTCGATGTTTACCGTTACGTTGTAGATATACATCTCTAATTAATTTGATCTCCTCTTAAGCGACGGTAGGCCTTCCTTGCTTCACTAGCAAAGAAACTGTCTACATGTTCTGTAAACAGCTGCTCATAAGCCTTCATAGCCGCATCAGTGTGGTTTAGTTTTTCTTCCGTTTTTCCAATTTCGTAGAGTGCATCGTCCACCAAAATATCTTCACTGTACTCATCTACCACCCTTTGCCAAAGCTTAATGGCTTCAGCATCCTGGTGCTGCGCCCTCTTTATTGAAGCGCGCAAGAACAGACTTTCATCGGCAATAGGATGATCTGCATAGCCCATATCCAGCAGCTCCAAAATTGCCAAGGCTGAATCGTAAATTTCACGATAGTAAAAAAGGTCCGCTCGAGCATAGGCCTCTAATGCATCCGTAGTAGAGTCCAAAGCCATATTATCGGTAATCAAAAGCGAATACTGCATGGCATCATTGGCGATCAGTTTCGAGGTAGATTCCTTCAGTACCGAAAAAATTCCTTGGGCCCATTGAAAGTCGCCCACATAATATGCTGCTTTCGCCCTTTTAAACTTGGCTTCTTGCCCGATTACCGATTGATCCAAAGCCTTTTCTGCCTTGCGATAGTAGATGATCGCATCCCAACGTCGCCCAGTAAAAAGCAATAAATCTGCATAGGCAATTTGCGCCAGAGCCTGGTCGTCTTTACCAATCCAGGAACGATCAAATAAAGAAGTTAAAATACCTTCTGCGGTGTCTGCTTGATTTAAGCGATAGGCATAAACTTCTGCCAATGGAATCATTAAATCGGCCTGAAAGGGATCTCCCCTAAAGCCTTTACCATATTGCTCATAATCGGCTGCCAAAGATTGCCAGGCTTCCAAAGTGGAGGTTTCCGATTCTTGCAAGCTATGTTTACGAGAATCTAACCAAGCTATAACTGAAGATTGGTAATAGGGGTAAGTTTCCCCTTTATCCAATTCGTATTTATAGACGCGGGCGGCCAAGTCAAAATCTCCGGCATTATAGGCCAAACGTGCTAAATTGGAAATCTCCTTTCCATCCAATCGCCCTTGACGATCCAGTGCTCGCAATTGGGTAAAGGCAGCTCGGAAGTTTTCTTCCTGACTGTAAATATGAATCAGAAGTTCATTGAATCGTTCCGGTGCTCCTGCCTGAATGCGTTTGATAATCTCCTGCTTGAGCAGTTCCAAATTCTCATCCCTTTGACCTGCTTCGATGGATTGGGCCAGGAGCGCTTTTACCGTAGCTAAATAGCCTGGAGTACGCTCGACCATTTGCAAGTACATCTCATGCATTTTAGGAATATCACCCAGCTCTCCGTAGAGTAGAGCCATCTGATAGTCGAAATTCATATTCGAATTTTCCTTTAATGCATGCTGATATACGCTGAGGGCGCGATTGGCATAACCTCGATCGCTCAAAGCCTTTCCATAAGCATAGGCTTGACCCGGACTGCGATCGATAATTTCAAAAATCGATTCCATCAACTTTTCGGCATCCCGCAGGTCTTCTTCCTTTAGGTGCAGGTACAACTGATCAACTTCAAAATTGGCCTTACGACCGGGCAGGCGACGGGCCCAATTGCGGCTGAGCTTAATGGCATCACGGTATTCTTCTAATTCCAAATAAGAATCAAAAAGCAATTGATAAACCTGGGGCTCCACGCTTCGTTCCCCCAAATCCTCTAATTTATCAATGACCTTTTCGTACTCCTGATCCTGAAAGTACTGTTTAGCCAAAGCCAAAGCTTGAGCATCATTAGCCTGATTGGGACTCTGGCTAAAAGCCGGAAGGGTCCACAAACAAAGGAAGCATAAGAAAATATTAAAGCGATTTTTCAATGGTATGGGCTATTGAGCCAAGCTATCGCTTTTGGAAACTAAATCCAAGTAGCGTGCTTCAGCAGTATCCCAAATCGCTTTCGCTTCCAGTACCGGCACAATACGTTTGCTGATTAAAACTTGTAAATCATTCAAAGCCTTTTCTTCCGCTTGAATGTAATCACTAACCTGAGTCGTATCCAGTTTCTGATCTTCGAGGCTATTGCGTAAAGATTGTAACTGCGATTTGGAATAGGCCAATCCACGGCGCATCTTCTTATAATCGCCGCTGTACTTCATATAAGGATGATGTACTACATCGATATTAGCCATGGTTTCGGTCCAATAGCGTTTATCTTGTTGATCGGCCATCGGGCCGGATAAAATCTTGTACAGGGAGTCCACCTTCGGGAAATCCTTTAAAATCCGGATTGAATCTACCTGATCAAAAGATTTCTGGAGACTATCATTAATAGCCAACATGGAGTTAACCTGGTCAATTTCCTCAGCGTACCGAGCTTCTCCTTGACTACAGGCCCAAAGCAAGCTAATGCCTAAGGCCGAAACAATAAGTTTACGCATGAATTAAATTTTGTCGAATCCCGTAAAAGCCTGCAGAGCCTTCGGAATTCGGATTCCATCTTCACCTTGATGATTTTCAAGCAAGGCGGCAACGATACGCGGTAAAGCCAGCGCACTGCCATTTAAGCTGTGCAATAACTGGGTCTTCTTGTCTTCTCCACGATAACGAATTTTCATTCGATTGGTTTGGAAGGTCTTGAAATTAGATACGGAACTTACTTCTAACCAACGCTCTTGCGCAGCACTCCATACCTCAAAATCATAGGTAATAGCCGAAGTGAAGCCCATATCTCCCCCACATAGTCGTAGAATTCGATAAGGCAATTCCAGCTTTTCCAAAAGCCCCGCAACATGCTCCACCATCGAGTTGAGCATGGGCATAGAGTCTTCCGGCTTGGTAAGGCAAACAATCTCTACCTTATCGAATTGATGTAAGCGGTTTAAGCCTCGCACATCTTTACCATAAGAACCTGCCTCGCGACGGAAACATGCAGAGTAAGCCGTGGCTTTGATGGGCAAATCTTCATCTTCGATGATATCGCCACGGAAAATATTGGTAATGGGTACCTCCGCGGTAGGAATAGCATAGAGCTTATCCTCCGTTACGTGGTACATCTGTCCTTCCTTATCGGGTAATTGACCGGTTCCAAAACCTGAATCTTCGTTCACCATTAAAGGAGGTTGATACTCTTCAAAACCAGCATTGCGGTTTTCCTCCAGGAAGAAATTGATTAAGGCTCTTTGTAAACGGGCGCCCTTACCTTGATAAACTGGGAAACCTGCGCCGGTAATCTTTACTCCTAAATCGAAGCGAATCAATTTCAGCTCTTCGGCCAATTCCCAGTGAGGCTTCGCTCCTTCGGGCATGGCTTTGATTTCACCTACACGTTTCACCTCTTCATTGTCCGCCTCCGATTTTCCGGCCGGCACAATATCTATTGGCACATTAGGCAAGGCTACCAAATCCTGATCCAGGCTATTTTTAAGCTGCTCCTGCTCTTGTTGCAACTCCTTAATACGCTCTTTTAATTCGGCAGTACGCGCTTTGGCCTTATCGGCTTCATCACGTTTACCCTCCTTATATAAAAGCCCTATTTCCTTCGAAATTTGATTGCTTTCGGCTAAAGCCTGATCCAGTTCATTCTGGTTTTGTCGACGTAATTCGTCGAGCTTTAAAATATCTTGAATACTCTGCTCCGCGTCGAGGCCACGTTTCTTAAGGCCTGCTGCTGCTGCCTGAGCATGTTCACGGAGATAAGTGATTTCGAGCATGATTGTGATTTTGATGCGAATTTACAATAGAGCGAAGAGACCTGATAGCCCACGAGAATTAATTCTTTAGGGCCCTAAATGAAAAAATCCCTCGCCGACATAAGCCAACGAGGGATCTGAATACGATATCACACGCAGCTTAGGCCTGAGGCTCTACTGATACGAATGATTTGTTATTACTTTTCTTCTGGAATTTCACGGTACCGTCAGTTAAGGCGAATAAGGTGTGGTCTTTACCCATACCTACATTCTCACCAGGATTGTGACGAGTACCACGCTGGCGCACGATGATGTTACCGGCAATTGCTTGCTGACCACCAAAGATTTTCACACCTAAGCGTTTACTTTCCGATTCGCGTCCGTTCTTGGAACTACCTACTCCTTTTTTGTGAGCCATGTCTTCTAATTTTAAGGTTTCGGTTTACCTGAACTAACCGATGCCAGTAATTTCAATTTGAGAAATGTACTGACGGTGACCGTTCATCTTCTGGTAACCTTTACGACGTTTCTTCTTAAACACTAATACTTTGTCAGCTCTTAAGTGCTGTACAATTTTGGCATTTACTTTAATGCCTTCTATAACCGGGGCGCCAACTTCTACCTTACCGTCATTGTCGGTTAACATAACCTTATCAAAAGAAAGTTCTGAACCTTCTTCTGCATCTAAACGGTTAACGTAGATACGTTGATCTTTCTGTACTTTGTACTGATGCCCTGCTATCTCTACGATGGCGTACATACAATATCATTTTTAAGGGCTGCAAATTTAGGACAAAAATTCAAGCGACTGATCATCGAAGAGTATTTTTTTCATTTCTTAATCACTTCGCTTTCAAGATGTCGCCAAAGGTAAAAAACTAAAATACTGTTAAGACCGACCTCCATCCATACGGAAAAGGCCTTCTATCCAATGTAAGCTCCTTAAAAAGTGTTAAAATTGCCTTCCGCTTTCAACGGGAAATTAGATCAATAAATAAATCGAAAACGACATGAAGAAAAAGCTTTTGGGTTTGATTCTTCTTCTGGGATTCGGATCAGCGCAAGCGCAGACTGATATCAAATTTGAAGAATATGACCTCCCCAACGGTTTGCACGTGATTTTACATGAGGATCACAGCACCCCCATTGTAGCAGTTAGCGTACTGTACCATGTGGGAAGTAAAAACGAAAAAGAAGGACGCTCGGGCTTTGCCCACTTCTTTGAGCATTTAATGTTCGAAGGTTCTCCCAATATTGAGCGTGGCGAATACATGAAGATTGTTCAGGCTAATGGTGGTGCCCTTAATGCCAACACTTCTTTCGATCGCACTTATTATTATGAAATCCTTCCTTCCAACCAATTGGAATTAGGTTTATGGTTAGAGAGTGAGCGTATGCTTCAAGCTACCGTAGATTTAGAAGGAGTAGAAACACAGCGTGAGGTAGTAAAAGAAGAAAAGCGTTTACGCATCGACAACCAGCCTTACGGTTCTTTCCAGGCCAAGATGTTTGGTGCTGCTTTCGGCGACAGCTACTACGGTATCCCTCCAATCGGTACCATGGAAGATTTGAATGCTGCTGAAACCGCAGACTTCACTGATTTCTACGAAACATTCTATGTTCCTAACAATGCCACTCTTTCAATCGCGGGTGATATCGACCCTAAACAAGCCAAAGCTTGGATCGAAAAGTACTTTGGTGGCATTCCTGCAGGAACCAAAGAAATTCCTCGCCCTACAGAAGAACCAGCCGGTTTAAGTGGTGAGGTAGTTGACACCGTATACGACAACATCCAATTACCTGGCATCATCATGGGCTACCGCAGCCCTAAACAAGGTACCAAAGAAGCCTATGCCATGGATATGATCTCTACCATTCTTTCGGATGGACAGAGCTCTCGTTTATACAAGTCTTTGGTTGATGACCAACAATTAGGTTTGGTAATCCAGTCTTTCCCTTTCACCTTAGAAAACGCTGGGGTATTCATAACCTTCGGTTTAGCTAATCAAGGCGTAGACCTTAATAACTTTATCGCAGCAATTGATACCGAGATTGCCAAGATGACTACTGAAATGATTTCTGAAAAGGAATACACCAAAATTCAAAATCAATTGGAAAACGATTTCGTATCTACCAATGGTAGCATGGCCGGTATCGCGGAGAGTTTAGCCGATTACCACGTGTATTTGGGTGATGCCAATTTGATAAATACCGAAATCGAAGAGTATCGCAATATCGATCGCGAATTTATTCTGGAAGTAGCTAAGAAATATCTGCGTCCTGAAAACCGCGTGGTACTGGTTTACTTACCTAAAAACGAACAATAAATAACAGCATGATGAAACGCATTTTAACCAGCGCATTGGCCATGCTGATTAGCGTGGCAGCTTTTGCTCAACTCGATCGCTCGGTGCGCCCAGAACCTGCGCCAGCCAAGAATATTGAGTTTGGCGATTACGATGTATATAAATTGGATAATGGTTTAACCATTATCGTAGTGGAGAACGATAAACTGCCTCGGGTTTCTTTTAGCCTGGTAGTAGATCGCGACCCAATCTTTGAAGGCGACAAAGCCGGATATGTTTCCTTGGCCGGACAGTTATTACGTCAGGGTACTACCAACCGCAGCAAAGACCAGTTAGATGAAGAAATCGACTTCATTGGTGCCAGTCTTTTTACCGGATCCAGCAATGTATACGCTGCTGGCTTAACTAAGTATCAAGAAACCTTAGTAGAGCTTTTAGCTGATGTAGCTTTAAATCCTTCTTTCCCTGCTGAGGAATTCGACAAGCTGAAAAAGCAAGCCATCTCTGGTATCGAAAATGCCAAGGATGACCCTAACAGCCTTTCCAGCCGTATCTTCAACCAAAGCCTTTATGGCAAGGATCACCCATACGGTGAATTGCAGTCTGAAGAAAACGTTGAAAACATCAGCCTCGAGGATTGTAAAAGCTATTACAATAACTACTGGACTCCCAGCAAGACCTACATTACTGTAGTTGGCGACATCAAGGCCCGCAAAGCCAAAAAGTTGATCAAGAAGTATTTTGGCGACTGGCAAGCCAAGGAAATGCCGAGCGCTACTTATCCTGCCGTTCCTCAGTACGAGGGTACTATAGTGAATGTAGTTAACCGCAACAGCTCTGTACAAACTGTACTTTCTATCGGTAACACCATCGACCTTAAACCCGGCGATCCCGATATCGTGAAATTGCGTGTAGCTAACCAAATTTTAGGTGGTGGCAGCATGGGTCGTTTATTCCAAAACATCCGCGAAGACAAAGGCTATACTTATGGAGCCTACTCTAGCTACGACTCTGATCGTTTGGTGGGTGAGTTCAGTGCTGGTGCTTCTGTACGTAATGAAGTAACCGATAGTGCGGTGGTAGAATTTATCAAAGAATTTGAGCGCTTGCAAAACGAAGCCGTTACGGATGAAGAATTACAAGCGGCTAAAAACAACATCATTGGTTCTATTGGTCGTTCTTTGGAAAGCCCACAGACCATTGCTTCCTACGCTCTTAACATTCAGCGTTACAATTTACCTGAAGACTATTACAGCAATTACCTGAGTCGCCTGGACGCAGTAAGCAAAGAAGATGTAATGGCAGTGGCCAAGAAGTATTTCCACACCAATTCCTTAGTAATTACTGCTGTAGGTAAAGGTGCTGAAATCGCTGCCGGCTTAGAAAAATTCGGTCCGGTTACCTATTACGATTTCTATGGTGAAGAAACTGGTCCTCCCAGCTTACCTGTGCCTGATGGCATGACTGCCCAAAATGTATTGGACGGTTATATTACGGCCTTAGGTGGACAGGAAAATTTAAACAAGGTAAAAGACCTTACCATTACCAGCACTATTGCGATCCCTGGCTTACCAATGCCTGCTAAAGGTGTTACCATGCGTAAGCGTCCTAACTTGTTTAAAAACGAAATGAGTGTAGACGGAATGGGCGTAATGCAGAAAACGGTTTATACCGGGAAGAAAGCTAGCATTAGCGGCATGGGTGGCAGCAAAGAAGTAACCGACAGCGAAGAGCTTAAAACTTACGAAGCTCAAGCCACCTTCTTCGCCGAAACTCAATACCCTGCCTTAGGTTACACCTTAGAACTGACCTCAATTGGTTTTGTAGATGGTGAAAAGGCCTATGTAATGGAAGTAACCAGCCCTGAAGGCGATAAAAGCACCGAGTTCTACTCTGTAGAAACCGGCTTGAAAATTAAAGAAGAAAGTAGCTTTGAAGGTCCAGAAGGCCCCATGACTGCCAGTACTGCTTTTGCCGACTACCGCTTGGTAAATGGTGTTATGTTCCCCTTCTCAATGACTATCAGTCAAGGTCCTCAGAAAATCAAATTCGAGGTTAAAACCGTAGAGGTGAACAGCGGATTGAAAAAAGCGGACTTCAACTAAGAAGACCTCTTCATAAAATCTAGAAGCCGTCTCATTAATTTGAGGCGGCTTTTTTAATTGCGATTTTTCGCCAAACGCCTGCGAATTCGATCGGCGGGTGAACCCTTGAAGTTGACCAGATAAACACCAGCCAAAATCAGAAGCATACCTACTAAATGCTCCGGCCCCACATCTTCGCCATCCCAAATACCCCAAAGTAAGGCAACTAAAGGAATGGCGTAAGTAACACTAGCGGCAAAAAGAGAGCTGGTTCCCTTAATGAGGTAATTAAATAGAATCACCGCTAAGCTGGTACCCACAATCCCCATAATAGAAATATAGCCCAAATTAAGCCAAGCATTAGGATCCGTTTGCATGATCTCCAGAAAGTCGGTACTAAACACATAAATCAAGGCCAAAGGTCCTACCGTCGTAGTACTAAAAAGGGTGATGGACAAGGAGTCTAAATCCTTCAATTTGGAATTAATGGTATTGATGCTCAAAGCATAGCATACCGTGGCTATAATGGGATAAATACCAAAACCGAGCTTATCGGCATCTATTTGAAGACCGGGCAATAATAACCATAGGGCCCCGGCAAAACCGAGGATAATTCCTGTTACTCCAATCCAGCGCACTCGCACTCTAAACCAGATCAATCCAATGATCAAGGTAAAAAGCGGTACTAAAGAGTTTAAGATTCCCACCAGCGAAGAATCCAATCGGGTTACCGCCAAGGGAAAGAGGATATATGGAATGGCATTCCCGAAATAGCCTACAATGGCAGAAGGCATAGTATCTACCTTCTTCCAAAACTTAAATTTCCGAAAGGCGATAATCACGGTAAAAATCCAGGCCGTGGCAATGCGCAACATGCCAATTTGGGCAAAATCGAAGCTCTCCAAACCTCGCTTCATTAAAATAAAGGAGCTGCCCCAAATCAAGGCTAGCAAAATAAACATGGCCCAGGCCAGAGCAGGATTTATCTTCGGTGTTTTCACGCCGCAAATGTATCTATTTGTTGGCGCCGCAGACCCCGCTATATTTGCCAAATAGAATGTATCGATACTTCCTCAAATATTTGGGCATCTCCAGTCTGATTATCAGCCTGATACTCCCCTCAGTCTTAAACCTGAGCCTATTCTCCTGGCGCAGTTTAGAGCTGAGAAAGGAGCTAAAAGCTCGTTTTAAAAGCGGTATCCCCGAATCGGAATGCACGGTATTTTTATTGGAAGCCCTGGAATATCAAAATCTCGACTGGGAAAATGCAACTGAATTTTTCTGGAAGGATCATAAATATGACCTCATCGCCCTGGAGGTAAAACAAGGGCGCATCCAATTAATGGCTTGGTTGGATGAAGAGGAAAGTGAACTGAAACGACGCTTTCATCAATTGCTTAGGCAACACCCCCCAGAACAAGAGGATTGTCCTCTTGCCCTAATTGACCACTTCAAAAATTACTTTCTCGATTGGCCTTCGGCGGGAACGGCTTTCGCCGAATATGACTTTCATGTAGATAGCTGGATCAATCCAGAGAGTAGTGCACACTTACGAAACTTAAGCCCTCCTCCCCGATTGGGATTATTCACTTCCGTCAATTTTTGAATAATCCTTAAATAGAAAAACATGAAAAAATTATGGAGCCTGGTTATAGCCATTATAGCCGGAAACGCTCTTTATGCCCAAACCTTAAAAGTGGTGGATGCCGTTGAAGGCCAAGCTATAGAACATGCGATTGTGGGCGTTAATACCGACGACCTAATCCCCCTTTACACCAATGATCAAGGACATGTTGATATCAGTGTTTTACGCGATAGGAAGAGCATCAACATTAGCGCCCTTGGTTATCATTACCAAACACTAAGCTACCAGGAAATCCAAGAATTGGGATTTGTAGTTAAATTGAGTCCTAAGCCTATGGCTCTCGATCAGGTGGTAATATCGGCTTCTCGCTGGAGTCAGTCATCCAGAGAGCTGCCTTATCATATCAGCAGTCTAAAAAGTCGGGAAATCTATTTTCAAAGTCCCCAAACTGCTGCAGATTTACTAGGTCAGAGTGGTGAAGTATTCATCCAAAAAAGTCAGCAGGGTGGCGGTAGCCCTATGATTCGAGGTTTCGCTACCAATCGACTCCTAATCGCTGTAGATGGTATTCGAATGAACAATGCCATTTTCCGGTCGGGCAACCTGCAACAAGTAATATCACTGGATCCATTAGCGATTGATCGCAGCGAAGTATTCTTTGGCCCTGCTTCAGTGATCTATGGATCGGATGCCATTGGTGGGGTGATGAGTTTCAACACCCTTCGCCCGGAATTCAGTATCGACACCAACCTTCTGGTATATGGATCCGCTTACAGTCGGTATTCCTCAGCTAATCAAGAACTGAGTCAGCATGTGGATTATAATGTTGGTAGCGAAAAGCTAGCCTGGCGCGGAAGCTTTAGCTACAATCGCTATGGTGATTTACGTATGGGATCGCAAGGATCGGATGAATTGCTACGCCCCTACACCGTGCAACGCATAGACAGCCAGGATGTAGTGATCCGCAATACCGATCCCACCTTGCAACTTAACACTGGCTTCGAGCAGTTTCACACCTTACAGAAGCTGCGCTATCGCCCAAGCAACCATTTAGATTTCGAATACAGCTTTATGTATTCTCGCACCGGAGACTACGATCGTTATGATCGTCTTATTCGGACGCGAGGAGGTTTACCCCGTGCCGCCGAATGGTATTACGGGCCGCAAGTTTGGGCTATGAATAAGTTCGAAGTAAACTACCGCAAATCCAATCTGCTTTTTGATGGCGCTACTTTAAGAATTGCCTCTCAGGTTTTTAAAGAAAGTCGTCATGATCGAGATTTCGGCAGCACAGAACTTAATCACCGTATTGAAGATGTGCAGGCCCTATCCTTGAATTTGGATTTACAAAAGCGAATCTCCGAATCTCATAAACTCTTTTACGGACTAGAAGCCATTCGTAATGATGTACGCTCTACCGGAACGGTCGAAGACATTGTAAGCGGGGACCTAAGCAATACCGCTTCCCGCTATCCTCAATCGGATTGGTCGAGCTATGCTGCTTATTTAAACCATGAATGGGAGATGAGCCAAAAGTTCACCACCCAACTAGGATTGCGCTACAATCACTTTATCATTAACAGCGATTTTAGCGACAACCTGGCTTATTACCCACTACCCTTTGCTACTGCGGAGATTAATACCGGCAATGTAACGGGAAGCCTGGGTTTTGTATTTCGCCCCACCGAGAACTGGAAATGGCGCTTAAACCTGGGAACCGCTTTCCGGGCCCCTAATGTGGATGATATTGGTAAGATCTTCGATTCAGGCGACGCCATTGTGGTGGTTCCGAACCCTGATCTCAAAGCCGAATATGCTTACAATGCCGAGTTTGGTGCTGCTACCCATTTATGGGATCGCATTAAACTGGATATCAGTGCGTATTACACCTATTTAGATCAGGCTATGGTGCGCCGTCCTTATACTTTAAACGGACAAAGCAGTATCTTATACGATGGTGAATTAAGTGAAATTCATGCGATACAGAATGCAGCGCGAGCCCAGGTTTATGGCCTACAAATAGGTTTAGATTGGAACTACAATCAAACCTGGTTCTGGCGAAATCAATTCAACTGGCAAAAAGGAGAAGAGGAAGATCAAGATGGTGTGCTTGGACCTTCTCGCCATGCCGCCCCATGGTTCGGCGTGAGTCGTATTCAGTTCGAAAATAAAGGTTTACGATTGGAAGCCAATGTTCAGGTATCTGGAGAAGTGAGCGCTGAAAACCTCAACTTCGAAGAAGCTGGGAAAGGCTACCTCTACCAAACTGATGCTGAAGGAAATGCTTATTCTCCTGGTTGGTATACCCTCAACTTCAAATCGAGCTATCAGCTTAATGAAGCCTGGACCATCAGCGCCGGGATAGAGAATATTACGGATCAACGTTATCGTCCTTACAGCAGTGGATTAGTGGCTGCCGGACGTAATTTCATTTTAGCAGCACGATTTCAGTTTTAATTAACTGCTATCTAAAATTTGAAAGCCGGCCTTTGTTGCCGGCTTTTTTTTATTCTGGTAATTCTTGCTAAAGAATTAGAGATCAAGAGACTTATTTGGAAGCGGAGCCTTTGGACTCTATTTTCGAACTTTTCCCTATTCCAAAAGTTTAACATTCCATGAAAAACACCACTACTCTATTTTTAGCACTCTTATTTTCCTTTGGCTTGCTTGGGCAAAGTCAAACCTGGGAAACTATTAACGGTATTCCCGACGGTATCCACCACCCGGTAACCTTTGCCATTGGCGATTATGGTTATTCTGTAACTGGAGTTTCCAGCTTTGGCGTTGAAACCGATAATGCCCATCGCTATAATCCGCTAACCGACAATTGGTCTACCCTACCTGATTTCCCGGGTGGAGCACGTGGCTTTGCAATTGGCCTTAGCTATAAAGGCTATGGCTATTTGGGATTTGGAGCCAGTAGCAGTCAGTATTATAAAGACCTCTGGCGCTTCGACACCAGTAATAATCAATGGACCCAATTAGCAGACTGCGGCTGTGTAGGTCGTCGCCATCCGGCATTAATGGCCGCTAACGATAAAATTTATCTGGGCTTAGGTAATGATAATACTGGCGACCTCAAAGATTTTTGGGTCTACGATATCCCTACCGACACCTGGACCCAATTACCCGACATCCCCGGGCCTGCACGTCATCATCCTTTTATGTTTGCGACCAATGGTGAGGTTTATGCCGGTATGGGCCATGGAGGCAACTTTATTTTTGGTGATTGGTATCGCTTTGATACGGTGAACAATAATTGGCAAAGCATGAGCAATTTCCCTGGTGAAGCAAGGGTTGCCGGAACGCAGTTCGACCATGCAGGCTATGGCTATGTACTTAGTGGCGATGGCGATAATCACAGTTTTATGGGAACGGGAGAAATGTGGCAATATGAGTCAGGCACCGATACCTGGACCGAATTAGACCCCCACCCTGGCTTTAGCCGATGGGCTCCCGGATCCTTTGTAATTGGCGATACCCTCTATTTCTTTGGCGGCTTCGACCGTGCAAACTCGGTATTCCCAACCGATATGTACAAGTACTTTTTTAACACCAATGGCATCGGTCTCACTGAGTTGAAGCAAGAAGCTTCGCTCTTTTTCCCCAATCCCAGTACGGGTATCATTCGCATAAATCCGGAATGGATTGAAAATGAATTAAAGCTCCACAATTTACAAGGGCAATTGCTGCAAAGCTGGACTCAAGCCCCTGGTGAAATAGATTTCAGCGAGCTCCCACCGGCTATTTACATTCTCGAAATAAAGGATGAAAAAGGTGAAATACATCGCGAAAAATTCTGGAAGAAATAAATAGGCGCTCCTTCGGGAGCGCTTTTATTTTGGAATCCTTCTATCTACAATCATCGCTTAAATTTGCGGCATGAAAAAGTGGTTGTTAATTCTGTCGCGGATCGAAATTGTTCTGATCTTCCTGGTAATCATCGCTGGTTCCGTAGTGCGAATGAGCGGTTCAGGTATGGGTTGCCCCGATTGGCCTAAGTGTTTTGGTCATTTAATCCCACCAACGGAGCGCAGTCAACTCGATTGGAAAGCGGATAGCCACTTCAACAAAAAGCAGATCATCATTAAGGATGAAGCCCTTTATTATGCCTTGGAGGATTTCACCTCCGGAAGCGAATACAATCCTGAGAACTGGGCGAAATATACCCGTCATGATTACGCTCTATTTAATCCCACTCATACCTGGATTGAATACATCAACCGATTAATTGGTGCCCTATCCGGCTTACCTATGCTCCTCATGTTTGTTTTAAGCTTGGCGCTGATTCGCCAGAATTGGTGGTATACGCTGCTTTCCGGGGCAGGTCTCTTTATGTTGGGCTTCGAGGCCTGGTTAGGTAAACTGGTAGTAGATGGAAATTTAATCCCTGGCAATATTACCATCCACATGATTGGTGCCTTATTAATAGTTGCGATCCTCCTGGTATTTAATGGCTTATTGGAAAGAGAAGAAAACTCAGCTTCGGCCTACACCCCTAATTTCAAAAGATGGAGCATTCTGGCTTTAATCCTCACTTTGGTGCAGATTGGTCTCGGCACTCAGGTTCGGGAAACTATTGATACCCTGCAACAAAACGGTCTGGCTCGAGCTGAATGGATGAATAATATGGATTTGGTCTTTTATATACACCGTAGTTTCTCCATCTTAATCCTGGCCCTAAACCTCTGGCTCTGGCAACAAAACCGCAAACTACAATTGGGCTACTGGCAATGGAATGCTGTATTACTAGTGCTCGTACTGGAAATATTTGCGGGTATTATTCTGGCTTATTTCGGCATGCCCTATTTCGCACAGCCCGTGCATCTTTTATTGGGATCTATCCTCTTTGCTTTGCAAAGTCATGCCATCATCAAGATGATTCTCAATGGCAGTCGGAGGCTTATTCCTATAAGCTAATAGGGTTTCCGCTGGGGTTTTCGTAAAGGATATCCAAAGCGCGAATACTGTCCTCCAGAGGCACTTGCAGCACTACTTTGGTAAAACCTATACCGGGTAATACGCTATTGAGATTTTCATTGGTCAGAAAACAGCTGATCCCCTCTGATTCTAATCGGCTTTTAAGCACATAGGCTTCGTTTATCCCGTCGAATTCCGCTATGCTTATGAGTTTTCCCATTCCAGACTTTCAATCATACGAATCATTTCGCCCCGCATAAAATCGTTTACCGGTTTAAGGGAGTCGGCATTGGGACTGGCGTAATAATAGAGTACGCCGCGAAGAAAATGATCAGTACTGTCGGTCATAAAAAACTGCATGCTGGTAGCAGCATCACCTTTGAGCTGGTAGAGTAAACCATAGACTCTTTTTTGCTCATCGATATAGAGTTTTTCATCAATCCCATCGGCCTTTACGGTATGCTTATAGGCCAATTCATGGCCTTCATACAGCAAAGTATCCAAATTATCTTCTGTAACCTGGCGATAGGTTAATTGCAAAGTAGCTTCTAGCCGGGGGTATTTGATATCATACCAGCAACGGCCCTTATCCTTTAGGCTCGCTACTTTGTTAAAATCGAAATGAAAGGGGCAATCAGTATTAAACTCCTGATACTCCGCACTTGGCATATCTATACGAAAGTAACCCTTGGGCTTAGGGGTATAATCACCTTCACAAGCGCCTAAAAACAGGGCAGTCAAAACAACTAGTTTAAGCTTCCTCATCTCCATGCTTTTCCATCAAGCTTACCTTGATTCTTTTCATGCGGCGTCCATCCAGGCTTTCTACTTTAAAGCGATAATGTTTGTAGTCGATTTCCTCATTCTTCTCCGGGAACTTTCCGGCTACTTCCAGGAGAAGACCAGCCAAAGTTTCGGCCTCATCCAAAAAGTCCTCGAAATCACTTTCTACGGCACCGATCACTCTGAAGAAGTCGGTAAGGTGAATCTTCGCTTCGAAAACATAATTGCGATCATCGAGCTTGGAGTAAAAAAGTTCCTCCTCATCAAATTCATCGCTAATCTCTCCTACAATTTCTTCAATAATATCTTCCAGGGTAACGATACCTGAAGTACCCCCGTATTCATCCACTACAATAGCCAGGTGAATTTTACGATCCTGAAACTCGCGCAGAAGATCATCGATCTTTTTATTCTCGGGCACAAAGAAGGGCTCGCGTAATAAGCTTTGCCATTGGAAGTCATCCCCCGCTTCAATATGCGATAGCAGATCCTTGATGTAAAGTATACCCTTTACCTGATCAAAGCTTTCTTCATAAATAGGTATCCGTGAAAAGCCGCTACTCAATATAACTTCCATTACCTGCGGATAGGTAGAGTTTTGATCCAGGGAAACCACATCCATCCGAGGCTTCATGATCTGCTTTACATTAGTAGATCCAAATTTCACAATGCCTTCCAAAATCTTCTGCTCTTCCTGAGGGCTTTCCTCATTACTAGTGATTTCCAGTGCCTGACTTAAATCGTCTACGGACAAAGCTTCGGAACGGGTTTGCAAACGCTTTTCAAAAAAGCCGGTAGAGCGCACCAAAAGGATACTTACAGGACGGAATAATCTGCGCAGGATAAACATCGGTCCGCACATGATTAAGCCAAATCCTGTACTATTCTTTGTTGCATATACCTTAGGTAAAACTTCCCCAAATAATAAAATCAGGAAAGTGATTACCCCAATTTGAAAGATCAGTCCTAATTGCTCATTGGCACTGAAATCAAATAAGGCGTCGCTTAAAAACTTGGAGAGGATAACAATCCCCACATTGATAAAATTATTTGCAATGAGGATCGTCGCCAATAAAGTTTTGGGGTGATCCAGTAATTCAATAAGCGTATCTAAACGGGGATGCTTACGCTCCTTTAGTTCATCAATATCGCGGGGAGTGATCGAGAAAAATGCTACTTCGGAGCCACTTACGAGGGCGGAACCTAAAAGCAGGATTAAAAGTAGAACCAGCGGAAAAAGCAGGTCCAAAGTAAAGGGTTGAAGGATATCGCTAAGGAAAAGTAAACTCGACGGTTCGGGGTCCAAGGTTTGAATTTTGGTTAAACTTAGAACGGTAGATCGTCTTCTTGATCTTCCGCCTGGGGACTAAATGATGGTCCCGTGGATGGAGCACTGCTGGCAGCACCCGTATTGTTTCCGTATCCCCCGGATTGGGTTTCGGATGGTGCTGAGGCGGGACGGCCTCCCAACATCTGAAAATTATCGGTCATTATTTCGGTGGTATAGCGCATCTCTTTGCTGCTGGGATCTTGCCAACTGCGGGTACGAATACGGCCTTCAACAAAGACCTTTTCACCTTTCTTAACATACTTACTTACCACATCTACCAGGCCACCGCGTACCACTACATTATGCCATTCGGTTTGAGTTACCTGCTCGCCATTGCGGTTGGTATACGATTCTGAGGTGGCCAGCGGAAAACGAGCCAGGGATCCCCCATTCTCAAAATGTTTCACCTCGGGGTCGGCTCCCAGATTTCCAATTAGAATAACTTTATTAACGCTGCCGTTGGCCATAGTGGATTTTTACAATGAGGTAGATTAACAAATATAGCGAATGCCACCTGCTAATCAAGCGGCAAAGTTAGTTGATTTTCATCCAGAAATTTGCGCAGAGGTCTCGGAATTGCAAAGTCTTCTAATTGACTAACAGTCACTTTCTTCCAGTCTACCTCCTCCCTTAAAGTCGCATCCGGCGAAAGCCGCACTATCCAAACCGTAATAAAAAGACTCTGATGACTCAATTTATGCAAGGCCAAATCATGCCTTTGTATTTCAAGATCCAAGCTCTGTAAACCCATAATTTGCAATTGTTCCAAGGCCTGATCCTTCGTTAATTCTTGCCCGCTTTCATAGAGAGGAAATTGAAAAAGCCCCTTCCAAATACCTTCTTTTCTTTGTTGCAGCCAGGTATTGCCCGCTTGCTGCAAAAACCAAAAATTGAAATAGCGCTGGCGATCATAGCTCTTCCTTTGCTTTACGGGAAGCTCATCTTGTATCCCTCTTGCTTGGGCCTGGCAAGCTTCAGACAAGGGACAGGCCTCACATTCCGGGTTTTTCGGCTTACAAAGGGTTGCCCCCAATTCCATTAAAGCCTGATTATGGATGGCAGGATCTGTAGTATTCAAGAATCCATCTGCTAAATCCTGAAAGCGCTTTTTGCCTTTGGTACTGTTCACCGCCTCGTACTCCGCAAAAAAACGACTCAATACTCTTTGCACATTCCCATCTACTACTGCATGCGGAAGATCATATGCAAAGGAAGCGATGGCTGCAGCGGTATAATCCCCCACTCCTTTCAAACTGCGAATAGCGGCATACTGATCTGGAAAACGAGACTTATGTTCTTTAACGATACTCTGGGCGGCACTATGCATATTTCGAGCCCGACTATAATAACCAAGGCCCTCCCAGAGTTTTAATACCTCCTCTTGAGGAGCTTCAGCCAAATCCGTAACCTTAGGGTACTTTTGGATAAAGCGCTCATAGTAAGGCAAGCCCTGATTTACCCGAGTTTGTTGAAGGATAATCTCACTAAGCCATATCGAATAGGCATCACGCGTTTTACGCCAAGGAAGCGGACGATAATGCTTTTGATACCAATTGCGGAGTTTATGTTGTACTGATGTAAAATCCAAATTATTTGTATTTGAGCGCTTTAGATAGAAAAATAATTCCCTTTTTAGCTGGCAGGTATCAGAAAAAACCTTCTATATTTGCAGCCCTCAAAATTAGAGTTTTAACACATAATTGATATTCAAATGACTAAGGCTGACATTGTAACCAAAATTACTGACAAGACCGGCATGGAGAAGTCTGATGTACAGGCGGTTGTTGAGTCTTTCATGAAGGAGGTACGTAACAGCTTGGAAACTGGTGAAAATGTGTATCTGAGAGGATTCGGTAGCTTCATTATTAAGAAGCGTGCAGAGAAAACCGGTCGTAACATCTCTAAGAACACCACCATTATCATTCCTGCTCACAACATTCCATCTTTCAAACCAGCGAAAACTTTCGTTGAGTCAGTAAAGAAGAAAGTTAAAGTTAGCTAAGACTCTTGAAAACTGGTCCTGCCATACTCACTTTAGCCGGCATAGTATTGATTGCCGCCTTTATGCTGATGCCTAGTAGCCCTGAGGGCACTGCATCGGTAGCTGAGGAAGCAGACCATGCTCATGAAACCACGCAGAGCGAATCAGACGCTCTGTCTGTTGGGGACTCCATTGTTAAAGACGCTATCAGCAAGCTGGAAAGCAGAGAAGTAGCTCCGATGATTGCCATTCGCAGCATATTAGATGTAGCGGAGCAAAACCCGGAAAACAGCTACGCTCAATTTGCTTTAGGGGAACTAGGCTTGCAAAGCGGACAATTCGATAAGGCCATTGCGCGCTTTGAGAATGTTTTAAACTTGGATTCCCAAAACGGAGAAGCTCACCTCTTACTAGCACGTGCCCGCCTTGCTTTAGGCGATAGTACTGCAGCGATCGACGGTCTGAAAAAAGCGTTGGAAACTCTTAGCAACAAAGAAACGAGAAAGGCCATTGAAATAGAGATGGCAAGTATTAATCCCAATTAAAAATTATTGTTATGCCTAGCGGTAAAAAAAGAAAACGTCATAAGATGTCGACTCACAAGCGTAAAAAACGCTTGCGTAAAAACCGTCACAAGAAAAAATAAGCTTGAGATCTTAGGATCCCAAGATAACCGTAGCACCCTTATTCGAGGTGCTTTCGGTGTTTATACAATATAGGTTTGTTGACATGGCCTCTATTTATCATTTAAGATAGGAGGCTCTAATAACATTTAAGGTGAGTACAGAATTAGTAATTAATTCGCGTACTGCCGATTCTGTAGCGGTAGCGCTACTCAAGGAAGGTAGACTTTCGGAATTGCATTATGACAATACCGATGAGTTTGCGGTGGGGGACATTTATATGGGTAAGATTAAAAAGATCGTGCCCGGCTTAAATGCAGCATTCGTGGATGTAGGTTATGAAAAAGATGCCTTTTTACATTACCACGACCTTGGACCCCAAATTAAATCGCTTCTCAAGTTTACCCGCAAAACGCAAACGGGAAAGCAACGTTGGTCGCTGACCGACTTTGAACCCGAAGCGGATATAGATAAGAACGGCAGTATCGATAAGGTTCTGCGCGAAGGCCATAATATCTTGGTCCAAATCGCCAAAGAACCCATCTCTACGAAAGGGCCGCGTATTACCTCCGAGCTTTCCCTGGCCGGACGTTATGTGGTACTTGTACCTTTCTCCAAGAGAGTAAGCGTGAGCAGTAAGCTCCGCGATAAAGACGAAAAGGATCGCCTGCGCCGTTTGGTGAAGAGCATCCGTCCCAAAGGTTTTGGGATCATTGTGCGTACCGCCGCCGAAGATTGCCAGGTGGCAGACCTCGACAGCGATATTCAGGAGTTGGTTGAAAAATGGAAACAACTCCACCGTAACATTCAAAGAGTACGCGCCCCCAAGCGTGCTTTGAGAGAAATTAACCGCGTATCAGCTTTGCTACGCGACGTATTAAACGATTCCTTCAATTCGATTGTGGTCGACGACATGGAACTTTTTAATGAAGTAAAAGAATACATGCGTAGTATCGAACCCGAGAAGGAAAAGATTGTAAAATATTATCAGGGCCGAGTACCCGTATTTGAACACTTTGGTGTTGAACGCCAAATCAAATCAAGCTTCGGCCGTTCTGTAAGTATGGGCAAAGGTGCCTACCTGATTATTGAACATACGGAAGCCATGCACGTTATCGACGTGAATAGTGGAAACCGTACCAATTCATCCGAAAATCAGGAAGCGAATGCCTTGGCTGTAAACCTTTCTGCTGCTGAAGAAATTGCTCGCCAATTGCGCTTGCGCGATATGGGAGGAATTGTGGTAGTAGACTTTATCGATATGCACCGCAGCGAAAACCGTAAAACCCTTTACGAAAAGCTGAAGGAGGAAATGGCGACAGATCGCGCCAAGCACAAGATATTGCCCCCCTCAAGATTTGGATTGGTGGAGATCACCCGTCAGCGTGTACGCCCGGAGATGGCCATTCAAACTCGCGAGGAAAACCCCGACGGAAACGGCGAGGTGGAAGCCCCTATCCTGATTATTGATGAGATTGAGAATAAACTCGAACTAATCGCTAAGCAAGAAAAAGACAAGACTATTTACTTACACCTTCACCCCTTTATTGCGGCTTATTTAACCAAAGGCTTGTTTAAGTCGATTCGCCGGAATTGGTCTAAAAGGTTTAAGCGGAACATTAAAGTGATTCCTCGCGACTCCTTTAAGTTCCTCGAATATCACTTTTTCAATGATAAAGACGAGAAATTCGAATTTAATTAGAATCTATAAGGTTTTACGCTTTTCTATTTATTGGTAGTTTTGCAACAATTAATGACTGTGATGAAAAAGGGAATTTTAATTTTAGGAAGTGCTTTAGTTCTGAGCTCCTGTGTGAGCAAGTCTAAGTACACCACTTTACAAGATCAATACAACGAAACCAGCGATGAGCTGAGTAAAACACGCATGGAGCTGGCTGCTTGTTTAGACAACAAGAAGAATGCATCTAAGGAAATTGATTATCTGAAAAAGACCAATTACCAATTGTTGAAGAACATTGGCAATATGTCGACTCTCAGTAAAAAAGAAGCAGAAAACCTTGAACGTTCTTTGGAACAAATCAAGGAGAAGGACCTTACCATCCAAAGCTTACAAGACGCCATCAACAAGCGTGACTCCGTTACTTTTGCTTTAGTAACCAGCCTTAAAGGTGCTACCGTAGGTATTGATGATGAAGACATCAGCATCAATGTTGAGAAAGGAGTGGTTTATGTTTCCATCAGCGATAAACTCCTCTTTACCAGTGGTAGCTCTAAGTTGAGTAAAGAAGCATTAGCCGTTTTAGGTAAAGTGGCTCAGGTATTGAAATCTCAGCCCGAACTCGAATTTATGGTTGAAGGTCATACGGATAATAAAGCCGTTCGCCAAGGTGCCTCATTCGAAGACAACTGGGAGCTAAGTGCAGAACGTGCTGCCTCTGTTGTTCGAGTATTAGAGAAAGACTTTAGCATCAAACCTGAGCGCATGACTGTGGCCGGTAAAGGAGAATATGCTCCTGTAGCCAGCAACGATAGCGCTGAAGGTCGTGCACAAAACCGTCGCACCCGTATCGTTATTCTTCCAAAATTAGACGAGTTCTACAGCCTGATTGAAGAAGGTATGGAAAAAGCGAAATAAGTTTTAAGCAAGAAATAGGAAAGCCTCTTCGGAAACGGAGAGGCTTTTTTTATGCACGCAAGTTCTACAGGACTTCAAAAGAAAAACTACATGAGGCACTTTTCATAATTAACAACTTGAGGCCATCAATTAAAATCTATAGTGGAGTAAAAAAACTCCGATTAATCAAGTTTAAACCACGGATTATGAAAAAATCACTTATTCTCAGTTTCTGTTTTCTTTGCGCTATTGGCTTAAAGGCCCAAATTGAAAAAGGTAATTTCTTAACCGGCATTGGCTCCCAAATTGGTATAAGAGGAGCCAATAACAATCGCATTAGCTTTAAAAGCTATACCGTTCACTATTCAAATTCCGATCCAGATTTTTCCTATCCGGATAAAATAAGCAGCCTTCAACTAAGTCCGCGAATCGGGTACTTTGTTTTCGACCATTTCGCAACTGGTATTAATTTCAGCTATAACTATACAAAGTCTAAAATTCCTGACTTGTCAACAACTAAAACAAATCAATACCTAATTGGACCATTTATCCGATACTATTATCCCTTCGAAAAATTCTGGCTTTTCACCGAAATTGATTGTGCCTTTGGAGGGTCTAAGACTTCTTTTCATGTAATTAATTATGAGGATCAAGAATACAATAGTACTTTATTCAATTATCAATTAGCCCTGGGCATAGCCATGCCTCTGCACGAAAAAATTAGTCTGGACTTAGGTTTCAGCTACAGCTCCATCACTTCAAATGAACCCGATTACCTTCCTCTATATGATAAGATTCAACACAGAGGTTTCGGTATAAATCTGGGCTTAAGCATTTTTTTGGGCAGCTAAAACCTCTTACTATTTTAAAACTAAGCCAGCTTGTATTTCGAGCTGGCTTTTTCATTGTTCCTTGTGCGAATCCTATTATTGTATCGGAAGTTTTGCCATTTATCCAATACCTTCACAGCCACAAATAAATCCAATCATGAAAAAATATATCAGTCTCTTTCTTCTGGCCGGCTTTGGCCTGATGGGGCAAAATGAAGTGATGACTCCCAAAAAACTTTGGGAGTTGGGTCGAGTAAGCCTCGATGCCGTTTCACCCGATGGCAAAAGCATGGTCTATGGTGTGAGTCGCTACGACCTGGAGGCCAACTCTGGTAACCGCGACCTTTATTTAATGGAGATCAAATCCGGTAAAATCACCCAATTAACCGATTTGGCAGGTGGTGAGTACGGTGCGCATTTCCTTAATAATGGAGTGGCTTTTAATCACCGTGGCCAATTACATTGGGTAGATCTAAAGGGTCAATCTCAAAAACCTCTCACCAATATTGAAGGCGGTATCTCCGGTGCAAAGGCTTATAAATTGGCCGATGGCAGCGTGAAAATCCTTTTCAGCAAATCTTTTAAAACCGCTGAAACACCAGCCGAAATGTATCCGGATTTACCTAAAGCTGAATTCCGGGTAATGGACGATCTTATGTATCGCCATTGGGATTCCTGGGATGATTATGAGTCTATGCAAGTATGCATAAGTGACTACGAAAATGAAGCAGTTAGCAGTTTCAAAAACCTTATGGATGGCTCCAGCTTCGATTCTCCGGTTCCTCCCTTTGGTGGTTCCGAGAGCTATGTATTAAGCCCTGATGGCAAATACGTGGTATACGAAAGCAAATACCTTAGCGGTAAAGACTTTGCGGAACAAACCAATAGCGACCTCTACCTGGTAGATCTTAGTACTGGTCAAACCAGCAATATTTCGGATGGTATGATGGGTTACGATAAAAACCCACAGTTCTCTGCCGATGGAAGTAAAATTGCCTGGTTGAGCATGGCCACTAATGGTTATGAAAGTGATGTAAATGATCTGATCATTTTAGACCTTAAAAGCAAGGAAAAAACGCATGTCCTTAAGAGTAGTGGCAATTACGACACATATACCTTAAACTCCTTTGCCTGGAATGGTGCGGATGAATTTGTAGTAGGTATCCCTACCATGGGAAGTAATCAAATTTTCGAACTTGAACAGAAAGGCAAAAGCTGGAAGTTTGAGAAAATCAGCCAGGGCGACCACAATTACAATCACTTCGAAATCGCCAAAGGTGGTTTGGTTGTAGATCGTCAGGATATGAACAATGCTACCGAAATCTATTTCTTAAAAGACAATGGTAAGGCTACACAGCTCACCCATATTAATGATGAGCTCTACAGCAAAATTGGCAAGAGCAAAATTGAAAAGCGCATGGTGAAAACCAGCGATGGTAAAGACATGCTTACCTGGGTAATTTATCCTCCCGATTTCGATCCCAATAAAAAATACCCTACCCTTTTATATTGTCAGGGAGGACCTCAATCTCAAGTATCCCAGTTCTACAGCTTCCGTTGGAACTTCCAATTAATGGCGGCTCAAGGATATATCGTAGTTGCTCCTAACCGCAGAGGTTTACCAGGCTTTGGCCGCGAATGGAACGAAAAGATCTCCAAAGATTGGGGTGGTCAGCCTATGCGCGATTACTTAGCGGCCATCGACGATGTAGCTAAAGAACCTTTCGTGGATAATGATAATTTAGGCTGTATTGGCGCTAGCTATGGTGGCTATTCAGTTTATATGTTAGCGGGTATTCACGAAGGACGCTTTAAGAGCTTCATCTCACATTGCGGCTTATTCGACCTCGAAAGCTGGTACCTAAGCACCGAGGAAATGTTCTTTGCGAACTACGATTTAGGTGGCCCTTATTGGGATGAGGCCAATGCAGAAACCTACAGCAGCTTTGACCCTAAAGACTATGTACAAAATTGGGATACCCCTATTTTGGTAATACACGGAGGAATGGATTTCCGGGTACCAATCAACCAGGGTATGGAAGTATTCCAGGCGGCTAAACTGCGAGGAGTACCTTCTCGCTTCCTCTACTTCCCCAATGAAGGCCACTGGATTTTAAGTCCCCAAAACGGATTAGTATGGCACGATCAATTCTTTGGTTGGTTAGACCAATGGCTTAAGCAATAAGCATTCTTTAGAATAGCGTTCAAGAGCCGCTTCCCATGGGAGCGGCTTTTTTTATTCTTTAAAAACATCCTCCGGTTTATCCAGAAGATTTTACGGTTCATCCTTCCTGATTACGGCTCATCCATATTCAATTTTCCTGGTAGGCCCGCCACCCTAGTTTAGCTGGCAAATCAAGGAATCATGTATCGTCTTCTTCTATTATTCACACTTATAACAAGCAGTCTTAGCGCCCAAAACAAGCTCGAAGGCTGGGTAAAAGACCCTCAAGGAGAGCCACTTGCCGGGGTTAACATCTACCTCAAAGGCAGCTTTGTCGGCACCACTTCGGATGCGGATGGTCATTTCCAAATAGAAGGCTTAAACCCGGAAGGTATTCTGGTTTTTAGCATGATGGGCTTTGAAAGCTTAGAACTAGCTCTTGAAGACCTCGACTTTACACAGAAGCAAAATATTCAACTTAAAGAAGCCTTTAACAAACTGGCTGCTGTAACAGTAAACGCGGGCAGCATGAGGTAAGCGATAAAAAGCAATCGGTTGTTTTACGCCCATTGGATATTGTTACTAC
>DLRW01000075.1 GCA_002501205.1 Flavobacteriales bacterium UBA7878
TGTTGTACTTCCTCGGCACTTTCAAAGTCGATGGCAAAGAAGAGTCCTCGTCTACGAACTTCTTTAATGCGCGGAGTTTGTAAAAGACTTTCAATCAGAGCTCCCTTTGTTTCTATCGAATCTAAAAGCTTTTCATCTTCAATCACCCTTAAGGTCGCATCCGCCGCAGCGCAGGCTACAGGATTACCGCCAAAAGTGGTGATATGACCCAACATGGGCCTTTCAGTTAGGCATTGCATAATTTTCTGATCGCTGATAAAGGCTCCCAATGGAAGGCCTCCGCCCAAAGCTTTTGCGGTGCAAAGAATATCCGGTACGATATCAAATTGCTCAAAGGCAAACCAGGTGCCGCAACGACCAATGCCCGTTTGGATCTCATCCAAAATAAGCAAAGCACCTACCTCCGTACAACGCGCACGTAGGGCTTGCATGTAGGCTTTATCAGGAATACGTACCCCGGCATCTCCCTGAATGGTTTCCACTAAAATTGCAGCAGTACGCTCTGTAATTTGCTGCAGGTCCTCCATTTTATTAAAATTCAAAAAGCGAACATCGGGGAGTAATGGACGAAAGGCCCTTTTCTTGGTTTCGTTTCCACTTAGGCTTAAAGCGCCATGGGTACTGCCATGGTAAGAGCCGCGAAAACCAATAAGCTCGGTTCTTTCTGTATACCTTTTAGCCAGTTTTAAGGCGCCTTCAATACTTTCAGCACCACTATTTACAAAGTAGGAACAGTTTAAGGTCTTGGGTAAAATTTTAGCTAAGCGCTCCGCCAATCGATTGGGCGCCGATTGCACATACTCCCCATAGACCATAATATGGAGGTGTTTTTCTACTTGCTCATGGATGGCTTGCTTAATGGCAGGATGACCATGGCCCAGATTACTCACCGAAACCCCGGAAATGAAATCCAAATATTTTTCGCCCTTCGGCCCGTATAGCCAGGAACCTTCAGCTTTTTCAATTTCAATGGCAATGGGAAATGGGGTGGTCATTGCCAGATGGGTACGGAAAATTTCCTCCTCTCTGTTCATAGGGCAAATTTAGAACAGAGCTCCAATTAGAATGGTCGCCGCAGGAATAATTCAATAGAGGGAATAGAGAAAAGTGGCGTAGAGGTAAAAGCGTAAAATTCGACTTAATGCCACCAGTAAATAACGAGCCCAGGGATAGTCAAGGCTACCGGCAATGATCGAAACCGGTGAGAAGGGCAGGGGTGTTAAAGCCGCTAAAAAAATGGCCAGGGCTCCGAAGGTTCTAAACTCGCTACTCAATTTGGTGTAGCGTTTATGAACCAGGCGGTCTATTGCCGGAATTCGGTTTAACAATCTGCCCAAGGCAAAAGATATTATTCCGCCCGCATAACTTAATAGGGCCAATAAGCTGAGGGCAGCCCAGGGCTCTGCCAGGGACTTAGACCAAATAATGAATAAGTCGGGAGGTAAGATGCCTAATAAGCTTTCGCTGGAGAAGAAAAGCAGGAACACGCTCCACACTGGCATTTTTTCATTGAGCCAGAAACTGAGCTCATTTATATCGATAAAGAAGTAATTCACCGCCCAAATGAAGCCCATGAAAATCACGAAAGTCCAGATAAGCTTTGCAATATTTTCGCGAATAAAGTGCTTGCTGCTTTTACTGCTTTCGCTATGTGGAGAATTTTCAGACATCTGGCGGCAAATTTAGCGCCTCCAGGCATCGCTCTGAAAAAGGCGAAAACTTTACATTAGCGCAAATTCCAATTATTGATGGCAAAATCCCCAAACTCGAATAAGGCCTTTAGCTGGTTATTTTGGTTATTGATGTTAGCCTTGCCTTTGTTTCGTCTGAAAGCCTTGCAAGATGAAACTTTGGCATCTCGTTATTTGCTTTTAGCTGTTTTTGCCGCTGGTATTTTGCTGTTGGATCGTAAGATCCTCAAAAGCAGCTTTCCTCGTTTAATTAGCGTTTTAGTATTGGTCTTTGGGCTCTTGCAATTAGTCAGTTTAAGTTGGGCATATAATCCTTCTGAAAGTTGGGGAGTAGCCGCGAGAGTATTTGCCTTTAGTCCTTATTTCTTCATTCTCTATTATCAAATCAAAGAGGCCCAATTTGCTTGGACCGATTTATTGAAAGGCCTATTGATTTTCGCCATGGCTGCAGCTTTACCGGCCGCCTTCTATTTACTAAAAGCCATAGGTAGTGGCGATTTCTTCGATGATATCTACCAAATTACCGGAACCTTCGGGCATAAGAACTTATTAGCTTCAGCCTTAATGTTGAGCTTCCCCTTTGTATTGGCCTCCTGGGCTTTATTGAAAGGTGTTTGGTCACGCCTCGCCATGGTGATCGCGCTATTAATGCTGATCGAAATGTTTGTGCTGCGTACGCGTGGGGTTTGGTTAGCCTTATTTGGTGCGGCTCTCTTTAGTGCGATAGTACTTCAATTGAAGAAACCCAATGGCATTAGCATTCCGCGCAAATGGCTTTTCATTTTTAGTGGTGGAGCCATAATGATTCTGGTAGCTTTATTCCTATCGCCTCAAATTAAAGCGGGTTTTACCAATAGCAGTAACGTTCAAAAACGTTTGGTGTTTTGGGAGAACAGCATGGACATGATTCAGGAGCATCCGGTTACCGGAGTAGGGGCTGGAAACTGGAAGATTATCTTCCCTAAATATGGATTAGGTAAGGTAGATCGGGAAACCATGCAAGGCATTACCCACATTCAAAGACCGCATAATGACTTCCTTTGGCTTTGGGCCGAAACCGGACCGCTGGGCTTAGCGCTGTATTTGGGCTTGTTCATTTTGGGATTCCTGCAATTGATTCGAAATTTAGGAGCAGGCCTGAATAAAGAAATGCAGATCGTGAATTTAGCGGCCTTCTTTGGCTTGGCGGCTCTGGCTATTTTCTCTTTTAGTGATTTTCCATTCGAAAGAGCTAGTCATACCTTCTTCTTTATGCTGATTTTGGCCATCGCTTTTGCCTCCGCACCCGAAGCTAAGAAGCAAGGCTATTTGGCCTATGCTCTTATTCCGATGCTGGCCTTAAGCCTCTTTGTGAATTATCAGCGATATCAGGGCGAATCGAAAATGGACCCGGTGATGGCTGCCAATGCTAATCGCAAGCCCGAGCGCTTAATTGCAGCTACCCAAGCAGCCTTTGATGCGCAATGGTATACTTTGGATAATTATGCTAATCCTCTGCCTTATTACAGTGGCAAGGCCTATATGTTCACCGATCGATTGCCACAAGCCAAGGTGGATTTAGACATGGCACGTTCCTATGCGCCCTACAATATTTTGGTTTTGGAAGCTCTTAGCCAGTATTATGCCCGCCAAGATCAAGATGATAAAGCTTTGGCTTTGGCCGATAGCATTTTGAAAATCTCACCACTCTTTGAGTCTTTATTGCTGATGAAGGCTGAGATTCATCTCAAGCATAAAGATTATCCAGAAGCCTTGGAAACCTTAAACTTGTATCCACCTACCAGCAATGATACACGTTATATGCAGGATTTAGCGCAGGCCTTACGTGGCAGCCTGGAAACCTATCCACAGCATGGCCGATTTACCCCCATGATGGAGCATTTGAAACAAAGTGGACAATTGGTGAATCCGGTGGATTATGTGCGGGCCTATCGCCGTAAGCGCGGTCTCTTGAATTAAATACTCAGACCGAGGGCATTAAGAATACGAAGGCCCAAAATCTTTAAGCTTTTCGCATCAGCAACGGAATAAAATTGCTGAGCCTTATCATGCTTACCCCGCTTTTGGTAGAAGCGCGCTGCCTCATAGTATTTTCTTTGCGTGGCTCGCTCGAAATCTTGCTTGCTGATCTGATTCTTCTGGTAAAAATGCTCATACACATTGTTTACCTTAAAAAGATGCTCATCAATATTACTGCTCATTCCGCCTTCTTCGCGATAGTAAGTGAGGGCTTCAGGCCAATAATGCAATTGCTCTCCAGCGATAAGCAATTCGAGCCAGAGGTATAAATCCTCGGCGCCGTGGTAATCCAAATTGGTTTGGAAAGGATGCTCTTGCGCCAGGTCGGTACGAATAATGCTTGCCGATGGAACTAATGGGCAACCCAGTAGAATTAAGTCCTTCAGCGACTGGATAGGGAAGGTGGGGCGCCGACTATGCTTGCGGCCAAAATTCTCCACACTATGGTAGAGCACCGCGGTTTCCTGAGCTGATTTTAGAAACTCATAGCAGGCACTCAGTTTTTCAGGATGCCAGAGATCATCTGCATCCAAAAGAGCGCAAAACTTACCGCAGGCCGCGGCGATTGCAGCATTACGGGCCGCACCCAAACCTTTATTCTCTTGCTCAATAATATGATAGCGCAATACAGCCTTTCCTTCTAGCCATTTTTTAGCAAACGCTCCAGAACCATCGCTGCTACCATCATCCGTTAAAATGATCTCATAATCACTAAAGCTCTGGGACCATACAGAGTCCAGGCAGTCTTCGATAGTTTCGATGGCTTCGTATACCGGGATGATGACTGAGAAGAAGGGCTGCTTCATGCGTTCCAATATTTACCGGGAAAGATTCGGCCGCGCAGTTTTTTAAGGGGCTTTAAAAGTCCGGTCCATCTTAAAAAATCACGCAGATAGGATATTACATAGGTAATAAAGATACGCCAGGCCAAATTGTTTTTATACTGTCCAAATATGCGATAGTGCACTTTGTTGAGTGCTCTGTTCTCGGCATTAATACTATGGTAGGGTAAATTGCCAATCCACCAATTCGCAAATTCATCCATGGCCCTATCCGCCTCTTCTTTTGCTTCGGGGATATCTTTTCTAAGAAGTTGGTTAATCGCGATAAGCTCTTTGTATACAGAGGCCTGTTTGCGAGAGCGACTTCTTTGGGTTTGGGTATGTACCCTGAAATAATTGAGGATATCGGCTTTAAAAGCCAGATCGTATTGCAAGAGGATTTTAGCATAAAGATGCCAGTCACCATTTAGGCGCATTTCAGGATCACCGCCGCCAACCGCCAGATAGGCTGATTTCCGAAAGAGGGCTCCGCTGGCATTGGGTATAGGGTTGTGGAAAAACAACCACTGCTGGCAAGCCTGCTTTCCGCTGATGATGAAGTCCTTTTGCCAGGCCTCTGATTTGTAGAGGAAGCGTAAATTTTCCTCGTAGCTGTTTAACTCATTGCCTTTCTCATCAATCAACATGGATTGAGCATAGGCAATGCCAACCTGAGGGTTTTCATCCAATAGGGGCACTAAAGCCGCCAGGAGATCAGGATGGGCCAAATCATCGCTTTCGGCTACCCAGATGTATTCACCTTTAGCCAGAGCTACGCCCTTATTCCATTGCTTAAAAGGACTGCCACTGTTTTGATCATTGATGATGAGTTGCCAATCGGGATTTTCATTGGCATAAGCCCGAAGTATCGCCGCACTACCATCTTTGCTGGCGTCATCCAATAATATCACCTCATAGTCCTGAAAGCTCTGCTTCTTAATACTTTCCAGGCGCTGCACCAAATAGGCCTCATGCTGATAATTGGGAACAATGATCGTGAGCTTCGGCATTAACGCAGGTATTTCTTAAAGTTGGCTTTGAGGGCTAAGCCGGTAAATTTTTCCAGGGCTTTGATACTGGCAGGGTCTTGGGCACGGAGCTTTTCATATTCCAGTTCCAGATAATGATCTCCAAGCTTAGGGGCATAGCTGCGACCTTGTTGTACATAGTCCTGGCAAAGTTGATGGCAGTAAGCCGGGTCTTTAAGTTCGGGGGCGAAAACCTCGCCATTCACCTCATTGCGTTTTTGCAGGGAGGCCACCACATCATCTTCATTGCGGAGCAAATGAATAACCTTGGCTCCCGGAAATTTAGCCAGCCACATATCTAAGGTGAAGGTATTCCGAGGATCTTTCCAACCCCATTTTTCATGGCGAAGGGCCTGTCGCCACTGGGCCAGTCTACCGTTTAACCGGAAGTGCTCTCTAAAAAGTTCTGAGGCGGGAATCTCATGCCAGTGCAGCTTTTCAGGAACTTTGGGCTTATGCCAATCGGCGCCACTTTTCCATAGAACTTGCTGGTTGATGCTGAGGAAATGCATGGCCTCATAATTATGATCCTTCACTACACCCATAAAGATGCCGGATTTCTCCAGTACTTTTGTGAGTATGGAGGTGCCACTACGGTGCATGCCAATAATGATGAATGGAGGACGCATTGCATTCAATGAGTGATCAAAGAAAGATAATTTTTCTGCACTTGCCTAAAACAGGAGGCAGCACTCTGGTGAATATTTTACATCAGTATTACGGCTTGGAACAATCTGCTCTCATTGCCGGAGATGATAAAGTGGCTTTAGCCGATGCGGTTCAAGCGGGAATTCCCTTTGTTCACGGGCATTTCAGCGCCCGTCTCTTAACGGGGGCACCCGGTTATCTGAAGGCTACTATGTTAAGGGAGGCCAGCGATCGGGTAATTTCACGCTATGTGCATTTAGCGCATTCTAAAGAGGAGCGCTTGCAGAAGGAGTTCGCTTCCTATTCGAGCTTCGAAGATTTTCTGCAAAGTACTTATGCGGATAATTGGCAAGTACGCATGCTTTCCGGTCAATGGCATGAGGGACGTGTAAATGAAGAGACTTATGTGAAGGCCGTCGATCAGCTGTATGCTATGGATTGGGTAGCCACGGCAGATCAAATGGCTACGGCCGCTTTGGATTTAAGTTTGAAACTGGGCTTTGAAAGCTATTACCATCCCCACTTAAATACCCGTGCTTCCCAAGATTTGTGGCAGGAGATCAATCACAAATATCGCGCTTCAATTGCTGACTTAAATCGCTTCGATGCCCAATTAGTGGTGGAGGCAAGAGCGCTTTATAATCGAAATAAAGAGCTTCCTTTTGCGAAAAGATTAAAGCTGAAACTAAAAGGATTGCTTGCCTGATTAATGAAATCTGCGTTTTCAAGTCAAATTTTGCTTCACAGTCTACGCTGGATTTTTAAGCTAGGTCTTTTGAATGCTATTAATTTGGGATTAGCCTGCCTTTTGGTGCTAGCACGTTTGGCTTTTGAGCAAATTCCACTTTCTGAATTTCAATTTCCTTTTTACCTCTTCCTAACTGGTTTGGTGCTGATGAATTGGGTGTATAACCTGGGTTTAGTTTATGAGTGGATTTACCATCGTTTATGGAGCCTGGAACTAGACTTTAAGAAAGTGGAAACACAGTTCTTTAAAGCTGGAGTCCTGATGGTTTTTATTGTGGATGTTTTCGGACTCTACTATTACCTGATCTGGTATAAGGCCTAAGACTGCCAGGAGTTTTTGATCTCTACCCCTGGATTTTGCCTTTGCACCGCCACTTCATTTTGCTGCCATTCATCACTTAGCACTTCAAAATAACAGGCTCTTCCCAGGAAATCGGCACGAATGCCATCCAAATAAATATGGGCATTAAAGAAAAAGCGTCCCGACATTAAGGGCAGCTCAGGAATGCTTAACTGTGCCTTTTGCTGATCTCCTTTTAATTGATGTTGGAAGCTGCTGAGGTAATTGCCACGACTGTTGAATAGATGCAGTTCCAAACGTATCTCTTTAGCTTGCGCTGAACTCTCCCAGGCCAGGCTGAGTTCCAGGCTTTCCCCACTTTTAATAAGCTTGGATCCGTCTTTGGCTTTAACTTCAATCTGCTGGAAGCGAGCCCGACCATCACCTTCGCGGTCGCTACGCTCGGCAGGATTGCTATCGGCGTTTAACTGTTCCAGTCCGCCTAAGTATTGCTCAATTATTTCATTGGGCGCTCCGGTGGCTTGTAGTTTACCTTGATTGATCCAGGCTACGCGATCACAGAGGCTATTGATGGCTCCCATATTATGACTCACGAAAACTATACTGCGGGCCTGGGCTTTGGAAATGTCTTCCATGCGAGCCAGGCATTTCTTTTGGAAGTCGGCATCGCCTACGGCCAAAACTTCGTCGATGAGTAAAATATCAGAATCCAGATGTGCGGCAACCGAAAAGGCCAGACGCACAAACATGCCGCTGCTGTAGCGCTTGACGGGCATATCCAAAAAACGACTTACCCCGGCAAAGTCTACAATTTCGTCAAAGCGTGCCTTAATGGAGGCTCTGCTCATGCCCAGTATACTGCCGTTGAGGTAGATGTTTTCTCGGCCGCTCAGTTCGGGATGAAAGCCAGTGCCTACTTCGAGTAGGGAGGCCATTTTACCATACACCTTAATCTGTCCTTTAGTAGGAGCGGTAATGCGACTAAGGATTTTTAACAAGGTAGATTTACCCGCACCATTAGCACCGATTAAACCTAGAACTTCACCTTGTCCCAGATCGAGATCAATATTGTCCAGGGCCCAAAAATGCTCCTTGCCGGCAATGCGATATTGCTTGGAAATGCCTTGTATTTCGAGGGCCTTTTTCACAGGAGATCGGCCATTTTACGTTCTACTTTTTGGAAGTAAATCCAACCGCTTAGGAATAAGGCTAAGGAAAATGCAATACTTACGCTTATCCCATTGATATTGGCCGAAAAGCCTAATTCGAATATTCCGGCTCGCCATATTTCCAGGATGCCCATCATGGGGTTCAGGTACAGCAAGATTTGAAACTTTTCATTGAGGGCGGTGTGCCATAATTCGGGACTATAGGCAATAGGGCTGAGGAAAAACAGCATTTGGGCAAAGAAGGGAATAATCTGTTGCAGGTCGCGGAATCGTAAGCTCAGCGCTGCAAACCATAGGGCCAAGCCCTGGGAAGCGAAAAAGCTCATTAAAAGGGCCGCTACAAAACTGCCTAGACTAAATAGGGTGAAATGCGCATCGGCGAAAGCCACAAAAACAAACAGAATAAGTACGAAGATGAGATCTACTGAGGCTACCAGGCTTTTAGAAAGCACTAACAGTATTCGTGGAAAATAGATTTTCTGCAGCATGGTCCGGGCCTGAATGAGGGAGGCTGCACCTTGACTCAAATTATAATTGAAAAAGCCCCAAAAGATTAAACCACTAAGAGTGTAGCTTAAAAAAGGAATGCTTTGGGTGTCTGCCTGTAATGCCCTTTGAAAAACTAAAAAGAGCACTGCCATTGAAAGCAGAGGCTGTATTAGAGCCCATAAGGTGCCTAGCTTGGTTTGGGCATAGCGTACCTTAAAATCGCGACGTGCCAGGCTAATACCCAAACTGCGGTATTGCGTCAACTCTTTCCATTGGCTGGCCAAACTTTGGCGGCCCGACTTAATTAGTATGTAGCTATCCTTTGTGATGTCACAAATATAGCGGCCTCGGGGCTTCTAGTTCCGGATCAGCCTTAAAGTTGTTCGTTCTCCCTCGCGATTAAGGTGCAAGAGGTAAATGCCGGACTGTTCCGGTAATTGGAATTCATAGTCTTCAGAGCCTTCGATTTGATCTCTAAACAAGATGCGACCTTGTAAATCTGTGAGCAATATTTGAGTGCCATGTAATTCGTAAGGAGCATCTAAATGGACCAGTCCATTGGATGGGTTTGGATAAGCACTAATTTGAGTGTAGTCATTTTCTTCCAGGCCGATAGGTTCCCAGTATTGCAGGCAGGCACTAGTGTCGATGCAATTGCCATTATCTACAATCACCGCAAATTGTCCACTGGTATCGGGATGAAATTCGCGACCGGTAGCACCGGGAATCGGACTTAAGAGACTATCACAAACTAACCATTGGTAGGTCGCTCCAAATTGGTTGGCTCTAAAAGTGGTATCGTTAATGAGGGTAGCTGACGAATCGATGAAATTCATGGTTAAAGCAAGATAAACTAAGGAATCGCAACCGGATGAGCTGGGAATAATATAGCGATCACCACTGCGAGTATCATGATAGGTAAAGCTATTGATCCAGGTATAGGAATTACAAGCCTGAATAGTGTCATAACCATAACCTTCCTGACAATAGGTAAGCTTTAGCATGAATGATTCGAGGCCCGGACTTTGACCATTGTCTACAATACTTGGATCTGGATCGAAGTCCATGAGGGTTTCAAAGCGACCAGCCACATATATTTCGCCTCGGTTATTTGCCATGGCCAGGGCGGGATAATCGATTTGGCTGCCACCCCAGGATTCACCGTAGAGGTAATTGCCTGCCGAATCAATCTGAGCAACGAAGATATCTTGCAAACCCTTGGAAGTTTTCATATTAGCTCCCAGGCTAGGGTCGAGATCTATACTTCCGGTAAAGGGTGCTGAAACTATAGCACCTCCTGAGCCATCACGATTGAGGAAAAGACTGTTTTTACCAATATCAGCATCTCCCCACATACGAACCCAGTCGACCGACCAACTGGTATCAAGTCTCCAAACAAAAAGTGGGTTTTGGTTACCTACCGCATTTAAGTTAAGCACGGAGGCCGTATCGGGGTCAAAATCTTTGGTACCGGTGAAATATCCTGAGAAGTAGAGGGTTTCACTATTTTGCATTTGCATCTTCTGAGGAACAACCTCACTGTTGAAAGCCGAAACAAAGAGACCAAAAGGATTGAGCTTTAAAAAGAAGCCATCACCTGAATTTGTGTTGAGCCAGTATTCTTCACCGGCGGTAGTATCGGGGTCAAAGTCGACCGAATCATTGAAAAACCCTTGAGCATAAACATCGCCATTATCAGCAATTTTCACATTCAGTGCCTGGTCTTCGAGGGCTGAACCTACGGAGCGAACCCACCAGATGGTACCGCCAGGGTGCAGACGCATAATGAAGACATCACCTCTTCCATGCGAAAATACGGGGGCATAGCCACCTACACTGGGGTCCATGTCGGCATTGCCCCAGAAGAAACCGCCAATTACTATGTCGCCATTATTATTCACATCAATGTCATTGGGGCTTTCCAAAGAGCGATCGCCAAAAACTCTGGCATACATTAAATCTCCATTGGCTTTAATTACCCAAAGAAATACATCGGCATAACCCGCGGCGGTAAGGTTTACTACTCCAGGGCCAGGGTCGAAATCGAGGGTACGGGTAAATTCTCCTACGGCATAAACATTGCCATTAATGTCAGTGTCAATGGCGGTGATTTTTTCGGGATTATTATTACCAAGAGAATGAGCCCATTTAAGATTTCCATAGGCGTCGTATTTAGCAATAAACATATCGTAGATGCCAACCGCGGTATCAATTCGGGAATGGGGACCATGATCAAAATCGACTATGCCCGAGAAGGTTCCGGCCACAATGATATTGCCAAAGGCATCCATCTGGCTGTCGATAATATTAAATTGATCATTTTGAGTAAACCAGGCTAATTGCAGGCTTTGACCCATCACACTCAAACTAAGAAGGCAGAGAAGTAAAGTTTTCTTCATACGAAGGGCATAGGGAATTAAACCGCTCAAGTTAAAAAAATGCCGCTACAGTTCGGCTTGGCAATGAGTGCTCGTTCTATATTTGTTTTATGTCCATCCTGAGCACTGCCATAGAATACCTGAAAGGAGTAGGGCCGGCGAAAGCCGATTTACTGAAGAAGGAACTGCTGATTTTTCGTTATGCCGATTTATTGCAATTGTATCCTTATCGCTATGTAGATCGCAGTCGTTTTTATAAGATCAATGAGTTAGGGGGCACCGCGGCTGAGGTACAGATTAAGGGTCGCATTACCAATATGGAGGTGCAAGGACCCAAGGGTCGCGGTAGTCGTTTAAAAGCAACTTTTCAGGATGAGACTGGAGAGGTGGAATTGGTTTGGTTTAAGGGGGTGCAATGGATTCAAAAGTCCTTGAAATTGCATCAAGACTATGTGCTTTATGGTAAGCCCAATTTTTTTAACGGTAGCCTGAGTTTCCCACATCCCGAATTAGATCTGGAGGCCGATTTTAAACGCAGCCCTTTGCGTGGATTACAACCGCTATACCCCAGTACAGAAAAGCTCAATCAAAAAGGACTGAATAATCGGGGTTTGGCCAAATTAACCAAGGTGCTTTTGCCTCAGTTGAAAGGGGCTTTGCCGGATTTCTTTCCAGCTCATTTCCGGGAGCGTTATGCTTTAATGCCGAGGGAAGAGGCTTTAATGCAAATACACTTTCCCAGTAGCATTGATAAAGCAGAGGCCGCGCGTACACGCTTGAAATTTGAAGAGCTTTTCTTTTTTCAAATGGAGATGGCCGCGCAAAAACGCCAGCACCATCGGGAATTTCAAAGTTTCGCTTTCGCGGATGTCGGCGCACACTTCAATCATTTCTACGAAAAGGTTTTACCCTTCGAGTTAACAGGAGCCCAAAAAAGAGTGCTCAAAGAAATTCGGCAGGATATGCGCTATGGCAAGCATATGAATCGCCTCCTTCAAGGAGATGTAGGATCCGGGAAAACCATGGTGGCTTTAATGGCGATGTTGATTGCTATTGACAATGGTTTTCAAGCTTGCTTGATGGCGCCCACCGAAATTTTGGCCCAACAGCATTATCAAGGTATTCGCGAATTATTGGATGATTCTCCTTTGGAAGTAGCCTTACTAACCGGCTCGGTTAAGACCCCTGAAAGGAAGGTGATCCATGAAAAATTGCAGTCGGGGGAGCTCCATATATTAATTGGTACCCATGCCTTATTGGAAGATAAGGTGAAGTATAAAAATCTGGGCCTGGCGGTGGTGGATGAGCAACATCGTTTTGGCGTAGCGCAACGGGCTAAGCTCTGGAAGAAGAACAAACTACCGCCTCATATTTTGGTAATGACGGCCACTCCCATTCCACGTACCCTGGCTATGAGTATTTATGGCAATTTGGACCTTTCGGTGATTGATGAACTGCCTCCGGGAAGAAAGCCGATCACCACCAGTCATGCCTTTGATAAAGATCGCAATAAACTCTTTGGCTTTTTAGAGTCGGAGATTGAAAAGGGGCGGCAGGTGTATATCGTTTATCCACTGATTGAAGAGTCGGAGAAAATGGATTATAAGGATCTGATGGATGGCTATGAAAGTATATGCCGCGCTTTTCCTCGACCCAAATATCAGGTAAGTGTGGTGCATGGGAAGATGAAGCCCGAGGATAAGGATTTTGAAATGCAGCGCTTCGCTTCGGGTAAAACTCAGATTATGGTGGCAACCACGGTAATTGAAGTGGGGGTGAATGTACCTAATGCTTCGGTGATGGTAATTGAATCGGCCGAGCGCTTTGGTTTGAGTCAATTGCATCAGTTACGCGGCAGGGTAGGGCGTGGTGCCGAAAAGAGCTATTGTATATTAATGACCGGTCCTAAATTAAGTCGGGATGCACAAGTGCGAATGAAAACAATGGTGCGCACCCAGGATGGATTTGAGATCGCTGATGTGGATCTCAAATTACGAGGACCGGGAGATTTAACCGGGACCCAGCAAAGTGGTATGCTCAATCTAAAACTAGCCGACCTTAGGCAGGATACTCCAATTATGGATTTATCGCGCCGGGCCTTACAAGATTTATTCAATGCCGATCCCTCCTTAAAAGCACCTGAACATCAGAGTATATTGGAGGAATTTGCCAAGCGAAAGTCCGGTAAAATCGACTGGGGGCGTATCGCATAAAAGCAAGCTATCTTTTTTTTGGCATGATATTTTTATGTTGTTGATGGAACGCAAAAACCATCACAATGAAAAAGCTAATTGTACTCCTCTTGGGCCTCAGCATAGCCTCTTGTTCTTATGAAAGTAATGTGCCCGGACCAGTAGGTCCACAAGGCCCTCCCGGACCTGGATTGAGTTATCGTATTATTGATGCTACCGCTCTATATGAGAACTGGTTGCCCTTTAATAATCCTGGTGAAATCGACTATCAATATTACCAGGAATTTAATGCCCCCGAGATTGATCAATATACCTTCGATAATGGATTGGTGATTGGTTATCAGATTGACGGCGGAACTACTTATACTCTGCCAAACACCATTAACTTCGATGGTTATACCCGCGAGTTTAGTTTGTACTACGGTGTTGGTTATGTAGGTTTTATCTGTAAAGATTCCGACTTACAATCTACTCCTCCCGATGTAGACCAATATTTCAAGGTGTATATCGTGAATCCTTCCAGTGGTAAGCGCGACCTCAGTGGAATGTCGCAAACAGAACTGGAGTTGTATCTTCGCGAGATGAAGGCCGAAGGATCGGCTCGCGAGATCAAGCTTACCCGAAAGAAATGACCTTAAATAAGTGCTCTATATACAGACCGATGTTTCTAAGCATCGGTCTTTTTTTTGTGTTAGTCTCTGGCCTGCAGGCCCAGGATTTTAAAAGCCTGCATTTGGTGGCGCGCTTTGACACCATTGAGGAAAAGGTTTTAGGAACTGTTTACCATCAAGTGGCGGTGAACGAGGAGGTAGAGCAATTGGTGCTCAATGCCATTCGCATGGAAATTAAATCCTTGCAATTGAACGGTGAAGATTGGGATTATCAGCAAAATGATACCGCTCTTTTTATTCCCTTAAATAAGCCTTCAACCAGAGAGCTTCAATTGCGAATTGAATATGAAGCTAAGCCTAATAAGGGCATCTATTTTATTGGATGGCAAGATGAGACACGTCGGGCACGCCGACAAATTTGGACTCAGGGTCAGGGCATTGATCATCGACATTGGATTCCTCATCATGATGATCAAACCGATAAAATTCTCTTTTCGGCCGAATGGATTTTTAATTCAGATTATCAAATAATGAGCAATGGTCTATTGGATTCCATGGTGACCAAAGAAGGCGAGAACCATTGGTATTATAGTATGGATAAGCCCATGAGTTCCTATCTGATCGCCATGGCTTTAGGGAATTATGTCGCCAGTGCTCAAATGGTAAACGGGACGCCTCATATCTTATATCACTATCCTGATCGAATTGTGGATAGCGCTTGGTATTATTACCGTCATCAGCATATCGCTTCTTTTCTGGAAGAGGAAATCAATTATGAATATCCCTGGCGTAATTATAAGCAAGCTCCGGTAATGGACTTCCGTCATGGGGCTATGGAGAATACCTGTGCCACCATTTTTGGAGATTTCTTTCTGGTGGATTCCATTGCCTTTAATGATCGTAATTATACCTATGTAGACGCCCATGAGTTTGCGCATCAATGGTTTGGGAATTTAGTCACCGCGGCGGGTTCCGAGCATCATTGGCTGCATGAGGGTTTTGCGACTTATTATCAGTGGTTAAGTGAGGAAGAGCTTTATGGTTCCAATCATTATGATTGGGAGTTATTTAAAGCTCGTGAATTAATTGAGGGGGCCGCCGCTCGTGATAGCCTACCATTAGCTCATCCCAAGGCGGGAGTGGAACGCTTTTACCAAAAGGGAGGCTGGTTGTTACATATGCTTCGGAACTATGTAGGCGACTCAGTATATCGTATGGTGATCGACGATTATCTAAATCGTTATGCCCATCAGGTAGTACAAAATGAAGATTTGATTGCCCTTTTTGAAAAGCACAGTGATAAAGACATTCGATCCTTTTTTGATTTGTGGCTTTATGGAAAGAACGAACCAACATTACGCATCCGGCACAGCCCTATAAAAGAGGCTCTTGTAACTGACTTAAGTGAAGCCATGCCTCAGCAATTGGAGTTCGCTTTTTTGGTGAATGGCAAATGGCGTTTTCAAAAGCATCAAATATCCAAGGGGCGTTCGATGATCCTTATTCCAGACTCTTGCACTGCCTATTATTTGGCGAATGTGGATGATTTACTGCTGAACCTGGAAGATGAAAGCATGACCACAGAATACTATCATATCGCCTTTGAAGCCAATGATCAGTTGTCGGCTCGTTGTCGCTATATGCGAGAATGGCCGCAATGGGAGGAAGATTTAGATTTTATCAAGTCAGTGGCTGAGAATAAGCAGAATTTTCATTGGCTTCGCGCCGAAGCGATTAGAGCCTTTGTTCGTATTTCAAAAGACAGAAATAAAGAAAAGGCCTTGGTAGAAAGCCTGCTCCGCAGCACAAAGGATGTGCAATTGCAAAAGGCAATTATAACTTTGGTTTTGAAAGAGAAAATGAACATTGATGCTCAGATTTTAGCGGATTTACGCCAATATGGGGGCTCTTATGATTTGAGGTCTTCAGCCCTGCAAGCCAGTATTGACCCCGATAATTTGGCGAGTATGAAATGGCTCAATGATGCGCATTGGGCGGAGCAACCAGGAATAGTAGGACACAATCTTTATTTGCAAACGCTCTTTTATCGATTTGCCTTTTTTAGGGATCAAGAGGCCTTGGCCAAAATGTTGGATTTTGCCGGACCATCCTTCGATTTTAATACTCGTATGAATGCTTTGAGTTATTTGTCTTACCTGCCTATTGATGCCGATTTGTATTGGCAGCGATTGTTTGAAGCCTTCCAAAACAAAAACTGGAAACTGAGCAAAAAGGGGCGTGAGAAACTCCTCGATTTACAAAGCAAAGAAGCGGCTCAGTTTAAAAAGGCCTACCGCAAAGCCAAGCGCGATTGGGATGATTTTCAAAAGCGAAAGGCAGAGCGTACTTTTGAGAAGGAATAGCTATGCCTGCCAATCACAATCGACTTAGCCAGTTTCTGGTTTTATTGGGGGACTTTGCCCTCCTCAATGCTGCATTTTTCGGAGCGGCCTGGCAGCGCTTTCGGGATTTGCCCTTTTTCAATACACCTTATTACGATTATTATCTGCAGCTCTGGTTGATCCTTAATTTGCTCTGGTTGGTTTTGAGCTTGATTTTCCGAACCTATGATTTGGCCTTAAAGCCTGAACCGCGGCAATCGGTATCCAAAACCTTTAATGTTTTTGTGAGCCACCTTTTTGTGGTACTCCTATTATTGGTGGCCTTGCAGCGAAGTGAGCAGTACAGCCGTTTGTTCTTCGTGTATTTCTACAGTGGTGTGGCCCTTACCATTTTACCCTGGCATTTCTTTTACCTCCGCTTTTTACGCTCCTTCCGCCGGCGATCACGGCCTTTGCGCACCGTAGTTTTGGTGGGTGAAGGACGAGCCTTTGATGATTTCATTCAATTGGTGGGACGCAATCCGGAATTGGGAATTGCCGTATCTCGCAGCTTTCGCATCGATAAATCAGATAGCTTGGAAGAGTTGGAATCCTATCTGCAGCAATCCCCTGGTGAAGAATTATTTGTGGCCCTAAATCCCGGTCATGCCGCATTTGGGAAATTGTACCGTTTAGCGGATCAGCATGTAATGAATTTCCGTGCCCTGCCTGATTTAGGTATGCCTCCCATGAAGAGCATGCGCATAGATTTTTACGATCACCTTCCGGTATTAAGCTTCAGGCCCGAGCCCTTACAGCAATGGCATAATCGCTGGTTGAAGCGCAGTTTTGATATCCTCTTTTCTTTGCTCTTAATCTTGATTTGTTTGCCCCTCTTATTTCCGATTTTGGCGATAGGGGTGAAATTATCAGGACCCGGTCCCATTTTCTTTAAGCAGAAACGCAGTGGTTATCGTGGCGAAGAATTCATGATTTACAAGTTCCGAAGTATGGCTCTGAATTCCCAATCGGATACGCATCAGGCGAAAGCCGAAGATCCCCGAATCACTTCTTTCGGACGATTTATTCGGCGTTGGCATTTAGATGAATTGCCCCAGCTTTTTCAGGTTTTAGGAGGAGAGATGTCGATGGTGGGACCTAGACCACATATGATTGCCCATACCGAAGAGTACCGCAATTTGGTGGATCGCTATATGCTCAGGCATTTGGTGAAACCTGGATTAACTGGTTTGGCGCAGGTGCAGGGCTATAAAGGGGAGCATGATTTGCCCTCCATGGAAGCCAGGGTGCGCGCTGATGTGTATTATCTGGAGAATTGGAGCCTCTTGCTCGATCTGAGTATCATCTTACGAACGCTGGCTAGCTGGTCTAAAGCCAATTAAAAAAGCCAGACCCTAAAGAATCTGGCTTTTCCATATCTAGACTTTGCAAGTACTTATTCCGAAAAGGCGATAAAGCGGGCAAAAGCTAATGATGCTGGTAAGGACGAATATACCTGCCAATACCATTAATACGATGCCTAAGGTGGAGCCAATAATGCCACTAAAATACAAGTAGGCTACTACGGCGGCGATGATTACGCGGATAAGGCGGTCGGCGTTGCTCATGTTCTTTTTCATAACATTTCATTTGGATTGTAGAGCTAAACTAAATCCTTCGCCAAGTCTATGCAGTAACCGCAGTTACTGCTCTAAAACCACAATGCCTTCTTTGCGCTGTTCTACCTTTCCTTCGTTTTCCAGCTTTTTAATTACACGACTGATAACCTCACGGGCACTGCCCAAATCGCGGGCAATTTCGCGATGCGACATTTTTATGGGCTGACCTTGATGGGCTCGCGCATGATCGCTGAGGTATTGCATTAAGCGTTGATCCATGCGGCCAAATAGCAGGGACTGGATGGTCTCTAATAACTCCGAATAGCGCAATTGATATTGATTGAAAAAGAGCTTATTAAAGTCTTCGTATTCTTTGGTCCAGCGTTTTACGGCATCTCCCGGCAAGAGCAATACATCGCATTCTTCGGTGGTATAGGCTTTTATCTGGCTGGGTGAATTCTCCAATACTGCAGAGAAGGATAGGGCACAGCTTTGGGCCGCACGGATATAATAGAGGAGGAGCTCCTTTTCGTCGAAGTCGGCCATGACTTTAATACTTCCTTTAATTACCAGAGGAATCACCTTTACATATTGACCTTCCCGCAGTAATTCGGTGTCGGCAGGGTAGGAGGCGTAGGTGCCTTCGTGACTGATTTCATCAATTAATTGAGGGCTAAGGCCCGCTAAGCTTTGTTTGAGTTGCTCGCGTAATTGCATGGGCATGGATTTGCGATCCAAGGTAGGCAATAGCCGGGCGGCAGAATATGATTTTAATCAGATGAGCTGGGCTCTACATGGATAAGCACATCCTGAATTTGCGGATATTCTTGGGTAAGATGATCCTTAAGTTTATGTGCGATGGCATGCCCTTCTCGAACGGTTAATTCTCCATTTACTTCAATGTGTAGATCTACCAGATAGCCGGAGCCATATTTACGGATGAAGCATTTTTCGGTTTCCAAAACCTGATCTACTTCGAGGGCCGATTTTCGAATTGCCAATTCGAGTTCGGGATAGAGGTGTTCGTCCATAACCTCTCCCAAAGCCGGGCGAAGGATAAGATAGGAATTGTAAATGATTAAAACACTGGTGAGCATGGCGGCAATTTCATCGGCCATAGCCCAGGCCTCGCCACCCCAAAGACTAATGCCAACCCCTACCAAAGCTACTACGGAGCTCAATGCATCCGAACGATGATGCCAGGCATCTGCAATTAAGGAGGAGCTGCCTGTTTTTTCACCCTGCCGTTTCTGATAGCGATAGAAACCTTCCTTAACGGCAATTACAAATAGGAGGACATAGAGCGTGAAACCTTCCGGCACAGGATTTTCCCCTTGCAGGGACTCGATGGAGCGCAGACCAATAATAACCGCCGAGCCAATTAATAGGGAGGTGATACCAAAGGTGACCAGGGCTTCGATTTTTCCATGACCATAAGGGTGATTATCGTCGGCTGGTCGCTGGGCATATTTGAGTCCGGCAATCACCAATAAGGAGCTAAAGAGGTCGCTAATGCTTTCGGTGGCATCAGCCATTAGGGCGGCACTGTTTCCGAAAATCCCAGCCAGACCTTTAATGATGGCCATAAACAGGTTTACGGTAAGGCTGAGCCAGGCAGCAGATTTTGCTTTTTGGCTATCACTTTTCATGGTCGCTTGCGAATTAGGCCTTGTTGCATGGTAATTTCGTACTCCTCAGCAATTAACTGCCAATTGTAGCGCTCCTCAATCCGACGGCGATTTTCCTGAATCCGCTCCTTAAATACTGCCTCTGTATCCATGTGGTCCAAGTGATTCGCTACATCAATGTGATCACTAAAATAGGAGGCGTTTTCCCCTAATACTTCATAATTAAAGCGATTGCGATGCGCCACGATAGAACAGCCGCAAGCCATCGCTTCTAAGAGGCTGGGGTTGGTACCGCCTACACTATGGCCATGAAAGTATAAATGGCTGTAATAGCGTAGGTTATTGATCTTATCCTTTTTGTAAGTGCCACGAACAAAGCGGATGCGGGCGTCCTTAAATTTTTCTTTGAGGTATTCACCATAGGCGGTGTCGTGATTTCCAACTACCAACATCAAACGTTGACTTTCACTTTTAACTACGCCTTGCAGGATCATTTCTATATGATTCTCGGGTTCGAGGCGCGCTACCAATAAATTGTAATCTCCAGCATCTAAGCCATAAGCGTTTAGAATTTCGGGATTACCTTTTTTGAAATTATCGGCTCCATAAGGAATGAAAACGGTGTCGTTGGGGTATTGCGATTCCAGGTATTCCTGAATCACCTTAGAGTCGGCAATGAGGATATCACTCCGCCTAGCAGCCCATTTCTCAGCGTATTTTAAAAACTTCTGTACGCGAGGACTGTATTTGCTGCGCTTCCATTCCAGGCCATCCATATTGCATAGGATGAGGCTGCGCTTGGGGAGTAATCTTTGCCAAACCGAGCTGCTGGTATATCCTAAAAGCAGGATGGCATCAAACTTCCGTTTACGGCTATCAATAATACAGTTGAGGTCGTAGATAAACTGACCTATGGTGCCAAAGCGATGTTCGGGATCGTATTTGTGGATGATCTCAATGCCCTGATAATTTTTTTGGTCGTAAGGATGACGATGTGAATTGTACACCCATACTTGATGCCCCATTTCGACCAATCTCAGACCTAATTGCTGGGCGCATTCTTCAAATCCACCATAAAGGTTGGGTATGCCGCGGGTGCCGATGATTCCTATTCTCATGCGCCCCCTTTTTGATTTTTTAGGTAAATGGCGAGAATGCTACGTGCGGCCTTAGCCCAGCTGAAGTTTTCTTTAAGCCACTCGCTGTGATCTTCATTTTGCTTTAAGGCTTTATTGATGGCGTTCCGTAAATCTTCAGGGTCTTCCACCCTGGCAAAATTGGCCTGATCTTGAAAAAGCTCGCGGTTGATGGGGTGATCATTCACTACAATTTGGCAACCAAAGTGCAAGGCTTCCAAACTAGATAATCCAGTACTTTCATAGTGGGAGGGCAATACATGTACCTTGGCTTTATTGAACATGGAGGCACATTCTTCATGATTACGTGCTCCCTGGAACAATACTTTGGGACCCGCTTCGCGCTTGCATTTTTTAAGGTAAGCCTGATGGGCCGGAGCTGCATCACCTATGATATGTAATTTCCAATCGCTGCCTTTTTGAGCTTCGATTAGGACTAATTGATTTTTAAGGGGTTCAATGCGAGCCACACATAATACATCCTTCTTTTCCCTTGGAGGATTTAATGGCGGAAGATGTTCAGTGCCTAATTTAACTACCGAATGGGCACCTTCATAAGTGAAGTCTTTGCGGAGGATTTCCAGTTCCGCATTACTAGCGGTAATGAGGTGATTACAGCGATTGAGAATCTTCTGAATGCTTCCTCGTTGCCCTTCCATTAGGTAATCGAGGCCAGGCATTTTATCGCGGCCCTTCAAACTCCGGGCAATCAATTTTAAGTATTCCAAAGCATGCTGACCGAAGGCTCTTTGTAAAAAGGCTCTTAGGCCCGAAGCTTTTCGATCGGCTTGTTGGTAGTCTACATAAATGCTGGATACCACTAAGGGAACTCCCGATTTTAAAAGGGGTAAGAGAATGGCAGGGCGGCTTAGGCCAAAGAAGTGAATAAGGTCGTATTCTTTGGGATTTTGATGGCCATCCCAAAAGTCGCATTGCACACCGGCCTTAGTCAGAAATTGACGATTTTGCTCTACATGGACCGTATCTCCTCCAGCTTGACTGTAGAGGTTGGGACGGGATACAAAGAGAACTTTAATCGCTTTCATTCTGCTCTTCTAAGCTAGCAATTTGATCAGAAACCGGAACCAGTTTAGCTCTTAATTGTGCGGCGATAATTCCTCCGACCAGACTTTTGATGATGAGGCCGGGAATAAGATGAATAAGGGTGTTCCAAAGGTCGGCACCAGGCATGTAGTAATAAAGCACTGCGAAGCCCGGAATCAATAATAGGAGATGGGCCCTCAGGAAAATTAAAATGGCGCGAAAAAAGTGAAATTCTTGTCGGGCACTGGCATAAGCGACATATCCGGCGCAAGCCACAAAGCCCCATAAAAAACCTGCAGTAGCCCCGTATAATTTAGCAAAGCCTGAAGTATGATGCCCAAATACCGGCAAGCCCAAAGCACCCAAAGCCAAATAGGCCCCTACTACTAAAATGGCGGTGCGCCAGGGTAGGAGGCTAGCCCCGATAAATATGATGAGGGTTTGCAGGGTAAGGGGGATAAAGCCTAAATCTAAACTCCAGGGCGCCAGAATGAGAATGGCGACTAATATGCCCAGGGCCAGTTTATAATTCGTGGTTTTCTGCATGATGAAGGGCTAGGAGTTGTTTGCTCTTAATTTCAAAGCGCCAAGTTAATAAGCTGGAGGCGACAATCAAGCCTAAGGCCAATCCATACCAAATACCTAGTGGGCCCCATTCCAGTTCAAAGCCCATATAGTAAGAACTTCCCAAGGCAATTACCCAATAGGAAAACATTACAATTAAAGTGGGGATTCGAGTTTCGGATAGTCCTCGTAAGGCTGCTAACACTGCCACTTGCATTCCATCAAAAAGTTGAAAGGCCACGGCTACAATGAGCAGCTGAGCCGCGAGGTCGATTACCACGGGGTCGGTGGAATAGAAAGTAGGTAAAAGGTGGCGACCAAAGAAAAAGACCAGTCCGGCGATGGACATTAAAATGAGCATCAAGGCAAAGTTGGTATGAGCCGCCATTCGGAGAGCAGGAATATTACCGGCTCCCAATTGATTACTTACCCGCACATTGGCCGCGGCACCAATGCCACTAGCTGCCATATAACTTACAGAAGCCAGGGAGATCGCTATTTGATGTGCTGCCAAAGATTCGGCACTGATCCAACCAGCCATTACGGCAGCGATAGCAAAGGCCGAAACTTCGAAGATGAACTGTAAACCGGATGGCACGCCAATATCCAAGAGTTTTTTAAAGTGACTCCATTGGGTTTGGGCCCATTGAATACCCTGCGTATAAACCTTAAATGCGGGTTTTCGAAAAACATAAATTGCCATGGTAAGGGCCATGATAATCCGAGCAATTAAGGTGGCCAAACCTGCTCCGGCTAATCCCATGGCTGGAAATCCAAAATGCCCATAAATTAGAAGATAGTTGAGGCCAATGTTAAGGAGATTGGCGCCCAGGCTAATGAGCATTGCCATGCGGGTATCGCTCAGTCCTTCGGCAAATTGCTTAAAAGTTAGGAAGGTGAGCAGGGGAACCAAGCTAAGGCAGATGATGCGATAATAGGGGCGAGCAGTATCCAATACCTCTTGTTCCTGACCCATAAAGTGCAGGAAATGCTCCAGTCCTAATAAGAGGAAAAAGATTAGCAGGGCAATTCCGGTGTTGAGGTAAATGCCATGTTTGAGGTAACTACGCGCTTTTTCGGGTTTCTTTTCTCCGTCGGCGTTAGCAACCGGAGTGGTGAGGCCAAAGGCCAGGCCAATTCCAAAAACCATGGGAACCACAAATACCGAATTAGCGAAGGCACCAGCAGCCAGGGCTACGGTTCCCAGAGCCCCTACCATAATGCTATCGGCCAGGCCTACCATTACGTGGCCAATCTGCCCCAACATTACGGGCCAGGCAAGTTCTATGTTTTTTCGGAAGTGCTCTTTATAGGTCATAAGAAAAAAGAAAGCCTGCAAAAGTAGTTAAATGAAGTCCCTTGCTGCTGGATTGAGGTTTTAAGAAATTGCAAAAGGCAGGTCTTAGACGTAGGGATTAAAGAAAGCTTAGAGTTAGCTCTTAAATTTCTTTATTTCTGTTTTAGTTGGATGCACATAATGCTTCATTTTTTCTTGATACAACCGAAAGCTTCCTCGATGCTTTTCTCTTGATAGAAAAGTATCCAAAAGATCAAGGAAGCTTGAAGGCGATTCGAAAGAACCGACCAAAGGTCCAAGTTCTTTCGACCACAGAAGCTTGGGTCGGGCCAGTCGTTTAGGTAGTTTTTAGCTGAAAAGGAAGTGAATCTATAGCATTCATTTTTTTCTTGGAAACTACCCTTCGCTCTGTTATCGCTGGCAAGCTTCCATATGCTCCGAAGCTACATTCCAACAAGGAGTTATGTTAGGTGAAGGATTCCTCTGAACACCATCTGCTGCAGCTACTAAAATTTGGAAGATTCGGCCTTTCCTCCGTGATAGTTCGGAGCTTCGCGGAGTTGCGTCCGCCGCAGGCGGAGAGAGCATGAAGCGAAAAGCGCCGAACGATTTTGATGACAAAAAGGAATCAAAAATCACCTAGGGAAAGGCCTAGGGTTTCCCGCCTACCGGAGCTGGAACAGCGGCGGGCAGGTTGGATACTTTTTGGCCGATGCAAAAAGTATCACCCAAAATGAAACAAAAAATCAAGTCGCCTAAAAGGAGAACCTTTTGGGCCACTGATATTAGGGCAGTTTATTAATGCAATGAACAAAAGGGTGTCTGATGGTGCTTTTTAATAAGGATCATCATTCAAAGCGAAGACCATCCTTAAAATACTCAATCCGGTCTATATCACCATTCGGTAAATAGTAAATCCACTTACCATGTTTTTTGTCATTTTGATACTCGCCCTCCCATAATTTTTGCCCGATAGCGTAAAGGCTGTTCGTGTCTGAATAATCCATAAAATACTCTACCCAAGGGCCTTGTTTCATGCCAAGGGAGTCGTGCTGGTTCTTTGATCCATCAATGCAAAATGAGTTTCCTAAGCTATCTTGAATCAGTATAAAGCCTTCTCCCCAATTGATGGTAGGGGTTTCAAGGGCAAATGTGTCCTCAGTTAGTTTGCACTGAATATTTGTAACCGGAAGTTTTAGGTCGATTGTGCTTTGCCAATCCTTGTAGAATAAAGCTTGGATTTGGAATTCAAACACTCCTTTTTTTAGGTTTTTGATAGTAAAATGACCTTCAAGATCTGTAAGACTGGAAATTAAAACGGAATCATCTTGAATAAGTCTAAGCTTAGCCATTGGAATGCCAGTCATTTCAATGGAGTCTATAATCAATCCTTTTAATTCTACGGTTTGGCTAAATGAAAAGCTAGGAAGCGCAAAATAGAGGCTGAGAAGAATTAGATAGTTTTTCATTTGAATTTTAGACTTTGTCGATAGATCCGGTTCAGCCATTTTTATTTAGCCTGCAAGTCTTGAATTCGATCCTTATAGTATTGATCATCACTTAAAGCCGCAGCTTTTTGTACATATTCAAGTGCTTGGGCAAAATCACCTTGTGCTTCATAGTAATCCGCCATGGAATCGTAAGCATTGGCACTTTGTGGATAGTATTCCATCGCTAATTCAAAATACATTTTTGCTTTTTCCAGCGCTTGCATGTCCATATTCATATAGCCAGACATATTCAAAAGCTCTTCTGGGTAAGGAGGCACAGCATAACCGAAGTGTTCCTGGAGTTTCTTCTCTCGGTATTTTATAATCGAAAGCAATTCTTCTTTGGGAGTGTCGAAGGAATTGATCCGATCGGTGTTTTCCATTTGGTACCATTCGAAGATGGAGATCATACCATCCATAATTGAAGGCAGGGGAACGGTACCGTGGATGTCGTTGGGGTAAAATTTCCATTCAAAAGCCAAGCCCGCAGCCGCATTATCTTGAAGCAGGTTTCTAAAGCTGATATTAGAACGGGCGAACAAGGTGAAGTCAGTACTGTCTTGCATCACATTGTTGATGGTGATTTGTGAATTCTGCATGTGTAATTGACCACTCAAAGAAAGGAATAGGGCTTTGTTTTTATAATCTTGATTCCCTAAGAGCTCATTAGCACTTTTAAGCAGTTTTTGATTATCCCAATCCAAACTGGGGTCTACGGCTAAGTAGTTAGCAAAAAGGTCTGGCTGCTCAATTAAGGTAGCGATGGTAAACAGTCCACCGTAGGAGTGACCAATTAGGGTACGGTAGCTTGTTACAGGATACTTGCTTTCAATAAAAGGAATCAGCTCCTTTTGTAGGAAATCTCGAAATGTATCCGCCTCCCCATTTTCTTGATTAAAGGGCATGCCATATTTACTGCTGATCTTAGAAGGCGTTAAATCACGCACCCGGTTTGGGCCACTCTCTATTCCCACCAATACCATTTCCGGTGTGAAACCACCGCTGTAATATTTTTGAATCTCATTTACCGTGGGCAGGAATACCTCACCATCTAAAATATAGGCGACTGGATATTCTTGACTTTTGGAAGGATCAAAGCCAGAAGGTAATTGGATATAAACCTTTCGAGACTCATTCAGGATCCCGGAATATAAACTGTCGAGTATTCCGGTTTTTTGCAGATATACCGAATTTTGATCTATCTGGGCCAGGCTTAATTGGCTTAGGATTAGGAGGAGTCCCAGGCTCAGGCTTGTTTTTAGTCCTTTGGTCATGGTATTGATTAAAGTTTTCGTTTTCAATTCGTGTTATGAGGCTCTAAACCTTTTGGACTGCGAAGCCTTGCAAGAGGTGAAGGGCTTTAAGAGTGGCCAATTTCGGGTTTTTTAGAAGCTTAATGTGTTAAGGTGTATTGATACTTTTTTCTTGATATAAGCGGAAGCGAAGCTGTAGCTCTCAAATTCCATTGAAAATTTTAAAAGGCATTTGAAAAAGTATCTAAAAAATCAAGGAATATTGAAGGCGATTCCCTTGGACCGCCGAGTTATGGCCTGAGCCAACCTGATTGCTGATTTTCGCTTGAGTATCAATTCTTAGATCATAATCCATCTTGAAAGAGTTCTCTCAAAAAAAAGGACATATCAATACGCAGCTAAATAGCTTCTCATATATTTGCAGTCAAATAGCTGCACAATGGAAACGCGTAGAGATGTATTTCAAGCCATAGCCGATCCCACCCGAAGAGCCATCCTCAGCTTGGTGGCAGCCGGGGCCATGACACCCGGTACCATAGCCGAAAATTTTGATGCTACTCGTCAAACTATATCCCGGCATATCCGCATCCTAAACGAATGCGATTTACTGGAGCAGAAACAACAGGGGCGTGAAATCCTCTATTACTTCAATCCGGATAAAATGAAGGAGGTAAGCGATTTTATTGAGCCCTTCCGAAAAATGTGGGAAGCGCGTTTCGATCAGTTGGAAGCAGTGATGAAGCAGTATCAATCCAAAAATAAATCCTAAGCATGGAATTGAAAACACAGGTTAAAGCGGGGCAGGGGCAACAGGAAATTGTAATTAGTCGGCAATTTGATTTGCCTCTGGAACTCTTGTTCAAGGCTTTTACCGAAGCTGATCTTTTTGCCCAATGGATGGGCACCAAGGTGCTAAAATTGGAAGCTGAAAATTATGGCAGCTATCGATTTGAAACCTTAGATCCTAGCGGTAAGGTGGTGTTTAGCGCCAATGGTACTTTTCATGAAGTTGTATTGAACCGCAAAATTGTTCGCACTTTTCAAATGGAAGGTACCCCTTTTCCAGCTCAATTGGAATTCTTAGAATTTGAAAGTCTGTCTGAGCATTCCAGTCTTTTGAAAATGCAAATCATCTTTCGCTCCGAGGCTTTTAGGGATCAATTGCTGCAGATGCCCTTTGCTTCAGGTTTAAGCATGGCCCACGATCGTCTTCAAAATTTAATGACTCATTAATTCAAGTAAAATGAAAAAAAGAGATAAGATCATTTATTGGATAGCCACCATTTGGCTAAGCCTGGGCATGGTATCCTCGGGCTTGGTGCAAATCCTGCAAGTAGATGAAGAGAAAATCATGATGGAGCGCTTAGGCTACCCTAACTATTTCATGATTATCCTGGGAGTTTGGAAACTATTGGGAGTGATTGTAGTCTTAATACCCAAAGCCACATTATTGAAAGAATGGGCCTATGCGGGCTTCTTCATCGCCATGTCTGGGGCATTAATTTCCCATTGGGCTGTGAATGATCCGGCAATGGAGTCTTTCGGTCCCAGCCTATTATTGGTCTTAACAGTACTTTCCTGGTATTTTCGCCCGGAATCGCGGAGGCCTAAAGCTTAAGCCTCAGCCTCTAATCTCTGCATTTCCCTTTCGAAGAAGGCCTCGGCGGTTTCCATCAAAGAGGCTACTTCATTCACCAATTCTTCTTCTTCCCCTTCCAGCTCATCAAGCCATTCTACGTCGTCGCCGTAGATGTCCCAAATAAAGCGGGGGTATTGTGTATGGATAATGTAGAGATTATCAGGGGTATCGGTATTATCGGCGAGTAAAAAGTGAGGTAGTTCCATGGCTATGGGGTTGATACTGAAATATATAAAAAATTTCAGTAGCGCTGTTTTTTATTTTCGGGCAAATTTTTGGACATCATCCGCGCTTACTTCTTCGGCGCTCAGAATGATCAATCGTTCTATAACATTTCGCAGTTCCCGGATATTCCCGGTCCAGTCGAGTTCCATTAATGCTTTCATCGCATCTTCGCTAAAGGGCTTAGGGGCATTGCCGTATTCGCTGGCAATTTGTTTAGCGAAATGCTCAGTTAAGAGTGGAATATCTTCCCTGCGATCATTTAAGGCGGGCACCTGAATCAGGATCACGCTTAAGCGATGGTAGAGGTCTTCGCGGAAACGACCGGTGGCAATTTCTTCCTGCAGGTTTTTATTGGTGGCCGCCAATACGCGTACATCCACCTTTATTTCCTTATCGCTGCCCACCGGGATTACCCGACCTTCTTGTAGAGCGCGTAATACCTTGGCTTGGGCCGATAGACTCATATCCCCAATTTCATCTAAAAAGAGGGTGCCACCATTGGCCTGTTCAAATTTACCGGCACGGTCTCTCACTGCCGAGGTAAAGGCCCCTTTCTTATGTCCGAAGAGTTCACTCTCGATCAGCTCCGAAGGAATGGCGGCACAGTTTACTTCGATCATTGGGCCTTTGCTACGTTCGCTCTTCTGATGCACCCAATGGGCTACCAATTCCTTACCGGTTCCATTGGGGCCGGTAATTAAAACCCGGGCATCAGTAGGCGCTACCTTTTCAATAATCTCTTTGATGTCTTCCAGGGCCTGACTGGTACCAATCATTTGATACTTGCGGCTTACCTTCTTACGGAGGGTTTTATTCTCCTTTTCAAGGGTATTGCGGTCCAGGGCATTGCGCACTGTATTAAGCAGGCGATTTAAATCAGGGGGCTTAGAGATATAATCATAGGCTCCTTTACGCATACTGTCCACGGCGGTTTCCAGGTCACCATGACCGGAAATCATCACCACGGTAGTCTCTGGATATTTGGCTTTAATATGCTCTAAAACCTCAATGCCGTCCATGCCGGGCATCTTAATATCGCAGAGCACCAAGTCGTGTTCTTCGTTTGCGAGCAGGTCGATGGCCGCTTTGCCATGCTCTGCTTCGGAGATTTGATAGGATTTATCTTCGTCCTGAAGGATGTTTCTCAGGACATTACGTATTGCTTTTTCGTCTTCTACAAGGAGGATCTTTGCCATTGCTCCGCTTCGTTTTCGAGAGCGTAATATAAGCCTTCTTTTAAAGCGTAATTGCATTGTTGCAAGAGACGTATCCCAAAGCGTTTGATGATAAAGTTGATCTCAATACAAGCCATTACAATCATGTCGGCTCGCATGGGGATCATACCCGGAGTATTCAAACGTTCCTCGAAGGTGGATTCCAGCATTTTCTTGGAAATCTGCATATACTCATGCATGGAGAAAGTATAGCTGGTTTCGTCTTCCTCAAAGCGTGAAGTTTTGAAATTATCCGCACACATCTGAGCCAGGGTGTCGAAGCTACCGCTGCTGCCAATTAATACTCTGGGGAATTCCTTACCGCAGGCTTCTTTAAGGGAGATGAGCTTTTCATCGAGGTAATCGTCGATGGCATCAATCTCTTCCTTCTGGATAGGGTCAGCGGGACGAAAACGGTTTAGCATTACACTGCTGCCAATGGGGAAGGAGGCTTGCCAAACGGGCTTTTTATCACGCAGTAAAATGAATTCAGTGCTACCCCCGCCAATGTCCATAATCAAGGTAGGAGCTTCTTTAAATTCGATGCCTTGCTGCACTCCTTCATAGATGAGGCGGGCTTCAGTATCACCGGTAATTACGTTAATGCGGATGCCCAATTCACTTTCGGCCCGAGCCACTAAATCCGGACCATTGGGGGCAGTGCGCACCGCTGCTGTGGCTACCACATAAAGGGCTTCTGCTTGCCATTCGAGGGCGGTTTCGCGATGCGATTTAAGGGCGGCCATGGCACGCTCCATCGCTGCATTACTAATGCGGAGCTCATCATCTGCATCTTCCGCTAAGCGAACCGGAATCTTCGTATTAAAGAGGGTACGGTTCTCTTCCTGAGAGCGGATCAACAAATTAAAGGTGTTGGTACCGCAATCAATTATGGCAATTTTCATTCTTCGTTTGCTGTGTTTGGGGCGTTTCGAAACCAAAGGTCTCTTTGGGGGAAAGGTATGCTTACCTTATTATCGCGGAATTTCTGATCGATCTCGTAGCGCATTTCGCTTTTGGTTTTTTCGATCTGAAACAAATTCCGAGAAAAGAAATACAAGTGGAAGTCCAGGGAGCTATCGCCAAAGTCTTTGAAGAAAACCATGGGCTTGGGGGCTTTCAATACATCGGGATGCTTTTCTGCTACTTCCAATAATAGCTTCTCTACCAATTTGGTGTCGCTTCCATAAGCAACCCCCACTGGAATGGAGAAACGGGTAACATGATTGTTCTGACTCCAGTTAATCACATTATCGGTAGTGAGCTTCACATTGGGGACAATCAGAATAATTTGCTCACGTGTAAGTAAGGTGGTGGTGCGTAAACCAACATCCTTAACTTGACCAATAGTGCCATTTACCTCCACTATATCGCCGGCGGTTACGGTTCTTTCGAAAAGGATTATAAAGCCGGCAATCATATCTCTAAAGAGGTCTTGTAATCCCAGACCTAAGCCAATCAAAACCCCACTCGAAGAAGCTAAAAGCACGGTGACATTAAAGCCCAGAGAGTCGATGGATGAGATGATGGCAATGATGAAAATGATATAGGTGCCGATGGAATAAATGGCATAGGACTTACCTCGATCCAAGCGCTCCAATTTTTCGAGTCGACGCAGGTATTTTTTGAAAAGCCATCGCATGAGGATAGCCACTAAAATGACCAGCACCACCCAAAGGAGATTGGCAACGGTAAGTGTCCAATCGTCTACTTTAATAAGTTCCAATTCGAAAAAGTCCTTCAGAGAATCCATCAGTTCTTATAACGTGTCCAACGATAAAGTTCCTTGAAGGTAGGTTTTTTCCCATACATCAAGATTCCAACTCGATATATTTTAGCGGCCAACCAAACGCTGCCAAAGAAGGTGATGGCCAGTATGCCCATGGATAAAAGCAATTGCCAGGTAGGCACATCAAATGGTACTCGCGCCATCATCACTAAAGGAGAAGTTAGAGGGATCATCGACATCCAAACCGCTAAACTTCCATCGGGATTATCCAAGGCTCTCAAGATTACAATGAGACTTAAGATTAATGGAATAGTTAAGGGTAGCATAAATTGCTGGGAGTCGGTTTCCTTGTCTACCGCCGAGCCAATGGCAGCGAATAGTGCGCCATAAAGCAGGTATCCACCAAAGAAATAATAGAGGAAGCTTAATAAGACCTTGGTAAAGGGTATGGATTGTAAACTGCGGTAAATATCAAAAGCGGCATTATCGGGCAGGGCATTCATGCCCTCCATCTGCACGGCAGTTCCGCTGCTTAAACTGGGGTCAATGAATACCGCGGTGAAGATGGTGAAGATCAATAAGCCCAATCCTATCCATATCACAAATTGCAATAAGGCCAGGGCGCCGATACCGAGGATTTTACCCATCATTAATTCAAAGGGACGAATACTGCTGACCATCAATTCCATAATGCGATTGGTCTTTTCTTCGATCACTCCGCGCATAATTTGGGCGCCGTAGATAAAGATGAAGAGGTAAATCGCAAATGCAGCTACATAGCCAATGCCCATTTTAGCCAGGGTGGCATTTTCCGTTTCCCGGCCTTCTTCGGTATTGATGATGCGCAGATTGACCTGAGTCTTGGTACGGGCCACAATTTCAGGGTCCACCCCCTCTGCTTTAAGCTTTTCCTTTTGGATGTATTTTTCGAGGCTGCGTTCCAAATAGCTTTCTACCGAAAGGCTCAAATCGCCCGCTCGGAATACCCGAATGTTGCGAGCGATAAAATCCGGGTCACCGCCCTCGCTCACAGGTACATGCACAAAGGCATAGTCTTCTCGGCCTTCTACCAAGGCTTTGGCGGTTTCAAAATCAAAATCTTTAGGATTCAGGTATTTGAAACTGATTTCTTCATTTCCTTTATCGTAGATGTCCATTAAATAGGATTCATCCAAAATGGTGATCACCTTTTCATCGCCCGGTAGGGTTGCCAGATAGGCGGGTAAAAACATCACTGCCGCCATTAATATTGGGGCTAGCAGGGTGAGGATGATAAAGGATGGTTTGCGTACCCGGGTTAGAAACTCCCGGCGAATAATTAGGCCCAGGTTTTTCATGCGTTGCGGGTGCTTTGAATGAATATTTCGTTGAGGGAGGGGATTTCTTCGCGGAACTCAATCAGGCCAGAGGCCAGTAAGCTTTCCAATAATTCAGCTCGGCTGTTTTGCTCCGGATGAATGCGATATGCCCTACCTCCCAATTGTGCATTGAGCTTTTCTACCTGCCAGTTTTTTCCAGCGGGAATTTGCCATTCCTTTTCGGTTTCCACCTGATACCAACCACTTTTATATTGGGCCTTAACCTCATGCAAAGGACCGCCTAGGAGGCGACTGCCTTTATTGATCAGCACTATGTCTTCACAAAGTTCCTCTACTGATTCCATACGGTGGGTAGAGAATATAATAGTGGCGCCTTCCTCGCGTAAGCGAAGTATTTCCTGTTTAATATGCTCGGTATTAACCGGATCAAAACCGGTGAATGGCTCATCTAAAATGAGTAATTCCGGTTCGTGGATGACACTGGCAATGAACTGCACTTTTTGCGCCAATCCTTTGGAGAGCTCTTCTACCTTGGTTTGCACGCGATCAGTCAATTCAAAGCGCTTCAGCCAATAGGCAATGCGCTCTTTAGCTTGGCTTTTATGCAAACCCTTCAATTGAGCCAAGTAGAGCAATTGCTCCCCGATTTTCATTTTGGGGTATAAGCCGCGCTCTTCCGGCAGGTAGCCAATACGGCTGATGTGTTTTCCTGATAGGGCTTCTCCTTTTATGAGAACTTCGCCCTCGTCGGGTGCTAATATTTGATTTAAGATGCGGATGAAGGTGGTTTTACCTGCTCCATTGGGCCCCAGTAAGCCAAAAATGCTACCCTCTTTTATGCTGAGGTCCAGGCCCTTTAATGCCTGATGCGAGCCATATGTTTTACGTATACCCCGGGCTTCAATCATATTAGCTGAACATTTCTTTTACTTTATCGAAGAAGGATTTCTCACTGCGATCGGGTTTCGGTTGGAAGGCCTCATTCTCTTGCATTTCTTCGAACATTTTCTTGTGCTTGGAGTCCATATGCTTGGGGGTCCAAACATTAACGTGTACTAAGATATCACCCGTGCCATAGCTTTCCACACTGGGTAATCCTTTATTTCGCAATCTCAGGATTTTTCCGCTTTGGGTGCCGGCATCCAGCTTAATACGTGCCTTCCCGTTAAGGGTAGGGATATCTACCTTGGTGCCTAATACGGCATCCGGAATGCTGATGTACAATTCGTAATGCAAGTTTTGTCCATCGCGTTGTAGTTCATCATGCGGTACTTCTTCAATCTGTACCAACAAGTCGCCATTAACTCCGTCCAGTGGACCGGCATTCCCTTTTCCTGAAACCTTTAACTGCATACCTTCGGCTACCCCAGCAGGAATTTTCACCTCTACCACATCATCCTTGCGGATCATGCCATGCTCATCGGCCCCAGCCGGCTTCTTATCGAGGGTTTTCCCCAAGCCACCACAAGTAGGACAGGTGCTGGCGGTTTGCATTTGACCTAAAATGGTATTGGTAACGCGGTTTACCTGACCACGACCACCACAGGTATTACAGGTGCTAAAACTTAATCCCTCGGCGGGAACCAAGCGCTTGATGCGCAATTTCTTGGTAGCGCCATTAGCGATTTCTTCCAAAGTGAGTTTTACGCGTACTCGGAGGTTGGAGCCTTTGAACACTCGACGACCACCACCGCCGCGACCACCAAAACCACCAAAGCCACCGCCACCACCAAAGGCGCCGCCAAAGATGTCTCCGAATTGCTCGAAGATGTCATCCATGCTCATACCGCCTCCGAAGCCACCACGACCACCACCGGCAGCGCCGCTCATGCCGGCATGACCAAACTGATCGTAACGCTGGCGTTTTTCCTTGTTGCTAAGTACCTCGTAAGCTTCTGCCGCTTCCTTAAACTTAGTTTCCGCCTCAGGGTTATCAGGGTTTTTATCGGGGTGATACTGAATAGCCAGTTTGCGGTATGCCTTTTTGATATCGGCATCCGTGGCATTCTTTGATACTCCTAATACTTCGTAATAATCTCGCTTCGCCATGCTCTTTCTTATTCACCAACCACTACACGGGCGTAGCGGATGATTTTCGTTCCCAAATGAAAGCCTTGCTCAATCTCATCCACCACTTTGCCCTTCATGTCTTCGCTCGGGGCGGGGATGCGCGTAATGGCCTCCATTGTATCTACATTGAATTCTTTACCAATGGTGCTTTCCATCGGTTTCAGGCCCTTCTGTTTGAGAGTGTTCTCAAATTTGTTGAAAATCAAAGAGATTCCTTCCTGGTCCTCCTCATTTTTCAAATTGCTCAGGGCACGTTTAAAATCATCGATAATTGGCAGAAGGGCTGACATTAATTCTTGATTGGCACTGCCAAAGAGTTCCACTCTTTCCTTTGCAGTGCGCTTGCGATGATTTTCAAAATCGGCATAGAGCCTTAATTTTTGATCTTTCTCCGCTTTAAGCTCTTCTTCCAATTCTGCGATACGAGCCTGTAATTGCTCTTCAGGGCTCAGTTCTTCTTTCGTTTCAACTGATTCTTTATCAGTGTTTTCAGCTTGGGTTTCCGCTGGATTTTCTTGGGGGTCCATAGCTTCTTTATCTGGGTCTTGTACTGTGTTTTTAGTACTCATCCTGCTCAAATTTGTGCCATTAAAGGCAAATTGTTTGCCAAGGGGTGGAAAGTGTCAGAGTGGCACAGTGTAAGGATGCTTTGGCTTTATGCCCTACATTTGGGCTATGAGCCCCGAAAACCCTGGATTAGGCAGTAGAATTCCTCTCTGGATTGCACATCCTCTTTGGATAGTGATCGGGTTAATTCTACTGGCTGGTTTTAGTGTAAAGGCTCAAGGAGATAGTCTACGAACCTTGAGGTCGGAGATACAGCGTGATTCTGCTGAGAGAGCGGCCTTGCAGGTGGAGAGTGACCATAAACTTTCGATTTTAAGGCTGGAGCAGGAAAGGCAATTACAGGAGCAAGATTTAGCTGAACTCGCTAAAGCGGAAGCGGCACAACGAAAATTAGCCTGGTGGATATCGGCCATGGCCCTCTTAATTCTGGTTTCGGTATACAGTATCTACCGCAGTAGAAAGTCCGCAGCTCAAAGGCAAAAGGCTCTATTAGAGACCAAGGCCGAAAAGCTCAAACTGGAAGAAGCCTTATTGGCAAATCAGGTAGAGCAAAGTCAGTTGGAACAAGATTTATTAGAAGCGGAGCAAGCTCAGAATCACGAGCGACGTTTGGAATTTGAAGCAGTGCTTAAGCAACAACAGCAAGCATCTGGATTCTTAAAGGATTTTGTGAAAAATCAAATTCAAGAATTAGAGCCAGAAGAAGCAGAACCACTGCGCGAGATTTTTTTACAGATGTCGCAAGAGCGTTTTCGTAATGAACATTTGGAAAGGTATCAAGAGGAGCTTTCGAAATTGGATCCGGACCTGGCGCATCGACTGCAACAACGATTTAGCCAATTGAAACAGGAAGAGATGGAATTGCTGGTTTTCATTTTAAATGATTTAAGCCTCAGTGAGATTGCGGAGATCTATCATCTGGAATCAGCCAGCATCAATAAAAGGCGCTACCGACTCCGTAAGAAACTGGCCTTAGAAAAGGGAGCGGATTTTAAAGCCTTCATTGAAAAAACCCTTGAGGAAGAATGAGAAAATTAGTCCTGGGAATAAGCTTACTAGCCCTATGGGCTTGCACTAAGCAAGAATTTAGGTCTTCTTCTTTGCAGGAAGCAGAGGCCCAGGCCTTAATGGACTCTCATCCGGATTCTGCGGTAAGCTGGCTGGAAACTCAAATTCGTTTAAATCCCAAAAAGCAAGCAGCTTGGACCTACAAAATGTTAGGTACTTACTACATGCAAAGTGGTGATAACGAGCGAGCAGCTAGCTATTATTTTGAGGCTTTGGCCAAATATCAGGAGGCAAAAGATACAGCAGGGATGGCGGCGATCTACCTGAATCTAACTAATGTGGAAGATCGCTCCGAACAGTCTTGGGAATGGCATCAAAAAAGCATTGGTCTTTATCGCAGTATTGGTAATTATCAAGGGGTGGCCAAGAACTATGTGAACCTGGGTACCAGTTATATGGACAGCAATAAGCTCCAAAGGGCGGCCGATTTTTACCAGAAAGCCCGAGATTTAAGTCAGGCGCATAGGATTGAGAAAACCCTGGTGAGCTCATCGCTCAACCTGGCCATCTTAAGACATAAAATGGGGGAGAAGGCGATTGCGATTGAATTGATTCATCCGGTTTTAAAGTATTACCAGGAGACGGATAATCATATTGGTTTGGTATATAGCTATTTCAATTTGGGGCAATTCTATTGGCCTGAACAGACAGATTCTGTTCAGTATTATTCAGGGAAGGCGTTGGAAGAAGCGGGGAGTGATTATCCGCAGCTTCAAGCCATGGTATACCAAACCTTGAGGGAATTAGCGATTCGAGAACAGCGTTTTGCACTGGCCCAAAGCTATCATCACCGGTTTGATAGCATTGCGGATTTGCAGGTACAGATTAATGGGGCCAATTTGGTGACAAAGGTGGAAGCCGAGTTTGATTTGGCTCAAAGCAGGCAGAAGGCCGATTTTCTAATTGAGGACTTGAAGAGGCAAAAGCGCATCAATCTCTGGATCGGAATTTTAGCCATCGGTGTGCTTTTGTATTTAGGTTTTTTCCTTTGGAGCCTGCGTCGAAAATCCAGAGAAACCAAAATCTTAATGGAGCAGGATCGTGCCTTGATTAAAGCACGAAATGAACTCAATCGGGCGCGACTACTAAAATTGGAAACCGAGGAGAAGGTGATGCGGCAAAAGTTAAATCAGCAAAGGAGTGAGCTTTCGCAGATGGCGGCCCGTATTGTAAAGCACAAGAGCTTAATTCAGAAAATGGAAGGCTTGGCTTCGAATTGGAAGGGTAAAAAGGCCTCCCCGAAATTCCGAGATTTTGCCCGCTCCTTACGTCAAATCATGCGCGAGCAAGATGCAGCTCCTCTTTTAATTAAGGAAGCCTTTATTGTGTACCAGCGCTATTTGAAGGTCTTTAGTGAGCGCTATACCCAATTAACGGATAGTGATTTAGAGTATATCATCCTTTTTGATTTGAATCTCTCCACCAAGGAGGTGGCAGCTTTTTTAGAGGTGCAGGATCAAACGGTGAATATGCGTCGCTATAAATTGCGCAAGAAATTAAACCTGACTAAGGGGCAAGAGCTAGAGGCTTGGTTAAGAGAAGTGCGGAGCAGTATTTAGCCGTTTTTAATAAAGGCTTTAAACGAAAAGAGCCAGCTAAAAGCCGGCTCTTCCCTGTAAACTATCCTAAGAAAAGATTAGTTCCCTTATACCTAGTGTTTCACCAAAGTACCTTGTCTTAGTTGTTGACCACCTTCCAGACGGATGTGGTACATACCCTGCGGCAGAGATTGCAGCGGCAGTTTCAGGATGGGATCGTTTTGGATGAGGCTTTCGTTCCAAACCTCTTGTCCAGAGCTGTTAAATAGTTGCACTCGAATCTTACCTCGCATTTCACTTGGTACCTCAATATTGAGGACGGACTCTACTGGATTCGGATACATGCTGAGGCTTTCGATATGGAATTGAGCCAGACCAATATTCACGGTAAAGCTTTGAACCAAGGTGTCGCTACCACAGGCATTGCTTACAACGAGTTGTACATCTACCGGGCCATTTTGACTGTAGCTGCTATTGGCCATTAGGCCGGTATCTTGCTGTCCGTTACCGAAATTCCATTGGTATTGATCGCTTTGGCTGCTGCCTGATGCGTCCACAAAAATCCATTGCATACCCAGGCTGTCTACAATGCTATAAGTAAAGGCTGCATTAGGCAGGGGCACAGAATCCGTTTGGAAACTAATGGGACCTTCCCAGTCGGAGCTATCCGTGCCATTGCAAATGTTCTGATAGTAAACTTCATAAGCATGCTTAGCTAGCAATTGATCCAGGATTACCAGCGAATCTGTACCACTAATAAGTGTTCCACTTCCTGGATTAAAGCCGCTAAGGCCGTATTCCACTAAGAGTGTGTCTCCCAGGTCTCCGAATTCCAGTACCACACTATCGCAACTGGCAAAAGCCACTTGATTAAAGAAAGGACTGGTGCAATTATTATCCTGTAATTCAGTGATGCAGAAATCATCAATGAAGAACTCATTCGAACCACCAAAGTTTCCTGGGGCAACAAAGCTTAAACCAGTCAATTGAGCGGGTGGAAAAAAGGCATTCTGACTGTAGCTCCACCCGATATTCTGATCCTGACCATTGATTTTAATATAGCAGGTATCCAGATCGAAATCGATAATCTGATCCACATCAAACCATACTCCCGTGCTATAGTTAAAGGTAGCTAGGGTATTAGGTGGTCCAAATCCGTTTGGAGCTAAAACATTGGCCGTACCTCCAAAGAAATCGAGGCTAAAAGCCAGATTTGAATTTTGATAATCTTTAAAGAAATTGATGAAGCCAGAGCTTCCCATTGGCACATAAACTGCCATGGAAACTTCAATTCGTCCGCTGTCAATCGCATTGAATGGGACCCCCGTACTGCTAGCATCCAAGCCAAAGGCTATCACTCGCATAGATTGGGTTCCTGAGTTCGCTTGTAGGCTGCTGATTTCGGTTACATCATTAATGCTCAAAGACTCAAAAAGGGTGGATTGGCCATCAAATGACCCTAGATTGTAGGCTTCGAAATCATCACAAAGGATAGGACTCACTGAAATGTCGATAGGGCCGGCCCAAAGGCTCGTGTCTCCCGGTGCACAGATAGAGCGCACAAATACCTGATTGGGAACATTGGCCGCTTGTAAACTTACCGTGGCAGTAGTAGCGGAAGTGCTTACACGGGTACCACTGCCTATGCTGAAGCCTTTAATACCATATTCGTATTCATATTGGCCAGTAGTGCCATTCCAGGAAACGTCTGCTGAGGTAGCAGTGGAGGAAACCAAACTAAGGTTGGTGGGTTCAGCACAACTGGGAATGAGCTCATAGTGCAATTCATCAATATAGATAGGCTCGAATGAATTCAGAACCCCGTGCTTGAATGCGAAATTCTTATCGGTCATATTGTATCCGGTAGAGGCATCAAAGCTGAGGGTGTAGGTGTTGAAATTTGTGTTTAAGTGAATGGTGTCCAAGGCCTGAAAGCTGTTAATGTCACTAGGGTTACTGATGGTCCCTACAATCAAATCCTCGCTGGGAGCGCTGCTGTTTCGCGCTTTAAAGCGGATGCGTTTATCGCCGAGATCCATATCATTGAAATTTGGACTCACCAGAATTAGGTCGCTAGGGAAGAAGTCATTGTAAATTTGAACACTTTGACTACCGCTGGAAGATTGATTTCCGGTTACTTCAATGCTTCCGGCAGCAGAAAGCAGTGCCTCGTAACAATCTGGAGTACTGCCAATATTGAAGTTTTCGAAGTCTTCCAAATAAGGTGCACTAAAGGATGTGCAAGGGGTTTTAAAGCGTTGGGGTCCTACCCAATTGGAGCTGTCTCCGGGGCCACAAATTCCACGAACCACAAACTCGTAATAGGTGTTTGCGCTCAAGCTATCCAAAAGTTTTTGAGCATTACTGGTTGTGGTTTTAGTTCCTCCAGTGGTGTTTGTACCTTGATAAAAGCCCTGGGGACCAAACCAAATTTCATAGGAACCGGCAGCACCCACTGCAGACCAACTTAAATTGGCAGTACTGTCATTCTGCAAGGCAGCAGCTAATCCTACCGGATCTGGACAAGTTGGCGCTTCATCAATGCTTAGTTCATCAATTGAGCAATCACCGCTATTAGGACCATTACTCACAATTACAAAGCGAATTTGCGTGGTATCCGGATAGCTGGATATGTCGATCCCAATATTTTGGAAGGGTGCTGCACTGCTATTTTGAGGACTACCGCTTATGCGAGTAATTTCTCGCCAAGTTCCGCTGGAGTCGATCAATACCGCAAGTGCAGGCATATTAGGCCCAAAACGATGTACTGCAAAGCTCAAGAAGGGCTGGCTTAAAGCCGAAACATCGATACGTGGGCTTTCTAAAATAGCACTGTCTCCAGAAAATCCGTAGGAACCATGACTGTAAATGTAGTTGCCACTGCCGGAAGCATCTTGATCCGGTCCGGTACCAAATCCGGGTGATGGACCATTTCCAACCGTCCAACGGTATTGACCGCCATTTACCGGGCTGCGCCACCAGCAATTGTCAATCGTGTCGCCGGCATTGTCAAAACCATTACCCATTGCCCAATTGGCTCCATCGAAGTTCTCGAGATAGGGCGCTGTAATTTCGGTACAGGCGGTGCTAAAACTGAGTGGGCCTAACCAATAGGTGTAGGAACCATTGGTACAGGAGTCTCTAAGATATACTTCATAGGCGGTATTTGAACTCAAGTTGGAGATCCGATAGCTACCACTATTGTCATTGATTGAGTCCCCTGCTGTGTTGGGATCAAATCCGGCGGGACCCCATTTAATTTGACTGTGGATTCCCATTCCTGGAGTCCAATTTAAATCAGCACTATTGGTGGTGATGGCATTGAGGCTGATGCTGTTAAAAGATGGAGGACTACAGGCGGGAACGAGCTCATAGTGGAAATCATCGATATAAATGTTTCCGTAGGAGGCACTGCTTTTACTTAGAACAATTGCAATGTAGGAGTCCGTTCCATTGTAGCCATTGCTGCTGCTAATTTCGGTGATGAATTCGGAATAGCTTGGGAAGTCGCGAGTGGGACTGCTACTCGGGATAAAGATGCTATCCAATTGCTGGAAGCTTCCGGGGTTTAAGGGATTGTCTACCGTGCCAATTAGGAAAGAGGCATCACCTCCGGTAGCGGCAGCCATAAAGCGGATCTGTTTATCAGCAAGATTCAGGTCCGAAAAAGCTGGGCTAATCAACATAGTGCGATGATTGGCATTATTGCTGCCGCTCAGGAAAAATTCCAAATGCTGGCTTCCACTAAATGCGCTACTCCCATTATTGTAAGACTTTACTTCCGTTCTGTTTCCACCATTACCTACAAGGCTTGGCGTCCAACAAGCGGGCTCATCATGGAGCGCTTCGTTTTCAAAGTCATTGAAGTAGGGAGCTTGAAAAGGATTACAAGCGGTGCTGAAATAAAAGGCCAGGCTGGAATCGGAAAGGGCATTGCCGCAGTCACGGAAAATGTAGAGCTCATATTCAGTATTGGCTTGGAGGGGATGAATGGTGGCTGGAGCAGTACTTAATAAAGAATCTCCTGTGATGGTGATGGTTCCTTGAGTATAACCACGTGGTCCCCAGTAAAAGCGAAAGTTGCCGGCATTATCGTTGAAGTTGATACCAACGCTGGTGTCTCCGATCGATACCAAAAAGGGGTTGGTTACTTTTTGGCAAGGAGGAATGGTATCGTATTCTACTTCATCGATAAATAGAGTGGTAAATGTGCTTTGGTTTCCATGCAGGAAAGCCAGGTGACTGTCTTGCATATTGTATCCATTTGCTGCAGTTACAGGAATGATGTACTCGCGGTACTGAGAGGTTTCTGTAAAATGAATGGTGTCGAAAGCCTGGAAAGCGGACAAATTGCTTTGATTTGGCATCGATCCAATCACCAATGTAGAGCTGGTGTCGGTGGTACTAGCCATGAATCGGATTTGCTTTTGACCGAGAGTGAGATCACCAAATTGGGGTGAGATTAGCATGGTTGTATCTCCAAATTCATTGAAGAGTACGACATGTTTCAAGCCACTATAAGGATCGTAGTTTTCTACTTGCGCGGCAGAACCAAAGCCCATGGTATTCACTAAACCGGATTCCCAGCATTGTGGACTTTGAAAGAGGGTGTCGTTTTCAAAGCCAGTGGCGTATCCAATATAATAGGTATTGCTGCAAGCAGCGGCAGCTAGTTGTACACTGGAAGCATTTTGTGGAGTTGGCTTTTTAGTTTCTGTTTCCCCGGCATCTTTCTCCTTCATCTCCGTAGGAGCTTTACTGAGCTTCAACTGCACCTGCCAGGTTCCCCAGGCGAGGGTGCTAAGCGTCAGGGATGCAAAAAGCAGGGTGACGATCTTTTTCATGTATAGGGCTTTAGAATTTTAAATCGAAGACCAATTAAGAGGAATTGCTTCGCCTACCCTATTTTTTAATATGGACAGAATGTATATGACTGAATTAAGTAGTTGTTTTTCAGAAGTTAAAAGAGTGGTGTGTTGTTTTTATTTCGGAAGTATTTTACTCCTTTATCGGAACATAGCTCCTGGCAAAGTCTGCGTTTTTACCCTGTTTTATTGTCGAAAAACGCATTACATGAATAGCCTTTTTAAAGGCTAATGGGCAAAAAAAAAGCGCCTCGATTGAGACGCTTTCTAAAAGGCTTATCCTTTTCTTATTTCTTCATTTTTTCCAGCACATTTCGCAAAGCGCGACCGCGCAGGTTTTTGGCCAGGATGGTTCCATCACCGCCAATTAGGAAAGTGGCAGGAATGGACTGAACTCCATAAGTGGCCGCTGCAGCATTACTCCAGCCTTTTAGGTCACTTACGTGATTTTCCCAAACCAATTTATCTTGTTCAATAGCGGCAATCCACTGACTCTTGTTTTGATCCAATGACACACTTAAAACGGTAAAGCCTTCGCCTTCTTTAAAGCTAGCATCTTTATAATCGTTGTAAGTGGCTACTACATTAGGGTTCTCGCGGCGACAAGGTTTGCACCAAGCGGCCCAAAAGTCGATTAATACTACTTTTCCCTGGAGGTCGGAGAGCTTCCGTACTTGTCCATTAGGATCCTTCATTTCAATCTCTGGAGCTTTGCTGCCAATGCTAATACCACGGCTTTGCTCCTCATCCGGCATTTTATTCAAACCTTCCACAAAGCTTAGTCCAACAAAGCTTAATGCAGCAAGTCCGATAATGAATAGGGGTTTTCTAAAGATGTTCATCTCCTCTTTTTAGTTAACTCTTACAATTTGCGCGCCAATTGCCCGGAGGCGTTCATCGATATTCTCATATCCACGGTCGATTTGCTCAATATTGTGAATGGTGCTGGTGCCTTCAGCGCTTAAGGCAGCAATCAGCAGTGAGATTCCGGCGCGGATATCGGGACTGGTCATGGTGGTTGCCTTAAGCGGCGTGGCCTTGTCCATACCAATAACGGTAGCGCGGTGTGGATCGCAAAGAATAATTTGCGCACCCATATCTATAAGCTTGTCGACAAAGAACAGTCGACTCTCAAACATTTTCTGGTGAATCAAAACCGAGCCTCTGGCCTGTGTCGCGACTACCAGAGCAATACTCAATAGGTCTGGTGTAAAGCCTGGCCAGGGAGCATCGGCAATAGTTAGGATGGATCCGTCGATAAAGGTTTCAATCTCGTAATGATCTTGCTGGGGTACAATCAAGTCATCATTTTCACGCTGCACCTTAATCCCCATCTTGCTGAAGACAGAAGGAATTACGCCTAAATCATCGAAGCTTACGTCTTTGATGCGCAATTCAGAGGAGGTCATGGCGGCCATACCTATCCAAGATCCGATCTCAATCATATCGGGAAGCACGCGGTGATCGCAGCCTCCTAATTCGCTTACGCCTTCGATACTTAATAAATTGGAACCAATGCCGGAAATCTTAGCTCCCATGCGATTCAGCATTTTGCAAAGCTGTTGCAAATAAGGTTCGCAAGCGGCATTATAAATGGTAGTAGTTCCTTCGGCCAAAGCCGCCGCCATTACAATGTTGGCGGTACCGGTTACTGAAGCTTCATCCAAAAGCATATAGGCGCCCTTGAGTTTTTTAGCTTCTACACCATAAAAGGATTCGCCGGGCTTATAACGGAATTTGGCGCCTAATTTCTGGAAACCTTCAAAGTGGGTATCCAAACGACGACGACCAATTTTATCACCACCCGGTTTAGGGATATAACCTTTGCCAAAGCGCGCTAATAAAGGACCTACAATCATAATACTTCCTCTGAGGGAAGCGCCCTTCACTTTGAACTCATCCGATTCGAGATAGTCCAAATTAAGGTCATCGGCTTTAAAGCTGTAAATACCATGTCCCTTGCGTTGCACTTTAACACCGAGGTCGGCCAGGATGTCGATTAGCTTATTTACATCTACAATATCCGGGATATTGGAAATGGTAACCCGCTCTGCAGTAAGCAGGGTGGCACAGATAATTTGCAGGGCTTCATTCTTAGCTCCTTGTGGAGTGATGGAGCCGCTTAGGCGTTGTCCGCCGGTGATTTGAAAAGTTCCCAAGGAATTATTTTTTCTTGTTGATTTTTCGCTTCGAACGGTTATTGTTGTTGCGTTTATTTTTGTGGTTATGCTTGTTTCCACCGTGATTTTGCAACAGATCTCGTTTCTCGGAAAGACTTACATCTGCAACCTGCAATTTGTTGTTGGACATCTCCTTGAGGTTGTTCAGAATCACATCGTCTTCAACATGGTCTTTATTCCATACGATGTAATTTTTCTTCATCACATTGGCTAGAGCCTCGGTGAGAGCGGTTTTTTCTTCCCCTTCTTCCAGCGCTACGGCATAGTCAATCATTTTACGGGTAATATTTCCGTAATGACGGTAGCGACGACTGGTTTGAGGATACTCCACCGGCTGAGGCTTTTCTAATAAGCTTTCTGGTGCGGGAGGAGGATAGGGAGAGTCTACATCCAATTTGAAATCAGACATAATATATAAATGGTCCCAAAGCTTGTGCTCAGGATCATCGTCTGTCTCGTATACCTGAGGGTTCAGGTTCGCGATAATGGCGATTAGATTACGAGCTTGTTTATTGCGTTCGTCCCGATTTTCGATGGTCAGCAGGTAGTCTACCATGCGCTGAACATTACGACCATACTCAGGGATGATCATGCGGGGTCTGCTAGTATTATATTCCATAGTCTATTGAGAAGGCAATATAAAAAATCAGATTGCAGAGTATTGCCTTTAAAGTCCTAAAAGTACAAAGATAGGGATAGATTGTACTTTGAAGGTTGGCAATGTTACATACAGGAATTGAGCCCACCATTAAAAATCTGGGGCAAGCTCCTTAATTAGAGCAAACAATGGCCTAAGCCAGCCATTGAACTTAACCAGGTTCTGCTTTTAAATCTTCTCCAGCTTCGCGAACTTGAGTAGCAGTTTTTTCTCACCCACATTCTCAAAATGGATGATGGCCTTTTTATTGGCCCCGGATCCTTCCATGGATTTAATCTCTCCCATACCAAAGCGTGGATGCTTCACTCTTTGTCCCGCATCCAGATCGGTATGGATCTCGAAATTGCCGCTAACAGAATCTTGATCGCTCAATTTTTTCATACCAGCAGGTGGTCGTACCGGAGTTCGTGGACTGTTGCGTTGGGGACGAGCACTGCGTCGATCACCACCAGCCATGGGGCTGCGTTGTGCTGCGGAGTTTGGGCGTTTCTGGCGAAAGCCTTGTAATTCATCCGGTGATAGGAAGGGACTAAATTCCGGGGTACTTTGATTAAGGTATTTATCATCGATTTCCTCCAGGAATCGCGAAGGTTCGCAGTCTACCAATTTGCCCCAGCGGTATCTCATTTGGGCAAAAGACAGATAGGCTTGTTTTTCGGCACGAGTTAAGGCTACGTAGAAAAGACGGCGTTCTTCTTCCAGGTCAGCGCGACTGTTTACGGTCATCATACTGGGGAAGAGGTTTTCTTCCATGCCCACGATAAATACCACCGGAAACTCCAATCCCTTGGCCAGGTGAATGGTCATCAGTGATACCTTATTACGATCATTAGGGTCATCCTTATCCTGATCGGTTAATAAGGCCACATCTTGCATAAAAGCTTCCAATTTGGGGTTGCCTTCCTCGATTTCAGCCTGACCTTCGACAAACTCTTTTACAGAGTTCAACAATTCTTCAATATTCTCTACTCGACTAACACCTTCCGGGGTTTTGTCCTCTCCCAGGGTTCGCATCAGACCAGAGGTCTTGGAGATCTGATTTACAACTTCAAAGGCATCGGAGTTTTCGGCTAAAATGCGGTAGCTATTGATCTTAGTGACATAATCTTTCAGCTTGTTAACTGCGCCGCGATTAATACCCAGGTCGGGGAAGAAATCGATGTTTTCCAGGATTTCCCAAATGGCGCGATTTTCTTGATTCGCTTTTACAGTAAGCTTTTCAACGGTGGTGTCGCCAATCCCTCGCTTGGGATAATTAATGGTGCGGCGTAGGGCTTCCTCATCTTTAGGATTAATGGCCAATCGGCAATAAGCTAAAAGGTCTTTTACCTCCTTACGTTGATAAAAGGAGAGACCACCATAAATGCGATAGGGGATATTCTTGCGACGAAGATTATCCTCCATGGCCCGCGATTGGGCATTGGTGCGGTAGAGAATGGCAAAGTCGGAATAGTCGAAATGCTCATTCATCTGTCTTTCGAAAATGGTGCGCGCTACCCAGGCTCCTTCATCGGAATCACTTACGGTTTTGTGAACCACAATCTGGTCGCCTCCATCATTTTCAGTGAATACATTTTTAGGGAGCTGATTCTTGTTTTTCGCAATCAAGCTATTTGCTGCTCCCACAATGTTCTTGGTGCTGCGGTAATTCTGCTCCAGCTTATAAACCTGCACATTGTCGTAGTCGCGCTGGAAATTTAGAATGTTCTGGATATTCGCACCGCGGAAGGCATAGATACTCTGAGCATCATCGCCAACTACACAGATGTTTTGAAAGCGATTGGCCAGGGCTTTAACAATAAGGTACTGGGCGTGGTTGGTATCCTGATACTCATCCACCATGATATAGCGAAAGCGATCTTGGTATTTAGCTAAAACCTCGGGGAAGTTCCGTAAGAGGGTATAGGTTTGGAGCAGGATATCATCAAAGTCCATGGCTCCGGCCCTAAAGTTTTTCTCATTATAGGCATTAAATACATCACCCAACTGCGGCATACGTGCCGCGGCATCTTGTTCCTGGAGGTCTGGACTATTAAAGTATTCCCGGGGGGTAATTAAGCCGTTTTTAAAGGCTGAGATTCTACGGGCCACATTGCCGGTCTTGTAAATCTCTTTGTCAAGGTTTAATTCCTTGATTACATTATTAATAGCTTTTTTACTGTCTTCGGCATCGTAAATAGTGAAGTTGGAAGGATAGCCTAAAAGATGGCCTTCAACCCGTAAAATGCGAGCGAATACGGAGTGAAAGGTTCCCATCCAAATATTCTTAGCCTCGGAGGGACCTACTATTTTACCAATCCGCTCCTTCATTTCGCGAGCGGCTTTATTGGTAAAGGTCAGGGAGAGGATATTAAAAGGATCCACACCTTTATTTGCCATGAGGTAAGCAATGCGCATGGTAAGCACTCGGGTTTTTCCCGAGCCGGCACCGGCAATAACCATAATGGGGCCCTCGGTAGCTTCTACCGCGGCTTTTTGAGGTGGGTTTAGTCCCTGAAGGAAGTCCGTCACAGTAAAAATAATTTGAGGGGCAAAGGTGCGGATATTATGGAAAGGCGGCAAGGGCTTAATGAATAAGCTCCATCCTGGAAAGATCTAATAGTTGATTGCATGTTGGAGGCCAAAATGTATTCCGGGATTGTACCAGTTGTCGATTCAAGTTTGAGATTTAAGGAAATTTGTTTGAAAATGATTATTCCTTTGCTTTTCCTTTGATTTGGCGTCAAATCTGAAAATCATGCGCAGCTTAAACCTTAGCTTGTTGTTTTTGTGTGCTTTACTTTCTTTCAATGCGAGTGGAGCACATGTTTTTAGTTCTTATTACGAACATAGAGTCGATCCAGTTAATAATACTTGGGAGGTTCGATATCATTTATTTAGAAATTTCTACGGATTTGGTTCGGCCCCAGCTAATGTTACATTGCAGGGACCTTTAACGATTGCGCTTAATAGGGTGGGAAGTGGCCCTTTAGATACTGTGGAGGTTGAGGATATTAATTGTGGTGGTTTTATCTATGAAGAGTACTTATATACTGCCATTGTTCCAATTTCAACTCTACCCTTAAATGCTTCCTTAACTCCTCTTGAGTTTACAATTGGTAATGTGGCTTGTTGTGTAGCTGATTATAAAAATATAGATGCTTTAAATACTTATAATACCAGTACATCCGTAACAATATATCCGAAGGTGGGAATAAATGGTCAGCTAACCTTAGAGTATTTTGATAATATCGGCACGACCCCTGTGCCATTACAAGTTGCTTTCCCTTATACCACTAATTATAATTCCTTTCAATTGCTTCCTGGTATGCAAGGAGCAGATTCGGTAGCCTATGAATTAGTGAATCCAAAGTCCACCCCTTCCCAGAACATCGGATTTGCAGCGGGATATACTGCTTTAGCGCCATTTCCAGATTATACCGAGGATACTTTAAATGGGCCATGTCTTCACTTTCCGCAGCAGAATATCATTAGTACTAAAGTAATACCTGGAGGCTATCAGCCGGGCTTTTATGTAATGGCATTCGAGAAGCGGTATTATCGTACTGGTAATTTGATATTTAAGGATGTTACCTTGGGAATGGTGTATTTTAAGATGTACGACGGAACGAAGTCAATTCCTACTGTCGAGGTAAGTCATAAGGATACAAGTTGGATTATATCAGATAACCCCGAAGTGCTCCAATATAATTTAGAATATGGCGATACTTTGAGATTGCAATTTAAGGTTGGGGTAGGGCAACCTGGTGATAGTTTGTATGTGTTTTCGCAGCAAAGCTTTGTTGATTCAAGTCGTATTCCTGCTTTTGTTAGTTCTGGATATGAATTTCCTGAGTTGAAGTCCCATAATCCTGGAGGGCAATGGAAGGCAATTGACACGAATCTGGTGGAGTTAAGTTTTATACCTGGTCCGGCCAACTTTTGGAATGGAGGAGAATTATGGGTTTGTCCAATCACTTGGAGGTTATATGCTTGCGGAGGCGTAGTTAACGGGGTTCGGGTGCGCATTCAGTTAATTGGAAGTCCTGGAATTACAGTTAATACACTTCGTTTAGATACTGCGAATTTCTGCGATACTAAAAGCGTAGAACTTACTTCGCTGGGCTTTTCCCAGGGCGATTACTGGAGTCCCGGAATCTTAGCTGATGATTCTACAGCTATAAAGACGGAAATAAACCCGCTTAGCTCTCAATGGATTTACTGGATGTCTGCGAACGGAAATAAAAGGGATTCCATTTTTTTAAGGAGAGTGCCTGCCGACTCAATCTACTCTCTGCAATCAACTGGCTCAAGCATACAGAAGCTGGATGCTGATAATTCCCTTAGTCAAGTTTGGACCATGGCGGAGCGCGTGGAAATGAATGGAGTTAAGGAGGATCAGTTCCCTATTGTGGGGGCGGGTTCTTACAGTGTGAAAAGCGAAGTCTATGGGGTCAATAATTGTGATCACTATTCAGACACTTTAAAGGTGGACCAAGATTTTATTTGGGGTTCCAATATGGCGGATGACGGACGCTACACCGCTTCCGTATTATCAACCGATACGATTTTAGGGGTGTATGAGTGTAAAATCAGAGTTCCTTCTAGCGTTCGTGAGTTTGAATACCTGTACATCCTGGGTCTTGAAAACATTAAGCCAGATGTACCAAGAAAAGTTAGAGTCCGCGTCTTTAATAGCGGACCTTACTTGGATACCATCTGTTATGTCGGTAAGGAGTCCTATCTAAAGATTCCCGTGGATATTGTATTGCAGAATTGGGATTTCATTCGGCTGGAAGTCCACTTCCTTGAGAATCTCAATATTCAGTTACTGGAAAACACAGCTTCGAGTCTGGCGGTTAATCTGATGGAGAACTATGAGTTTAATGAGATTATGCCGAATACTCCCATTGCCATAAGTAATTATAGGCTGCCTTTGGGCTATAAGTTTAAAGGTACGATTGGTTTGGATGAGGATAGAATTTCTAAAACTGGCATTCGACTGTATCCCAACCCTGGTTCTGATTATATTGAAGTGGAATTGGCTGAAGCAAAGGAAAATGAATATTGCAGGGTGTATAATAGCCAGGGTCAATTGATGCTCGAAGGAAATTATGAAGTCTTTGAATCAAAGCTAGTTTTAGCTGTTGATCAATTGCCTAATGGTGTGTATTTGCTTCATGTAGCCGGGCAACAAGCAAAGTTTCGAGTTATGCATTAACCCACCCTGGGTGCCTGTGCCGAATAAGAGGTGTGAAAGGATTTAGATGATAGTCCCGGTTTGAATCTTATGCGAAGCTCTTGTTGATTTTAATGGGCAAAGGACTGGCTTCCCCCTGCTGACTTTCGACACCTTATTAATAAAGGGTATTAGGATAGATAAGGTGTTTTTTGTGAAAAGAGGCAAGGCAGCATTCCGTATTCGAAAAATATCAAGCTGGAATATTGATTTGAAAGGAAGGTAAAAAGCTTCCTTAGCTCGGGCTATGCATCGTTTTCTAAGTATCTGAACAAAAGCCTAAAACATTTTTTCTCAAGGGCTTGCTACGTTGTTGAATTGTTCTACATTTGCAGTCCCCAAAAAAGTGGGGTAGCGAATTTATTAAATAGCTTATATTAAAGGTGTATGCCAACGATTCAGCAATTAGTACGGAAAGGACGTACTAAGATTACTAAGAAGAGTAAGTCTGCAGCTCTGCAGTCTTCACCACAGCGTCGTGGAGTATGTACGCGTGTGTATACCACCACTCCTAAGAAGCCTAACTCAGCCATGCGTAAAGTAGCGCGTGTACGCTTAACCAACGGAAATGAGGTGAATGCCTACATTCCTGGTGAGGGTCACAACCTGCAGGAGCACAGCATTGTATTGGTTCGCGGTGGTCGTGTTAAAGACTTGCCAGGTGTGCGTTACCACATTGTGCGCGGTGCATTGGATACCGCTGGTGTTAATGGTCGGATGCAACGTCGTTCTAAGTACGGCGCGAAACGTCCTAAAGCGAAAAAATAATCCTGTTAGAGAAAAAGACTCATGAGAAAGGCAAGAGCTAAAAAAAGACCCTTATTACCAGATCCCAAGTTCGGTGAGCCACTGGTAACTCGTTTTGTAAATATGATGATGTTGGATGGGAAGAAGAGTACTTCCTACCGCATTTTTTATTCGGCCATTGATATCGTTTCCGAGAAAACCGGAGAGGGTAATGGTTTAGAATTATGGAAAGAAGCCTTAAATAATGTTATGCCTCACGTAGAAGTACGTTCTAAGCGTGTGGGTGGTGCTACTTTTCAGATTCCTGTTCAGATTCGTCCGGATCGTAAAATCTCTGTAGCCATGAAATGGTTAATCTCTTATGCTCGTAAGCGTAATGAGAAATCTATGGCGAACCGTTTGGCAGCTGAGATTATGGCTGCTGCTAAAGAAGAAGGTGCTGCAGTTAAGAAGCGTTTGGATACTCATAAAATGGCGGAAGCTAACAAGGCTTTTGCTCACTTTGGCAGATTCTAAATCCCTCAAATAGGAAAGATAAATCATGGCAAAAAGAGATTTAAAATACACCCGTAACATCGGTATTGCAGCGCACATCGACGCGGGAAAAACCACTACCACCGAACGTATCCTTTATTACGGTGGGGTAAGTCACAAGATTGGTGAGGTGCACGATGGTGCCGCTACCATGGACTGGATGGAGCAGGAGCAAGAGCGTGGTATTACCATTACCTCTGCTGCTACTACCCTTAACTGGCCTTACCGTGGTGATAACTACCATATTAACATTATCGATACCCCCGGACACGTTGACTTTACCGTTGAGGTAAACCGTTCTCTTCGTGTATTGGACGGATTGGTATTCTTGTTCTCTGCGGTTGACGGTGTTGAGCCACAATCTGAAACTAACTGGCGTTTGGCTAATAACTACAACGTTCCACGTATTGGTTTCGTAAACAAGATGGACCGTCAGGGTGCCGACTTCCTGAACGTTTGTGGTCAGGTGAAAGAAATGTTGGGTTCTCATGCGCTTCCTCTTCAGTTGCCTATCGGTGCTGAAGCCGATTTCAAAGGTGTGGTTGATTTGATCAACTTCCGTGGAATCGTTTGGAACGAGGAAGATATGGGTATGACTTTCGAGGAAGTTGAAATCCCAGCTGATATGTTAGACGAAGCTACTGAGTACCGCGAGAAATTGCTCGAGGCCGTAGCTGAGTTCGACGATACCTTAATGGAAAAATACTTTGAGGATCCAGAGTCTCTTACTGAGCGTGAAATCCTTGATGCATTACGTGAAGCGACTATCGCTAACAAAGTAGTGCCAATGATGTGTGGTTCTGCCTTTAAAAACAAAGGTGTACAGGCCATGCTTGATATGGTAATGGAGTTAATGCCTGCTCCGGTAGATATTGAAGCTATCGTAGGTACTAACCCAGATACCGATGCTGAAGAAAAGCGTAAGCCTTCTTTCGATGAGCCTTTCAGTGCTTTGGCATTTAAAATTGCAACCGATCCTTTCGTAGGACGTTTGTGTTTTACCCGCGCTTATTCAGGTGCCCTTCCTTCCGGTTCTTATGTGTTGAACACTCGTACTGGTAAGAAAGAACGTATCTCTCGTATCTTCCAGATGCACGCAAACAAGCAAAATCAAATTGATGAGCTGGGCGCTGGAGATATCGGTGCTTTGGTAGGATTTAAAGATATTAAAACGGGTGATACCCTTTGTGCTGAGAATGCTCCTATCATTCTTGAATCAATGGACTTCCCAGAGCCAGTAATCGGATTAGCAGTTGAGCCTAAGTCTAAAGCTGATGTGGATAAATTAGGTATGTCTTTGGCCAAATTGACCGAAGAGGATCCTACTTTCCGTGTTCACACAGATGAGGATACCGGTCAAACTGTAATCTCAGGTATGGGTGAGCTTCACTTGGATATTATCATCGACCGTTTGAGACGTGAATTCAAAGTTGAGGTGAACCAAGGTGCTCCTCAGGTATCTTACAAAGAAGCGATCAACGGTACTGTAGATCACCGCGAGGTTTACAAGAAACAAACTGGTGGTCGTGGTAAATTTGCCGATATCATCGTAACCATTGAGCCTAGTGAAAGCGAAGAGCCTGGATTGGTTTTCGTGAACGAGGTGAAAGGTGGTAACGTACCTAAAGAATTTATCCCTTCTGTAGAGAAAGGATTTAAAGAAGCTATGTCTACTGGCGTTTTAGCTGGTTACCCTGTAGATAGTATTAAAGTGACTTTGAAGGACGGATCTTTCCACCCTGTGGATTCGGATCAGCTTTCTTTTGAGGTTGCAGCCAAAATGGCTTTCCGTCACGCAGTTCCTAAAGCCAACCCGGTATTATTAGAGCCTATTATGAAATTGGAGGTATTAACTCCAGAAGAGTATATGGGTGATATCGTAGGTGACTTGAACCGTCGTCGTGGTGTGGTAGAAGGCATGGGCGATCGTAATAATTCAAAAGCGATCAAAGCTAAAGTGCCCCTGTCTGAAATGTTTGGTTATGTAACTGACCTGCGTACCAACTCATCTGGTCGTGCGACTTCAACTATGGAATTCTCTCATTTTGCAGAGGCTCCTAAGAACATCGCCGAAGATGTAATTGCAAAGGTTAAGGGTAACAAAGAATAAGTTTATTAAGAAGATGAGTCAGAAAATCCGCATTAAGCTTAAGTCTTACGACCACAATTTGGTGGATAAGAGTGCTGAGAAAATCGTAAAGACTGTAAAGAGTACCGGTGCGATCGTGAACGGTCCTATTCCGCTTCCGACCAACAAGCGTATCTACACAGTATTACGTTCTCCTCACGTGAACAAGAAGTCACGTGAGCAGTTCCAGTTGTCTTCCTTCAAGCGTTTGCTCGACATCTACAGTTCTTCATCCAAGACCATTGATGCCTTGATGAAATTGGAGTTGCCTAGCGGGGTGGAAGTAGAGATTAAAGTCTGAGTTTAGAGTATTAATTTAAATAGATTGTCAAATGCCTGGAATGATCGGTAAAAAGATCGGGATGACAAGCCTCTTTGACGAAAACGGTAAAAACTTACCGTGTACCGTCATCGAAGTGGAGCCCAACGTGGTAACCCAGATCAAGACCGCTGAGAAAGACGGTTACGAAGCCGTACAATTAGCTTACGGCGAACAAAAAGAGAGTCGTGTACCTGCTGCTATGGTAGGTCACTTCAAAAAGGCTGGAGTGAGCCCTCGCAAAAAAGTAAAAGAATTCGATACCAACTTCAAAGAAGTGGAATTGAAGGAAGGTGTAGCAATTAGCGTAGACCAATTTTTTGCCGAAGGACAATTCGTTGATATCTCCGGTGTATCTAAAGGAAAAGGTTTTCAGGGTGTAGTAAAGCGTCATGGCTTTGGTGGTGTAGGTCAAGCTACCCACGGTCAGCATAACCGCTTACGTGCTCCTGGTTCAATTGGTGCCGGTTCGGATCCATCACGCGTATTTAAAGGTATGCGAATGGCCGGACGCATGGGAGGAGCCATGACTATGGTAGAGAATCTCCGTGTAATTAAGGTAGATGCCGATAAGAACCTTTTGGTTGTTAAAGGGTCGGTTCCCGGTCCTAAGAACTCAATCTTAATTATCACCAAGTAATGGAATTAGCAGTATTAAATAAAGAAGGTAAGGATACCGGACGTAAAGTGACCTTGGCTGATGACATTTTTGCGATTGAGCCAAATGAGCACGCCCTGTATTTAGATGTTAAGCAACATCTTGCCAATAAGCGTCAAGGTACTCACAAAGCGAAAGAACGTGCAGAGGTTTCTCGTACTACTAAGAAGTTCTTCCGCCAGAAAGGTACCGGTAATGCCCGTGTAGGATCTTTAAAAAGTCCTGTACAACGTGGTGGTGGTACCGTATTCGGTCCCCGTCCGCGTAACTACGGTTTCAAACTCAACAAAAAGTTGAAAGCTTTGGCCCGTCGTTCCGCTTTAGCACAGAAGGCCGCTGACCAAAATATTGTGGTTTTGGAAGCCCTTCAAATGGACAAGCCAAACACTAAAAGCTACGTACAGATTTTGAGCGCCTTAGGCCTCCAAGACAAAAAATCTTTACTGGTGCTTGGTGAGTCAAATAAAGCTGTATATTTGTCGTCCCGAAATTTTAAGGGTTCCGACGTGATAAGTGCTTCAGAATTAAACACTTACGCTGTAATGAAGGCGCAAACTGTGATTTTATCTGAAGATTCGTTGGAGAAGCTTGAAACTGTTTTAAGATAGTAGACCATGGGCATTTTGATCAGACCAATCATCACCGAGAAGGCTACCGCTGATAGCGAAGACAAGAATCGTTTTGCTTTCGAAGTAGCTGTGGATGCCAACAAGGTTGAGATCCGCAAGGCAGTTGAAGAGCTCTACGGTGTAAACGTAGAAAGTGTAAAAACTATGGTAATGCCAGGTAAGCGTAAATTCCGCTATACCAAGCAAGGTATTACTCGTGGTAACACTGGTAAGTATAAGAAAGCCATTGTGCAGGTTCGCAGTGGTGAAACTATTGACCTCTATAGCGAAATTTAATCATGGCTGTACGTAAGTTAAATCCGGTTACTCCCGGACAGCGTTTTAAGGTTGTAGGTCAGTTTGAAACTGTAACCGCCAGCAAGCCTGAGAAGTCTCTTGTAAAAGGGAAGTCTAAGTCGGGCGGACGTAACAATAGTGGTAAAATGACTGTGCGCCAGTTAGGTGGCGGTCATAAACGTCGTTATCGTGTGATCGATTTCAAACGCGAGAAAGACGGCGTTCCTGCAACTGTAAAGTCCATCGAGTATGATCCTAACCGTTCTGCTCGCGTGGCTTTGTTGTTTTATGCAGATGGAGAGAAGCGTTACATTATCGCTCCTAACGGTTTACAAGTTGGGCAGCAGGTACTAAGTGGTAAAGATGCTACTCCTGAAATCGGTAACACCATGTTCCTAGAGAATATTCCTTTAGGTACAGTAATCAGTTGCATTGAGATGCGTCCTGGACAAGGAGCTATCATTGCACGTTCTGCCGGATCTTTTGCCCAATTAGCGGCTCGCGATGGTAAGTATGCTATCGTGAAAATGCCTAGCGGTGAAACCCGTATGATCTTGACTACTTGTAAAGCTACCATTGGTGCTATCGGAAACTCAGATCACCAATTAGAGCGTAGTGGTAAGGCAGGTCGTAGCCGTTGGTTAGGTCGTCGTCCTCGCGTTCGTGGTGTAGCGATGAACCCAGTAGATCACCCCATGGGTGGTGGTGAAGGTCGTGCCAGCGGTGGCCATCCACGTTCACGGACTGGTATTCCAGCCAAAGGGTACAAAACTCGTACTCCTAAGAAGGCTTCGAACAAGTATATCATTGAAAGACGTAAAAAGTAATTAGCTATGGCGAGATCACTAAAAAAAGGTCCTTTTATTCACCATAAGCTGGAGCAGCGAGTATTGGCACAAGCCGATAGCGGTAAAAAGTCGGTTATTAAGACTTACAGCCGTGCCTCCATGATCTTTCCTGAAGCAGTAGGTCAGACTATAGCTGTACACAACGGAAGAACCTTTGTTCCTGTTTTTGTAACAGAAAACATGGTAGGTCACAAATTCGGTGAATTTGCATTGACTCGTACCTTCCGTGGACACGGTGGTAATAAGAAAGATAAAGGTAAGCGCTAAGAATAGGTTATGGGATCTAGAAAGAAACAATCTGCTGAAGCAAGAAAGGAAGCCCGTAAGAACGTGGCGATTGCTCAGCTGCGCAATTACCCAACCAGCCCTCGCAAAATGCGTTTGGTAGCTGATATGGTACGTGGAATGGATGTTGAAAAGGCTTTGTACCTCTTAAAGTACAGCCCTAAGCATGCCAGTATTCCCATGGAAAAATTATTGCGCTCAGCGATTAACAACTGGGAGCAGAAGAATGAAGGAGAGCGTATCGAAGATGCAGGATTATATGTTTCCAGCATTCAGGTTGACTCCGCTCGTATGTTGAAGCGTATTCAGGCCGCCCCACAGGGTCGTGCTCACCGCATTCGCAAACGCAGTAATCATGTAACCATTGTGGTAGATGCTCGTAGCAATGACGAAGCAGCCGCAGAATCTAACGAAGTAAACGAATAACCGCATGGGACAGAAGACTAATCCAATAGGAAACCGATTAGGATTTATCCGCGGCTGGGATAGCAATTGGTACGGTGGCCGTAATTATGGCGACAAGATCGCGGAAGATGCCAAAATCCGCAATTACTTGTACGCACGTTTAAACAAGGCCAGCGTTAGCCGTATCATTATTGAGCGTACCCTAAAGCTGGTTACCATTACCATTACTACCAGTCGTCCTGGTATTATCATCGGTAAAGGTGGTCAGGAAGTTGATAAATTGAAGGAGGAGCTTAAAAAGCTCACCAAGAAAGAAGTTCAGATTAACATTTTCGAGATCAAGCGTCCTGAACTAGATGCCAAACTGGTGGCTGATTCTATCGCCCGCCAAATTGAAGGACGTATCTCTTACCGTCGTGCTGTGAAAATGGCTATTGCTGCATCGATGCGTATGGGAGCTGAAGGGATCAAGATTATGGTTTCTGGTCGTTTGAACGGTGCGGAAATGGCGCGTTCCGAAATGTATAAAGACGGACGTACACCCTTGCACACTTTCCGTGCAGACATTGACTATGCTTTGACTGAAGCTCACACTACCTATGGTCGTTTGGGTATCAAAGTATGGATCATGAAAGGAGAAGTATACGGAAAACGCGACCTGAGCAACCCATTCGGTACTGCTAAGAAAAGCAATGGACCGGCTGGTGGAGCCAATGCAGGTGGCGGACGTAACAGAAGAAAAAGAAAATAAGCAGACCGCTTAAAATATTGAAAGATGTTACAACCTAAGAAAACAAAACACAGAAAGCAGTTTAAAGGCCGCATGAAGGGTAACTCCCAGCGCGGTGTCGAGATTGCTTTCGGTAGTTTCGGTCTGAAAGCGATGGATTCGGTTTTCATCACCTCACGTCAGATCGAGGCAGCACGTATTGCAGCTACCCGTTACATGAAACGTGAAGGTCAGTTGTGGATCCGTATTTTCCCCGATAAGCCCATTACCAAAAAGCCAGCCGAAGTACGGATGGGTAAAGGTAAAGGTGCCTTGGATCACTGGGTTGCTGTTGTACGTCCCGGACGTATCCTCTTCGAACTTGATGGTGTAAACCAAGAGATCGCTCAAGAGGCATTGCGTTTGGCCGCTCAGAAGCTTCCCGTTAAATGTAAGTTTATCGTTCGCCGGGATTATACCGGTGCCTAATTAAGATTGAAAGATGAAGGCATCCGTAATTAGAGAAATGACCACGCAAGAAATCTCCGATCAAGTAGCTGAGGAGAAGATCAATTACGACAAGTTGCGTATGGCGCACCACATTTCTCCCTTAGAGAATCCTGTGGAATTGAAAGAAAAAAGAAAGTTGATCGCTCGCTTGAGTACTGAGCTTCGTGCCCGTACTGAAGAAAGCGCATCTTAATAAGACTGTTCAAAATGGAACACAAAAGAAACTTGCGTAAAGAACGTATCGGGGTAGTTACCAGCAACAAAATGGCTAAGTCCATCGTGGTGTCGGTAGAGAAAAAGCAGAAGCACCCTATGTACGGTAAGTTTATTAAGCTTACCAAGAAGTTTCATGCTCACGATGAGAAAAATGAGTGCAATATCGGTGATACCGTTCGCATCATGGAAACTCGTCCCCTGAGCAAGACCAAGAACTGGAGACTAGTAGAAATCATTGAAAGAGCGAAGTAAGCGATGTTACAACAGGAATCTAGACTTAAAGTAGCGGATAACACCGGAGCCAAGGAAGTTCTGGTAATTCGTGTGTTGGGAGGTACCGGTCGTCGTTATGCTTCCGTTGGAGACCGCATCGTGGTTTCTATCAAGGAATCTACTCCTTCCGGTAATGCCAAAAAAGGACAAGTATCCAAAGCGGTAGTGGTTCGCACTAAGAAAGAGGTTCGTCGTCCTGATGGATCTTATATCCGTTTTGATGATAATGCTTGTGTATTACTGAATGCGCAGAATGAGATGCGTGGTACCCGTGTTTTCGGACCGGTTGCTCGTGAACTTCGCGACAAGCAGTATATGAAGATTGTATCACTAGCCCCTGAGGTACTTTAAACGAAAGAACAATGGCCAAATTTCATATCAAAAAAGGTGATAAAGTAGTTGTTCTCTCCGGCGAAGACAAAGGCAAGGAGGGTACAGTACTGGAGATGCTTCCCAAAAAAGGAAAGGCGATCGTTGAAGGTATTAATGTGGTGAAAAAACACAAGAAGCCTAGCGCAACCGATCCTCAAGGAGGAATTGAAGAAGTAGAAGCCCCTGTTTATCTGTCTAAACTGATGTTGATCGATCCCGCGAATGGTGAACCCACTCGTGTAGGTCGTAAAACCGACGAGAACGGTAAACTGGTACGCTATTCAAAGAAAACTCAAGAGATTATTAAGTAATGGATTTTTCTACCAAATTAAAAGATAAGTACCAGGAGCAGATCGTTCCGGCTCTTACCGAAGAATTCGGATATCAGAATCGCATGGAAGTTCCTCGCTTGAAGAAGATCGTTCTTTCTCAAGGTGTAGGTGAAGCTACCGGAGATAAGAAACTGGTAGAGCAGGCGGTTGAGCAAATGTCTATGATTGCTGGTCAGAAAGCGATCGTTACTTATTCCCGCAAGGATATCTCAAACTTTAAACTTCGTAAAGGCATGCCTATCGGAGCTAAAGTGACTCTTCGCGGCGAGCGCATGTTCGAATTCCTGGAGCGTTTATTGTGGTCAGCGTTACCACGTATTCGTGACTTTAACGGAATCAAGAATAATGGATTTGATGGTCGTGGTAACTATACCTTAGGTATTACCGAGCAGATCATCTTCCCCGAGATGAATATTGACAGAGTGCCACGCATTACCGGTATGGATATCACTTTTGTGACTTCCGCTGAAACCGATAAAGAAGCTTTGGCATTGTTGAAGAACTTTGGTTTACCCTTCAAAAAATAAGACATGGCGAAAGAATCAATGAAAGCGCGCGAGCGCAAACGCGAAAAGCTGGTAGCCAAATACGCTCAGAAGCGTGCCGAGCTCAAAGCAGCCGGTGATTATGAAGCTTTACAAAAGCTTCCTAAGAATGCTTCTCCTGTGCGTCTGCACAATCGTTGCAAGCTTACCGGTCGTCCACGTGGATACATGCGCCAGTTCGGAATTAACCGGGTAACCTTTAGAGAGATGGCCAATGATGGTCTGATCCCAGGAGTTAAAAAAGCCAGTTGGTAAAAAGGTTTAGAGATGATTACAGATCCAATTGCAGATTATTTGAACCGTGTTCGTAACGCCATCTTGGCCGGACACAAAGTAGTGGAAATCCCTGCTTCTAATTTGAAGAAGGAAATCACTAAAATTCTTCAGGATCAGGGTTATATCCTGAACCATAAAATCCTGGAAGAAGGACCTCAAGGCACTATTAAGATTGCTTTGAAATATGATCGTATTACCAATGAGCCTGCTATCCGTTCTTTGAAGCGTGTTAGTAAGCCAGGTTTGCGTACTTATACCGGCAGTGCAAACATGCCACGGGTAATCAATGGTTTGGGTATTGCTATCGTATCTACTTCGAAAGGAGTGATGACCGATAAAGAGGCCCGTAAAGAGAATGTAGGTGGCGAAGTTCTTTGCTACGTATACTAAAAATTAAGAGATGTCACGAGTAGGAAAAGCCCCCATTAGTATCCCAGCCGGAGTTGAAGTAAGCTTCAAGGATGGTGTGGTTGCCGTGAAGGGTAAATTAGGTGAGCTTCAGCAAACTGTTTCAGACAGTGTGGAGTTGAGCATCGAAGATAATACCATCACTGTGAGCCGTAAGAATGATGAAAAGCAATCACGTGCCGATCATGGTCTGTACCGTGCTTTAATCAACAATATGGTAATCGGTGTTTCTGAAGGTTTCGAAAAGAAATTAGAACTGGTAGGTGTAGGTTATCGTGCAACTAACCAGGGACAACTTTTGGATCTTTCTTTAGGATACTCTCACAATATCGTTCTTGAGGTGCCTCAAGAAGTTAAAATTGAGACTGTATCCGAAAAAGGTAAGAACCCGGTAGTAATCCTTAAGAGTCACGACAAGCAACTGGTTGGTATGGTAGCGGCTAAGATTCGTTCTTTCCGTAAGCCAGAGCCTTACAAAGGAAAAGGTGTTCGCTTTGTAGGTGAGTACATCCGTAGAAAGGCTGGTAAAACTGCTAGTAAATAATTAAGACATGGCACTGACTAAAACAGAAAGAAGAACCCGAATCCGCAGCCGGATTCGTAAAAAAGTAAGCGGAACTAATAGTATTCCTCGCTTATCGGTTTTCCGTTCCAATAAAGAAATTTACGCTCAGCTGATTGATGATGTGAGTGGTAAAACTTTAGCTGCTGCATCTTCTTTGGATAAAGAAATCAGCAAAGAAGGAACCAAGTCGGATATCGCGAAAGCCGTAGGCGCTGCCTTGGCCAAGAAAGCCACTGAAGCAGGCCTCGAAACTTGTGCCTTCGACCGTGGTGGATATTTATATCACGGACGGGTAAAAGCTTTGGCTGATGGTGCTCGCGAAGGTGGATTAAAATTTTAAGAAAATCCCATGATTAAAGGACACAAAAATATTCAACGCGTAAAGCCGAGTGGTCTGGAATTAACTGACCGCGTTGTAGGCATTCAACGGGTAACCAAAGTGACCAAAGGTGGACGTACCTTCGGTTTCTCTGCCATCGTTGTGGTAGGAGATGAAAACGGGGTTGCCGGTTACGGATTGGGAAAAAGCAAGGAAGTATCCGAAGCAATTCAGAAAGGTATTGAAGATGCCAAGAAGAATTTGGTACGTATTCCGCTCGTGAAGAATACTATTCCTCATCAGCAGGATGGTAAATTCGGAGGAGCCCGCGTATTCCTTCGTCCTGCATCAAACGGTACCGGAGTAATTGCCGGTGGTGCGATGCGTGCGGTATTAGAAAGCCTTGGTGTACATGATGTACTTGCCAAATCTAAAGGTTCTTCTAACCCTCACAACGTGGTAAAAGCTACCTTCGACGCATTGCTTTCATTGCGTGATGCTGGTGCAATTGCTAAGACTCGCGGTATTAGCGTGGATAAAGTATTTAACGGTTAAGATATAGTTTCATGGCTAAGATCAGAGTTAAACAAGTACGCAGCAAAATCAACCGTCCGGAGGATCAAAAACGTACCTTGGAGGCCTTAGGTTTGCGTAAGATGAACCAAGTGGTTGAGCATGAAGCCACTCCTCAAATTATAGGTATGGTACGTAAAGTAGCCCACCTATTGGAAGTGGAAGAATTGAACTAAGCTAACGCATAGAAAGATAGTATAATGAGCTTGAATAATTTAAAACCTGCGGAAGGTTCTGTAAAGAACACAAAGCGCATCGCCCGCGGTGAGGGAAGTGGACATGGTGGTACTTCTACCCGTGGTCACAAAGGTGCCAAGTCTCGCAGTGGATATAAATCCAAGATTGGTTTTGAGGGTGGTCAGATGCCATTACAGCGTCGTGTACCCAAGTTCGGTTTTAAAAACCCTAACCGCGTAGAGTACAATGGTATTAACCTGGATACTTTACAGACTTTAGTAGACAGCGGTAAAGTAAGTGGAGATTTAACCGTACAAAGCCTTATCGATAACGGATTGATCGCTAAGAACGATCGCGTTAAGATTCTTGGACGCGGCGAATTGACCGCAAAGTTGAACGTAGAAGCACACGCTTTTTCTGCCAGCGCTAAAGCAGCGATTGAGGCTCAAGGAGGCGAGGCTAAAACTGTATAAAACCGGAGCATGAAGCGATTTATCGATACGATCAAGAATATCTGGGCAATCGAAGAACTAAGGGAGAAGATTCTTTTAACCTTAGGTCTTTTGCTTATTTATCGCTTAGGTTCCAATGTGGTTCTTCCAGGCGTTAATACCGAAACCCTGCAGTCTTTGCAAAGTCAGGCTGATGGTGGTTTAATTGGTATTTTGAATGCCTTCACCGGAGGTGCCTTTGCGAATGCCTCTATTTTGGCATTGGGAATTATGCCTTATATCTCTGCCAGTATCGTAATTCAGCTTCTGGGTATGGCTGTTCCTACCATCCAAAAGATGCAAAAGGAAGGAGAGAGTGGCCGTCGTAAACTGAATCAAATTACTCGGATCTTAACCATTGGTATTACCATGGCACAGGCTCCGGGCTATGTTGCAAACCTAATGGCACAAGGAGTGGAAACAACTGTAGGTGGTCAAACCTTCTGGTTGTTGAGTATCGTAGTACTTACTGCGGGTACCATTTTCGCTATGTGGTTAGGTGAGCGCATTACCGACAAAGGAATTGGTAATGGTATCTCCCTACTTATTATGGTGGGTATTATTGCCAGTTTGCCTCAGGCCTTCTTACAAGAACTCGTTTCCAAATTGGAGCGTAGTGGAGGTGGTCTGGTACTCTTTGTGGTAGAGATTGCAGCTTTAATTATTGTTATTCTATTGGCGGTAGCCTTGGTACAAGCGGTACGTCGTGTTCCTGTGCAGTATGCTAAGCGTACAACTGGAGGTCGCACTTTTACCGGTAACATGGCACGTCAGTATATTCCTCTTAAGGTGAATGCTTCAGGTGTAATGCCGATCATTTTTGCACAAGCAATTATGTTTATTCCGGTAACCATCCTTAGCTACACCGCGGCTGGTGAAGATGCGAGCGGCGGATGGTTAATTACGGCCTTCAGCGATATTCAGGGATTTTGGTACAACTTCGTGTTTGCCGTACTGATTATCTTATTTACCTATTTCTATACAGCAATTCAGGTTAACACTAATCAAATGGCTGAAGACCTGAAGCGCAACGGTGGTTTTATTCCGGGTATTAAACCGGGTAAGGCAACTGCAGAATTCTTGGACACGGTACTGTCTCGTATCACCTTACCGGGATCCATTTTTCTGGCCATTTTGGCCATTTTACCGGCCTTCGCTATGATTGCTGGTGTAAACACTCAGTTCGCATATTTCTACGGAGGTACCAGCTTACTCATCATGGTGGGCGTAGTATTGGATACTCTGCAGCAAATTGAGAGCTACTTGTTGAACCGTCATTACGATGGTTTAATGAAAAACGGAAAATTAAAAGGAAGAGCAGTTAGCGCATTCTAAGGAGAAGAACACTATGGCGAAACAATCGGCAATTGAACAAGACGGAACTATCGTAGAGGCATTAAGCAATGCCATGTTCCGGGTTGAATTGGAGAATGGACACGTTATTACTGCGCACATCTCCGGAAAAATGCGAATGAACTACATTAAACTTTTACCCGGTGACAAAGTGAAACTTGAAATGTCACCCTATGATTTAAGCAAAGGTCGTATTACTTACCGCTACTAAGATTATGAAAGTAAGAGCATCATTGAAAAAAAGAAGTGCAGATTGCAAGATCGTACGTCGTAAAGGCAAGCTGTACGTGATCAACAAGAAGAATCCCAAGTTCAAACAAAGACAAGGTTAATATTTAGCTGATATGGCGAGAATTGCTGGTATTGATTTACCGAAAAATAAGCGAGGCGAGATTGGCCTTACCTATATCTTCGGCATTGGCCGCAGCCGTGCTGTAAAGATCCTCGAAGAGGCCGAGATCGACCCAAATATCAAGGTTAGCGAATGGGACGACGATCAGTTGACCACCATCCGTCGAATTATTTCTGATAATTACACCGTAGAAGGTGAACTGCGTTCTGAGATCCAATTGAACATCAAGCGTTTGATGGATATCGGTTGCAATCGTGGTATTCGTCATCGTGCCGGCTTGCCACTTCGCGGTCAGCGCACTAAGAATAACTCTCGTACGCGTAAAGGTCGTCGTAAGACCGTTGCGAACAAGAAGAAGGCCACTAAATAATATTGACGCATCATGGCAAAGAAGCAAGGAAAAGTTACTAAGAAGCGTAATGTGGTGGTTGAAGCAGCCGGAGAGGCGCATATCAACGCTACATTCAATAACATCATTATCTCGCTTACCAATACTCGCGGTCAAGTTATTTCTTGGTCTAGCGCCGGTAAAATGGGATTCCGTGGTTCTAAGAAAAACACTCCTTACGCTGCTCAAATGGCAGCCGAGGACTGTGCAACTAAAGCTGCAGAATACGGATTGAAAAAGGTGAAGGTTTACGTTAAAGGACCAGGTAATGGTCGTGAATCTGCTATCCGTAGCATCCACAACAGTGGAGTAGAGGTTACTGAAATTGTTGACGTAACCCCAATCCCACACAATGGATGTCGTCCACCCAAGAGAAGAAGAGTTTAATCACCGATTTAGATTAAAGAGTAATGGCTAGATACACAGGCCCCGTTTCCAAGATCGCACGTAAATTCCAAGACCCTATTTTCGGTCCTGATCGTGCCTTAGAAAGAAAAAACTATCCTCCCGGTCAACACGGTCCTAACCGTCGTCGCGGGAAGAAATCGGAATATGCTATTCAGTTAGCTGAAAAGCAAAAAGCAAAATACACATACGGTATTCTGGAACGTCAGTTCGCGAATATGTTCGATCGTGCTTCTCGTGCAAAAGGTATTACCGGTGAGGTATTACTTCAATTATGCGAAAGTCGTTTGGATAATATCGTGTACCGTTTAGGGATTGCACCAACTCGTCGTGCTGCACGTCAGTTGGTAGGTCACCGTCATATCACTGTAAATGGTGAGGTGAACAATATTCCTTCTTACCACGTGAAAGTTGGAGATATCATCGCTGTACGCGAGAAGTCCAAATCTCTTCAAGTGGTATCAGAGTCATTATCCGTTCGTAAAGAACCATTAGAATGGTTGGAATGGAATGAATCTTCACACAGCGGTAAAATGCTGAGCGTACCTATGAGAGCCCAAGTTCCTGAAAACATTAAGGAGCAGCTCATCGTAGAATTGTACTCTAAATAATTAATAATCTTAATCCCTACCCTTATGGCGATTTTAAATTTCCAGAAGCCTGATCAGGTTATTATGAATCAAGCGACCGATACCGAAGGTCAATTTGAGTTCAGGCCTTTGGAGCCCGGTTACGGTCTCACCGTAGGAAACGCATTGCGTCGGGTTCTTTTGTCATCACTGGAGGGCTTCGCCATCACTTCTGTTCGCATCGAAGGAGTGGACCACGAGTTCTCCACCATTAAAGGTGTGGTAGAAGACGTTACTGAAATCGTTCTAAACCTTAAACAAGTGCGCTTTAAGCGTCAGATTGAGGAGAACGAAACTGAGAATATCAATGTGAGCATAAGCGGCCAAGAACGTATCACCGCCGGTGATATCGGTAAATTTGCCAGCTCATTCCAGGTACTGAACCCAGACTTGGTAATTTGTAATCTCGATCCTTCAGTGACCATTACCATGGACATCACCGTTGAGAAAGGTCGTGGTTACGTGCCTGCTGAGGAAAACAAGAAAAGTGGTGCTCCAATCGGAACCATCGCTGTAGATGCTATCTATACTCCCATCAAGAATGTGAAGTACAGCATCGAAAACTATCGTGTGGAACAAAAGACTGACTTTGAAAAGTTGATCTTAGACATCACCACTGATGGTTCCATTCATCCTAAGAAAGCACTTACTGAAGCCGCTAAAATCTTGATCCAACACTTTATGTTGGTGAGTGATGAAAAAATCTCTTTAGAAGACAATTCTTCTTCTGAGGCTGATAAGTACGATGAAGAAATCCTTCACATGCGCCAATTGCTTAAAACCAAATTGGTGGATATGGATCTTTCTGTTCGTGCATTGAACTGCTTGAAAGCAGCTGAAGTTGATACCTTGGGAGATTTGGTAACTTACACCAAGAGCGATCTAATGAAATTCCGCAACTTCGGTAAGAAATCTCTTACTGAACTCGACGAATTAGTGGAAAGCAAGGGATTAAGCTTCGGTATGGATATCTCTAAATACAAATTAGACAAGGACTAGTTAACCGATGAGACACGGAAAGAAAATAAATCATCTCGGTAGAAAGTCAGCACACCGCAAGGCTATGCTGGCCAATATGGCAAACAGCCTTATTGAACACAAGCGTATTAACACCACCGTTGCCAAAGCCAAAGCTTTGAAATTGTTCGTGGAGCCGTTGATCACTAAATCAAAAACCGACAGCACTCACAACCGTCGTATTGTATTCTCTTATTTGAAGAATAAAAATGCGGTTACTGAATTGTTCCGTGAAGTGGCTGCCAAAGTTGGTGATCGTCCCGGAGGATACACTCGTATCATTAAAACCGGTACTCGTTTAGGTGATAACGCTGAGATGTGTATGATCGAACTGGTTGATTTCAATGAAATCTATACCAGTGCCAAGAAAGAAGCTACTAAGTCTAAACGTCGTCGTCGTGGCGGTTCTGGAAAATCTCAGAAAGAGGAGGCTCCGGCTGTTGAAGCGGCAACTGAAGAGGTAGTAGAAGAAGCTCCAGTAGTAGAAGAGGCTCCAAAAGCCGAAACTCCTGAAGCTCCTGCTGACGAATCGAATGAAGAAGAAAAGAAAGGCGAGTAATTGAATTTCTTTTAACGTATACAAAAGGGATAAGAGCATTAGTTCTTATCCCTTTTTTTGTGGGTGATTGCTTTAGGAATTAACTTTGAAGAGTTTTTGAAAGATGGCCAATTTTACACGTAAGAAAGCAGTAGTAGTCCTGCAAGATGGAACTACATTTTGGGGAAGATCGGTAGGTTTAGACGGAAGTTCTACCGGCGAAATTTGTTTTAACACTGGAATGACCGGCTACCAGGAGATCTTCACCGATCCCAGCTATTATGGCCAGTTAATGGTTACTACCAATGCCCATATCGGTAATTATGGAGTGAAGGATGATGAAGTAGAGTCAGACTCCATTAAAATTGCGGGTTTGATTTGTAAGAACTTTAGCTTCGATCACAGTCGTGTGGGAGCCAATAATTCCCTTTTAAAGTACTTTGAAGAGAATGGCAAATTGGTAATCTCGGATGTGGATACTCGTGCTCTGGTACGTCATATCCGTAGTAAGGGAGCCATGAATGCGATTATCAGCACCGAGACGGACGACCTGGAAGCATTGAAAGCACAGCTCAAAGAAGTGCCTTCCATGGAAGGTTTGGAGCTTTCCTCAAAAGTGGCAACTATCGAAGCCTATTATTTCGGTAATGAGGATGCTACCTATAAATTAGCCGTTCTTGACTTGGGTGTAAAGCGCAACATTCTGCGTCATTTCGCTAACCGCGGTTGTTATATGAAAGTATTCCCTATGGATACTTCATTGGAAGAAATGAAAGCCTGGGCTCCGGATGGATTATTCATTTCCAATGGACCTGGAGATCCTGCTGCGATGCAAAACACGGTGAGCATCGTAAATGATATGGTGAACTCAGGATATCCCGTATTTGGTATTTGCCTCGGACACCAGTTGGTTGCCATTTCACAGGGCTTAAACACTTATAAAATGCATCAGGGTCACCGTGGAATAAACCACCCGGTACTGAATATCTTAACCGGTAAGGGAGAAATCACTACCCAAAACCATGGCTTCGTAGTAAGTATGGATGCCGTTGAAGAACATGCAGAAATTGAATTAACTCACCGTCACCTAAATGATGACGGTGTTCAAGGCATTCGCCTAAAAAATAAACCGGTAAGCAGCGTGCAATATCACCCCGAGGCATTTCCCGGGCCGCACGATTCTGAATACCTTTTTGATCAATTCGTAGAACAACTGAAACAATCTAAATCCTAAGAAATGGCAATTATTTCCGGCATCCACGCCCGTCAGATTCTCGACAGTCGCGGTAACCCCACAGTAGAAGTCGATGTAATTACGGAAAGCGGCGCCCTGGGGCGTGCAGCAGTTCCCTCCGGGGCTTCCACCGGTGTTCATGAAGCAGTAGAGCTTCGCGATGGTGGAGATCAGTGGATGGGTAAAGGCGTGCAGAATGCCGTGGATAATGTAAATAAATTGATCGCCCCGGAGATTATTGGGATGTTCGTTACCGACCAGGCTGATATTGATCAGCGTATGTTGGATCTGGATGGTACCCCCAATAAAGCCAAATTAGGAGCGAATGCCATTTTAGCCGTTTCCTTAGCGGTGGCTAAAGCTGCTGCCAGTGAAACCGGCCAAACTTTGTACAATTACGTAGGAGGGGTAAATGCTCGCACCTTACCCGTACCTATGATGAATATCCTGAATGGCGGAGAGCATGCTGATAATGCCATCGACTTTCAGGAATTTATGGTTATGCCTTTCGGTGCCTCTAGCTTCTCAGAAGGATTACGCTGGGGAACGGAAATTTTTCACCACCTGAAAAGTGTGTTAAAGGAAAAGGGGTACAGCACTAATGTTGGAGATGAAGGAGGTTTTGCTCCCAATATTCAATCTAATGAAGAGGCCATTGAAACGGTATTGGTAGCCATAGAAAGAGCAGGTTTTAAAGCAGGAGAAGAGATTTACATTGCCATGGATGCCGCCGCCAGTGAGTTTTATCATGCCGATGATAAGATGTATCACTTCAGCGATGGTGCCAAGCGTAGTAGTGAAGAAATGGTCGCTTATTGGACCGAATGGGTGAACAAATACCCCATTATTTCCATTGAAGATGGACTGCATGAAGATGATTGGGCCGGTTGGACTCAATTGAACGCAGCTATTGGTGATCGTGTTCAATTAGTTGGCGATGATTTATTCGTAACTAATGTGGAGCGTGTACAGCAAGGGATCGATCAAAAAGCGGCTAATTCTGTTTTAATTAAAGTGAACCAAATTGGAACTTTAACTGAAACCATAGAAACCGTGAGTCTGGCACAAGCCAATAATATGACTTGTGTAATGAGTCACCGTAGTGGAGAAACAGAAGACTCTACCATTGCTGATTTGGCAGTAGCTCTTAATACCGGTCAGATTAAAACCGGCTCTGCTTCACGCAGTGATCGTATGGCAAAGTACAATCAATTGCTTCGTATCGAGGAGATGTTGGGCGAAAGTGCCAAATACCTCGGTACCCAATTCAAATTCATTAAAAAATAGTATTCGTAAATGGAAAATTTAAAACAGCACTTTTCTACTAAAATAGATTCAGCTGCAGCTGAGATCAAAGATTTCCTTGCTAAGCATGGTGATAAAGTAGTGGGTGAGGTGAAAATCAGTCAGCTTTACGGCGGTATGCGCGGTGTAAAAGCTCTGATCACCGAAACCTCTAAATTAGATCCAGCCGAGGGTATTCGCTTCCGCGGATATTCAATCCCCGAATTGCAAGATCTTTTACCCAAGGCTCCTGGTGGAAACGAACCCCTTCCCGAAGGCATCTTTTATTTGATGTTATTCGATGAGCTTCCTACTGAAGAAGCCGTAAAGGCGGTTACCCTGGAATGGCAAAAAAGAGCGGAAGTACCGGCTCATGTGTTTAAGGTATTAGATGCATTGCCAACCGATACCCATCCTATGACTCAGTTCGTATCTGCCATCATGGCCTTACGCACTGAAAGTGAATTCCACACCGCTTACCGCGATGGAATTAATAAGAAAGATTACTGGCAGCCTACCTTCGAAGATGTAATGAACCTCATTGCTCGTCTTCCACGTGTAGCCGCTTATATCTACCGTCGTACTTACCATAATGGCGATCATATTGCTCCGGATCCAAGCTTGGATTGGGGGGGCAACTTCGCACATATGCTTGGATTTAATGATGAGGAATTCCGCGAATTAATGCGCATTTACCTTACCATTCACTCTGATCATGAAGGTGGTAATGTGTCCGGTCATACCATTCATCTGGTAGGATCTGCATTGAGTGATGCTTATCAGTCATTCGCTGCCGGTATGAATGGTTTAGCAGGACCATTACACGGCTTAGCTAATCAGGAAGTAATTCGCTGGACTTTGGCCATGCGCGATGAATTAGGTGGTGGCTTACCTAGTAAGGATGCCATCGAAGGCTATGTGCGTAAGACTTTAGACGAAGGTAAAGTTATCCCAGGATTCGGTCATGCAGTATTGCGTAAGACGGATCCTCGTTATACTGCTCAACGTGAATTCGCGCTGAAGCACATGCCCGAGGATGAATTATTCCAGGTGATTAGTCGTATTTACGAGGTAGTTCCTGCAGTATTGGAGGAATTAGGTAAAGTGAAAAACCCATGGCCTAATGTGGATGCCCATAGTGGACAGTTATTGATGCACTACGGATTAACCGAGTATGATTTCTATACCGTATTATTTGGTGTGAGTCGATCTTTAGGAACCCTGGCCAGTTTAATCTGGGATCGTGCTTTAGGAATGCCTATCGAACGTCCAGGATCTACAACCACAAAATTGTTGAAAGAAGAGTTTGACCTCTGATTTTATCAATAAATATTAGGAAGCCGACATTAATGTCGGCTTTTTTTTTGTCCATAGTAGAAGCAAGGCTCGAGGAAATAATCGCAAAAGCAACACATAGTTGTATAGTGCCTATTTTCTGTAATATTAGTTCGACAATCGTAGATAATTAACCACAATAATTGGTTGATAGTGTTACGATAATTGAAATTCAGCTGCTGTTTATTTGTTGTGAAAAATGAATGCTGCCGGATACAGCTCAATTAAATGAATTGCCATTCCCCCAATAAAGAGAATTCATTCTCAAGTAATTCATTGAGCGGCCGATTGGCGCAGGCTGATGCAGGCATTCAATATTGCACCCAAAAAACACTATACGATGAGATTTCTATTGGTCCCTTTATTGGCATTGATGGCCATGTCCTCAAGTGCCCAAAATTTAGCCTCAACTTATTTACAAGGAAGTCTTGGTTTTGATGAATCGGCCAGTTTCCATAACAAGGGAACATATAGCTATTCCCATCCTGAGGCACTTGCTTCGCAATGCATGTGGTCAGATGGGGCGGCTGTTTATATGTTTGGGGGAACACATGCACAGACTTCGCAGGCAAATTCTTTGGAACTTAATAACAGACTGTGGAAGTATACACCCAATAACGGATGGGAGCTTCTCAAGGGGTCTACAGGAACAGTTGTGGTAACCACTACCTCCAGCACCCCGGTATACAATGGTAGTTCAGATTTGATTTATGGGTCGCCGGGCACCGCATCTCCAACAAACCTGCCAGGGGCCCGCGCAGGAGCCTCTTATACCAGTGATGGAAATGGCGGTTTCTTCATGTATGGTGGTTATGGCTTAGGATACAATGGAGGTGGAAAGGCTGTTGGAGTTTTGGAAGATCTATGGTATTTCGATGGCACTAACTGGACCTCCTTAATGGATTATGTTTCAGTAGGACGAAGTGCAGTATACGGGACCCAAGGTCAGTCTAACTCCACAAACACCCCCGGATCACGTGTAGGTGCGGCACTTTGGTACAAAGATGGTCACTTGTATTTATTCGGAGGTTGCACTAGTCCTTTTAACACTACTGCATCCATTGGTCCAACATTCGGGGGCTTGACTAATATGAATGGGAAAAGTGATTTATGGCGTTTCGACCTTAGTACCAATCAATGGACTTGGATTGATGGAGCTACTACTTCCGCCAACTTCGCAATTCAATCTGGAACAAATTATACGAATCCTCCCAGTACTTCTTCTGCGAGCTATTGTATAGGAGCCAATGGGGACTTTTATCTCTATGGAGGTTACGAGTATTGGACTGATGTTAATGGGACTAAATATTACAGTCCCGCTGAAACCTTATGGAAATATAATGTTGATAATGGCTGGTCATTGGTAGTGGGGAACCCAAATTCACTTAGTGGTGGTTCTACTACAACTCCTGGCTGGCAAATTAATGCGCCGCTGATCGAGTTTAATGGTTCACTTTATTTCTTTCCTGGATTGATAACCTTCAATGGCCCTCAAAATACTACAACAGTTCAGTCTGTTGTTTATAAATGGGATGGCACAAATTGGCAAAGTGTAAAGACTTGTGCGACTTCCTCGGCTCCAGGCCTTGCCTATCGGAATGATGCTTGTTTGGGCAAAGTAGCTGCGGGTGCTGTGGTCCTGTTTAATGGAGAGGTTTTTCACTATGGTGGTGTAGGGGAAAGTAGTCCCATTAAATATTCGGCTAGTCTGACTCGATTTGATGGTCAAAATTTTGCGGCTGTAAGCTCTTTGCCTGCAAATACTTCCAATTATTTCAATAGTGCCACGACTAGTGTATCCAAGCCTGGTTCTTTAAATCAAGCCGCATCTGCTTACAATGAAGAAACCCGAACCCTATTTGTTTATGGAGGGGATAATTATAAATCCGGTTTGTTTTCAAATTTGTGGAAATATCAGGATGGGCAGTGGGTTTGGTTAACAGGTAGTGGTGCCTCATCAACGACTAAGCCGGTTTATGGCACGCAAGGGCAAGAATCTGCTACGGTCACCCCTGGTTCGCGAATGGCCGCAGCAATGTGGTGTACCAATGGCTATGTATGGTTATTTGGTGGAAGAGGATATGATGTAAATGGCTCTTTAGGCCGTATGAGTGATTTGTTTCGATACAATATCGCCACCGGTCAATGGGCCTGGATTAAAGGACCTAAAACCATTTCCGGGGCGGGCACTTTTGGTACTAAAGGAGTAGCTGGGGCTTCCAATAACCCTCCCGGACTTAGCGGTATGCGTGCATGGAAGCCAAAAGTGAGCGGTAATACAGTTTACATTTATGGCGGAATTGCAAGTGGAACCAACGATTACCATGATGCAGTTTGGAAGTTTGATGGTGTAGATTGGACTTGGACAACCGGATCGAACACAGCAAAGGCAGTTCCAGTATCTCTAGTTTCCAATACGTATAATTCTTCCAATACTCCAGGAGCACGCTTAAATTTTGCATTTGCTCAAGATACCGGGGGCTTTTACATCTATGGCGGTGAGGTTTGTTTGCTGAAAAATGGAAGCAGCACCCCCGTTGCAAATAATCAATTATGGCATTTTGATAAGACCAAAGAACAGTGGAAGTTTATTACAGGTAGCTTTGAAGGACTCAAGAATACGGCCACTTACAGTACATCAACTTTAAATTTAAGTACACTTACTCCTGGCTATGTTCGAGGTGCAAGTGCCTGGACTTATGAAGGACGATTTTACTTGTTGGGGGGGCAGGCCTACACAACTAAGGGCCTTAAGGTTTCTAGTAATTTGTGGGAATGGAATGGGTTCAATTGGGCTTGGTTAAGAGGGGGAAAGGATTCCGCGGCGATTCAACAAAGTCCTGTATATAGTGAGCCTATGGAATTTGATTATGAGCACCTACCATATCCGCGCTATTATGCCCTAAATTGGAGGGAGGGGGATGTGTTCTACCTGGCCAAAGGAGCAAGCACCAGTCTTAACTCTCTGATCGTTTCAATGGATGATATTTGGGCCTTTGAGCCTGGCAATGTTTGGAATGGATTGACTTGGTCCAAAAACTTTATACCAGCATCCAAATCTGTGAATGCACAAATTCTATCCAGTGCATCAGTTCCAAATGATATACAGGTAAGATCTCTATTAGTTGATGCAAATCATTCCTTGAATATGGGAGGGAATAGGCTGAAAATTGCCGGAGATCTCTTCAATTATTCGGGAATTGAAAACTTTGATGAAATACATTTCAATGGAAACGACAGCCAAATGGTTAGAGGCGGGCTGTTGGAAGTTTCCACCACTTTGGTTGTTGAGGAGCAAAGCATATTAAAGAGCGAAGGGAATATTCGTGCTCGGGCTTTGGATACGGCTAATTATGGTCAGATAGTAAACTGGGGTGAAATAATTGGCGATGTTGACTTTGAGTTTTATATTCCACTTGCCTCCACTTCATCCAATGGTAGATATATGCACTTAGGTAGCATATTTGATGGGGCTACTATCAATCTAATAAAATCGAGCGCTTCGGGAATTGTAGAATCAGGCTTAAGCAATGCTGCTCAAAACACAATTTGGAGGCTCAACGCAGCCAATGCGTCCTGGCAAAGTCCGTCATTAAGTGATCCTTTTGCACCAGGGGTAGGATATGCAATCTATGCCGGGATAAACCCTTTTGGGAATTTCTTACTCTCGAATGGTACTTCAGGTAGTTTGCGGATGAGGGGACAACTGTCTAATGCCAATACCGTGACCATATCCTTAAATTATAATGATGGCTTAAATGGAAGTGTGGTTTGGGTAAGTAATGTTGATCAAGCTAAAGAAGGTTGGAACTTTGTGGCCAATCCATTTTCCCACAGTATAAATATCGAAAGCCTGTTGAATGGTCTCAATTATCGAAGTATTTACATTTGGAATGGAAAGGAAAACCAATATGCGAGTATCAATACCGCTACCTTAAGTGCAAATAATGGAGGCTCATTATTTATTCCCCCCGGCCAAGGTTTTTATTTTCAATACAGTTCCAATGATCAACAGACTAAACCTTCCATTCAGTTGGATAGATCTAGTTTGTACAGCTCTACACGACCACACTTTCAAAAGAATTCAGGCCTTTTGGCCGATGGCATTCGTTTTCAGATTTTATATAATGACTCGGTTAGCAGCAAAGACGATGTTTGGTTGGGCTTCGAGGCGGATGCAACAGCAGGCTTTGACCCAAAATATGATGCTTGGAAAATTCGTTCAGCAGGCAGTAAAATGATATATGTGTATTCTCAGGGTCAGGAGCATAGTATCTCAACCTTTAATCCAGATTCAGTGACTTACGTAGACTTGGGTATTGTAGCACAACATGGGGACACACTATATCTAACAGCAATGCTGGCTAATTTAAGGGCCTTTAATGAAGTGGAATTAGAGGATCTGAAAACGAACTTGAGTCAAGATTTGGTAGAGCAAAGCCAATATAGCTTTGTGCACGATACTGCTCATGAGCATCGTTTGCGGGTTCATTTTAGCGTAAATAATGTTTCAGTCCATTCAAGCCCATATAAGTCGGGATTCATTTTCTACAACCAAAATTCTGGCACGTATCTCCATCATATTGCTGAAGAAAAAGAGCAAGCTGTAGAGGTTCAGATTTACTCTATGAGTGGGAAATTAGTGGAAAGCTTGGGTTGGGATTCGCCTGAAAATGATTTAGAAATACTGAAAGCCCATGTTCATGGATTGTATATCGTCAAAATCAAGAATCTTAAGTCAAGGTCAACAGAAGTGCTTAAAGTTCTCAAAGTAGCTAAGAGCTAAACGGCCAGGGCTATTCAATAATTAATCGAAGACTTTCCCCAGTTTTAATTGATGTTAGAAAGTAAATCCCGGGAGGCCCCGGAATAGTTAGGTTTTTAGAATTTAACTCGAATTCAATATTCTGGCCAAGCACATTTTGAACTTTCCAGTTGCTTGAATTCAGATTTCTGGAAATATGGAAGACCCCTTTCGAGGGGTTTGGGTAAGCACTTATGGGAGGGAGGTAATTGGACTTAAGTTGCAATCCTTTTGCTTGCCCTAATGCCAGAATTAAGCTGGGGGCCTGATTAAAATCTGAACCTGCGGCAAAGAATTGTCCCTGATCATTGCATATCAAACCACTGCCAATACAAGTAGGTGAACTGGAGTGACTATCAATAAAAAGTTGCTTACCGGCAGAGTCACTTTCCACTACAATCATTTCGGTTTGACCATTTTCCGGTGCAATACGGTAGCCGGTAAAGAGGTAGGTGTCATAAGGTGTTATTGCCATATCAAAGCAGGCGTCATTCTTAACTACACCCGGTTGAACGAACACATCGGAGAGTACATTTAGATTGGTGTCCAGAAGGGTAAGAGTAATATCAAAATATACGGATAGAGCAGAAGCACCTTCGCCACCTATGGCAATTTGCCCTTTGGAGTTTACACCAATTGCATTACCTCCACGAGTAAATCCGCTGGAGACAATTTTACGATTGACCAAATGACCTTGATTATCAATTGTACTCACTAAATAGTCAAATCGAGTCGGCAACTCATAGTCCGAGGTGTATGCCCATCCGCCAGAAGGCAAGGTAATAATTTCTTGCGCAACAAAGGAGAGGCTGTCGATTTGGACATGTCGATGCAGAATGTTCAATGCCGTATCCAGAATTAAGACTTGGGCACTTTGCTCAGCACCACTTTGGCTGCGCATTTGATTTAACAAAGCAATTTGGTTTAGCGGATTGGCTGCAATGTCTTGGCCTGCTAAAGTGGTGTCGCCAGAACCAAAACGCTTTTCTTGGAGAAGGACTCCGGCTGTATCAAGGACCGTCACCCAGGCTTGGTTGGTGTCGTTCCAAGACCTTTCGCCAGCCACGAATAATTTTTCATGTAGGAAAATAATTTGCGAGGCTGCATAGTTTCCGGTAGTTCCGTATACCTTTTTCCAAAGAACCTGACCCTGGGGATCGAGCTTATATAGTTGCCATTTGTTTCCTGGATATTGATTGGTGTCACCATTGGCCAGGTAGTAGATATTGCCACTGGGGTCTAAACAAAGTTTGGCGGCGGTTTCCAAGCTTTGGTTCGGGCCAAAGTTCTGCCAAACAGCACTTTGACTGTGTAAGGTGGAGCAAAAAAGGAGGAGAATCAGAATGCGCATAGGGCTAAAGTAATTCCTCAATTTGAATTGGCCTATTTCGCCTTCGAAATATCGAACTATACCCACTGAGTTTCAAAAAAATAACTTTACCTTTGCACTCCTTTTTCTGGGGAGTGAAATGGATCAGGAAAAGGCTTAGAATCAAAATGATGTAAAAATTCTTTCGTTGCGGGTTTCCCTAATGATCTTACCGGTGCGAAATACAAATGATTTCTGCATGTCAGAAGAAAACAAAAAAGTAGAAGAGGAAGTAGCAAATACTCCGGAAACTACCCAGGAGGCGGCTGCTGAGACTGCTGCTGAAACTAAGACCGAAACTGTTGAAGAAGCTCCTGCTAAAGAAGTGGCTCCTGAAGTAGTTGAGGAAAGCACTGAGTTTGATTGGGACGAATTCGAATACGGAATCGCTTCTAAAGGAAAAGCTCAGCGCGAAGAGCTCACCAAGTTGTACGAGGAAAGCCTCACCAGCATCGATGAGCACACCATTACCGAAGGTAAGGTGATCAACATGACCGATCGCGAAGCTATCGTAGATATCGGTTACAAGTCGGAAGGGGTTATCTCCTTGAACGAGTTCCGTTACAATCCTGATTTGAAAGTAGGTGACCAGGTTGAAGTTTTGGTTGACAAAACTGAAGACAAAGAAGGTCAGTTAGTACTTTCTCACCGTAAAGCCCGCTCTATCAAGGCTTGGGATCGTGTGAACGAAGCTCACGACAATGAGGAAGTAGTGAAAGGTTACATTAAGTGTCGTACTAAAGGTGGTATGATCGTTGACGTATTCGGAATTGAGGCTTTCTTGCCTGGTTCTCAGATCGACGTGAAGCCTATCCGCGATTACGATGCCTATGTAGATAAAAACATGGAATTCAAGATTGTTAAGATCAATCACGAATTCAAGAACGTGGTAGTATCTCACAAAGCCCTTATCGAAGCCGACCTCGAAGAACAAAAACGCGAGATCATTGGCAAACTCGAGAAAGGTCAAGTACTCGAAGGTGTGGTGAAAAACATCACTTCTTACGGAGTATTTATCGACTTGGGTGGTGTAGATGGTTTGATCCACATTACCGATTTGAGCTGGAGTCGTATCAACCACCCAAGCGAAGTGGTAGAGTTGGACCAGACTTTGAACGTGGTAATTTTGGACTTCGACGAAGACAAAACCCGTATTCAGTTAGGTCTGAAGCAGCTTGAGGCTCATCCTTGGGATAACCTCGATAGCGAGTTGAAAGAAGGTGATAAAGTGAAAGGTAAAGTAGTAGTATTAGCTGACTACGGTGCTTTCGTTGAAATCATCCCTGGTGTTGAAGGTCTTATTCACGTTAGTGAAATGAGCTGGAGCACTCACTTGCGTTCTGCACAAGACTTTATGAAAGTTGGTGATGAGGTTGAAGCAGTTATCTTAACTCTCGACCGCGAAGAGCGCAAAATGTCTCTCGGTATCAAGCAATTGAGCACTGATCCTTGGACTGATATCACTACCAAATACCCAGTTGGATCTAAGCACGAAGGTGCGGTACGTAACTTCACCAACTTCGGTGTGTTCGTAGAACTGGAAGAAGGTATTGATGGTCTTATCCACATCAGCGATTTAAGCTGGACCAAGAAAATTAAGCACCCCAGTGAATTTACTTCTGTAGGTGCTAAATTGGAAGTGGTTGTATTGGATATCGATGTTGAAAACCGTCGCTTAAGCCTTGGTCACAAACAAGTTGAAGACAATCCATTCGAAACTTATGCCACCTTACTAGAAGAAGGTAGTGTAATTGAAGGTAAAGTACTTCGCAAAGTTGACAAAGGTGCTGAGATCGTATTCGAAAACCTCGGAGTAGAAGCATTTGTTCCTTCTCGTCACATGGTGAAAGAAGATGGAAGTGAAGTGGCTGCTGATGAGCGTATCGATTTCAAAATCATCGAGTTTAACCCAGATGCCCGTCGTGTGGTAGCTTCTCATACCGAGCTTCACAAACAAGTGAAAGCTGATAAGCAGAAAGCCGATCGCGTTCAAGCTAAGAAAGCCGTTAAAGTGATCAACTCTAATGTAGAGCGTTCTACCTTAGGTGACCTTGACGCTTTAAGCAAGCTTAAAGAGCAAATGGAAGACGACGAAAAGAACGGTTAAAACCGATTTAAGTCATATTCGACCCCGGTTCAGGTTTTATACTTGAATCGGGGTTTTTTTATGGCTAAAATTGAGATATATTAGGGCACTGATAGGATTCGGATCTGTTTTAACTTGAAAGTCAATCTCTTTTTTCTTCGTTCATTCTTGCTCTTGTTTAGCTTGAGTTTGCAGGCTCAACTTAGCATGGAGGAGAATGTGGACTCCCTGAATAATCTTTATGCAAAAGGATTGTATGAAGAGCTTATTTATATGGGGCAGTCCAATATTGCCGACTGGCCAGTTATGGACACTCTTAATAAGCACTATGGGCGTACCTTACTGAACCTGGGTAAGGCTTATGGACAATTAGAGGTCTATTCGGAGGCCATGCAGTATCACCGCAGAGCTCTGTCGGTGTACAAACAGATTTCAGACTCCTCTGGTGTGGCGAATGCCTATACTTATCTGGCCTCAATTTACTATAGCACGGAAGACTCGGCAGGGGCCTTCGCCAATTTACACTGGGCTCGTTCCTATTATCCCGATTCGGTTTCCAATACCGAAGAGATGCGCCATGCCTATATTTTAGGATTGCTTTACAAGAAATTCGGAACTCCAGAACGTGGCTTAGAGCTGATTGATAGCTTGATTCCTCATCTCCGCACCAATACCTATCTCTATGCTCAGGTAAATGTGGCGAGTATAGATCTTATGGACTCCATGGAGTTTTTAGTACGATACCCGGATATTCTGCTTCATATTGAAAGATCTAAGTTCTCTGTAGTATATCGTATCAAGGCTTTGGAAGAAGTGCTTATGCGAGCGAATGAGATTGGTCGGCAGGATATTATTGTGCGCTATCTGCCTAAGTTGGAAAGCTTAATGAAAGCCGGTGGTCGAAATGTGTCGGTGACCCAGAAGGCTCGCTATTACCGACTTAAGGCCGATGCTAAGGCTTATCTGAAGGACTATCTCGCTGCCTACAAATTAATGAATGACTATACCAAGCATTTGGCGCAAATGGATTCGGTAAGAGGAGCTTCAGATTTGCAGAAATTAGAGACTCAGGTGCGACTTAAAGATGCGGAGTTGAATGCAAAGGAACTTAGTGTCGCCTTGCAAGACAGTAAACGCCAGACCTATATTTTGATCATTATTATTGTACTGGCCGGCATTATCATCTTTTTGATTTATCGCATTAATCGCAATACCCGCGAACGAAACAAGGCAATTGCCGAGGTAGCGGCCACCCGTGGGCGAATGCTATCCATTTTATCTCATGATATTCGCACACCGCTGAGCCAATTAATTGGAACCCTGGAGGCTTTTGAGGAAGGTGATTTGAATGTAACCGATCTAAAGGAAATGTTAGGTCCAATTAAAGCGGCGGCAGAAAGCACTAATAAGTTACTCGATAATACTGTGGCTTGGATTAATGTGAATCGAGCTGATTTTAAACTCAATCCAATTAGCTTTGATGTACAGGCCTTTTATGAGGATATCTTAAGCCATTTTAAAGCGGTAGCCCGTGCTAAGGAAGTAAGCTTTGAGCTGGATATTCAATTGAAGATATTGCATGCCGATCGCTTTTTGGTGCAAACCACCCTTTTCAATTTAATTAGCAATGCCCTTAAATTCAGTGAGAAAGGAGGGCGATTAGTCTTGAAGAGTTATCAGCGAAAGGATCGCAAGGTCTTGGAAGTATCGGATAATGGTCGTGGAATTAGCGAGGCCAATTTGGAGATTATTCGCTGGGAGATGCGCATAAGTACCCAGGGAACCCATCGCGAAAGCGGAGGTGGCTTAGGTTTAACCATTGTTCGCGATGCCTGTCATAAGCTGGATGCCGATTTTGAAATTGATAGTATTGAAGGTCAAGGGACCAATTGCCGAATAGTTTTCTAGCTTCGCAGAGCAAGATGAGAAAGATGCAGATAGCGGAAATCATTCGTGTTTTAGAAGATTGGGCTCCCTTAGCTTATCAGGAGTCTTATGATAATAGCAAATTACTTTTTGGTCAAAAGGATAGAGAGCTGAACCAGGTACTGGTTTCTCTCGATATAACGGAGGCTATTGTGGATGAGGCCCTGCAGAAAGGGGCTCAAATGATCATTAGTCACCATCCTTTGATTTTCGGTGGACTCAAGTCGCTTACCGGAAAAAATGATGCGGAACGAGCATTGATCAAAGCCATTCAAAATAATATTGCAATTTATGCCCTGCATACCAATTTGGATAATGTGTCCAGTGGGGTGAATGCTGAGATTGGTCGCAGGTTAGGAATAGCTAAACCAAAGATATTGGCACCGCGTACCGGCGTATTAAAGAAATTGGTGGTCTTTGTGCCTCATAATAATGTGCAGTCGCTTAGCGAAGCTTTATGGGCGGCTGGAGCTGGAACGATCGGAAATTATGATCAATGCAGTTTTCGATCGGAAGGAAAAGGGACTTTTCGCGCATCAACAAATGCAAAACCTACTCTTGGTGAAATTGGAAGCCTGCATCAGGAAGAGGAGTTTCGCTTGGAGCTTTTGGTCGAAGGAGCAAAGCTAGCAGCCGTTTTAAAGGCTATGCAACTGAATCATCCCTATGAGGAGGTAGCCTATGAGATTTATGCGATTGAAAATGCCCATCAGGAAATAGGATCCGGGATGTATGGTGATTTAGCAGAAGCCATTTCAAGTCAGGAAATATTAAAGCAAATCAAGCAAACTTTTGGTGGGATGGTACGCTATACCCGGCCCCAGAAGGAAGAAATTAAAAGAATAGCCTGGTGTGGAGGTAGCGGTAGTTTCCTCTTATCCAGTGCGAAAGCAATTGGGGCTGATTTATTTCTAAGTTCCGACTTTAAATATCATCAATTTTTTGAGGCTGATAACCAGATACTTATTGCAGATATTGGTCATTACGAGAATGAACAATACACTATCGGCCTGATTGCCGAATATTTGCGAAAAAAATTCCCTAATTTTGCCGTTCTTTTAACGGAAAACAGTACCAACCCGATCAATTATTTATAGCTCTATGGCTAAAGAAGTTACTGTTGAAGAAAAGTTACGCGCTCTCTACGATCTTCAGCTCATTGATTCCCGAATTGATAAAATCCGCAGCATCCGCGGGGAACTACCTTTAGAGGTAGAAGACCTTGAGGATGAGATTGGTGGATTGGAAACCCGTGTCGAAAAGTTAAACGTCGACATCGACGAGTTGGATCAGGAGGTGAAAGCCAAAAAAAACCTGATCAAAGACTCTGAGGAGAAGATCAAAAAATACGAGTCGCAGCAGAAAAACGTTCGCAACAACCGCGAGTTTGATGCACTTTCTAAAGAAATCGAATTCCAGGAATTGGAAATTCAATTGGCTGAAAAACGCATTAAAGAGTTTAAAGCCAAAATCGATAATAAGAAAGAAGCTATTGCCGGCGCTGATGAGAAATTAGCAGAACGCAAATCTCACCTGGAATTCAAGAAAGGTGAGTTGGATAGCATTCTTAAGGAAACTCAAGAGGAAGAAGATCTTCTTTTGAAAGAATCCGCCAAACAGCAAAAGGTAATCGAGGAGCGCTTATTAAAAGCCTATACTCGTTTACGTAATAGCGCTCGTAACGGCTTGGCAGTAGTGCCGGTTGAGCGTGGTGCTTCAGGTGGTTCCTTCTTTACCATTCCTCCACAACGTCAGTTAGAAATCGCCGCCCGGAAGAAAATCATCACCGATGAGCATTCTGGACGTATTCTGGTTGACCCCGAATTAGCTCGGGAAGAGGAAGAGAAAATGGAGAAGCTTTTTACTTCTAAAAAGTAAATCATATTGCATCTTTGAGGGATCCTTAGCGATCCCTTTTTTTATGCGACATTTTTACCTACTCATTTTTAGCCTGGCCTTGTTTTCAGGCACCGCACAAAAGGTGGAATTTAATAAGGCTATGGAAGACGGCATCCAGGCGATTGCCGAACTTCGCTATGGCGATCTCCATCAAATCTTGACTCGCGAGCGCAAAGCAAATCCGGGCAATCGGGTTCCTGATTATTTGGAAGCGGCCGCTCTTTGTATCCGCGGGTTTTTCGTGGAGAATGAAGAATGGTATTCCAATAATGAGGCTCGACTGGATAAGCTCTTTAGTCGGGTAGAAGAACTCCCCGATACCGAGCCCTACAAGCGTGTGTTCCTGGCAGAAATGGCTTTAGGTCGCAGTGGTATCCACGGCAAGTATAAAAACAATATCAAAGCAGCATGGGGCTTTTACCGGGCCTATAACTTGTTGGACGATAACCTCCGGGAATTCCCCAATTTCATTCCTACTTTGATCCCATTTGGGGTGCTGCAAACCGCAGTTGGGAGTTTGCCTTCTGACTATAAATCGGTAGCGTCCTTATTTGGCTTTAAAGGCAATATTGAGGAGGGTCTAAAAATGATCCGCAAAGCCTATTACTATAGCTTGGCTGATCCTAAACTGAAGTTCCATCGCGATTACTTTGGCTTTGTCTATGCCTATGTGAATTATGAGCTTGAAACAGAGGAACAGGTGAGTTTGTATACCCTGGGGATGGATGTAGATGCCTCCTCCTTTTTTAGCTATTTAGAGGCCCAGCAAAAACTTCGTTCTGGTGAAGCGGGTGAAGCTTTAAAGCTCTTGCAAAACCGTCCTTCAAGCGAAGAATATTTGGAAGTTCCCTTCTTTGAGTATTACACCGGTAAGGTTGCTTTAATGATAAAGCCGGAAGAAGCTTACAAGCACTTGCACTTGTTTTTGAAGACCGCCAAGGATGAGGAGCATCGCAAGTCCGCATATCGTTATTTAGCATGGTATCATTTGTTAAATGGTCAGAAGGCTGAGGCTGAAGCCTATCGACAAAAGATAATGCAGGAACCGGAGACCTTAACGGGCTCCGATAAACAGGCACTGGATGAAGCAAATCGCGGATTTAATTTGGCATTGATCAAGGCCCGATTGGATTTTGATGCCGGTCGTTATGCAAGAATCGTTGAGAACCTCAAACCCGAAGGAGTGGAGGATTGCTGTCGTAAAAATTGGGAGCGACAAGAATACCATTACCGTAGAGCACGGGCCCTGCAAGAATTAGGATTGATTGATCAAGCCATCCCCGCCTTCTTAAAGGCAATGGAATATCAGGATCCTGTAAGCTTTAGTTTGGCCAATAGCACCTTGCAAGTAGCAGTTTTGTTTGAGCATAAGGGAAATTGGTCGCAAAGCAAGCGTTATTTCAAAGAGGCTTTGGCCTTACAAGGATACCCTTTTCACGAAGGTGTACAGCAAAAAGCAAAAGCTGGATTAGAGCGTTTGCCTTAGATGAATTTCATAATTTCCCCAGCAAATCATTAAGATGGATCAACTGCTGAGTATCACATGGGACGCGGGTCGCGGTATTGACCTGGGTTTTTTTACCCTTCGCTATTATAGCCTGCTCTTTGCGCTGGGCTTTGTACTGGGCTACTTCATCATGAAACGGATTTTTAAGCGTGAAGGAATTCCCATTGAAAAGTTGGATACCCTTTTAACTTATACGGTGGTAGCCACTATTGTTGGCGCTCGTTTAGGTCATGTTTTCTTTTATCAGTGGGATTATTATTCGCAGCATCCCTGGGATATTATTAAAGTTTGGGAAGGCGGCTTAGCTAGTCATGGTGCTGCAGTTGCGATTATTATCGCTATGATTATTTATTCCAAGAAGGTCCTCGGGAAATCTACCTTATGGATATTGGATCGGGTAGTAATTACCGTGGCTTTAGCCGGATGTTTTATTCGTTTAGGCAATTTCGCCAACTCCGAAATTTATGGGGATGTCTCTAATTCTGCTTGGGAAATGGTCTTTACCAATCCAGTTCGGGAGCGCATACTTAATACCACTGGCGATGCGATAAGTGAAATTGAATTCATCGAAAAGGAGGAATACGAGATTACCGATACAATAACCTATCCCATCTATGATTTGGAGGTTCATTTCAATCCGAAATTCCCAAGTCGTGAAGCTGCTCAGACCTACTTTATTCAGCACGTAAAGCCATTATTGGCAAGTGCCATGAAAGAGGATAAAAACCTGCTGATTACCGGAACTGAATTTGAATGGGATGAATCAGAAACCATGGTTGGCACTATCGAGGCTAGAGGCTATCCCCGCCGGCCTACCCAGATATTTGAAGCCTTGGCTTATCTGGCCATCTTCTTTATCCTGGCCCGTTTGTATTTGGTTGCAGATGTCCGTCAGCGAGTAGGAATGCTCTTCGGTCTATTCCTAATCTTGGTTTTTGGATTCCGATTCGCGATCGAGTTTTTAAAAGAGAATCAGGTTAGTGCGGAAGAAGGTCGTGCCTTTAATATTGGTCAGAGTTTAAGCATCCCACTGGTTATTGCCGGTTTGTATTTCAGCATTTTCGCTAAAAAATTGAAGAATGAAAAAGAGTAAGCAGCGCATCATTGCGATTGTACTATTAATTGCCTTGGCTTTGTGGATTGTAATTTCTGTGATTCCTAAAGGAACAAGCGGTCGCTCCAGTGATCGTCAGGTAGCACCTTCCAAGGCGGAGCCTCCTTTTACCAAGGAAGCAGAATTGGCGATTCTCGATACTTCGGGCACTGATGTATTAATGAACCTGGATATTGAATTAGCGGAGTCTGTAGCCGAAATCCAGTACGGTATGATGTACCGCAAAAGTATGGATCGCAATATGGGAATGCTTTTTATTATGGGTAGTGAAGCCCCGCGTTCCTTCTATATGAAGAACACTTATGTTCCCTTGGATATCATTTTCATTAATGATGATATGAAGATCGTGAGCATTCAGAAAAATGCGAAGCCTTTGGATGAAACTTCATTGCCAAGTGAAGGTCCTGCCTCTTTGGTTTTAGAAGTAAAAGGTGGCCTTAGTGATGAGCTAGGTTTAGTGAAAGGCCAAAAAATTCGCTGGAATCGCCTACATTAAAGGCATGAAAAAGATCGGTATTTTATTGGCCTTAATGCTATTTGGTATTTCCGCGCAGGCTCAGGTAGAGGTAGATCCTGAAGGTTTCGAAACCTTTAAAATGCAAGAGGGAGATACTACCTACCTTATGAAAAAGTACTTCATGGTTTTTTTGAAAAGAGGCACGGAGCGTAGTCAGGATCAAGCCGAAGCTATGAAAATTCAGACCGCTCACCTGGCTCATATGGGTTCACTGGCCACTATTGGTCAACTGGATTTGGCGGGCCCCATGGGCGATGATACTGATTTAAGAGGAATCGTAGTATTAAGAGTTCCAACTATGGAAGCTGCTGAAGCCTGTGTAAAGGCAGATCCTGCGGTTCGAGCCAAGAGATTGAGCTACGAAATTCACCCCTGGTGGGCAGCAGTAGGTAGTAAATTACGTTAAGCTTTATAGCGTCCTCCTTTAAAAAAGCGCTTAGACCAATAGGAGTTGGTTAGAGATGAGATCATCACCCCTCGGCTAGAACTGGTGTGTGCAAATTGATCATCACCAAGGTAAATTCCAACATGATCGATTCGACGGCCCCGCACCTTAAAGAATACCAGGTCACCAAATTCCAATTCATCCTGATTTAAGGCTTCCATTTCGGAAAAGATATCCTCGGCTCGTCGTCCCTGGAATTCGCGTTTAAAGACCTCCTGATAGGCGATAATCACAAAACCGCTGCAATCCACTCCTTTTTTGGTCATACCTCCCATTCGGTGTGGAGTGCCATACCAGTCATCGATAAAGCTTTCTAAATCCTTTTCCTTAGCATCGAGGGCCGGCGCTTCTTCGATCTCTTCCGAATTGCTTTTTGGCTTAGTAGTTTTATCCTTTTTTGAATTAAGGATTTCATGCTCAAACTGCGGTGCAGACTTGGGTTTGCTTTTAGCAGGACTGCGTTGCAAACTTCCACAGGAAGAGAGTAGGAGAATAAAGCTAAGTGCCAGTATGTATTTTGAATAGCGCCAAAACATAGGTCAAATTTCGGTAAGGAAATGAGATCTGCAGCCTCGGAATTGAATTGTTATCGACAGGTCGATATGAACTAAAAAACCCCGTTTAAACGGGGTTTCTAGAGGGGGGAAGGTTCCAATAGTTTTCACTATTTCCTTTTCCAAAGTTCGTTGATGGAGCTTCTAAAGGAAATAGGCCATTTGCCTTATTTACCGGCTTGCTGCATACGGTTCTTCGATTCACCGTAATTGCGAGAGCGGTAGATTTCGAAACGACTGGCCTTGCGTTCCTCGGGCCAAACATTGTCTTCTAAATCAGTATCTGCTGTTTCTAAGAAGGGATCTAATTCTACTTTTACCACTTCCTTTTCGAAGACGAAAACCTTTTTAAAGCGAAGTTCATTCTGAATCCAGATTTCTGCAGGATGGCGACTTACTTCCGTACTGCCATCGGCAAAGGTGAAACGAAGGATTACAGGCATCACCAGGCCACCTTGGTTTTCGAATTCAATTTCATAAAAATTCCAGCCGGCATCGAGGTATTTCTTTTGTTCCTCATTAAGGCTTTCACGGTATTTCTTGTATTGCTCCCGATCGTAAGGAAGCACTGTAAAGTCATCATTCTTATTGTAGAAATCAGCCATTTCCGGATGGGCATCGCTATAATGCTTGCCCTTTAATTCCTTGGCATTTCGGCTATCGCCAATAAATTCATTTTGGGCTTCTTCGCGCTCGCGTGCCTTTTCAATATCCGGATTTTTAGTATCGAAGCGATACCATTTTACCTCCTTAAGGGCAATGTCTACATTATCAGTGGTATAGAACCATCCGCGGAAGAACCAATCCAAATCCGTAGCTGAGGCATCTTCCATGGTGCGGAAGAAATCAGCCGGAGTAGGATGCTTAAACATCCAGCGTTGGCAATAAGTCTTAAAGGAATAGTCAAAAAGTTCGCGGCCCATCACTGTTTCCCGCAGAATATTAAGGGCGGTAGCAGGTTTACCATAGGCATTATTACCAAATTGGAGAATGCTTTCTGAATTGGTCATAATAGGCACCATATCTTGTTTTTCAGATCGCATATAGTCAGCAATCTTGTAGGCGGGACCACGGCGGCTAGGATAATTTTCTTCCCATTCCTGCTCGGTTAAATACTGTACGAAGGTGTTGAGACCTTCATCCATCCAGGTCCACTGACGCTCGTCGCTGTTTACAATCATGGGGAAGAAATTATGCCCTACCTCATGAATGATCACTCCTATCATACCGTATTTGGTGTTCTTATTATAGGTGCCATCCGCTTCGGGGCGGCCACCATTAAAGCAGATCATGGGGTATTCCATGCCAATACGATCCGTATGCACAGAGATCGCCACCGGATAGGGATAATCGAAGGTATACTTTGAATAGGTTTTAATGGTGTGAGCTACCACACGAGTAGAGTAGCGTTCCCATAAGGGATTCCCTTCTTTAGGATAATAGCTCATGGCTAAAACGGTGCGATCACCAAACTTCACTGCCATGGCATCCCAGATAAATTTACGACTGGAGCAAAAGGCGAAGTCGCGCACATTATGGGCTTTGAAATGCCAGGTTTTTTCACCCTTTTCCTTTTTACCTTCGGCTTTGCGGGCTTCCTTTTCATTCACAATAAATACTGGATCTTCGGTATTATTACGGGCCTCCTCCAAACGCACTAGTTGTTCCTTGCTCAGTACTTCTTCACTGTTTTGTAGGGTGCCGGTAGCTCCAATTATATGATCGGCTGGAGCAGTGATTTCAACATCATAATTACCAAAGGGCAGGGCAAATTCACCTCGACCTAAAAACTGTTTGTTCTGCCAGCCTTCCACATCATTATACACCGCCATGCGGGGGAAGAACTGAGCAATGGTATAGAGGTAATTGTCTTCATCTTTAAAGTATTCCAGGCCGGAACGACCACCCAATTTGGCGCGATCATTAATATTATACCACCAATTGATGCTGAAGCTCACGCTATCCCCACTTTTTAATGGCGCATCCAGATTAATGCGCATCATGGTGTAATTGATTTTATGGGACTGGTCTTGACCCGATTGATTTTTTACCTGATCAATTTTAAAGCCGCCATCAAAATCGTAGAAAAGCTTCCCAATTTCATAGGTACTCATGCTTGAGCCTACATCACCAGTTTTGGTTTGCTGGGTGAGACTGTTCTGTGCGCGCATGTTTTGATCCAACTGAACCCAGAGATATTCTAAAGATTCAGGTGCATTATTGATATAGGTTATGGTTTGCTCACCATAAATACGTTGATTTTCATCATCAAGGCGAATCTTCATTTTGTAGTTCGCTTGCTGCTGATAATAAAAGGCTCCCGGGGCACCACCACCGGTGCGATACATATTGGGGGTTGGGAGTAAGTCCTTCATCTGCCTGAAATGGCTGGTATTGACATTTGGACTTTGGCCTTTAAGGCCTGCTGTTAGTAAGATGAAGGTCAGTAACAGTCCTCGTTTCATAAAGAGCGTGTTTTTTTGGAAAGGCCCAAAAATAGGAATCTAATTGGGATATAAGTCTTTGAGAGCAGCTTCCAACTCCGGGAATTGATATTCAAATCCTGAATTTTGAATCTTTTCGCTGCTGCAGCGGGTGCTGGCCAGGGTTATTGTAGCCATCTCACCCAAGATTAATTTAAGTAAGCCGGCAGGGATAGGAGGGAGCCAAAAGGGACGATTTAATACCTGTGCTACTTTTTTACTAAGAGCTTTGTTTTGCACGGATTCCGGCCCAACTGCATTGTATACTCCGGTGCTTAATTTTTCATTTTCCAGGGCATAAACAAAGATGCGGGCAAGATCATGGCGATGTATCCAGGGCATCCATTGTTTGCCATTGCCTAAAGGAGCACCTACACCCCATTTGATTGGTTCCGCAATTTTTGCCAAAGCCCCTTCTTGAGAATCCAGTACAATACCGATTCGCAGGCGTACCGTGCGGATCTTGAGGTCTTCAAAAAGTTGGGCTTCCTGCTCCCATTTTTGACAAACCAGGCTTAGGAAATCGTTCCCCGGAGCATCGGTTTCCCGGTATACTTTATCAGGATGATTGGGGTAATATCCAGTGGCACTGGCACTGATAAAGGCCTGTAGTTTTTTTGAACTTTTACGAACGGAATTATACAATAAGCGAGTGCCATCTACTCGACTGCGAATAATGGTATTCTTAAAATGGGGCGTCCATCTTTGTGCAATATTAGAACCGGCAAGGTTAATGATCGCATCGGCGAAAGCCAAGGCCTCCGAATCGATTTGATCCAGGTCCGGGTCCCATTGGAATATTTGAACGGATGCTATTTCAGACCTGGTACTGCGACTGAGCCAAGCGACTTGATGTCCTTTTTCTAGAAGTAGTTTTGTGATCTCCCGGCCAATAAGGCCACTGCCGCCGCTGATTAATACATTCATTAACTAAACCTGGAATTTGGGTTCAAGGTAAAGCTAATTAACCGCCCTGAGCAAAGCTTGTTCAATGACCGTGATAAATCCAGCGTTGTAGTGAAATGAACTCATCGTTGAAGTAAAGTTCGACCAGATAGCTTCCTTTGGGAAGATCATTAAGATCGAGGTCACGATGTTTTTGACCTTCCAACTGAGGCCAGCTTTCTTCGCTGATAAGCTTACCACTTTCATCCCGGAAAGCCAGCTTAAATACACCTGATTGTTCGGGTTCTTGATACCAAATTTGGGCATTAGTTCCTGGGTTTGGCGCTAGTTGCCAGTTGAATCCTGATTTAGGATTTTCAAGTCCTTTTTGTCCTAAGTTTAATTGGGACTTAATCAGTGAAACTTTAAAGAAGTTGGTGCTGGCACTGCTTTCATTACCCGTATTACTGAGAAAAATATTGGCAGCACTGCTTTCAATCCCGCCAAAAATATAGCCGATAAACACCGTGTCTCCCGATAATTGATTGTAGTCTATGATTCCGGGCGCAGCTAAAGGAATGGAAGGGTCGATAAAGAATTCGGAACCGGCACCCAGCAAGGCGGGCATTTCGGCTTGAAGCTTATGCTCCCAGAAATTACCCATACTATCGCGACTTATGCTGGCAATAGTTTTTACGAAGGGTACATTATTATCCTGGGTACGCACTCCATTTTGCTCGAAGTATTGAGCGATACCCCCGAAAAAGAGATTGTGCATTGCTTTATTCTGCGCATCATAAAGCGCCACATTAGCACAGTGGTAATGATTATAGTACTGACTGAAATTTGGGACTTCCGTGGCTCCATTGCTATTGATGCGCACCGCATTGAGGTAGGGTAAATCAACATTAGGCTGGAATACACCGGAATAGGCGATTAAGCCGTAGCTACCATCTTCGCGTATTTCCGGACCCACATTATAGTCGCGACGGTGTAAAAGTTGCGGATCGCTAATGCTGTTTTCCCAGCTTACTTGAAATTGGGGAAAGGTCCCGTTAATGCGAAAGCGACGAACAGCATTGGTATAGGTCTGGGTGAAACTAGGACCATTGTGCGGATTGTAGCGACCGTTGAACTCATGTCCGCCCACCAGGTAGAAAGTACTATCTATCCGTTCTAACTGGCCACCACAAACGGCAAAGTCGGGATGACTGATTTGCTGAATGGCCGAAGCCGGAACCGACATGCCACTGCTTAGATTTTGAAGTTGACTGAGGTCGATGATAGTAAGGGTAGCATGGGTGATATGGCTGCCGCCTGAGATTCCGTAACCTCCTACTAAAAAGAGATAAACCCCTTCTTGATAATAGTTCAGATTGGTGGATTTTAAAGGATCTACGATGCTGCTGCTTAACAATCCCAGACTAAGCTTATAAAAACCGGTATCGGGTTCAATTACCCATATTTCATCATTGTGCCCCGTGGCATCAAAAGAAGCGAAAGGTTGCCTTTGATGCAGACCATCCAGACGACCACCCACCAGGTAAAATTTGCCCTGATATTCGGCATGAGCAAAGGATTGTAAACCTCCACTGAGGGGTAAATTAATGCTTTCGAGAATCAGTTCGGATTGAGCGATTCCAGCAAGGCTTAGGAAGCTAAAAAATAATAGGCTTAAAGGACGGAACATTTGGATGGTATTTCCGCCAAATCTAGAATATCAAAGTAAGCTAAAGAGTGACTTAAGTCATTCGGCTAAAAGCCTTTGGGCGACTAATCGATCTATGGGTAAATTCAGCTCGTTGGGATTCAATTCATCGATGCTTTTCCAGATAAGTTCCTGGTCACCATGTTGGTTTAGTGCCTCACGATCACTGCGATGCAGTAGAGGGCTTAGATCGGAGCAGCTCACTTTATAGTAGATGCTCATAACCTGCATTCGATTGGAAAAGGCGGAAGGAACAAAGTCTTCGGTAGTGTAAAAGTGCTCATCCACTTGAATGTTGAGCTGGCATTCTTCTTGAAATTCTCGCCGTAAACACTCAAGTGTTCCTTCTCCAAATTCTAAACCACCCCCCGGGAATTTCAGATAAACACCACCATAGATGTTTTCGCGTGAAAGCAGGATTTGCCCATCGTGAATTAATAATCCATAAACTCGAATAGTGAAGGCTTCAATACTTTTTCCGGTACTCATCGTACCAAATTTACGATTCCACGATGGATTCGCTCTTCACCTCCTGGTTGAATTTGATAGATCATGAAATAGGTATAAGCTCCGGCCGACATACCTTCGCCATCCCAACTTTGGTTCTCTAATTGGGCTTGCCTTTTACCGTAGCGATCAAATATTTCCATGCGAAAGAAATACACTGCACCGGGATGGGGCCCAAAAACATCATTTAAACCATCGCCATTAGGTGTGAAAGCATTAGGCATTACCAATTCCAATTCGCCAAATCGAGGATAAAGAGTATCTCTTTGGGTACAAGAGTTGGTGTCAATATAGGATACAATCACCCCCTCTGCCATTTGTGCCTCGGAGGTCACACGCACAGGGTTTCCGGTAATTGTAGTTGTGCCGTAGGTCCATTGAACCATTTCTCCTATACCGGGGGCTTCAAAAAGAATGCTGTCCCCAAGGATTGGGATTTCCGGACTAAAGCGCGCTTCAATGGGCTGAGCAGGGAAAAAGTCCAGGTAAATGGAATCCCTAAAAGTATCGCCACCACAAGGACGGCTAATTTCACACCAGTATAAACCCGGCTCATTAATTTGAATGCTATCCGAGGTGGCTCCGGTGCTCCAAAGGATATCATAATCTTCGCCACCCAAATCAAGGCCTAAATAATTCGTGTCTCTAGGGCAGATGCTTCGATCTTGTCCCAAATCAAAAACCAAAGGATCGTCCACGGTGCAGAATTCTGCTATGTTTAAAGAGACACCGCTATTGGGATAAGCTTTATTTGTGATGCTAAAGTCGCCATAACGATCTGGACTGAAAACCGGAGCAACAGGGTCTTCAGTTACCGTTGCAGGTTCTGTACTTATAGGGCTGAGAGTGGCAGGGCAAGTAGCCAAATTACTGAGGTCTTCATCTAACCAGCGAATGCTTTGAGCAATATTAGGGTTGAGGTCGAAGGTGAGCATTCCACTTATGACCAAGCTGCCATTTGGTAAAACCTCGAGGTCACGGGCCGATAAGCTTTGCCCTATATTAAATGGCAATCGATAAGAACTAAGGTACTGGCCATTTTCGTCTATTTCTATTATACCCCACTGACCGCTACTCACCGAAAAATCAGTGTAGGGAATAAGCAAATGCCCCTCATCGTTTATCACGCATGCTCCTGCATTAATGTTTAGGAAGTTTTCGCTGCTCCAAAGAACATTGCCTTGAAGGTCAATTTTAAAAACATTAGTACGATCCAGAGCACCGATGAATTTTCCGAAAATTAAGTAGCCATCTGGCAAAGAAATGGGAGGGAGGTTACTTTGGTAGGAATTATCATAGCGTTTAATCCAGTCGATATTTCCATTGCGATCGACTTTAAAAACCATGCGTCCTACAATATTGAGAACACCACCCGAAAGGGCCGGAGTAGACATACCCCAAATACGTACATCACTGTATTGAAAGGCATGAATTTCTTGACCCTGAGGATTGAGCTTTAGAATGGTATTGGCAGGGCCATTATTAGTAGTGGCATTACCCGTGAAAATCAGGTTGCCGTCAACATCAATATGAAACTGATACCAAACGAAGTTAATGGGGGCCGAAATGCGCTTGCTGATTAGTACTTGGCCGGTGTTTCCATCAATTTTGATTAGGCCTACGGCGCTATCGTGGCTGGCTCCAATTGCAGCCGCCAGCCATAAATCGGTATCGTCATTTTGAATCCTGAGAACACGGGTAAAATTGGTGCCCTCAAAAAACTTCCGTGCCCAAAGGGTATCACCACAGGCGTCAAAGCGGATAATTAAGGTTGATCGCGGACCATTAATAGGGGTGGAAGTAGCGCATAGCGCCAGAGAACCATCGCTAAAAGCCGTACTTTCAGTATTAAGGCTGGCATTATAACCGGTAATGATTTTTTCCTGCCCCTGCATATAAAATGCAGTGCATAGCAAGAAAAGACAAATTTGAAGCTTAATGCGCATGGCTTGAGGTCATTACTCTAATAACGCGAAAATATTGGCCTCGGTTGAATTTAACTTGCTGATTGATGCTGAGCTATACTTCCTTGAGTGCCCGCGCCATTTCCCGTTTTCCCGGTGGTCCCGGTATTTTTTCTACCTCCAATTGGGCTGCTTTCATGGCCCGGCGAACACTGCCTTTAACACAATAGGTAACTAATCGACCTCCGGCTTTTAGGGCTTTATACATTTCGGTGAAGATGGCTTCGCTCCAAAGTTCAGGTTGAGCTTCAGGCGAAAAAGCATCGAAATAGATTAAGTCGTATTTCGCCGCTTTCGCGGAATAGGTCCTTAGGTCGGTGCAGTTTTTTAGTAGGGTGAAATCCGGTCTTAAGCTTATTTCCTGCTCCCAGGCTGATTTATGTAAATCGAGGTAAAAGTCTTGGTATTCCGGTTTTTCAGAAAAGAGCTCAGGCCATTCCAAAGCCTGCCATTCTACTTCCTGTAAAGGATATTTTTCCAAACTGTGGTAATAGATCGATTGGCTTGGGTTCTGCTTTTCAAAATGACTAAGCAGCGCATTTAAGCCAGTGCCGAATCCCACTTCCAGTATGTGAATTTCCTTTTGATCGGCAAAGAGCTTTAGGCCTGCATCTATAAAAACATGGCGCGACTCCTGAAGCGCGCCATGTAGGGAATGATAATTTTGTTGAAGTTCAGGAACATAAAGGCTGGGACTACCATCTTTGGTCTTTACCCAATGCCGATTCATGATTCGCCTTCTTGAATTCGCATTTTGCGAATCTTGGGAAGGGGTCCTTGACAGTAAATAGTGTGGCAACTAGCACAAGTGCCTACCATATTGTTATAAGCTTGGATGCCTTCTTCACGATTTTCAGCTTTGGTAATCGCTTCCATATTCTTGATATACTCCTTAGCCAGGGCATCGAAAGTTTCATTCAAGTTTTCATTGGCTTTGGCCGTGTGGATATTTAGAAAATCCTCAGGAAAGCTTTCAGGAATATCCCCATCCATAATCTGCTTTTTAAGGGCAAGATTACGGTCGTACATACTACGCATTAAAAGAGCCAATTCGCTGGGCTCGTTCATTTCGAGCTCTTTTTTGGGCTGTGGCGTTTTTTCTTCGGCAGTGGCTTCAGCGGCTTGAGCTTCTGCATTGGGTTCTTGCTGGCAGGCCACAAAAAAGGATGCCCCGATGAGGCATCCTCCTATAAATAATTTGCTAAAACGACTCATTAGCTTTTAATGATCACACCGTTAGCGGTGAAGTTTACACTGATTTCTGGCTCAGTGATTTGAGCGATTTCTTCTTCGGATTTACCGGCATCTTCAGCCAGGTGTTTTAAGAAGTCGATGTCTAAGGTGTCAACATAAGCAGTTCCTTGAACTACCGCCTTTTCACCATTTAAATTTTTAGGAACGAAGAAAGAGTAGTCGCGAAAACTTACGCGTAATTCTTTACCATCACCCATATCCATTTTCATCCAACATCCTTTCTTCTGGCAAGAAGAGTTTACGGTACCAGATAATTTCACGTCAATGGAGTCATTTCCATTCATCATGGCCAATAATTGGCTAACATCTACAGCGTCGTCTTCATTGATGGAATCGCCATAGTAGTGATTTTCAATAGCTTCCGCGCTGGCTTCTACGGCAGTACTATCAGAGCTAGCGGAGGTTTCGCTGTCACCTTCGTTTGTTGTATTTTTGCAAGCGCTAAGAAGGGCTACAGCAGATAGGAAAAATGCGAATTTTTTCATGGATTCTTTCTGAATTAGAGTAGCAAAGATAGCATTCTCTCAAAAGCGCAAAATAATGGAACTGTTTTCGTTCCAATAAAATTTAAGTATGAAGATCACCAAAACCAAGCAGTCCCGAATTAAAGATGTGGACTTTTCAAATCTGGTATTTGGGACTCAATTTAGCGATCATATGTTGATTGCTGAATACAGTAATGGGTCCTGGTCAGAGCCGGAGATCAAGCCTTATGGTCCACTGAGTTTTACCCCAGCCATGCATACTTTGCACTATGGTCAAGCCATATTTGAAGGCCAAAAGGCCTATTATATGGAAGATGGTAAGATCGGGATATTCCGACCTGAGGCCAATGCCAAGCGTTTGAATCATTCGGCTCGTCGTATGTTCATGCCCGAGTTTCCGGAAGATTTGTTTCTGGAAGGAATTCAAGCTTTGGTAGATATTGATCGCGAGTGGGTGCCTAAAGCGGAGAATCACTCTTTATACTTACGTCCTTTCATGTTCGGTAGCTCCGAATTTGTAGCCGCTCGTCCTTCCGAGAAATACATCTTCTGCATTATCTGTTCCCCTGTTGGTCCTTATTATTCTGGGGATGTGAAGGTGAAAGTAGAAGAAACCTTTACCCGTAGTGCTAGCGGCGGGGTGGGTTCTACCAAATGCGCTGGAAATTATGGCGGTGCGTTCTTTGCAACCGATCAAGCTCGTAAAGAAGGTTACACTCAGGTTATTTGGACCGATCATGCCAATCATGAGTTGGTAGAAGAAAGCGGTACCATGAATGTGGCCTTTATCATTGATGATACTTTTATCACCCCTCCTTTAAGTGACCGTATCCTGGCGGGAATTACCCGAGATAGCATCCTTACCTTATTGCGCGATCGCGGTATCGTAAAAGTGGAAGAACGTCCGATTAAAGTGGAAGAAGTGGTGACCGCCGCTAAGGAAGGTCGTTTGCAAGAAGCCTTTGGTATGGGAACGGCTGCTGTGATTAGCCCCATTACTTCTATTGGTTTCCGCGGAACAGACTACGCAATTTCCACCCCTCAAGATGGTTATGCCATGCGTATCAAAAAGGAACTTACTGATCTCCGCAGTGGAGCCGCAGAAGATCCTTATGGTTGGATGCTGAAGTTCTGAGGATAGATTTTAGACGACAGACTTTAGACTATAGATAGTAGGGCCTCCGAATGGGGCCCTTTTTTGTGGACTGATTTTTTATCAAGCCAGTAAAATCTGTTGCGGAACTTTCCGCTTACCTAGCGTGAGGGGAAGAAGCGTAATTGGTAGCTGGTCGTTGGTAGCTGGTTTGGATTCAGACAATAGTAGTTAGACCATAGACGGTAGATTTGATTGGAATCAAGAAAGTGTGATTGGAATTTCAAATTAGGATGTTGTGGGTTTAACCGCAAAGACGCGAAGAAGCACCTGCCTGCCGGTAGGCGGGTAGCGAAGCGTGCGGTGAGGTAAGTAGCGAAGCGGCTAACCGCAAAGAAGCAAAGGAGCAAAGTTTCGCAAAGCATCTCCCTTATAACCGATAGGCCTCTGTGTAACTCTGCGCGCTCTGTTTCTCGAGCGAAGCGGGCGGTGAGGCATTAGCGAAGAGTGCGGTGAAACAACCAGTAGCCTCCCAAAGTCATAAAAAGGATCCAACCCCTTCATATCACCACCAATTAGCTTGGTATTATTCAATGCATGACTAAATTAAAGGGGCGATAATTCAAGGTTTTAAACATGCGTTTTCCCAGGGTAAGCTGTTGAGTACTCAAATAGATTAGCTTAAAATGTTTAACCTATAATACGATTGATCATGTCTGTTCAATTTAAAGTGATTCAGAGAAAGAACCCCCAGGATTTCAGTGCCGCTCCCTTGCATTATGCCTTAGCGGTGCGTGGCCAAAAGGTAGACCTAGATGGTTTATCGGCTTTAATTAGTGATGGTAGTACCGTGCGCCAGAATGATGTGTACGCAGTTTTAATTGGAATGGTAAATGCCATTATCCACGAATTGCAAAACGGAAGGGTGGTGCAACTCGGAAAACTCGGCTCCTTTGCGATTTCCATTAGTGCGGAAGGGCGCCAGTCGGATGAGGAAGTTACCGCCGCTAGCATTAAGAAGTCGCGAATTTTGAACCGTCCGCAAAAAGAGTTGCAGGACATGCTTAAAACCCTCAAGTTCGAACGACAAAGTTCAGCCACTAGCAGCTAGTTGAGGAATTTTCAATAGAAAATAGCTTTAACCTCCGGTTTCATTTGGGGCCGGAGGTTTTTTTGGGCCCTTATTTTAGGTCAAAAACATGCTGATGTTTAGCTTCAAACATCAGCATGTTTGCATTCATCCTTCCGCATGTTTGGCTGTAAACATCCGCATGTTTATGAAGAATTGCTGGCATGCCTCTATTCAGACTTGCGCAAGCTCTTAAAGCATGAAATATGCACTGGACTTTACTTAAGGAATTTCCCTCCTGGCTGTTCAGGAATATTCCTGTATTTCCTACTTATATGGGGCCGTTCTTTGGAATATAAGATTAAAATGCTCTATAATTCGGTGAATTATACTTCAGGTATTGGGAATGCATTCAGCTAAACCTTAAATAATGCAAATCGACTATGCTAAGCTTCAAGCGGTATATGCAGCCAAGGGCTACCGCTTTTTCGTTAATCTCAATCTCTTTGGTATTCGCAATGCTTCAGCGCAGGTAGATGAGTTCAATGACTGGATGGGCGTGGCTTTTCGTGATGAATGGCTCAATCCCCGCTTATTGCTTTTTAAGGCCAGCACCAAGCCTGGTATATATTATCTCAAGCTAAGATTCTCAATAATAAATAAGGAACCCTAACCATAAATCAAAAACCATGAATGTAAAACGATTAATTATTGCTTTAAACTTACTTCTGTTTTGTTTTGGAGCGAAGGCCCAGGAGGGCCTACAGAATTATATTAACGATAGTACCATTGCCCGGTACCGCTATCAATCCGAATACTATTATCGGGCAGAAATTCCTTCGGGTACTAGTATCCAAGAGATTGATTTGCTGGAAAGAGATGAATTAAAACCTCAACAGCATAAAAGCATTATATGCATTGGCGTAAACAGTTCCAAGGAACCCTATTCTCAACAGCGAAATCTTGAAATGAGCAAATTGGAGGAGTGGATGAATCCACCTTATTTGCAATTGATGACCCCCACCGCAAGCATGGGTTTTGATTCGCTGGGAAATCAATTGTACTATTTCAAAAACAACGGAGCAGAGCTAAGTTCTATAGAAGAGAACACCTATTTATACAGCACCGAAGGGTTTCAGCCTCTTATGCTTTTCTTCCCCAGTAAACATGATGATTTTGTGCAGGACTTGATTAATGCTGGTGCTCACTTTACCCTTAATGCGGATAATTCCTTTAAGCTGAGCCTAAATCAAAATGAAATCCTTGTCGATCCCAATGACAAGAGTGTGGAATTCAATTATTATGAAGACAATAAGTACATCGAATCCAGGGTAGTGTACAGTTTATATGCCCCCTATGGTTATGTTCCCAAATATGAACAGGTACGCACAAAAAGGGTGGACCTGGATTATCCCATCACCAGGGTTGAGACCACTTTGTTTAGTAATCATGTAATTGAAGACATGACGGGCCTTATTGATAAGTACACAGATCTGGCTCATATCGAAATTTATCCTAATCCCGTGGAAACGGAGTATGAAGTGCTATTGCAGGGTATTCCCGAGGCACAAGTATCTCAGGTGCAAATTCGAGATTATATGGGCAACATAATTCAAACCCATCTGAACCCCAACGTTGAGAATAATTTAATGGTACTGGATGGATCTACTTATCCTGTTGGTGCCTTAATTATTCTGGTTTACACTCAATATGGAATTTATTCTGAAACCTTAACCAAGATCTAATGAAACTAAGAAGCCTTTTTATTTTAAGCCTTTTGATGAATAGTCTCCTGGCGCAAGTGGATTATATATCCACCGATTCTTTAAGAATGATCGATTTTAATCCGGATATAAACCCTTTAGTGAATCCCGATACCGGGCAAGCAGGTTTTAAATTAGTTTTTTGGGTGCATGGTTTGGCTGGAAATCAGCATTCCTGGGGTCGCGTTCAGGAGGTTACCGAAGTGCAAATAGGTAATCCCATACCAGGTTATCCGGTTCGTAATGTAGCTGGCTACGCCTTATCCTATCAAGGAGAAGAATATCGGAGAATATTCGGATTAGCGACTTTCGTAAACAATTCCAAGATGGGGATATGGCGAAACAACCCTTTGTATGATACGGTGGCGGTAGCTAAAAATTTTGCCATTGCACATAGTCAGGGGGGGATTGTTTCTCGAGCAATTCGCTATCAAAATGTAAATGATACTAATGCGGCTGGAGTGCATTTAAGCCCGGCGCATTTTTCACATCTGGCCACCTTTGGTACTCCCAATGGCGGGGCCAATATCATTAATACCACCGCAACGGGGGGACCGGTGCAAGCGTGGATTGATGATGGCTGCCGGTTTTTTAGTGCTGGTGTGGTTCAAGATTTCACCAACTCGAAATGGTGGCTGGGGGCAATAATAACTCCTGCCATGATAAGCAGCTTTACCAATAAAGCTTGTGATGGATTTGATAAATTAGTATTACCCATGTTGGTAAGCTCTATTCGCAAACCAGTAGGGATGGATTATGCTATGGAAGCCCCTAATTTAAATGAGTTGAAAAGCTTTGCGCAACAGGATGATATGAAGGTAGTTACCTTTTATGGAGTGGAGCAAGAACCTGTTTTTTGGCGCGTTGTTCATACCATGACCAATACAGCCGATACGGATTCCTCCAATCTCTCCGGCTCTATTTTGGCTACTAATCCCTTTGGTTTGGTGAGTGATCAAGAACTACCTGATACTATTAATTATATGTATCATGATTTTGTAGCTCAAAAAAATGCTCAAAACACCATCGCAAGAAATTATAGGGTATTAGCCGCCCTGCATTTTATGCATCCTACCACTGCATATGGACTAAGTGCGATGGCAAAAAACGCCTCCAATAAGGCTATAATTTATAATGGGGCAGCTCATTGGTTAGGGCAGGCCAATATGAATTGGAAAAGGTTTATCGGTGCCAGAAGGGATACCACGATTTTAGAGGGTTATTATTGTGAATGTTTAATAGATTTAGGTGGTACCCAAGGATATTCCTTTACGCAAACTATCGTTCAAACTCCCCTGGAGTGTAATCCACCCAATGCGGTCAATTGTTTTGTTTCGCCTAAAGTAAGTCACCAGGTGATAGAAGAACCCAATGATGGGGTAGTAACCGTATCTTCCCAAACAGATTACCCGAATGCTGAAATACCTACCAAAATGGAAAATACCAATCATATGCAGGAAAGGAATCATGAACAAACCCGCTTGCGATTAAATGAATTATTTAATGGCGATTGGGGTAATGAATTTAAGCTCGATGAAAAGTAAAAGAATGTTTATACTCAATAGTTTCTTCCTTGTAGGCATTTTTTTCACCAGCTGTTGTGATAGGGATGAGCCACCAAAACCTCAATCTAAACCAGCCTATGAGATTCTATGGCAGCAACCTATTGTGCCGGACCCCGAACTCTATTTTAGTTTGTCAATTAATCCATTTCTCTATAAGGGAATGGTAATCGTGAGTTCAGAATATACCATGGAGGGGGTAGAGAGTCCCCTGATGTTCTTGGATTCTGCCGATGGCCATATTGTTGACCTTTGGTCGGATTTTATTGATGGCGCGGTCCCTTATATAAATGAAAGTGCCAGTTCGGAAGGTGAATTTTTAGTTCTTAATACTCAAAGATCGGTGGACTGTGTGAACCTGGAGACTCGCAGCCGGCAATGGGCTTCTTTAATTTCTCGCAATCACCCCTATAACTATATTTATAAAGGTTATGTCTATACAACTATACAGTATAATGGTGATGATGGCGCGGCGGTATTGCGCAGCCCCTTGGATCATGAAGATTGGCAGACGGTCTATCCCTTTACTCGGACCGATGAGTATGTCCCCTTTTTCTCCGCTTTGGGATTTGGTGAAACAGAGGATGGCCATGATATTGTGGTTTGGAAAAATCGCAGTAGTTATACCAATAAGAATCAAACCGACATTTTTGCCTATGATCTCACCGCCGATTCCTTATTGTGGCGAAACCGCGATTTTAATGTATTTGGCGGCATATTACCCCTGCAGGTAGATAATCAAAGAGTTTACGGAGCGGTGGAACGCAGGGTCTTTTGCCTTGATTTAATGACCGGAGATTCGATATGGACTAATGATTTTAGTGGGATTATCGCCAAACCCCGGTTTAGCAACTTTGACCAGGGGATGATGTACCTATCGGATTATAAGGTTTATTTAAAGGGGGGAGGACCGGAGTTGGTCATCTTACACAAAAGTGATGGAAGTCTGTTTAGGACTAATGATGAATTACCCGATGGTATTGAAGACCGGGTGACCTATTTTGAAGGCAAATTGTTTATGTCTACCCAAGAATTGGTGATTGTAGACCTGCTTACAGGTGACCTTTTAAATGATCCCAATGCCATGCTTAGGACTTTTGGAAATATATACAGCAAAATAGTGATCGACCCTGATCGACGGGTAATGTATTTCCATAATGGGAGAACCTTGTTCTGCGTGAAAATACCGGAGGATTTGTGAGAAGAGCTAGTGAGCTAGTGGGAGACGATAGTATATAGACTATAGACGGTAGATTTGATTGAAATGGTAGCTGGTCCTTAGTCGTTGGTAGTTTGTTTGATGCGATAGATTTGATTGGAGTCAAGGAAATAGGATTGGTCTTTCAAATTTTGGTGCCGTGGGTTTAACCGCACCCGCCTGCCGATAGGTAGGAAGAAGCAAAGGGGCACCTGCCTGCCGTCAGGCGGGTAGCGCAGCGGGCGGTGAATCTAACCGCAAAGACGCGAAGAAGCACCTGCCTGCCGGTAGGCGGGAAGGTTCGCAAAGCATCTCCTTAGACCTCTGTGCACCTCCGCGTCCTTTGTGCCTCTAGCGAAGCGGGCGGTGAAGTAAGCAGCGAAGCGGGTGGTGGGGCTAACCGCAAAGAAGCAAAGGGGCTCCTGCCTGCCGGTAGACGGGAAGTTTCGCAAAGCGTCTCCCTGATAGCCGATAGGCCTCTGTGTAACTCTGCGCGCTCTGTTTCTCGAGCGAAGCGGGCGGTGAAGTAAGCAGCGAAGCGGTAAAAACCACAAACAAAAAAAGCCCCCTTATCCAGGAGGCTTTCTCATAGTATCACAATTCAGTCTTAGAGACCGAAGGCTTGTTTTACATCCGCTACCCGGTCCAGTTTTTCCCAGGTAAAGAGTTCTACTTCCATTTCCTTGCTTTCGGTGCCAATTCCATCCGGACGTTCGAAAGTAACTTTCACGGTTTCATTCTTTCGACCCATATGTCCATAGGCAGCAGAGGCAGAATAGATAGGATTACGCAGCTTCAGGTTTTTCTCGATCAAACCTGGACGCAGGTCAAAGAGTTCAATCACCTTAGCGGCAATCTGACCGTCATTAAGGTCAACATTAGCACTGCCGTAGGTGTCTACAAATACCCCCATTGGCTCTACTACACCAATGGCGTAGGATACCTGCACTAAAATTTGATCGGCCACACCAGCGGCTACCAGGTTCTTGGCGATATGACGCGCAGCATAAGCAGCACTGCGGTCTACCTTACTAGGGTCTTTCCCGCTAAAAGCACCACCACCGTGGGCCCCCTTACCACCGTAGGTGTCTACGATAATCTTCCGTCCGGTAAGACCAGCATCCCCGTGAGGTCCGCCAATTACGAATTTACCGGTAGGGTTAATATGGTATTTAATATCCTCACCAAACAAAGCTTGCAATTCGGGGCTAAGCTGCGCTTTTACTTTAGGAATAAGGATAGAGATAATGTCTTCACGAATTTTATTTAGCATTTGGATGTCGGCATCCTCCTGATTTAAGCCATTACCTGCTTTTACGAAATCATCGTGTTGGGTAGAAACCACAATGGCATCAATGCGCTGAGGTTTATGATCGTCATCGTACTCGATGGTTACCTGGGCTTTCGCATCCGGACGGAGGTAAGCGATTTCACTTCCATCACGACGAAGGTCAGCGAGGGTTTGTAAAATGCGATGACTTAAATCCAAAGCCAAAGGCATGTAATTTTCGGTTTCGTTAGTGGCGTAACCGAACATCATTCCTTGGTCACCCGCACCTTGCTCTTCAATATTACCACGGTCAACCCCTTGGTTAATATCTTGGCTTTGCTCGTGAATAGCTGAAAGGATACCGCAAGAGTTACCCTCGAACATGTATTCGCTTTTGGTGTAACCAATTTTGTTGATCACATTACGAGCAATCTGCTGGAGGTCGAGATAAGTTTGAGATTTTACCTCACCTGCCAAAACAACCTGGCCGGTGGTAACCAAAGTTTCACAAGCTACTTTAGAGTTTGGATCAAAGGCTAAGAAATGATCTAGAATCGAATCAGAAATCTGATCGGCAATTTTATCGGGATGTCCTTCAGAAACGGACTCTGAGGTGAATAAGTAAGACATATGCTTCTTTAAAAAGGTTAGAAGAGCAGAGATTAAAGAAGGCTATTGCTTAAAACTTAAACTGTTTTAGCATTTTTTAAGGTGGTCGCAATCAGCCAAATTTCTCCACTAAGGCGGCAAATGTAGAAAATTTTCTTCCTGATTTAGGATGCGCATTTCAATTTTCATGGCATCGACTTTGCAAGCATCATTTTAGCTAAAACCCCCGGCTATGCGATCTCTGTTCAGCCCTATTTTATTTCTACTGATCAGTCTTCTTGGAGGTGCCTGTCGCAATTACCAAGCAACGCTGGCGCCTCCAGCTAATGCCCTGGTAAGCCCACCTTATCCCTCAGCAGAGAAGATTTTCAATTTAGGCGAATCTCCAGAGCAGGCGATCGTAGTAGGTGATCGAGAACGCTATCAATCGAAAGAAGCACCTTGGTCGGAATTAAAACGTCGGATAGGGAGGCGTAATTACGATGGACTGATAGTTATGGATCATCATATCATCCAAACTGAGGAAACCAAGGATGCTGGCCCTAATGTTCTGGATGTAATTCTTCTGGTAACCGATACCAGCTATGTTTATGAGCCGAACTACAAGACCTATACCTACGAAAAGCATGAATTGGAATACCTGCCATTTATCTACCTGAACCGAATGGAGGAACGGGATTATTTGGATTGGCTTGAGGTCGAAGTAGAAGACACATCCGGCGAAAGCCGAAACTTCGAAATCCATTTTAACTGGCAAGGGCAAATTGATAGTGTACCTTATCTAAAGCTGGAAGATCAATTAGCTTTATTGGTGCAGCCCTGGTTTTTTTTGGAACAGATGGGGGAGGCTTGGTTGGAAGATCTAAGTCAGAACTGGTTAAATATGCCCTATCGTCGCTATAAGGGTCCATTTGGACTTATTCAATATTCACCAATGGACTATGGACAACAATATCGATTCTGGATCGGTAACTCGCACTGGGATTTACGTTTGGCGCAGAACACGAAGGGACGATGGCAGATTCAGTCTATTAAAAGTGGAAAGAAGTGGGTGTCTGTTGTACAAACCGATTTTTTGGATCGAACATTAAGGCAAGAATGGCAAGGACCTAATGGTACGACCTACCGCTATCGTTATCATTATAAAAAGGCGCGTCAAATACCTCAGGATTGGATCATTCGTCCTAAAGACTTGCAACAGTAAATTCTGGCGATTACATTTGCCTCATACTTATCCAGAAAGACGGAGGGATTGGGCCCTGTGATGTCTTAGCAACCCCTTAGGGCGGGTGCTACTTCCCACCTCGGCAAATTGTAGAGGAAAGATGAGAGGCGTTTCTAAACAAACAATTCCACAACATTCGGGCTTTCGGGATAGGTGATAGTAAAAGAACTATGACCAAAGACGATATTTTTAAAATTCTGGAAGAACGCATTTTAGTGCTGGATGGAGCCATGGGAACCATGATTCAAAGGCATAAATTGCAAGAAGCAGATTACCGTGGCGAGCGCTTTAAGGACTATATTTATGATTTGAAGGGGAATAATGATCTGCTCAGTCTTAGCCAGCCAACCATCATCAAAGAAATACACCGAGCTTATCTAGCGGCAGGCGCTGATATTATTGAAACCAATACCTTCAATAGTACGCGTGTTTCGATGGCTGATTACCATATGGAAGATCTGGTGCCGGAAATTAATGAGGCCGCGGCAAGATTAGCCAGGGAGGCTGCAGATGAGTTTACTGCCAAGGAACCGCATAAACCGCGCTTGGTAGCCGGATCCATGGGCCCTACCAATAAAACCACCAGCTTAAGTCCGGATGTGAATAATCCTGGATTTAGAGCGATTGACTTTGATACCTTGGCTCGTGATTATCGTGAACAGGCCGAGGCCTTAATTCGCGGTGGGGTGGATATTTTATTGGTGGAAACCGTCTTTGATACCCTTAATGCCAAGGCCGCCCTCTTTGCTTTGGAGGAACTCTTTGAAGATTTGGCTAAGGAATATCCGATAATGGTTTCCGGGACGATTACCGATGCATCGGGACGAACTTTATCAGGCCAAACCACCGAGGCTTTTTTAACCAGCTTGAGTCATGTTCCCTTGATGTCTATAGGTCTGAATTGCGCTTTAGGCGCAGATCAATTGCGGCCCTATGTCCAAATTTTGGATCGTAATTCACCCTTCCCGGTTTCGGCGCATCCCAATGCAGGCTTGCCTAATGCCTTTGGAGAATACGATCAGGGGCCCGAAGAAATGAAGGCCTTGCTGCAAGTGTATTTGGAACAGAATTTACTCAATGTGGTGGGTGGATGTTGCGGTACTAACCCGGAGCATATTCAGGCGATTGCTGAATTGGTAAAGAATTTCGAACCCCGAAAAATTCAGCATCAGCTATGAGGTTATCAGGATTAGAACCTTTATCGATATCGCCAGCCTCCAATTTTGTGAATGTTGGAGAACGGACCAATGTAACTGGTTCGCGAAAATTCTTGCGACTTATTAAGGAAGATCTTTATGATGAAGCCCTGGAAGTGGCTCGGGATCAGGTAGAGGGCGGGGCGCAGATTTTGGATGTTAATATGGATGAAGGCATGCTTGATGGCAAGGAGGCCATGGTGAAGTTTCTTCATCTCATAGCGGCAGAGCCAGACATTGCCCGGATTCCCATTATGATTGATTCCTCAAAATGGGAGATCATTGAGGCCGGCTTAAAATGTGTACAAGGCAAGTCTGTCGTAAACTCCATCAGTCTAAAAGGCGGGGAAGCGGAGTTTATTCGCCAGGCTAAATTGGTGCGGCGTTATGGGGCCGCAGTAATTGTAATGGCATTTGATGAAAAAGGTCAGGCCGATACCTATGAACGTCGCATTGAAATTTGTGAGCGCTCATACCGCATATTAGTAGATCAGGTGAAGTTCCCAGCGGAGGATATCATTTTCGACCCTAATATTTTCCCGGTAGCAACCGGCATTGAGGAACATCGAAAAAACGCATTGGATTTCTTCCAGGCCACTCGATGGATTAAAGAGAATCTTCCCGGTGCCAAGGTTAGCGGCGGGGTAAGTAATGTTTCTTTCAGCTTTCGCGGAAATCAATTGGTACGAGAGGCCATGCATGCAGCCTTTCTTTACCATGGTATACAGCATGGAATGGACATGGGTATTGTAAACCCCAGTATGTTGGAGGTATATGAAGAGGTGCCCAAGGATCTTATGGAAAGGGTGGAGGATGTATTGCTCGATCGCCGGGATGATGCCACGGAACGATTGCTGGATTTTGCCGAAACTGTAAAAGGCGAAGCACGCAGCAAGGAAAAGGATTTAGCTTGGCGCGATGCTCCAGTATCCAAACGGATTGAGCATGCCCTGGTAAAAGGGATTGTTGATTTTATTGAAGCGGATGTAGAAGAAGCGCGTCCCAATTTCGATCGGGTTTTGGGCTTAATCGAAGGCCCTTTAATGGATGGGATGAATGTGGTTGGTGATCTTTTCGGATCAGGAAAGATGTTCCTGCCACAGGTGGTGAAGTCGGCACGAGTAATGAAAAAAGCTGTGGCTTATCTCGAGCCTTATTTGGAAGCGGAGAAAGCAGCGAATGCGGATCAGTCAAAGCGTGGTAAAATCTTAATGGCCACGGTAAAGGGCGATGTGCATGATATCGGAAAGAACATTGTAGGGGTGGTTTTAGCCTGTAATAATTTTGATATCATAGATCTTGGCGTAATGGTACCCCTGCAAGAGATTATCGAAAAGGCCAAAGCTGAAGAAGTAGATTTAATCGGGCTAAGCGGATTGATTACCCCTTCTTTGGATGAGATGATTGAGGTGGCCAAGGAGATGGAACGCCAGTCTTTGGATATTCCCTTGATGATTGGCGGAGCTACCACTTCTCGTGCACATACCGCGGTGAAGATTGTACCCGAATATTCCAATATTGTAGTGCATGTAAATGATGCCAGTCGCAGTGTGCCCATTGCGCAAAGCCTAACTCAAAAAGCCAGCAGAGAAGCGCTGGGTGCTCAGTTGAAAGCCGAGTACGCCAAAGTTCGTGAAGGCTATTTGAATCGCGCTAAGGAGCGTAATTTATTAAGTCTGGAAGAGGCCAGAGCTAATCATCTTAAACTGGAATTTAGTCCGGATACTATTCACAAACCAGCTCAATTAGGTCGACAAGCAGCCTTGACTTTTGATTTGGCAGTACTGCGGGAGTATATTGATTGGACCCCATTTTTTCAGACCTGGCAATTGCACGGGAAATATCCTCGAATTTTGGAAGATGAGCTGGTAGGTGCCGAAGCGCAAAAGCTCTTTGATGATGCTCAGACCATGTTGGATCAGATCATCAGCGAAAGCTGGATTGAAGCCAAAGGCGTTTTTGGGATTTGGGAAGCACAGCGCAAAGGGGCCGATGACATTCAATTGTATGAGAATGGAAAGGAGAAAGCGCTGCTGCTCAGCCTGCGTCAGCAAAGTCAAAAAGCCAAGGGGGCGCCTAATATGGCTTTGGCCGATTTTGTGGCGGCCGAACAATCTGACTATGTGGGTGCCTTTGCGGTTTGCGCTGGCCTGGGCATTGAAAGTAAGCTGGCCGAATTCAAGGCCAATCACGATGATTACTCGTCCATCTTATTAAAAGCTTTAGCAGATCGCTTGGCTGAAGCAGCAGCTGAGTATATGCATCGTGAAGTGCGAATAAAGCATTGGGGCTATGCTAAGGATGAAGCCTTAAATAATGATGAATTAATTGCCGAGAAATATCAAGGCATTCGCCCGGCGCCAGGCTATCCCGCTTGTCCGGATCACTTAGAGAAAAACACCCTCTTCGAAATTTTAGAAGCCGAAGAAATAGGCATGAGCTTAACCGAGAGTTTGGCTATGAATCCGGCGGCCAGTGTATCGGGCTATTATTTTGCCCATCCTGAAGCCCGCTATTTTGGTTTAGGGAAGCTTGATCAGGATCAGGTGGCGGATTATGCCCAAAGAAGAGGAATTAGCCAGGAGGAAGCCGAAAAATGGCTGCGTCCAAATTTGAATTATAACTTATGAAAGTAACCGAACATATTGCAAAGGCGGAAGGGAGCTTGTTTTCCTTCGAGATTTTACCTCCTTTAAAAGGGCAGAAGATAGAAGACATCTACAAGGTGATCGACCCCTTAATGGAGTTTAAACCTCCTTTCATTAATGTGACCTACCATCGGGAAGAGGTAATCTATAAGCGTTTGTCCAACGGATTGCTTGAACAAAAGACCGTGCGTAAGCGCCCGGGAACGGTAGGCATTTGTGCTGCCTTGCAATACCGATATAAGGTTGATACCGTACCACATATGCTTTGCGGTGGGTTCTCAAAAGAGGATACGGAGAATGCCTTGATCGATCTCGATTTTTTAGGCGTAAAGAATATCATGGCTTTGCGGGGGGATAGCATGAAGAATGAACGTTTCTTTGCGCCGGAAGCGGATGGACATACCTATGCCAAAGACCTGGTAGGGCAAATCAAAGCCATGAATCAAGGACGATATTTGGATGATGAGCTCCAGAATTCTGCACCCACTGATTTTGCTATTGGGGTGGCGGGTTATCCTGAAAAGCATTTCGAAGCGCCCAGTTTAAATAAGGACATTGAATACTTGAAAGAGAAGGTAGATGCCGGAGCCGATTATATAGTTACTCAGCTCTTCTTTGATAATCGCAAGTATTTTGATTTTGTGGATCGTTGTCGCAAGGCCGGCATTAAGGTTCCAATTATTCCAGGGATAAAGCCTTTATCAACTAAACAGCATTTAAGTTTCTTACCGCATTTCTTTAAAGTAGACTTGCCGGATGAACTGGTGAAAGCAGTAGTTGATTGTAAAGACAATGCTGCGGCGCGACAAGTTGGGGTTGAGTGGGGAATTCAGCAAGCCAAAGAATTAAAAGCTGCTGGTGCGCCTGCTATTCATTTTTACAGCATGGGACGGCCTGACAATATAGCGAGTATTGCCCGAGAGGTATTTTAATTTTTTCAACAGGCAGAGGCGAATTTTGTGGATAGAAGCTAAAGGCCGACGGTCGAAAGGCTATTTCACTTCAGTAAATTAGAGATGTCGAATTGCTAAATCTCATTTATGCCCGCTAAAGCGAAAGCCTCTGCTGCCAGCAGCAAGACCTCAAAATCGACCAAAACAAGCGCTACCAAAGCGAAAACCAGCACCCGAAAGACCCGAGCGAAAAAAGATCCCAAGATCTTCGTTTTGGATACTTCGGTGATTCTCTATGACCACAATTCCATCATGAATTTTGATGAGCATGATGTGGCGATTCCAATTACAGTATTGGAGGAGTTGGATGAGTTTAAAAAGGGTAGCGATACCAAGAATTATGAGGCACGTCAATTTATTCGCCTGATCGACCGGAAGGCCGGTGAGCAGAATATTAATGATTGGATTTCACTAAATGGCGGCAGCAAAGGCAGCTTTAAGGTGATAATGGATACTCGTGGCCAAGCTGAAGATGCCCAAAGCATTTTTGGCGCCACCAAAAACGATCACAAAATTTTAAATGCGGCCCTAAACTTGAGTTTGGCAGAACCCGAACGCAAGGTAATTCTGGTGACCAAAGACATAAACCTTCGGCTTAAAGCCAAGGCTCTAAACATTACCGCTGAAGATTATGAAACCGGCAAGATTAAGGATGTGGAAAGCCTTTATACCGGCAAAACTAATCTGGAGGATTTCGATCAGGATTTAATTGACAAGCTGTATAAATCTAAAAGCTTAGCGGTTGAAGAAGTGGAGCAGGCATACCCCGCATTTAAAAAGCAGAATAATCATTTCTACATATTAAAAGCCAGTAAGAGCAGCACACTTTCTTTTTACAATGCTCATCAAGAAAGCTTGGATCAGATTGAGAAGAAAAGTTTTTACGGTATTAAACCGCGCAATGCAGAACAAGCCTTTGCCCTGCATGCCATTGCTAATCCCGATGTAAAACTGGTTACGCTTAGTGGAGTGGCCGGAACCGGAAAAACATTACTGGCCTTGGCCGGTGCTCTGGAGCAAAGACGCGATTTTAAGCAGATTTACCTGGCGCGGCCCATCGTGCCACTCAGTAATAAAGATATTGGCTTCTTGCCCGGTGATATGAAGGCTAAGATTAATCCCTATATGCAGCCGCTTTGGGATAATCTAAAGTTCATTAAAAACCAGTTTAAGGAACAAGACAAGGAGTACAAGCAGATTGATGAGATGGTGAATTCGGAAAAGCTCTTGGTAACGCCTTTAGCCTATATCCGCGGACGAAGTTTATCGAATGTGATCTTTATCGTAGATGAAGCTCAAAACCTTACCCCGCATGAAGTGAAAACCATTATCACTCGCGCTGGCGAAAATTCGAAATTCGTGTTTACCGGTGATGTGAACCAAATTGATACGCCTTATTTGGATGAACAGTCGAATGGTTTGAGCTATCTGATTGATAAGATCAAAGGGAATAAGCTTTTTGCCCACATTTTATTGGAGAAAGGAGAACGCTCAGAGCTGGCTAATTTGGCGAATGACTTACTTTAAAGCAGCTTAAAGATTATCCTGCTTAAAGGCCAGGAAGCTGTAAATGCCCAGAATGAGCTCTATGGTGGAATAGAGCATGAGACCTGGATTAGCGAAATCCACAATTAATAAAGTGGTGAAAAAGGCGGGTTGGAGCATTCGATAATTGATGATCCAACGGTAGAGTCCATTTACTTCGTAATAGCTGCTTTTGTAGGAGATAAGCCCTTCAATAAACATGAAGTAGCCCAAGGTGCGCAGCCAAAAATCAGGCACGGTATCCTTCCAGAAAAACAGTGCTACCTGATCCGGTACAAAAATCAGGACTAGTCCGGAAATCATCAGAACCCATCCGGAGTGGTAAATTGTACGTGCCGTTCTACTCATCCCTATCGGTACACGAAAATAGCGCAAGCGTTTTAATTCCGAACAAAATTCTCCAGTGCTTATACAGCAGCTTTGTGAATTAGTCAAAAAAAATCCCGACTCCTAAAATAGAAGTCGGGACTCTAAGAATTTAGGTCTGAAGATTAACCTACCTTTTCTGAAACTTTAGGAGCTCCAGCCATGATTTCTTCACTGGCATAATCAGCAAATTTCTCAAAGTTGGCTAAGAACTTCTTCGCCAGATTATTGGCAGTTTGATCGTACTGATCTTTGTTTTCCCAGGTATTGCGAGGGAAAAGAATTTCTTCAGGGACATTAGGGCAAGTGGTAGGCATAGCCAAACCAAATACCTCGTGAGTGCGGTATTCAACATCGTCCAATTTACCCTCCAAAGCGGCGGTAATCATGGCGCGAGTGTATTTCAATTTCATGCGGTTACCCACTCCATAAGCACCACCAGACCAGCCAGTGTTTACTAACCAAACGTTTACATTAGAGCTTTGCATTTTTTCGCTCAGCATGTCCGCGTAACGGGTAGGGTGTAGAGGCATGAAGGGAGCACCAAAGCAAGCAGAGAATGCTACTTGAGGCTCAGTAATACCTTCTTCCGTACCAGCAACCTTGGCAGTGTAACCACTGATAAAGTGGAAGGCGGCCTGACCCGGAGTTAATTTAGAGATGGGAGGTAATACACCGTAGGCATCACAGGTAAGGAAGAATACGTTTTTAGGATTCTTGCCATTAGAAGGAACCTGGATATTTTCGATGTGTTCGATAGGGTAACTTACACGAGTGTTCTCAGTTAAGCTGCTATCATGGTAATCTACTTCTTTACTACCATTTTTGAAAACGATGTTTTCCAGTAAAGCACCGGGTTTAACGGCACGGAAAATATCGGGTTCTTTTTCTTCGCTTAGGTCGATAACCTTAGCGTAGCAACCCCCTTCGAAGTTGAAAATAACATCATCTGCAGTCCAACCGTGCTCATCGTCGCCGATAAGTTTACGTTGAGGATCTGCACTTAAGGTTGTTTTACCGGTACCGGAGAGCCCAAAGAAAAGCGCCGTGTCACCATCCTGTCCCACATTCGCAGAACAGTGCATGCTGAGCACATTTTTTTGATGAGGTAAAATAAAGTTGAGGGCCGAGAAGATTCCTTTTTTGATCTCTCCGGTATATCCGGTGCCACCAATTACAGCCATTTGATCGCTGAAGTTTAAGATGGCGAAGTTTCCTTGACGGGTGTGATCTGCCGCTGGATCTGCTTCAAATCCTGGAGCGTTTAATACTACCCAGTCGGGTTCAAAGTCTTTTAGTTCTTCTTCGCTAGGACGTAAGAACATGTTGTTGGCGAAAATATTCGACCATGGTAATTCGGTGATAACACGAATTTTAAGACGATAACGATCATCCGCACAGGCATATACATCCCGAACATAAATCTCTTTACCGCTGAGGTATTCGCCTACTTTGCCTTTAAGGCTGCTATAATGATTAGGTTCAAAAGGAATGTTGATATTACCCCACCATACGGCGTCCTGGGTGATTTCGTCTTTTACGATAAAGCGATCTTGTGGAGAACGACCCTTAAACTTGCCTGTGTCAATGGCTAAAGCTCCGGAGTCGGCTAGCTCACCTAATCCTTTTTCAAGGGTGATTTTTTCAAGATCAGAAGGGGAGAGGTTCCATTTGGCGTCGGAATTTTTAATTCCGTAGCGCTCCAAGGAATCCTGAGCTGGTCTCACTTCTTTGAAACTCATAGTGCTTAATTTTGATCAGCAATTATTTAGAGGCAAAATTAAGACTAATCAGCGGTCATACTCTGATTTTTATCACAAAAAAAGAACTTTTTAATAAGCGTAAAAAGTACACTTACTGAATGGGGCTATTTTCTTAAAGTACCGACTACCAAAAGTATCCAGCCCGCAATGAAGCATAATCCGCCCAATGGAGTAATGGGTCCGAGAAAGGATAATTGCAGTCCCATTAAGTCATCCAGATTCAATAAATAAATACTGCCAGAAAATAAGATTATGCCTGCAATCCACAGCCAAATAATCGCCTTGCTCAACTTCAATTTTTCCCCGATATAGAGCATAGCGAGAAGGCCTATAGTATGCCACATTTGATAGCGAACACCGGTTTGGAAACTAGCGATTTGTTCAGGGCTTAAATGTTCCTTTAAGGCATGAGCGCCCAAAGCTCCCAGTATAACGGCAATAGCGCCAGAGAGTCCAATGATCCGAATTAGGGATTGTTGCTTCATTTTTTAAATAATGATTTGGCTTGTTCCTTACTTAAGTCGAAGTCTAAACAGCCTATTAATAGCGTTTGTGAGTCTTTTAGATCGCTTTGATTTGTGAGCAGAAACTGCAAGAAATCCAGGCGGCTTTGATCATACTTTAAACCTTTTAATATCTGTTGAGCTTCCTCCGCCTTGAGCTTCTCATTAGAGGCAAACTCCTTGGCCATGCTCAATTTGTCGAATTCAAAATCGCTGCTTTCAAAGCTTAAAATAAAGGTGCCAAAGCCGCCCGCTTTAAGTGCCTCAACCGGAGTGGTAGCCAATGTGCTGCTGTCGATGGCAGTAATTGTTTCTGCTTGACTTTTAGCTTCAAGCGAGGCCTCAGCTAGCACCACTTTTATACTGTCTTTTTTAAGCGGATTAGAAACTTCCGCCACCAGACTCATTGCATTCAGGCTATCCTTTTTTCTTTGGAGAGCTTCGGCCTGTTGTTGCTCAGCTAAGGCCAATTTCAGACTGTCCTTTTGCAGCGAATCTTTGCGAGCCAGGGCTATTTGATTCTGCTGCAAATCTGGAAAATGCGAGAGGGTATCCGCTTGCTGAATTGCCGCAATGGCCGGTTCATTAAAAACAAGCATTTCCTTATAATCAAACATTAGAGCCGACTGACTCAATTCTGTAGAAATGCCGCGATAGCGCAAGTGATGCTTGCCTTTAAAATCTTTGTAGATAACGTATTTATGATTGCCTTTGGGAAGTTTAGGGAGCTTTCGCTTGATGTGAATTCCGTTTTCCAAAACCAGATAAACTTCATTTTCAGCATCCGGGAATTTCTGAAGATTGAGCTTCGGTAAAGCAGTTTCGTTTTGCAGATAATTATTCATTATCAATTTAAAACCAGTCTTAGTTTGATCTTCAAACATCAGAATGGTCTGAGCATGGGCCACTTGCGACAGCAGAAGAAACAGGATAAAAATAAATCGCCCGAACGCCATGAAAGAAAAATTTAATCAAAGGTAGGGCGCAGAGCGATAATTATAAATTTGTCGCCCAAATTCACCTCATGCGACACATCCTTTTAATTGGGGCAGGCCGCTCCACCTATTCATTTGTCGAGTATATCAAACAACATAGCGAGCAAGAAGATTGGTATCTGATTATTGCCGATCAAGACTTTGAGCTTGCCAGAGAAAAGGCAGGCGAGCATCCGCGAATGGAAGCAGTAAGCTTCGATGTGAATGATGAAATTAGCCGGGTAAATGCTATTTCCAAAGCTGATATCGTGGTGAGCATGCTACCCGCTCATATGCATATTCCAGTAGCTAGTGATTGCATTGCCCTAGGAAAACATATGCTGACAGCCTCTTATATCAGTGATGAAATGAAGGCCCTGGATGAAAGAGCCAAGAAGGCTGGTGTTATTTTAATTAATGAAATTGGTGTAGATCCAGGTATTGATCACCTCAGTGCCATGAAGGTCATCGATCAGATCCGAGCGATGGGTGGCGAAATGCTGCTTTTTGAAAGCTTCACCGGCGGATTGGTTGCGCCCGAAAATGATGATAATCCCTGGAATTATAAATTCACCTGGAATCCCCGTAATGTGGTTTTGGCCGGTAGTGGCGGTGCCGTAAAATTTATTCAGGAAGGGAAATATAAATACATCCCATATCACCAATTATTCCGCCGTACCGAAATCATCGCAATTGATGGCTATGGTAGATTTGAGGGCTATGCCAATCGCGATTCTTTGAAATACCGCGATGTTTACGGTTTACAGTCCATACCTACTATTTACCGCGGAACTTTCCGCCGTCCGGGATTTTGCCGGGCCTGGGATGTTTTCGTGAAATTAGGGATGACTGATGATTCCTATCAATTGGAAGTAAGTCCTGAAATGACTTTCCGCGATTTTACCAATCTCTTCCTGGCCTATAATCCACAGGATTCTGTAGAGCTTAAATTGATGCATTACCTCCATATTCCTCAGGATAGTGAATTGATGGAGAAACTTAGCTGGTTGGGAATTTTTGACGACACCCCCATTGGTTTGGATCGTCCCACTCCGGCTCAAGTATTGCAGCGCATCTTAGAAACCAAATGGACCTTGGGTAAAGATGAGAAGGATATGATCGTGATGTTTCACAAGTTTGGCTATAGGCTAAATGGAGAGAAGAAGATGATCGAATCTTCCATGGTAGCCCTGGGTAAAAACAGTCGTGAAACCGCGATGGCACGCACCGTAGGTCTACCTCTAGCGATTGCTACTCGCCATATTTTAAATGGAAATATCCATACACCGGGGGTGCAAATTCCGATTACAAAGGAGATTTATATGCCCATGTTGGATGAGTTAGCCGATTACGGTATTTCCTTTACCGAGAAAGAAGTTCCCTACCGCGGTTATTAATTAGTGCGCTTTCCGCGAAAGCGGTACAATCCGTAAATCAAGGAGCCAAAGAAGAGGAAAAGGGCAATGAAAAGGGCCCAGAATAATTTTTGTTTAGGCTCAATATCTTGTCTTTCTCTTAAATCACGTACCGCTAAAACCGGCGGTGTGATCAGGAGAATGAGGATTAGTACAATCTCATACGAGCTGAAAGCTCCCATCATAATTAAGCTTTGGGGCGAATTTAGCCATTTTGGGGCAGCATGAATTCTTGCACCAGTTCTTGGTATTGAGGATGTCGAACATGGCTGTGCGCCGAAGCGTATAAAATCAAGTCCTCTTTTTCCAAGGAGCCAGATTGCTTGCTAAGTTGGATGAGCACTCGATTGGCTTCAGCCGATTCATGATGATGGACTAAAGCCATGCGATGAGCAAATAGCCCCATTTCCCTGTATTGATCTTGATAGTCTTCCCATTCTTGAACTGGCAGGACTAAGGCCAGGCTTCCGTCTACCGAAAGCATATTCCTTAATTTTTGCATCCAAAGCATAAAGGTCTCTGTGCTGGCACTGCGGGCCTGGGCACGACGTTTTTCCGGAGCCAAAAGGCTTTCTGAAAAATAGGGTGGATTGCTGATGATCAGATCATATCGGTTTTCCGTTTCCCAGTCCATTAAATCCTGATGGTGGAATTGAATGCGTTCTGACCAGGGAGAGACTTGGGCATTTTCGCAGCTTTGTTGCCAGGAGGCTTTATCGATTTCCAGACCATCAATGCTGGCCTGTGTAAACCTTTGGGCCATTAGTAAGCTAAGCAGACCGCTGCCGCTGCCAAAATCTAAAATAGATTGGGGATTTGAGGCTTTAAGCCATCCGGCCAAAGCCAGTGAATCGGTACCTACTTTATGCGCAGATTGATCATGCGCCAAACTGAATTTCTGAAATTGAAAAGGGGCGGGAGACTTAGGCATTAACCTGATAAAGCTCCAACAAGCCTTCAGGGAGCTCCATTTCTATGAGCTGCTCTTCGCGGGAAATACGCAGGATAAATGGGTCGATGGCCGGGATCAGAATTTCCTTTTGATCGGCGTCAATCACCTTAAAAAGAGGCTGGGCGCTGGTGTCGAGAACATCTTCGCAGATCCCGATTTCCTGACCTTGATGTATCAGGCGAAAGCCAATAACCTCGTGGAAATAGAAATTCTTGCCATCCAAAGGAGGGAGGACGCTTAGTGGAAGCCAAAGCTCTTTCCCTACTAATTGACGGGCCGCTGGTTCATCATCTACCTCTTCCAATTTCAAGATGAAATGCCCTTTGGAATTGCGGCTACTTTCGTCAATAAAAAAAGGAATCAGTTCCCCTCGATCTTCGAGAAAAACTGATTCCAAATTTTCGTAGGCTTCGGGTCGGTCGGTGTCGAAAACGGCCACGACTTCGCCTTTAAAGCCATGTAAACGGCTGATGTGCCCGAGTTGAAAACAATCTTCGATGCGCATCAGCTTTGTTTTTTTAGCCTTCTTTTTCCTCAGAAGCAGCTTCCTCTGCAGGAGCTTCTTCGGTAGCGGCCTCTTCAGCGCTAGCTTCGGCTTCAACTTCAGCAGCAGCTTCGGCTTCGGCAGCTTTGCGGGATTCATTCACCACGCGCTCAGCTTCCAGAGCTTTAGCTTTAGCATCTTCTTGAGCTTTAGTTAGGCCGTCTTTCTTTGAATTGATCTTGGTAGATTTTTCTTCCATCCAAGCATCAAAACGCTTTTCAGCTTCAGCTTCGTCAAATGCACCTTTTTTAACACCATCTAAAAGGTGTTTTTTCATCATTACCCCCTTGTAGCGTAAGATAGCGCGAGCCGTATCGGTAGGCTGAGCCCCTTTCATTACCCAATCTAAAGCACGCTCGAAATTGATTTCGATAGTCGCAGGATTAGTGTTGGGATTGTACTGACCTAAGCGCTCGATGTATTTACCATCACGCTTTACACGAGAGTCAGCTGCTACAATTGTGAAGATAGGGCGGCCTTTGCGGCCATGACGTTGCAAACGAATTTTTGTTGCCATGATTAATTGTTAAAGGGTTCGCGACCCGATTAATTAATTTAAAAAGGGCGGCAAAGATAGGGCTTTATTTAATTGATTGTGTGGGTGCTTGCAATTTTAAACTGCTTTGAAGGCAAAGAAATTCCTTCAAGTCCCCGTGGCGGCAAATTTGCGGTTTTTTAAGGAGCCTTGGAATCATAAAATTAAAAATACCTGTTGAATTTTTAAGCTTGCTAGCTGTTGCCAATCAACTACTTATTAAATCCATTAATCGAAATTTATTGGTGGCTGCCTAAAATGGCCAGACTTTTCAGCACATTTTACCAGGCCTATGAAACTCCAAAGAATACTCCCCATTCTCAGTCTAATTTTAGTGACTTTTACTCTGTCTGCCCAGGTGAACTTTAGTTCCGGCGGCTTAAGCGGAGTTTCCATCACCAATCCTACTTCCCTGGATTTTGGTCCTGATGGTCGTCTCTACGTATCGGTGCAAAGTGGTGAAATCTATGCTTATACCGTGCAACGCCAGTCGAATGGTGCATATCAGGTAACGGCAACCGAAACTATTCTGGCCATCAAGCAAATTCAGAATCACAATGATGATGGCACCTTGCATGCTACCGTACAAAGGCAAATCACCGGTTTATTGGTGGATGGAACAGCAGGCCAGCCTATCATTTATGTTACCAGCAGCGATTATCGTATTGGCGGCGGTGGTGGCGGTTCGGATAAAAATCTGGACTCGAATTCGGGGATGATCTCTAAACTTATTTGGGATGGAACTACCTGGCAGCGTATTGATCTGGTGCGAGGATTGGCGCGTTCGGAGGAGAATCATGCGACCAATGGTCTGCAATTAGATAAGCAAAACAATATTCTCTATATCGCGGCAGGTGGCAATACCAATGCCGGATCACCTTCCAACAACTTTGCCTTCTTAAATGAATACGCCCTTTCGGCGGCGATTTTATCCATAGATCTCAATGTGCTGGATGCGATGCCCATATTAACGGATGCGCAAGGAGCACAATATGTTTACGACTTACCCACCCTCGATGATCCCACTCGCGCCAATGCCAATGGTATTGATGATCCCAATCAAGCGGGTTATGATGGTATTGATATTAATGACCCCTTTGGTGGTAATGATGGACTAAATCAGGCTAAGTGGGTTGTGAACGGACCGGTGCAAGTTTATGCTTCGGGCTTCCGTAATGCCTATGATATTGTATTGATGGAGGACGGCCGGATGTACACCTGGGACAATGGCGCCAACCAGGGTTGGGGTGGTCATCCTGACAATGAAGGTGTGGGTACTGCTACCAATAAATGGGTTGTGGGAGAGCCTGGATCAACCGGCCCCGGACCCAATGATGCTATGGTGAATAATAAAGACGGACTGCATTTTATTAGCGGAGCTGGATACTATGGTGGTCACCCTAATCCTGTGCGGGCTAATCCGCTGGGAGCGGGCTTATTTACCCATGATCATGCGGATGGAGCCGGTGGTCAAAATGGAGTGTGGCGCACCCAATTCACCTCTAATGTGGATAGTACTTTACCTGTAGATTGGCCTCCGGTAGATCCCAGTTTGGCGCATCCTATTGAAGGCGACTTCCAAAATGCTGGGGTAGATGATGCCTCTCTTTATACGATTACCGCTTCTACCAATGGTTTGGCAAGATATCCGGCCAGCAACTTTAATGGCGAAATGGAGAATAACCTCCTGGCGGCCAGCTTTAACGGGAATATTTATCGCGTTAAGCTCAATGCTCAGGGAACCATCAATAGCAATTCCGATGTTAGCGTATTGGCCACCGGTTTTGGGGCGGTGCCTCTGGATGTTACTGCTCAGGCAGATGATGAGATTTTCCCAGGTACCATTTGGGCCGCTACCTATGGCTCCAATGCCATTACCATTTTTGAACCTCAGGATTTTAGTTCCTGCACCGGAGCGTACAGCACTAGCCTCGATGAGGATAATGATGGCTACAGCAATGCCGATGAAATGGATAATGGAACCAATCCTTGCAGCGGTGCCAGTTTCCCGGCGGATAAAGACCAGAGCCTGATTGGCGGATTTAAGGTCAGCGATTTAAATGATCCTGATGATGACGATGATGGTCTGGCCGATAGCCTCGATTACTTTGCTTTGGATGCTAGCAATGGTGCCGGACTCAGCCTGGCTTTTGATTATCCGCTTCTTAATGGAGATCCGGGCTTTGGCCTTTACGGGTTGGGCTTTACTGGTTTTATGAGCAATCAACAAGATGATTACCTCGATCTTTATTTTCATGAGGATAATAGTGCCACTGAGATTATTGCCGGTGGAGCGGTTGGCTTACTCTCTTTTAATGATGTTCCGGAAGGTAGTCCTGTTGGACCTGCCAATAGTTTGAAAAATGGTTTTCAATTTGGAATGGACCTGGCTCAGGCACAATTGCCTTTTGAGATAGAAACGGCCTTGGTAGGACCCATCTTCCAGGGGAATCCTCAGGGAGATCAGTTCCATGCCTTCTATATAGGAAAGGGCGACCAGGATAATTTCATCCTCTATGGAATCCGCGCTAATAATGGTAATCCGATGCTCAGCATTTGGATAGAAGAGAATGGCGGGACTACTCGCTTGGATTATGCTCTTAGCGGCCTGACCTCCGCCGCAGAGATTTCCCTCTTTTTAGAATTGAATCCTCTAAGTCAAAGCCTTCAGGCGAAAATCAATTTAGGAAATGGCAAGCAAGATGTAGGTACAGCTATTGCCTTCCCCAGCTTTTTACAGAATTTATTTCAGAATCAAGAAGCATTAGCAATTGGAGTAGCGGCAGGGAAATCAAGTGGAACGGCATCTTTTAATGCTACCTATGATTTCATTAAAGCTAGTTTTCAAGCCAATACTCTCAGTGGCGATTGGAGCTTCGTACATGATGGCAGCAATTGCCAATGGAATGGCAGCACCGGATCTTGTCCCCAAGGTCGACATGAAGCCTCTTATGTTCAGGCTGGAAAGTACTTTGTTTTAATTGGCGGTCGTGAGCATGGATCCAATGCTAATTTATACGATCCCAGCACCGGTTTATGGAAGGAAGGGGCAGCCCCGCCTTTTAATTTGCATCACTATCAAGCGGTAGAATTAGATGGTTTAATATACGCCGTAGCCGGGATGACGGGTTCCTTCCCTAATGAACAGCCTCTAAGCCATATTTACATTTACGATCCTTTGGCTGATGCTTGGCATCAAGGTGCTGAAATACCTGCCAACCGTAGGAGAGGTAGCGCCGGGGTAGTGGTTTATCAAGATAAAATTTATGTGCTCGGCGGAATCCAACAGGGTCATATAAGTGGCTGGGTGCCCTGGTTTGATGCCTATGATCCTCATACCAATACCTGGACCACTTTAGCCGATGCCCCTCGGGAAAGGGATCACTTCCATGCTTTATTGGCCAATGGAAAACTCTATGCTGCTGGCGGGAGAAAAACCGGATTTAGCGGGGTTTTTGGCGCCACCATTCCCGAGGTAGATGTGTATGATTTTGCCTCTTCGACTTGGGCCACCTTGCCCAATAATTTGCCGAACCCCCAAGCAGGAGCTTCCGTAGCTTTAATTGGCAATGAGCTGATTTTGATTGGCGGGGAGAATTCCAGTTCCCAAGCCAGTAATTTAACTCAGGCCTTAAACTTAAGTGATGCCAGCTGGCGCTATCTCGATACCTTGAATGTAGGTCGCCATGGTACCCAGGCCATTGTAAATCAACAAGCGATTTATCTGGCCAGTGGCTCTCCTAATCAGGGTGGTGGTCAATTAGAAAGTCATGAGGTATTTAGCTTTGGAGCGATTCAAAGTCCCAGCTTGCAGGCCGATACTCGTAGCGTGCTCAGTGGTCCGGCAACAATTGATTTCGGCAGCTTGGCGGTAGGGCAAAATGCGCAAAGCACTTTTTATCTAAGCAGTAAAAATGGATCGCAAGCCTTGATAATAGACTCCCTGAGTTTAGCTACAGCTGATTTTAATTGGCAAAGCAATTACACTTTCCCCATTCATTTAGCGGCAGGTGATAGTCTGGCTATCAATTTAAGTACAGCTGCTAATCATACTAGCTTCGATACCTTGAAGGTGTACAGCACTGCCAGCAATTCTGAATTCTCAATTCCGGTTTCGGTAGAAGTAGAAACGGTTGATGCCATACGTATTAATTGCGGTGGACCTCAGTATCAAGCGCAGAATGGAAATCTCTTTGAAGGGGATAATTACTTCTTAAATGGCAGTGGCTATTCTACTCAAAATAGTATTAATGGAACTCAGGATGAGCAGCTTTATCAAACGGAACGTTGGGCCTCTAATCTCGCTTATAGCATTCCGGTTGAGGCCAATGGTCGCTATCAACTGAATTTACATTTTGCTGAAATCTATGCTCCTAATTTTGTGACTGGGGCCAGGGTATTCGATATTAATGCTGAGGGGCAATTGATTGAAGCCGCTTTGGATATCTACGATACGGTGGGTGGCTATACGGCTCATATCTTAAGCTATAGCGTAGAGATTAATGATGGCAGCCTGGATTTAAGTTTAGTGGGCCTGGCCGATAATGCGAAGCTTTCGGCCATTGAATTGATGCCAAGTGCAGCGGGACTGGAACTCAGCGCTAGTTCCTATCACTTTCAAACTTTAGCCACGGGAAGCATTGATAGTGCCACTTTAAGTATTAGCAATGCCAGTAGTCAGCTGTTGAGTATAGATTCTATTCGAGTACAGGGAGCACAAGCCAGCGATTTTAGTCACAATCTTAATTCAGGATCCGCACTTCCATCGGCTTACAGCCAGAACTTCAAAGTGTATTTCCATCCCCAAAGCACAACACCGGTAGTGCGCAGTGCACAGATGCAAGTGTATTATGGAGGGGAGGCTTTGCCTTTAATCCTGAATTTATCCGGCGAAGCGGCTTGTCCGGCAGCGGGCTTAAGCTGCGATGATGCCAATCCTGCTACCTTAAACGATACTACCGATGGCAATTGTAATTGTGCCGGAGAAGTGATTACTCCCCCTGCCTTCAGTTTAAATATTAACTGTGGTGGTGGCGCTATGGTTAGTCCGGTCACCGGTAAAAGCTATCTGGCCGATCAATACAATATTGGAGGCTATACCCATACCTATAGCGATGGTGTGGCCAATACCCAGGATTCGGCATTGTACAGCACTGCTCGCATTGGTCGTAATATGAGTTACAATATTCCCGTACCTCAAGCCGGAACTTATGAACTGCGCTTGCATTTCGCTGAATTGCAAAAGTGGTTGATGGGCAGTGGTCGTCGGGTTTTCGACATTTCCCTGGAAGGTCAATTGGTATTTGATGATCTCGATATCTACAATTTAGCTGGTGGTGGAGCCAAGGCTTATTCGGCTACTGCCACCGTTGTGGTAACGGATGGAGTTTTGAATATTCAAACTGCGGCGAGTGTGGATAATAGTGTTCTGGTAGCCATTGATTTGAGCTCTTATTACCCAAGCTATCAAGATCCCTATCTGTCGCAAGATCAAATTAGCATTAGCACCCAGGTAGGTAGCCAGGATTCGGCTAGTTTCTATTGGGTAAATGCCGATGGACAAAGTCGCCAAATTGATTCCTTGCGGATTACAGGCCATGCCGCTGCTTATGTACAAAGTCAAATTGCGATTGGACAACTTGTAAATGCTGGAGATTCTATTTTGGGTCAATTGCATTTCCAGGCGCCCAACCAGGCTTTTAGTGGATCTGCTAAAATTTGGTATTACAGCAATGGCGATAGTCTAGAGCAAAATCTATCGGTGCATGCCCAGTGTTTGGCTGCCGGAACCACTTGTAATGATGGCGATGCTACTACCCAAAATGATGTGGAAGACGGGAATTGCAATTGTGTCGGAACCCCAATTAATCCGGGCCCATCCAGCTTTAGCCTAAACATTAACTGTGGTGGTGCGGCTCTAACTAGTCCCATCACCGGAAAGGTTTATTTGGCCGATCAATACAATATTGGTGGTTATACCCATTCGTATAGCAATGGTGTAGCTAATACCCAGGATTCTGCGCTCTTTAGCACTGCTCGTATTGGTCGTAATATGAGCTATCATATACCAGTTCCCGAAAGTGGTGAGTATGAAATTAGTCTGCACTTTGCGGAGTTGCAAGCTTGGTTGATGGGTGCTGGACGACGGGTGTCTGATATCAGTGTCGAAGGGAATTTGATATTAGATGATTTGGATATTTTCACCGCTGCGGGTGGTGGGGCAAGCGCTTATACTGAAACATTTAAGGTGAATGTAAATGACGGTCAATTGGATATTAATACTGCCGCCAGTGTAGACAATAGTCTCTTAGTAGCGATTGAAATTCGAAAGTCGAGTACTAAGCCGGTAGCAAATCGTACTTGGTATCTCAGTGATTCGTCTCTGAGCTTTAACACCGCAGCTGGCGCTCTTGACTCCCTTGATTTTTATGTAGTAAATAAAGATACTGTCGCTCGCACTATCGATTCAGTACTGGCCAGTGGCAATGCTTTGAGCTTTTTGCAATTCACTGATATCAGCGGAAATATAATTGCGGCTGGAGATTCACTTTTACAGCGGATGTATTTCCAGGCTCCGAGCCAGAATTTAAATCAGGCCTCAGCCGAAATATACTACTATAGCGCTGGAGATGTGCTGCAGCAAAATGTATTATTGAATAGCAGCTGTCCGGCGGCAGGTTTGGCTTGCGATGATGGCGATTCCACCACTCAGAATGATATCACCGATGGTAATTGTGGCTGTAATGGTCAGCCCATTAATCAGGCCTTTAGCATTAATGTAAACTGTGGCGGGTCAGCTCTTACCAGTCCGATAACCGGCATTAGCTACCTGGCTGATCAATACAATATCGGGGGGTACACCCATAGCTATAATAAGGCCGTGGCCAATACGCAGGATTCTACCCTATATAGTACCTGTAGAATTGGTCGGAACATGGCCTATTATATTCCGGTGCCTGAGCCAGCAATTTATGAGGTGACTCTTCATTTTGCCGAGTTACAAGGTTGGCTGATGGGGCCTGGTCGCAGGGTATTTGATATTAGTGCGGAAGGGCAATTGATGCTGGATGATATTGATATTTATAGCCTTAGCGGTGATGGAGCTACGGCCTATAGTACCAGCTTTCCGGTGGAAGTATTGGATGGAGAGCTAGCCTTGAATACCGCGGCTAGTATCGATAACAGTTTACTAGTGGCCATAGAAGTTAAAGCAGGAGCATCGGCTAAAACCACTTTGGGGACGCAGCAGATTGAACTGAAGAGTAGCATTTATCCTAATCCCTTAGGGCGGGGGCAAAGCTTGCATCTGGAACTTCCGAATGATCAGGAGGCTCAAGTGCAAATTTTCAATCTGCAAGGTGCTTTGATTTTTCAGAGCAGCCTGACAGGTTCCAATAGCTATGAATTAGCAGACCTGAATTTGAATTCGGGTTTATACCTGCTGCGCCTCAATCAAGGGGCAAGTGCAAGTGAGCATAAGCTTATGGTGCCTTAAGGTCTAAAAGGGGAAATTAGGAGGCGAAGCTTTGGGCTTCATTGCTTTCTACGATTTGCTCATCATAGGCTTTACGGCCCACTTCAATAAGGTCTTCGGCCATATGGAAATCGAAAACCCCGCAGGTGCTACGTGGAATTCGGATAAGGTATTCGGGCTTATAGGTGGCTAAATCCCGCAAGATGAGCTGGTTTTGCATATGCTCATAACTGGCGGAAATGATGTCCATTAAACCGGGATCTTGATTGCCGGAATTCGATTTAAAAAAGTTCAGATTAATATTGAGCCAGCTTCGATCCTGTTCGTCCTCGTCCTTTTTCATAATAGCGGGTTTAGGACCGGTAGCATTAATGTCTACCGCAAGTACCACATGGCCTTCCGGGGCTTTAACCTGGTTTAAGGGAAGGGGGTTTACTACGCCGCCATCCACCAAAAGGTGTCCTTGCTTATCTTCATAGGAAACTGGAGTGAAAATACCGGGAATAGAAACCGAGGCGCGCATGGCCTGGTAGAGATCTCCCTTTTTGAAAACGACCTCTTCACCTGTTTTTAAATCGGTGGCTACTGCCGTGAAGGGAACTTTTAGGTTTTCGATTTTTTGTGGGCCAATCAGATTCATGATAGTGCTGAAAATCTTTTCCCCTTTCACGAAACCATGTCGGGCCAGGGTAAAGTCCATTTGACGAAACACATCGGTTCTTTGCAGTTCCAGCAGCCATTCGGTATATTCTTTGAGTTTACCCGCGGCATAGAGACCTCCCACCACGGCACCCATGGAACATCCGGCCACTTCAACAATTTCATTGCCAGCGGCTTCCAGTCTTTCAATAACACCAATATGGGCAATACCCCTTGCTCCGCCTGAAGCTAATACCAGGTGAACTTTTTGATTTTCGATCATTTTTGGTTCTGATTTTATCTGCAATGTAGATACTCTGCTTCGGATTAGGAAGCTTCAATTTAGTAGCTTTAGTGGAAATGTGTACCGTAAGGAATAATGGCAGTATTTTCGCCACTTAATAAGAACCAAACCATTAGGCCCCTGAAAAGTTTGAAGCACGTATTCATCTTGTTCTTTTTCATCCTTCTGAGCTTACCACTTTTGGCCATAAAGCCAGGCAGGGCAAAGCTGAGTCCCGCCGAGCGTAATCAGAGGCAATTGATTGAGTCTTTGGATAAATCCGATGATCTCAGCGCATTTACCCATGCTATTGACGGGGCCACTAATCTTGGACTTTATTTTGAAGCGGATTCACTGGCAGATGTAGCCCAGCCCTTACTTAAGAAGGTGAGCGATTCCTTGAGTTATTTTGAGCATTTGCGGGTAAAGGCGCGATTGTACACCATTTTGAATCGTTATACCCAGGCATTGGTTTTTTTTCGTCGAGCTTTAGTCTACTATCAAAAGGAAGGTTATTGGGAGGAAGAGGGCCATGTAACGGTAAATTTAGCTGAGTTTTACCGCAGTGCCCGGCAATACCCTCAGGCTCATATGGAGCTGAGCTATTTGATTGATCATCCGGATTTCGAAAATCTAAGCAATTTAGTAAAGGCCATTGCCTACCACCGTCTCGCGGCAGTGGTGAACGAATCCAAGCAGGACTTGGATAGCGCCATTTTACTCTCCATCAAGTCTTTGTCCTATTCTGAGCCCGATTCCTTATTGGATGAAATGGGAACTTCCTATTTAGAATTGGGAGACGCCTACCGGAAAAAGAAGGAGGTTCGGGCGGTATCTTATTTCGAAAAGGCCTTTAAGGTATTTAAGAAGCAAGAACGCATACATTATATGTGCAATTCGATACGTTTGATCAGTGCTTACTATGTTACTGTAGAGCAATATGATAAGGCTTTGGTCTATGTGGATTCTTCGCTACGATTGGCAGCTCCTTATTATTTACCGGGCTTTTACAATTTGGCATTTAATCGCAAAGCACTCATCTTGTATAAGCTAGGCCGATATGAGGAGGCCTACCTTTATCGTGATTCGGCGGCCATTGTCTATCGTGGTGAACTGAAAAAGCGCTTTTCGGATGAATTGGCAATGCAATCGCGACGCTTTCAAACTGAAATGGCTACTTCCCGACTGCGAAGTTTGGAGAGTGAGCGTATGCAAATTCTAGAAGAGTCACGTGCAAAGGATCAAGTGCGGCGGTTCTCTTTAATCCTCTTGATTATTCTGGTTTTAGGTCTCTTCGGGCTCTATTACTTTTTTACGCGCTTGCGACGCAATAAATCCCATCTGGAAGAATCGCAGAAAGCCCTTTTTGGAGCCAATCAGGAATTGCTGAATACCCTTTCGGAGAAGGATGGATTGATTGAAGAAGTACACCATCGGGTGAAAAATAATTTGCAGCTCATTACTTCCTTAATACGAGTACAGCAGTTTCAGCAGCAGGACCAAATGACGGAAGAGTCGCGGCAAATGGTAAACGAGATTTTAAATCGCGTAAGTGCCATGGCGGTTGTACATGAGAAACTCTACGCCCAGCAACATATTACGCAATTGCGGGCCCGAGAGTATTTTTCGGAATTAATGGAAGAGCTGAAAACCTTGGGAGGTACCTTCAGTAATCCCCTCGAAATTGAGGTGCTCGCAGAGGATGTTATTTTGGGAGTTTCGCAGGGCATTGCCTTGGGGATGATTCTTTCGGAGTTGGTGGCAAATTCCTTGAAGTATGCTTTTGCAGGTAAGAATAAACCTAAAATAAGAATTGAGGTTAGTAAGGAGTATTTAGAAGGACGCAGTAGAGTAGTCTTTAGCTATGAAGACAATGGCAAAGGCTACGATGATCATAGTAAAATGGGTATGGGGAACCGATTAATAATGCTCTTTACGCGGCAACTCGAAGGCGAATCCACTTTGGATACAAAAGATCGCTTTTACTTTAATTTGGCTTACTGGGAAGATTGAGTACATTTAATAAACAGGGAACGTAGAAAATGAATAAAGTACTTATAGTTGAGGATGAGGCGCTGATTGCTGAACACCTTCATTTGATTCTTTCGAAGGACTTAGGAATAGATGCCGATATCGCTTATAAAGCGAAAGCCGCACGAAAAATGTTGCAGGAGAAGAGCTATGACTTGATCCTGGTTGATATCAATTTGGAAAGTGAGCGCAGTGGTTTGGAGCTGGCTGCAGAAATTGAAGAATACGGCTGGGGCGACTATCTATTCCTTACAGCCCAAACGGATAAAGGTGTACTGGAAGAAGCGCGGAAGCTACACCCTAAAGCTTATCTGGTTAAACCCTTTAAGGATATTGAAGTAAGCATGGCCGTTGGGCTGGCACTTAAGAGCGAAGATGAAGGCCTGGGAGATCTGGTGTTTAAGGATGGCTGGACCACCGTTAAGTTGCCCATTGCTTCTATTCGTTATGCGGAGGCCGATGGCAATTACATTAAATTATTTAGCACCGAACGCAGTTATTTAATTCGCTATTCCCTCAGTTGGTTTTACGATCAGGTGGCGGATAAGGACTTTCTTAAGATTCATCGGGCCAGGGTAGTAAATACTCGCATCATTAAACGTTACAATCGCAGTACCGTGGATATTGGTGGTGAAGAATTGCCTGTATCCAAAAGCGGTTATCAGGCTTTAGCTACTTTATTTGAGAAGTAAAAAAAAGCCGGCTCCTTGCGGAACCGGCCCTCACCTCTCAAAAAAGCGCGCTAATTAACCCCAGCGCAGGGTTATCTGTTTAAAGCCTTCAGTTACTTTAAAGCTGAAGCTTCCATTTTTTTCTTCTTGTATAGTTGCCTCAAAAGGATTTGAGTCAAGCTCAACCACCTTTGGTAGGCTTTTAAAGCCGTGGTAAACCAGAGTTAGCTCCTGAACGGAACTGGGCATACGTCCCTCCTGATGCTGAGTAATGCGGTATTTGGCATCGGATGGAAGAACCGTAAAATTTCGATTCAAGAAATAACCTTGATTGTGATTATAGCCATCACCAGCATCATCGTAAAGCATGCTTTCCACACTTTCCTCACCGCGGTAAATATGCAGCTCTAATTCAGAGTAGGAATTGCTTACATGCTGTTCTACTGGGATCATCGGGATAATCGCACCAGCTTTCACCATCATGGGGATTTCCTCCAAGCTGGTTTCAATGTAAATCTCTTTACCTCCTTCTACTAATTCCTTAGTATGGAAATCGTACCAATGTCCTTTAGGTAGGTACATCCGACGACCTTGACGATCGGGTTCCAAAACCGGGCAAACTAAAATATGATCGCCAAATACAAACTCATCCTGACGGTACCAGGTTTGTGGATCCTGATGATCGTAGAATGATAGCGGGCGAATCATCGGTTTGCCGTCGCGACTGTATTGATAGAAATTAGTGTAGTGGTAGGGGAGTAGCTGATAACGCAATTCAATTGCTTTGCGCACCAAATCGGTTCCTTCTTCACCAAAGCTCCAGGGCTCTTGATCACCATGATCGCCTGAGGAATGGGTGCGCATTAAAGGATGGAATACCGCTAACTGCATCCAGCGCACATAAAGCTCCATAGTAGGATGCTCGGTAAAGCCGCCAATATCGGTTCCTACAAAAGAGAAACCACTGATGCTTAAGCGCTGACATTGCACATTAGCAACCCATAAGTGCTCCCAGGTGGCAATATTATCGCCGGTCCAAACGGAGCTGTAGCGCTGACCACCGGCATAGGTACTTCTGGTAATGATAAAGGGACGATTGGGGAAGGCGAATTTCTTCACCCCTTTATAGGTCGCCCGGCTCATTTGCATGCCGTAAACATTGTGGGCCTTGCGATGACTGCAATAATTGCCGTCATAATTATGGCGAATGTCCAGTGGGAAGGTTTTGGTGGGCACGTCCATAATGGCCGGCTCATTCATATCGTTCCACACACCTGCCAGGCCGATATCTTCAATTAGTTCTTTGAAAAGTCCGCTCCACCAATCGCGAACCTCAGGATTGGTAAAGTCGGGGAAATAACAATCGCCCGGCCATACCTTGCCTTTGTATAAGGGGCCATCGGCATGCTTGCAGAAATAGTTCTTTTCGAAACCTTCCTTGCAAACCGAATAGTCCATGTCGATTTTAATTCCCGGATCAATAATGGCGACGATCTTAAAGCCCATGTCTTTGAGCCTTTGTACCATGCCTTTAGGATCAGGGAAATTTTCCTTGTTCCAAGTAAAGCAGCGGAAGCCATCCATATAGTCGATGTCCAAGTAAATGGCATCAGATGGTATTTTAAGCTCACGCAGCTTATGCGCAATTTCCATTACTTCTTCTTCCGAAGAGTAAGACCATTTGCATTGATGGTAGCCCAAGCTCCACTTAGGAGGCATCTCAGGTTTACCAGTAAGGCGCGCATAACGTTGCGCTATGTTCATCAGGCTGGAGCCTGCAATAAAGTAATAGTTGATTTCTCCACCCTCGGCCCAAAAACTGGTTACATTTTTACGCTCGGAAGCAAAGTCGAAAAAGGTGCGATAGCTGTTATCGAAGAACACACCGTAGCAGCCTTCCTTATGTAAACCATAGTAGAAAGGAATATTACGGTATAGGGGATCCGCGTCTTTGGCAAAACCATATTCATCAGTTCCCCAATTCTGGAAACGGTGATCGCGTAAGTTGAGGTTGCTAGGCTTGTCACCCAAACCAAAGAAATGCTCTCCATTAATGGAGCGCTTGCTCATCTTCACGATATTATCGCCGCGCTGCGAATCTTCTTCCCAATGAAAACCTTTTTCGTCTTCATTCAGCAGCTTTCCCTCTTCATTGTACAGACTTACTTTCAGGTCAATTTTTTGAACTCTGCAACTAAGTTTTGGGGTACGCAATTCATAATAGCTATCCAGCTCTTCTACCTTAAAATAAGCAAAACCACTGCGGTGGTCTTTGGCCATGGCATAGGAGAAGTCTGGCGAAAAATAACCCTTGGCACTGTAACGGAAGCGCATCACGTGATTGGTGATGGCCTCAACCCATAACATCACTCCATTGTGGCTGTGAAAAACCACAGAGGAGCCATTCACATCTGCCTTAAGCAGGTGATTTGGGAATTGTTCGTTAATGAGGGTTTGCATATTAGATTGCATGAAGGGAACGAAAGTAGTAAAATTCAACTTCGTGTATTAAGTACACTTAGAATTTTTTACAATTTTCCGCTAAAAAGTATTAAGTGTCATGCTTACAATTAATTGATAATCAAAACTTAATCAAGCACTAAAGCTTAGTGTGAATAATACACTATCTTTGATTGAAAATTTTTGAAAATGGCCCTACGAAAGAAGTTTTTAAAGTCGAAACCCCTCTGTAAAGTAAGTTTTGACCTCGCTGGAAATCGCTTACCGCAAGAGGTTAAGCAAGTGGAGCTTTTGGGTTCCTTTAGTAATTGGGAGCCTATTCCCATGCGCAAGGTGAAAGGGGCCTATACCCGCACTTTAGATTTGGAAACCGGTATCGAATATCAATTCCGTTATCGCTTCGATGGCGAGATTTGGGAAAATGATGAGGCGGCTGATTCCTATGTTCCAAATGGTGTTTCTGGCGATAATTCGGTAGTGCGACTTTAGGCTTTTGCCTTCCGTTTATAAACTACTGCAGCCAAGGGGGGGAGAATCAAGTCCAAGGATTGCTCTCGTCCTTGCCAGGCAATCTTATCACTTTTCAGCGATTGCTTTAAAGGATAATTACTGCCCCAAAATTCTTGCTGGTCGCTATTGTACACGAGTTCGTATTGCCCAAGAGCTGGGGCGCCGATGCGATATTCATCATGAGGCTGAGGTGTACAATTTAGAACACATACCAATTCTTCTTTGCCGCTCTTGCGGATAAAGCTGAGCACTGAGTTATTGCTGTCATTATGCTCTAACCATTCGAAACTTTCATGGGCATAATTGTTTTTATGCAGGGGCTTTTCGCTGCGGTACAAAGCATTCAAGGCCTTTAAGCTTTGGAATACGCCCTGATGGGATTCCATTTCAAATTCTTGCCATTGCAGGCCTTCTTCAAATTGCCATTCTTTACGCTGACCAAATTCACCTCCCATGAAGAGCAATTTCGCTCCGGGATGCAAATACATCCACGAAAGTAAAAGGCGCAAATTGGCGAATTGCTTCCAGGCATCGCCGGGCATTTTGCTTAAGAGTGACTTCTTTCCATACACCACTTCATCATGCGAAAGCGGCAGCATAAAGTGCTCGGTAAAGGCATAAGCCAGGCTAAAGGTAATTTCATTTTGATGATAGCGACGGTAAATGGGATCTTTTTTGAAGTATTCCAAATTGTCGTTCATCCACCCCATCATCCACTTTAGGCCGAAGCCTAAGCCGCCATCATAGGTGGGGTAGCTTACGCGATTAAAGGAGGTAGATTCCTCCGCAATGGTTTGCACGTCAGGGTAATTCTTGTAAACCGCCTCATTAAAATCCTTGATAAAGGCAATGGCATCCAAATTCTCATTCCCGCCTAAATGATTAGGCTCCCATTGGCCATCTTGGCGTGAATAGTCTAAATAAAGCATCGAAGCCACGGCATCTACCCGCAAGCCATCCGCATGGTATTGATCCAGCCAGAAAAGGGCATTGGAGATTAAAAAGGAGCGTACTTCCGGCCGACCGTAATTAAAGATAAGGCTCTTCCAATCTGGGTGATAACCCTTGCGGGGATCGGGATGCTCATACACACAAGAACCATCAAACTTGCCGAGTCCGTGTAAGTCATCGGGGAAATGGGAAGGTACCCAGTCGAGAATCACCCCAATGCCTTCTTTATGGAAGGCTTCAATTAAAAATTTTAAATCCTCTGCCGGACCAAATCGACTGCTGGCCGCGAAATAGCCGGTAATTTGATATCCCCAGGAAGGTTCGTAGGGATACTCCATGATGGGCATAAACTCTACATGACTAAAGCCGGCATCTTTAACGTAAGGCACCAAGTCCTCCGCCAATTCCCGATAGCCCAGCACATCGCCATTTTCCTTGCGTTTCCAACTGGCTAAATGCACTTCGTACACGCTCATGGGGGCTTCCAGATTATTATGCTGGTAGCGGGCCCTCATCCATTTGCTGTCGCTCCATTTATACTCTTTATTATCGCTAATGATGGAAGCGGTACGGGGTGGATGTTCCGCTTGGCGAGCATAGGGATCGGCCTTTTCCAGGGGGTCCACTAAATCAGCATGACTGATCTTGTACTTATACAAATCGCCCACCTTTACTCCGGGAATAAATCCTTCCCAAATACCAGAAGAGTCCCAACGCACCATAAGAGGGTAATCTTCTCCTTGCCAGTGATTAAAATTGCCAATCACTTCTACCTTTTCGGCCGCAGGGGCATATACCGCAAAATAAACGCCTGCCTTACCATTGAGCTCGAGGGGATGGGAGCCAAAATGTTGATAGAGTCGATAGTGGCGCCCCTCGCGAAAGAGGTGAATATCTTGATCACTAAAAAGGCTGTGCGCTTGAGTTTTAGTAGGCATGTCGTTTTATTTCGTCGGTAATATCCAGAATTCCTTCCAGGGGAATAATCGCCCAATCCGGACGTCCGTTTAACTCGTAGCCCAATTCGTAAATAGCTTTTTCGAGCAGGAAGTAATGGAGTAAGTAAGTAATTTCTTTGCGATAGCCAATGTCTAGCTGCTGCTGAAAGGCGATCTTAAAATAGCTGTGCAGGAATACTCCGCTAATGGCTTGATATAAACTTTGGCCAGAGGCCTGATGTTCTGGGCTACGCAGATTTTGATTTTTCTGCACGGCATGGATGGCATAATGGAAGGAACGCAAAAGCCCGGCTACATCCTTAAGGGGTGATTGTTTCACCTTGCGATCGCGAATGGTGCTTTCAGGTTCACCCTCATAATCGAGGATGAAAAAATCATGGCCATGGATCAGGATTTGTCCCAAGTGATAATCACCATGAATGCGTATCCGCAAGCTTCGCAATTGCTCTTCATCAAAGCCCAGAATAAAATTGATGATGAGGTCTTTCTGTTCCAGAACCTGCTCTGCTAAAACCCGGGCATTTTCGGGCAGGCTTTCCAGCTTTTTATTGAGAAGATTATAGCGAGCATCAAATTGATAGATCAAGCGGTTTTTAAGCCAAACCGTAAAATCCCCATTGTAATTGATAGGGGCAAAATGGCGGTCTCGTTTAACGGAAGCCAGGGCCAAATGCATCTCGGCCGTCCTTTGGGCGAGGGTACGGATGCGTTTAAAGAAGTTGATACCCGGATTTTGTTGTAAGGCTTCCGGGAGCTTGGTGATTTTTAATGGACTTACCAGCGGCCATTTATCGATGGCACTGAGTTGGGCTAGATCCCCAATTTCAAAATAGCGCTCTACTTCCTTCAGTATCCAGGGCCAGGCATCACCTTCATTGGGAACTTTCTCTTGCATTAAGCCCAGTGAAATATTCACTCCGGGTCCGGGTTCCCACCAAATTAATCCAGCCAGTTTAGGATAATTCTCAAAGAGCTTTTGTTGAGCTAAAAACTCATTCATTTCAAAATCCGGGTTTTTATCCCGAAACAAACGGCGGAAGATTTTAAGGTAATAGCGATCCTGAATAATCAGGGTACTATTGCTTTGTTCGGCATTTAAAAGTTGAGAGCGAAATCCCGCGGGTTCCATTTCCAATTCTTGATGCGCACGGAAGAAAATTCGATTGTTCCCCTCCAGAAGCATTTCGTGGTTTACGATTTTTCGAAAAAGAGCGGCGTGGAATCCAGAGTCATGCACCGCATCGATCAGGTAAAAGGAGCCATCTGCTAAATAAATTTCGGCCAAAACAGCCTGGGCGGGCAGCTGATCCTTGCTTTCCGCAATTGCCAGCGGTAAGAAATAGTTATGCGCATAGCTTTCGCGGAAGAAGACCTCAATTAAAAGCAGGTAATAATGTTGGAAGCCACTTTTTAGTAAAAGTTTTTGGCTAAAAAACACTTGCTGCACTACCGAAGCCTTGCCTCCAAACCAGCGACAATGGTAGAGGTGTTGCGGTAAAATATCCTGACGAAGCGCTTCCCAAAAGGATTCATCCTTTCGCAGTTGATCCCAGCTTTGGGCACTTTGCAACTTCGGCAGATTCATTTTAGCCTATAACTTTAAATAAGTGGAAAGGTCGAGCGGGGTCGAGGCGTACATAATTCCATTCTTCACGCCAGCGATACTCGGCTCCTGAAATATAGTCATGCATCCGATAGCCTCCTTCGGTAAGGGGCATAAAATCGTGGGGTAGCTGTAACCAACCTTCTTGCATATTGTAGGGGTCGAGATTTACCACGCATACCGTTTTATCCTCTCCATCCCATTTCAGGTAAGCAAAAAGGCTTTGATTCTCAATTTCTAAACTGTGGAAATTTCGACTTTGTTGTAAGGCTTTTTCCTCCTTACGGGTCTTATTTAAGATGCGCATCAGCCAGGTAATCTTGTTTTCGGCCTCCCAATCGTGATGCTGCACTTCATATTTCTCAGAATTGAAATACTCTTCTTTTCCGGGTACCGATTCGTGGGCTAATTGCTCATAGACCGGTCCGTAAACTCCGTAATTGGAGCTTAGGGTTCCAGCTAAAAAGAGCCGCGTCATAAATAGAGATTCATTGC
>DLRW01000049.1 GCA_002501205.1 Flavobacteriales bacterium UBA7878
AATTACCATAATACCACTGGTATCGCGATCAAGACGGTGCACTAAACCAGGGCGTTCTTGATTTAAACCGGGAAGGTTTTGAAATTGATAGAGCAGCGCATTAACCAGGGTGCCATCGAAATTGCCATAACCAGGGTGAACCACCATTCCCGGAGCTTTGTGCACCACAATTACATCTTTATCCTGATAAACAATAGGAATGGGAATATCTTGAGGTATCAATTCTACTTCGCGGGGCGGGTAGCTCAAGACCACCTGAACCACGTCTTCGGGTTTAACCTTATAGTTGCTTTTAACCTTTAAATCGTTTACCCGAATATTTCCTGCGGCCGCCGCTTGTTGAATTTTGTTTCGAGAAGTATTGGCTAATAAATTGCCTAAAAATTTGTCAACCCTTAAAGGGTTTTGTCCTGCATCGGCTACGATGCGATGGTGCTCATAGAGCTCTTCATTCTCCTCTTCGGGAGCCTGATCTTCTTCGCGCATTAGTAAATCTGAATTTTTTGCTGCCAGTTCGATTTTCCCTGGCTATCGGCGAGGCGAATCAGGTAGAGGCCGCTGGGCAGATGCGATAAATCCCAATTGGGAGCTACTGCTTTTTGAGCCAATAATTGGCCTTGTAAATTGTAAAGACTTAATTGATATCCCTCTAAATCACGCAGATCAGCTGGTAATTCAAAATGGAAGTCGCCATCACTCGGATTGGGATATACCTGGAAATTTTCTGTAATAAAATCCTCTTTTTGGGAAAGATCCCGAGGGGCATATCTGAAGATAGGGCGCATCATTATGGTGCCACCTAAAAAGCTTTGATACATATCATTGAGCTCTCCGTAAAAAGCGGTGGTGCGATTGCGACTGTTTTGATCATAGCCCAAACTCAAGGGATCGCTATTTTTCTGGCGGATGCCAATAAATACGGTTCCGGTAGTTACAGGTCCGGCAATGGCCGTGTCGAGCATATAGCTCTGGTAAAAATTGGCATCGGAATATTGAGCGGTGTAAATACTATCCGTCTCGTAAATGATGCTGGAGGGTAAGCCAGAGTTGTTACTCAATAATAAGATGCTAAATTCCTGGGTTTCCAGATTGTAAAGCGCGGGTTGGAAATAGATTTGTAATCCTTTCAAAGTATCATTCACTAAAACATCATAGCGCTGTACGATAAAGCCACCGCGGTTGTTGCGAATTTCATAAGCCCTTTCTGCGCTACCATCATCATAGGCATAGTAATTTTTAAAGACCTGCTTGCGCACGATGGTGTCATTAGGTCCATAAGCTTCATTGCCACCCGAATAAGTTTGGGTAGAAATCAATTCAAATTCATCCGCATAAGGCGGATTGATGAAATTAAGTCTTGGTCGACCGGCATCTGCAGTGTCAGGTACCGGATAGCGCACTTCTACATTATCGCCATGGGTATCATCAAGGTCACCATCAGGCGCACCATTCTGAGCGATGATACTGCCTTGGTATTCGATCTTAAACTCCCCTAAAATACGATTGGGTCTTGGTAGGTTGGGATTGGTATTGCGACGGTAATGAAGGCGCAGATCTGGTTTGAAATAGCTGCCAATATTAAAGGCATCATTTACGTGCCACCAGGGGATCGATTCGTAATTGATCATTAAGGAAGGATGGGGGCGGGTAAAGGAGATATCATTAATAATGGTATCATCATAATTCCGACTGTCATCCAACTGGACATAGTCGATATGCCACAGATCCAAGGCTCCTTTTTTAGTGCCATAGCTTAATAACCGAAAACGGAAATCGCTGTAATGGTAGGCGGTGTCTACAGCTTGCATTACCTGAACCCAGCTGTCATTAGGATAAGCTTCATTCTGCCAGATCGAATGCCAACTTGCACTGGGGCTGTGCCAAAATTGTAGTACCAAAGAATCATCACCCACTGCAGGCGCTTCTCCCCAGCCACCGGATTGATAGAAGAAACTTAAGTAAACTGAATCCGTGGGATTGCTGAGGTCAATAGTTTGAGAGCTTAAAATATCACCCACACTATCATTGCCCACATAGGAAAAAGGACGACCATAGCGGTTTAATCCATCGAAACTGGCTACTCCTAAACTAATAGGGCTAATGGCCCAGGTTTGATTTACCCAAACATCCGAAACTTCCCATTTTGTGGGATCTGGAATATTAGAATCATAAGAAAAATCATCAACAAAGGGTAAAGTCAGAACCACATTGCTTTTTGCTAAAGGCAGAGCTTGTGCTTCCGGATCAAGGGGAAGAGCGCTAATTCCTGTTAAGTATTCTTGACGTTGGGCCTGTAGGGCTAAGCAGAGAATACTTAAGGCAAAAAGAGAGAGTGTTTTAGTGTACTGGCGTCGTGTCATTCCTAAGAGAATCCGGTAGGTGAAGGTTTTGGAACTCTAACGAGTCGTTCACAATTTTAGTGTAGTCGTTGGTAAGCCAGATGTCTATTTCACGACCCATTCGAATGCTGGGCTCTTTACTTGGAGCTGGATTTTGGCGATACACTAATGCGGTAGCCGAATCCGTGATTTCTTCATCATAAATCACCGAACCTAAATTGAAGGAACGCAATTGAATATACTCTTCGGCTTCAGCCAGGCTTTTCCAACGCAGGTAAGGAGAGCGTACTAAATCATCACTAAGGCCCATCCCTAAAACCAGATCTACAGTAGTGCCTTTTTTCAATTTGGTGCCAGGCATTAAACTACGTTCATCAATTAATACATCAATAACTACATCCTTTCCGATATAGGGGCGGTACTTCAATTCACCTACTTTAAAGCCTTTGGACTCCAGGTCGTAAATAGCGCGACGTTTGGTCTTTTCAATCAAATCGGGCAGCTCCACTTTACGCGGAAAAAAGGGATTGATGGTCAATTTTAATTCCCTTCCTGTTTTAACCTGACTCCCCGCATCGGGGTACTGACTAATCACTGAGCCACGAGGAAAGCTGGGGTCGTATTCGGCAGAATCGATAATTGCAAAACTGAGTTTCTTTTCGCTAAGGGTAGTCTCCACCTCGGTTAAGGCCAGGCCGCTTAAATCGGGCACCTGTACACTAATTCCGTGTTCGGTATAACGATCGAGGCTGTAATTGAGTAACCAAATCAGGCCGGCAGATACCAGGGCCATTATGATGAGGTTTACAAAAAAGGTCTTGCTTACTAAGAAACGCAGGAGCTTCATACGTGGATTGATGTGAGGGTCACAAAGGTAATTTTTTTCTAAAGGCTCCGAAGGAAGGCCAGGCTGTCGACATTATCAGCATAATCCCATAATTTGGGTTTCTGGCTTTCGCCGAAAGACACTGAATTTGGGAAGGCTTCCATTTCGGTTACAATGCATTGAATATTTTCTGCCTGGGCCTCTATCTTTCCTTCCAAATCTTCCACCTGGTCATAGCGCTCATAGTGCAATACAGAAACCGGAGCATGCAGACTTTCATTTTCCTTGATTATGAAAAATCCATTTTCTAAAAAGTCATGATGCTCCATTAAATAGATCGCCCGATTGTAATCGTAATTGTTGGCGTATTTATTATTGTCGCATACCGCCTGGAACTTGTAGAAGGCTTCGAATAATTTTTGCAATTCAAAATCTTGGGGTACATATACCTTAGAAACATTGCGGCAGCCCAAACCGAAGTAGCGAAAGATATCTTCTCCTAAAAGCTCGAGTTCCTCTTTAGTTTCTTCTCCACTTAAAATGGCGAGGGAGGAGCGGTTTTTCCGAATGATGTTGGGGTATTTGCCAAAATAAGATTCGAAATAACGGGATGAGTTATTGCTGCCGGTAGCGATAACTGCATCGAAATCCTTCATCTGACCATCGGCGAATTGCAAATAGGCTGCAAATTCTGCATTGATGGCCACCAGGATTTGGCAAAAGAAAGGAATCAATTTGGCATCGTCGGAGCTGGGTTTAATTAAAGCTTTATGTCCAGCGATTAAAACCGAAAGCAAATCGTGGAAACCTACGAGTGGAATATTACCCGCCATAATTAAGGCTACGGTTTTGGTTCCACGATCATGTTCAAAGAAATCGGCATCGTAGTCGATGGTCCAGGCTTCCAGTTGTTCGCGGCTTAAAGCTTCCGACCAGGATTGCAAGGCGAAATGGAGGTTATCCTCACTAAACCAGTGATTAAAGAGTTCTGCATCTTTAATGCAAACCTGATATTCTTTGAGGAAGTGTTTATTTAGTTTTTGCAGATCTTCATCTTGGCGCACTTCACGGTATTGTGACATAAATCGCCCAAGTCTATCGAAGGCATCGATCCTTTGCTCTAATGACAGCATTTCGCTATTTAGTAATTAAATTTGTGGCAAAAGTAAGAACAGAATATGGCTATCAAGATAACGGACGAATGTATTAATTGCGGAGCCTGCGAGCCGGAGTGTCCGAACAATGCTATTTATGAGGGGGCACAAGAATGGCGTTTCTCTGATGGTACGGGATTGAGCGGCATGGTGAAACCGAAAAGCGGTGGCGAATATGATGCCGATGAAGCTCAGGAACCGGTGGATTATGATGTCTTTTACATTGTAACAGACAAGTGCACGGAGTGTGTAGGTTTCCATGAAGAGCCTCAATGTGCTGAAGTATGTCCGGTAGATTGCTGTGTGCCTGATGAGGATCATGTAGAGTCGGAAGAAGAATTATTGTCGAAAAAAGATTTTCTGCACCTCGATTGAAATTAGTCAGCACAAAAGATCGTTTAAGCCCCATGGGAAGAAGCATTCTCTTAGGGCTTTTTTTGTTCTTAGGTCAGCTGCAGGCTCAGGATAGCTTGAGTCTGGATGATCTGGCAAAGCTCGGGCGGACTACCTTGGAATCGCCCATCTTTGCGGAGCGCGATAGTGCGAATCAAAGATTCTTAAAGGGACTAGAGTCCTTTTTATCGCTAGAGGGAAATTATTTGAAGCCTTTGCCGCAGCTTACTAATATGTTGCGTTTGGAAAGTCCAGATAAGCGCTTTGCTATCTATACCTGGCAGCGTCCGGATGCCGATGGGATTTATCAACGCTTTGGCTTGGTGGCCGGTGAGTTTAAAGGTGAAACCAAGGTTACTGTGTTGGAAGATCAATTAGAGCAAATTCCTGATTTACAATTTGATCGGTGTAAGCCCGAAGAGTGGCCAGGTGCCATCTATTATGCCATTCGACCCATGAAAGGGGAGAAAGAAAAGTACTTGCTTTTGGGCTTGGCTATGGGTAAGGAATTGAATCGTAAGGTGATTGAAATTATCGAGGTTGGGAAAAGGGGGAAAGTAAGTTTTGGGTCTCGCAATTTTAAAGTGGATGAGTGGATGGATAAAACCTTACGAAAACCTCCACTGCGTTTGGTTTTAACTTATAATGCCAAATACTCCGCTACCGTACGTTGGAATGAAAATGCAGAGATGATCATTATGGATCATCTGGGGCCGCCCGAACCTAAGATGAAAGGATTTTACCAGGTATATGGACCGGATTTTAGCTACGATGCCCTGTATTGGGAAGATGGATGGTGGCATCTTAAAAGTGGAGTGAGTTTCAATACCGGCCAGGTGATTGAAATAAAGCCACCCAGTCAACCTACGGATTTACCTAAGCGGGAACAGTAGCTAATTATCAACCTTTGATTTCCAGGCATTCCAATTCTTCGCTATTGATGAAGTCGAAAATTTGACTGCTGTAATATTGAAGTAGCTCGGCTAAATAGGCTGTTCTCTGATTGAATGTTCTAATCCAAATTATTTTTGGAGGAGGCCCCAAATTATAGAGTAATTGTAAAAATCTACATCAAAGCTCACAATAGTGAATTGATGATATTTTGCGAATTCCCAAATTTCGCGATCTGTAGCATTGGCTAATCCTAATTCGGTAACATGCGCAGAGTTCGGGAATCTTTCCTCCAGAAGCTTTAAAATCTTTCGAGAAATATTTTGATCGAAAAGCAACATTTAGTGTGCCATACCAATTTGCCCTTCTCTACTGGCAGCAAAACTCAAGCAGGCCTGAATCATTTCAAGATTTAGTTCAGGAAAGTCAGCTTGAATTTCATCGGTAGTCATTCCCATGCTTAACCACTGAAGAACATCTCCAACGCTTATTCGAGTTCCTTTTATAATTGCTTTCCCAAATCGCTTATTGGGGTCTATGGTTATATAATCTTTAAAGGACGACTTCATGGGATTTGAATTGATCTTTGTAAAGTACAAAAATGAGCAGAGGAAATTCTAGTTTTGAGGCACTAAAACCAAACGAATGTCTGCTCCTGATCCACGTCAAAAATTTCCTTTAGCCCATTACGATCGCCTTTGTTTCTTAAACAATGTGATTACCAATCCCAATATCATTGTAGGGGATTTCACCTATTATGATGACTTTGAAGATGTGCACAATTTTGAGAAGAATGTGAAGTACCACTTCGATTTCATTGGCGATAAACTGATCATTGGAAAATTTTGTCAGATTGCCTCTGGGGTGACTTTTATTATGAATGGAGCCAATCATTTGCAGGATTCTGTATCTACTTATCCTTTTGCGATTATGGGAGGCGAATGGGCCGGAGCCATGGAAGGGAAAACTTATCCTTATAAAGGTGATACCGTCATTGGAAATGATGTGTGGATCGGCTTTGATGTTACCCTAATGCCTGGAGTGAAGATTGGCGATGGAGCGATAATCGGATCCAAATCGGTGGTGACCAAGGATGTGGCGCCCTACAGCATAGTCGGCGGAAACCCGGCTAAAGAAATTCGGAAGCGTTTTGAAGCTTCCCAAATTGAGTATTTACTAGAATTACAGTGGTGGGATTGGCCCTTGGAAAAGATCACAGAAAATCTGGAAATGTTAACTCATCCGCCGAAAGGCGAGAAGGACTAGAAGCCTATAAAAACAGGAGGGATGGAAGACATTTTATCTATACCCTTAAAATTAACCAGTACTTAAAAAGGGCTTTAGCTAATAGTGCTACTTTTGCGGCGATAACGAATCAAACCGCTCTCAATGAAGAAGCACAATTTTTCTGCCGGGCCCTGTATTCTTCCCTCTGAAGTATTACAAGAAGCCGCCAATTCAGTTCTCAATTTTGACAACCTCGACCTCTCTCTGATTGAAATCAGTCACCGTAGCAAAAACGTGGTGGCCGTGATGGATGAGGCCGTTGCCTTGGTTAAGGAATTACTCGGAGTACCCGAAGGATATTCGGTAATCTTCGTGCAAGGTGGAGCTTCATTACAATTTGTAATGACCCCCTTTAACCTGATGAAGGCCGAAGGTGGAAAAGCTGCTTACCTAAATACCGGAACCTGGAGTTCTAAAGCCCTTAAGGAAGCAAAGCGTTTGGGTAATGCCATCGAGGTAGCTTCTTCAAAAGACAAGAATTTTAACTACATCCCTAAGGGTTTTGATATTCCCAGCGATGTAGATTATTTCCACACTACTTCCAATAATACCATTTTCGGAACCCAGATTAAGGATTTCCCTAAAGCGGAAGGATTGAATGTATGTGATATGTCATCCGATATTTTCAGTCGCCAGATTAATGTGGCTGATTTTGATATGATTTATGCCGGAGCCCAAAAGAACATGGGTCCTGCAGGAGCTACCGTGGTGATCGTAAAAGACGAAATCTTAGGTAAAACCGGACGCGATATTCCTGCTTACTTGGATTATCAAATTCACATCGACAAAGAATCGATGTTTAATACTCCTCCCGTATTTTCAGTTTATGTGTCTATGCTTACCCTACGTTGGTTAAAGGGCATTGGCGGTGTAGCTGAAATGGAAAAGATCAATCAAGCCAAAGCTGATTTGCTTTACAATGAGATTGATCGCAACTCTAAATTCTACGGAACTGCCGAGAAAGAGGATCGTTCGAATATGAACGCCTGTTTCCTCGCTCATGAAGGAGTTGACACTGCCTTATTTGATGAGATGTGGAAGGCTGCCGGAATTAACGGTTTGAATGGACACCGCTCGGTAGGTGGCTACCGCGCCTCCATGTACAATGCTCTTCCTTTAGAGAGTGTGCAGGTATTGGTAGACGTAATGCAAGAATTCGAAAAGAAATAAGAATCATGGTTAAGATTTTAGCGAACGACGGAATTTCTAAGAGCGGAGAAGAAGCCTTGAAAGCCGCTGGTTTCGATGTAGATACTACTAAAGTTGCTCAGGAGCGCTTAGCAGAGCATATCAATGAAAATGGTGTGAATGTACTTTTAGTGCGTTCAGCGACTAAAGTGCGCAAAGACCTTATTGATGCCACTAAAGGCAATTTGAAGTTTATCGGCCGTGGAGGTGTAGGTATGGATAATATTGATGTGGATTATGCACGCGAACAGGGCATGATCGTTCAAAATACTCCGGCTGCCAGTACTCGTTCAGTAGCCGAGCTGGTATTTGCTCACTTAAGCGGGATGGTACGTTTCGTATTCGATGCTAACCAGAAAATGCCTTTAGAAGGTGAGACCAATTTCAAGGCCCTGAAGAAAAATTACGGTGCCGGAACTGAATTGCAAGGCAAGACCTTGGGTATTATTGGTTTTGGTCGTATTGGTCAAGAAGTGGCTAAAATCGCTTTAGGTTACGGGATGGAAGTTAAAGCGGTAGACCCTTTTGTGGAGTCGGCCGATATTAAATTGGACTTCTTCGATGGTCAGTCTTTGAACTTCACCATTAAACCTGAGAGCATGGATGCGGTATTAGCGAGTTCCGACTTTATCACCTTGCATATTGCAGGCGCCGGTAAAGCCGTTATCGGTAAAGCTGAAATCGAAAAGATGAAGGACAATGCCGGAATCATCAACACTGCCCGCGGTGGAGTGGTGGATGAAGAAGCCTTATTGGAAGCTTTGGAAAGCGGTAAATTGAAATATGCCGGTTTGGATGTGTTTGTAAACGAACCTACTCCAGCCATGGCCGTTTTAATGAGCCCTTATACCTCCTTAACTCCCCATATTGGTGCGGCAACCTTAGAGGCACAGGACCGTATCGGGACCGAAATGGCTCAACATATTATCGAGGCTGCCAAAGCTTGGTAAATAAAACTATAGCTATAGAAAAGGCTGCCTTAGGGTGGCCTTTTTTTATGAACTGAATTAACAGGCATGAATTTGCAATTCAAGTCATGGGTCCAATTTGTAATTCGATTCAAACTTCAACTCCCCATTTCCCCCATTCACCGCCTTTCTACCTACTTCAGGGCTATAGGCCTTTCGGCGGATGCGACATTCATTCTACTTTAGTACCACTAAAACATAAGAACGAAAACAACTTTTTAAAGAAGCTATCATGTCACGACACAATCGAAACAAGTCTATTTACGTCGGAGTCGCCATTTTGGTGATTGGCGTAATCATGTTCCTCCGGAAAATGAACATCTATATCCCGGAATGGATCTGGAGCTTTGAAATGCTTTTGATCGGTATTGGTGTAGCCGTGGGTATCGACAATAAATTCCGCAACCCATCCTCCTATATTTTAATTGGTTTGGGTGGCTTGCTTTTATTGGATGATATCTTCTACTTCGATTTCAATATCTGGTATTATTTCTGGCCCCTCTTGGTGATTAGTATTGGCTTGATCATCATCTTTCAATCGCGGTTCCGCGCTGCTAAGGTGGATAACTTCAGTGGTAATGAAGCGGATAAGCTCGATTCGGTAGCCATTTTTAATGGGGTGAAACGCAGCGTTAATAGCAAGTCTTTTGCCGGAGGTGAAGTGGTTACCATTTTTGGGGGTACGGAACTCAATTTGATGAATGCCGATTTTGAGGGAACCGCCAATTTGGAAATGACCGTGCTCTTTGGTGGTGCTAAACTCTTTGTTCCTAAAAACTGGGAAGTACGCCCGGAGGTAACCAGCATTTTTGGAGGAGTGGATGATAAGCGTCATTCGGCTATCGAGGTAATGCCTGACAACAAGGTGCTGTATCTAACCGGTACTGTGGTCTTTGGTGGTCTGGAGATTGTAAATTACTAAGATCCGTATCTTGTAGCAATGGCGCGGAACCCACTGCTAAAATCATATAATTACCTGTACTTTCTCGGAGTCTTGATACTCTTGATGGGGGTACAGGTTTCTTTTATGGTATGGGCTAAGGACCTTGCCTTTGAGATCGCCTTAATGGATGCTTTTATTCACTGGGCCTTATTGGGGCTAATAGGCTTTGGTCTGATAAATACATTCAGTTTTTACCAACCTCCGAATTATCAGTTTCTAATCATCTTTTTCCTACCCCTTGTTTTGGTAGCTTTTTGGGTCGAACTGGGTGATTGGCTTTTTATGCGTTTAGCAGGTTTGGATTATCAGAGTTGGATGCTGGAAACCTTCCCTTTCCGTATAACGGTGGCCTATCTATTATTGGCAGCGGCCATTGGCTTTTCTTTCCTTTGGTATCGATTGGATGAGCGCAATGCCCAGGAAATCCGCAAACAGGAAATTGAGCGGATGTCAAAGGAGGCAGAGCTATTTAAGTTGCGTCAACAAATACAGCCTCACTTTTTATTTAATGCCTTAAACTCCATTAGCTCCTTAATTGGCTCTCGGCCTAAGGATGCTCGACAGATGACTCAAAAGTTGAGTGAGTTTTTGCGAGGTACTTTAAAAAGAGAAGACAACGATTTAATGAGTTTGGAGGAGGAGATTAGCCACCTTAGCTTATACCTAGATTTGGAGCAGGTTCGTTTTGGTCATCGTCTAAAAGTGGAACGAAATATTCAGGATGAATGTCTGGAGGCAAAGCTCCCATCCCTATTAATTCAACCCTTAATTGAGAACGCCATTAAATACGGGTTGTATGGCACTACCGAAGATTTGGTAATCAGCCTTTCTTGTGAGCTAAAAGGTAAAAACCTCCATATTGAAGTGCGAAATCCATTTGAGGAAGGCAGCTCGGCAATGGGCGGAACAGGTTTTGGATTAGCCTCCATTCAGCGCAGATTATACCTTATTTACGGAAGAACCGATTTATTGGAAACCCGACGGGAGAATGGTCTTTACATTGCCCGTCTTAGCATACCTCAAAGCCATGTACAAAGTACTGATAGTTGATGATGAGCCCCTGGCCGCAGATTTGGTTCAGGAATATTTAGAGGCTTTTCCGGATTTTGTAGTGCAAGAGCGCTGCTTGGATGGATTTGCCGCCATGAAGCATATTCAACAGGAAAAGCCAGACTTGATCTTTTTGGATATTCAAATGCCAAAACTTACGGGCTTCGAATTATTGGAGTTATTGGAAGATCCTCCTGCCATTATTTTTACTACCGCTTTTGATCAGTATGCTATCAAAGCCTTTGAGGCCAATGCAGTGGATTATCTTTTAAAGCCTTTTTCAGAAGAGCGTTTTGCGCAAGCCATTGCAAAGTTTCAGGCCCAGCCCAAGCATATGCAAGATGCGATCGCCGCCCTGCAAAAAGACCGCGATCATGGTCCACGCGATCGCTTGGTGGTAAAGGATGGTGCACGCATTCGAATTATTCCGTATCCCGATTTAATCCGCATTGAGGCTGATGGCGACTATGTGCAAATCATCTCGGAGAAGGGAACCTATGCGAAGAAGAAAACCCTAAGTCATTATGAGAAGCTTTTGCCTCAACCCTTATTTATGCGGGTGCATCGCTCTCATATGGTGAATGTGGAGAAGATAGACCGATTGGATCCCTACGGGAAGAATGATCACTTAGCCTTATTAAAGGATGGTTCTCGTATACCGGTAAGTCGCAATGGTTTTTCAGAATTGAAAGATATATTGGGCTTAAGCTGATTCTTTTTTGAACTATAAACTGCTTAGAGGGTTTCCTGTCAAAACTCTAAGATGTTTGGGATTTTTAAGAAAAAGACGGAAAAGGAAAAACTGCAGGAGCAGTATCGAAAAATGCTGAAGGAGTCGCATCGATTATCTACCATTAACAGAGCGGAGAGTGATAAGCTAAGGGCTGAAGCAGAAGCCCTGGCGGATCGAATCGAAGGCCTGTGAAATTAACTATCAAATTTTCTGATCCTTGAGATCTAGGCCCTGAAGAATATTCCATTCATGAATATTTTTCAGAAAGAAAAGTGGAGGGTTCTGCTTTTGTTCGAATCCATATTTCTGCCATTTGTAACACTTATAAACAGGCTGTGAAAAAAAACCATTACCGGTATATTAAACTTTTATAAAACTTTCCCGTTATTTAAGAAAAAGATATAGGGATGGAAGGATTGTTTAATAAAAAATCCGAGCTCGAGCTATTGCAGCGACAGTACGGGAAGCTCAAGAAGGAGGCCTACAGCCTTTTTTTCGTGGATCGCGCTAAAAGCGCAATGAAATCGGCTGAAGCTGAGGCTATTGCTAGTAGATTAGAATCTCTGGTTATTTCCTAGTTTCACCTTGTAGCCAGGCTTTAAAGCGAGCGCTGCGTTCAGCGCTCACTATTCCTTCTTCAGGGAGTGCTGGCTTCATAATTACTTTTAATCGGGATTTGGAATAGCTAAGTAGCTCATTCAGATATTCTAAATGAATAATATACTGACGGTTGATTTGAAAAAACTGCTCGGGATTCAATTGTTCCAGTAAGTCTTTTAAATTCTGATCTACCAGGAATTCATGTCCCTCAGCGTCAACTAAAAAGCAGTGTTTGCCACTGGCATGGAAATAGGCAATATCAGCACTGTTTACGGTTTTGAGTTTTTCGCCATGGGCAACTAAGAAGCGCTCTTTATAACTGGGTTTAAGTTCCCTTAGAATTTGGGACCAATTCAGATTCTTCGAGCTTTCAGTGCTTTGTGACTCTAACTTTTGGATAGCCTTGCTCAAGTCATCGGCATGAATAGGCTTAAGTAGATAATCAATACTATTGAGCTTGAAAGCCCGAATGGCATATTGATCGTAGGCTGTAGTGAAGATTAAAGGCATTTTAATATCCAGGCTTTCAAGTGCCTTAAAGGAAGACCCATCCCCTAAATGAATGTCAACAAAGGCCAGATCTGCTGTGGACTGCGCTAATTTTTCCTGCAACTCCTTCAAGGTGCCATATATAGCTTGGCATATCCAATCGGGTCTTAAATCCTGAATTTTCTCTTGGAGGCGCTCTGCGGCTAAGCCCTCATCTTCAATAATCAAATACTTCATTCTTCGATTTCCAATAGTGCCAGGCGGGCGATATACAAACCATTTTTTTGACTAAACTCCGGTTCCTTTTGTTGCAATAAACGATAACGTTCTCGAATGTTTTCCAATCCAAGGCCAGTGCTTTCCCTTTGATCACTTCGCAAATTGTAGGTGTTGCGAACCTCCAGAAATTTTGACCCTACTTCTATGTCTAAAACTAAAGGTTGGCTCTCATGCACTACATTATGCTTGATGGCATTGCTAATTAACTCTTGTAAGGATAATGGTGGTAGGTAGCTATCCGCATGCATAGCCTCCAAATTCCAATAAACCTGGAGGCCCTCTTTGAAGCGAATTTGTTGCAATCGCAGGTATTGCTTAGCAAAATCAAGTTCTTCTTCTAATGGCACTACCATTCGGTTGTTTACCTCCAGCATATATCGGTAAACCCGGGCAAAGTCTTCTACAAAGGTCTCTGCTTTCTTAGGGTCTTGACGGATTAAACCAGTGAGAACATTTAAACTATTAAATAGGAAATGGGGGTCGAGTTGAGAACGTAGGTTGGCTAATTGACTTTCTGCATTTTCTTTCATTAATCGCTCTGTAGCGAGAATCGTTTCTCTCCAGTTTCGGAAGAAATAAATCCCTTCCATCAGTATCACAACAATTATGGTAATGGCATTGCTAAAGAGGATGTTCTCAACATAATCTTTAAACTCCAAGCCAGTTTTAATGAAAAGTAGGGGGGTGCCGTCTAAAAGGTAGAGAATTAAACCTTGAGCTGTGCTGCTAAAAGACAGGATAAAAATGATCTCCAGGAAGATTCTTTTCTGGACATTCCCCTTCCAGGGCAAAACTTGATTAAGAATGTGAATAATCGCTGCCGACCCATAAAACAGAGTTGCTGTTACAATGTAGGAATAGATGAAGCCGATCCCGAAATCCACCATCTGATAACCTTCCGGAATTGGGTCTAATCCACTAAAGGCTCGAATAGTTCCGATGATGGGAGGGAAACACCCGACCGCCACGATGGCGATCAGGTTTTCCTTGTTAAATACTTTTCGGGCGACTAGCGACCAGTCTACTTTTAGGGACATTTTCCGAAATTAAGCTTCCTTTCTCAGAGTGTAATCGTTCCAGAGCATATTCACGATTTATATAAGTTTCCGTTTCCCAACCGGTAGTAATTCCATGCCCCATTTTAGCGCTGGCTTTCATGGCTTTTAAATGAGCACCAGAATTGCGAAAGCGGATCATATCTTCTTTACTCTCCCAATGTGTAAGGGTACTGTAAACCTTGCGAAAGGGCGAGAAGGTTTCCGTTTTAAGAATGCCTTTCGACTTACGGGCTTGCATAAAGGAAGTCATGGCATGCATTTGAAAGAACAAGTTTGCCCAGGGGCTTTTTACCAGGAAAGAAGTTACACTAACATACATGACTAGAAAGTTATACGGTATAAGAACATGGGGAAAAGGCCCAATTGATTGGTGGTTTCAATAGTGCCGGTAGCAGCATTAAAATCCTGTCCGAATGGATTATCCTGATTAGTTACATTCTGCACATCAATAGCCCATTCCTGGGTAAAGCGAGAACCGGCAATTTTATAACCAATGCGAATGTCTGCGCGGAAATAGGGATCGTACCGTTCTTCAAAGGCTCTGCTATTATCATAAACCGCTTCCCCATCAGCGATAGAAGCAGCCAAATCGATAGGGGTATAGCGCTGGCCGCCGGCTAAGGTTACTTTCGCATCCACCGTAAGGGTTTTACGACTTTTTGCTTGAGGCTTGCTTAGAACGAATTCTTTACCCCCCACCAGGTTCCAAACAAAGTTTCCATTAAAGGCGGTGTTGCGCCAAACCTGATCATTGCCTCGGTATTTAGATTCGAAG
>DLRW01000064.1:0-1437 GCA_002501205.1 Flavobacteriales bacterium UBA7878
GAAGGACTGGGAAGCTTTTGCGGCCTATGCCTTTAACAAATCGCACTCTACCTGTTATTCGGTAGTAGCCTTCCATACGGGCTATCTTAAAGCGAATTATCCGGCCGAGTATATGGCCTCGGTGCTTACCTATAACATGAATGACATAAAGAAGGTGACCTTTTTTATGGAGGAGTGTAAGCGTATGGAAATTCCGGTTTTAGGTCCGGATGTAAATGAATCCCAATTTAAGTTTACTGTAAACGATGAAGGCGCTATTCGCTTCGGTTTAGGTGGAATGAAGGGCGTAGGTGAAGGTGCGGTAATGGCGATCGTAAATGAGCGCTTTGAGAACGGTTCCTTTAATACCTTCTTCGATTTACTGAAGCGCATTGACTTAAGAGCGGTAAATAAGAAAACATTGGAGAGCTTGGCCTTAGGGGGAGCTTTTGATAATTTCCCCAAGGTGCACCGGGCGACCTTCTTTAGCGAAGGACAGGATGGTAAAACCTTTTTGGAACGCGCCCTCCGCTATGCCCAAATGCATAAGGCTCAGGAAGAATCTGCGCAGGTGTCGCTTTTCGGCGAAAGCCAGGAAGTTGACATGCCCGAACCCGAAGTACCAGTAGTACAACCCTGGCCGCGGATGTTCTTATTGGGCAAGGAGAAAGAGGTGAATGGTCTTTACTTAAGCTCGCATCCGCTGGATGATTTTAAGTATGAGATGGATCATGTGGTGACCAATCGTTTATCGGAATTCCAAATGATGGAGCGGATGAATGATTTTTGTGTAGCTGGAATTATCTCGGATGCCTTGCACCTCACCGCACGTAGTGGCAAACCTTTCGGTCGATTTACCATTGAAGATTACAGCGGTAAGCACGAGTTTGCACTCTTTGGAGATGATTATCTGAAATTCAAGTCTTATATCGAAACCAATTTGCTGGTTTTAATTCGTGGTAAAATTTCTCGCTATACGCCGCGCTGGGAAGGTGCTACCGAAAGGATCGAGGCGAAAATTAGCCAGGTAAGCTTGATTCAGGATGTATTGGAACGCCATGCCCGTGGAGTGGAATTACAGCTGGCGGTGCAATCCGTGAACCCCGAAAATATAGAGGCAATCAATGCCATTATAAATGAATATCAAGGGGAGAAGTCGCTGAATCTTTTGATTTTTGATGCAGAGAATCCGAAGATAAATCTGCGTATGCCCCGTCGTAGCAAGGCTGGCATCGCATTGCATAAGCAGAGTTTAGATGCTCTGAAAGCCTTAGCCTTTGCGCGAATGCAATTAAAGGCCGATTAAGGATAATGGGATTGCTTCGTATTATGAATGAAAAACTAATTTTGTAACCCTCAATAAAGGATTAAATAATGGCATTAGAATTTACCGAAGCCAATTTCGAAGAATTGGTACTGAACTCAGACAAACCCGTATTGGTTGATTTTTGGGCAGAA
>DLRW01000064.1:1752-28208 GCA_002501205.1 Flavobacteriales bacterium UBA7878
GATTTTTGGGCAGAATGGTGTGGTCCCTGTCGTATGGTAGGCCCGATTGTAGAAGAACTGTCTCAAGAATACGACGGTAAAGCAGTAATCGGCAAAGTGAATGTAGACCAACACGGCGAGATCAGCATGAAATACGGTATCCGTAATATCCCAACCTTATTGGTGTTTAAAGGCGGAGAAGTAGTAGACAAGCAAGTAGGAGTAGCTCCTAAAACTGCTTTGGCAGCTAAGCTGGACGCTCAGATGTAAGATATTCTACCAGAAGAAGAACCTCGCTTATTAGCGGGGTTTTTTTATGGGCAATCGGAGGCTTTTTAGTATCATTGTTATCTACCCTTTTATCCTGTAAAGTGGCTGAAATTCAATCATTAGAACCTTTTCACTACCGCGATTTTGAGCATCTTGAGCTTCTGGCTAAGCAAGTAGTAGAAGGTTTTATTACCGGATTACATAAAAGCCCCTTTCATGGCTTCTCGGTAGAATTTTCGGAACATCGCATTTACAATCCTGGCGAATCCATTCGTAATATCGACTGGAAGCTTTTTGCTCGTACCGATCGCTTGTACACCAAGCGCTATGAGGAGGAAACCAATTTGCGTTGTCGTATTCTCCTGGATACTTCTGGGAGCATGTTCTACCCTCGGGAGCGCATGCGACAGGTAGAGAACCCCGCCAAATTTTTGTTTAGTGCCACCGCCACTCTGGCATTAATGAACTTGCTTAAGCGCCAGCGCGATGCGGTAGCTTTAAGTTTATTCGGTAGAGAGGATTTCCACAGTCAGGTGGGTTCAACCTATCAGCATCATAAAGCCTTAGCTACCAAATTATCTCAAGTTTTAGAGGAGAAATCCTTGAAAGGAGAGGAGCAGGTGAGCCTTAGTGATCAATTGCATTTAATGGCGGAGCGCACAGAGCGCCGTTCACTGATTATCATTTTCAGTGATCTATTGGAGGTGCAGGATGATCCACAGGTATTTTTAGATGCCCTGCAACATTTGAAGCATGGCAAGCATGAAGTGGTGCTGTTTCACACTTTAGATCGTGAAACGGAAACAGACTTTGATTTTCAATCGGGCCCTCACAAATTTGTGGATCTGGAAACCGGTCAGGAACTGCGCCTTAATCCAGCCGATATTCAAGGGGCCTATCAAGAACAAATGAAGGCATTCCGCGATCTCCTAAGGCGGAAGTGCTTACAATATCGCATCGACTTGCATGAGGTAGATGTGAAGGACGGATATTCTAAAGTTTTACAATCCTATTTACTAAAACGTAAAAAGCTCTATTGATGAATTTCAATGCTCTTATCCTCAGTTTATTGACCATGTTTTTTGTGGGGGATGCCAATCAGCCTCAAGCTAAATCGGCGAAGAAGCCTAAAGCTAAGCGACCCAATATTATCCTAATGATTGGTGATGGGATGGGCCATGCGCAATTATCTACAGCACTATTTTATGGCAATAAGGAGCCACAATACCTGCGCTTTCCGATTGTAGGTTTAAGTCGCACCTCCAGCAGCAGCCATAAGATTACCGATTCGGCAGCCGGGGCAACCGCCTTTAGTTGTGGAGTTAAAACCTATAATGGATCCATCGGCATGGCGGCAGATACCACTGCCTTGGAAACTATTTTAGAGTATCTGGATAAAGAAAACTGGAAGACAGGCGTAATTGCTACCTCTTCCATCACGCATGCTACTCCAGCTTCTTTTTATGCACATGTTCCTTTGCGTAAGCAGGAGTTTGAAATTGCCGAGCAATTCTTAAGCTCTCAAGTTGATTTTGCCGCAGGTGGCGGGAAACGCTTTTTCTTTAACCGTTTGGACGAACGCAATTTGTATCCCGACTTTGCTAAGGCGGGAATCGAAGTAGATACCACCGCATTAGAAGCTAAGGAATGGCAAAAGGATAAACGCTATGCCTATTTATTAGCTAAGGATGGCATGACGCCGGTTTATAAAGGGCGCGATGAATTTTTACCTAATGCTACTGCCATGGCCTTAGATTACTTTGATGCTACTGCAGGAGATGAACCCTTCTTTATGATGGTGGAGGGTTCTCAAATTGACTGGGGCGGTCATGCCAATAATGGCGAATACCTGGTGAATGAAATGCTGGATTTTGATAAGGCGATTGGGGTAGCCCTCGACTATGCTGAGAAAGATGGTAATACGATTGTGATAGTAACCGCTGATCATGAATGTGGCGGATTCGCCATGGTAAGTGAAGAGGTGGAAGTGCCTTTCCGCGGGAAACAGAGTGATTACGACTCTTTGCGTTTTAGCTTCGGTAGTGGTGGGCACTCTTCAACGATGGTTCCGGTATTGGCTTATGGACCGGGAAGTCAAATCTTCAGTGGGATTTATCAGAACAACAGCATCTATCAGAAAATGATGATGTTGGCGGGGTATAATTAAAAAGAAAACGCGCCAGTAAACTGACGCGTTTTTAGAGAATACCCCCTCGAATGTTTTTTCAAGTCCGACTATCTATTACCCACTAAACGAACTCGACATTCAAGGCCTGCACAAGGCAGACCAGGTATTTCTGCAGTTTTATACTGCGGGACGCAATAGGATGCGGTTCATTGAATCCAGCAACATTTGCACCTGGAAAACGAGTTCCTGGTCTGGCATTTCGATATCCAAACGATGGTACAATGGTTCATTTTGTGAAACGCTGAATTCAAAATGGTGATCACCACTCCTGAATTCTCTGAGCCTAACTACCATCTCGTAAGTCTGATCACCGCTACGGTCTTTCACCTGATAAAAAGAGTAGCGAGGCATTTTGCCTCCAATGAGTTCCGCTTCTCTTTCCTGGCGTGAAAGCTTTGGTATCGCTTGCACGTGATCAAATCTTGCGGTTAATAGTTCCAAGGCTTCTTCCTTGTCTATAACCATAATAAATCCCTCTATACAGATACAAATATAGGCTTTTCACATACAAAACCACTATCAATCAAGCTGATGCGATAGCATAAAATAGCGATCAGTTCATTAAGTTATTGACAGTCAATTGCTTGGGTACGGTAATTAATTCCGTGGCCTCAGAAAGGCTAGGGCTCTGATGGTGAGGGGATTAGCGGAATGAAAAAAGCCCCGATACCTTTAGGCTCGGGGCTTTTCGCTCATTAGTAGGCTGTTCTTAACGCAGCATAATCTTTTGATGAAAGCTTTCACCATCTCGTTCTACCTGAACTAAATACATTCCCTTGGGGAGATGACTTACTTCTAATTTCAAGTATTCGCCCACCGCAGTTTTTTCTAAACTGTTTTGCAATAGTAGATTTCCACTGAGGTCGTAAATATTTAGTCGTGCATTTTCTTTTCCGCGACCATTAAGCTCAATGATTAAATGGTCTTCAGCAGGATTGGGGTATACCAGTAATTGCTCGGTAAAGAGTGGATTTTCGCCCAATGACACATCATTTTGGACTTCAATTTTTTGAGTGGTGTACAAGCGGTATTCACCAGGCTGTAAGTTCAAAGTGGCATTTACATTGCTCACATTAATACTATCTCCACTAAAGTACTCGTACCACCATCCAGTATTTTGGAAGTTAGGATCCGCATTTTGAGCCACCACATCGAAGTTACCCAAGATAGTTGCGTTGAAATTGCTGTGATCCAAATTAATCCGCTTGGTAGCGCCACTTAAGTCGTAACGGTAGTTATTACTGTTAAAGGTAGGATTCTGAATTCTCAGGTTGATGATATCTGAAACCACCTCGAAAAGTCGGGCCCGGTTGGCATCATTTTGATAGTTCCAACGAATGGGTTTATTACATACGCGACAAGGGTCGTTGATACCTACATCATAACCCAATTCGCCAAATTGCCAAAGCATTTTAGGTCCTGGGATAGTGTATAGGAATAAGGAAGTTAATTCTTTACGTGCCAGGGCAGTTGCCAATACTTGAGTATCATATCCGCCAGAGGAATTACCATAGTTCAGCAATTTGTACATGATGCGTTCTTCATCATGACTTTCCTGATAGGCTACCAGGTGCTTATAGGTCCAACCGCGTTGCGAGTGGAAAGCACCGGAGAAATTGGATCCGGATAACCAGCCCATAGCCGCTTCGCCATAATCGTGATTGTGATTTCCCCAAAGCAAGAAGCCTTGATCCGAAAGGGCCTTCTCTTCAGAATTATCGGCAAAATGCTCTAGTATCATAACTGCAGAAGACTTAGCAGATTCCATCTGGCCTTTTAAGCGATTTAGGATGTCGATACGGCTTTGGTCGTACTGACCCCAGGCACCGGTATTCCCTAAAGTATTGTTTTGAGTAAAACCTTTGGAGAGGTCCATACGGTAGCCATCTACTTTGTATTCGCTTACCCAATATTTCATAATGCGCTCAGCGAAGTCCTTGGTAGCTTGAGACTCGTGGTTAAAGTCGTAGCCCACATTGAAATCATGTTTGGGATCGACATTGAGCCAGGGGTTTTGGGGTGAAGGCTTACCATATTGACCTGCAGTCGGATCAAAATACAATTGCACTAAAGGACTCTGGCCAAAGGCATGGTTGAGTACTACATCAATAATAACTGCAATACCGCGACCATGGCAGATGTCTACAAACTCTTTAAACTTTTCAGGGGTACCGTAGTACTTGTCTAAAGCCATGTGGAAACTGGGATTGTATCCCCAACTTTCATTGCCTTCAAATTCGTTAACCGGCATCAATTCAATGGCATTCACACCGAGGCGATCCAGATAGTCCAGAGTGTCAATAAGAGTTTGGTAATTATGGGTGGCGATGAAGTCGCGAATATGCAATTCGTAGATGATTAATTCATCCTTGCCCGGGGGTGTGAAATTGGGGTTTTGCCAATTGTATGCAGGACGATCCATCTGAATTAAGCTGGTAATTCCAGTAGTTTTCCCGGTAGGATAATCGGGTAAATTAGGCCAGGTAGTGGCACCAATATAGGAGTCGTTCCAGGGATCGAGAATTAATTCGGAATAGGGGTCCGCAATTTTGAGGTCGCCATCCACCCAATATTGGAAGGCGTAAAAATCACCAGGATTCAAGCTGTCGATGCTTAGCCACCAATCACTGCCATTCGGATCTTTCTTCATGAAGTAATCCGGATGAGGTTGCCAATTGTTGAAGTCTCCAATTACATAAACGTAGTTTTTAAAAGGAGCATGAAGCTTCAAGGTGATTTCTGAAGGACTGTTATAATTGATTCCGTATTCAGTACCAGATGGAACCGCTTGGGTTTGTACGGCGCTGTTCACCACATAATATACGGTGTCGCGCTCGATGGCACTGCCATCATCAGCCACCAATTCCACTAAGTGCATTCCAGCAGCGCCAGCCGCAAAGGTGCTATTAATACTGCGGGCATTGCTTACTGAGCTTTTTAACACCCCATTATCGTAGATGTCGATATCCGCATCTTTACTGGTGGCACCGCTAAAGCTGAGGTTTTGTCCGGTAGTGGCGATTTGAGTATTGGCAGGACTTAAAAATGCGGCTAAAAGACCGGCATTCGCAGGATAAATAGGGTAGAAAATATCGCTACCATCGGCAGCGCGGCCCACATTATTACCTGCTTGATCTCTAAAAACAAAGGACAATTCAGTTACCACTGTTCCAGCACTCACATTATAAAAGGTAGGAATGTGGTAAGTAATGCTGTGTTTATTATTCCCCAGGGGAGTCATTACTACATTCGGATCTGCAGTTCCCCAGTTGCCTTGCACATTTTGCCAGTTCCCGGGACCACCAGCTTGAGTGATAATTCCTGTGTGAGCATATACGGGTACAAATCCCACTAAAGCACCATTTCCTTCAGTAGCGTCGAAGGTGATGGTTACGGTGTCATTTTGAGTTGGAAAGGCCGGGTCTACGGATACCACCTGTGCCGGGATGACCAGGGGGAGCAGTATCAGCATCCAAAGCTTAGTAATCTTAAAGTCCATAGTAGTATAAAATTTACTCTGCAAAATACATAAAAATTGTATTGATCAAAAGGGGTTCTCGCTCTGTATCCCTTTGCTAGTCTAGTTTGTGTCATTTTTACACTTAAATCCAGTCCTAGCCTGAGATACGCGCTTTTTCGACAAAGTAGATTTGGGCAGGATTCAGAAAAATCCAATTTGGAATTTTAACTTTTTAGGCCTTCAATTTTTCTTAAAAGCCTTTCTTTGGCCTCCAGATAAATGCATTCTCATGGCCGATTTAATTTTTGCCTCCCATAATGACAATAAGAGTCGGGAAATACGTCAATTACTTCCCAGTTATCAGATTTCTTCTTTAAAGGATTTGGGTTTCACTGAGGAAATCCCGGAGACCGGAAATAGCCTTGATGCTAATGCAGCGATTAAGGCCGAGCGCATTTTTAAAGAGTATCAAAAGCCGGTATTTGCAGATGATACGGGATTAATCGTTCCCGCTTTGGATGGTGCCCCTGGTGTTTATTCGGCCCGCTATGCCGGCCCAGAAGCCGATGCTCAGGCGAATATGGCTAAACTATTAAAGGAATTGCAAGGCAAAGAAGATCGCTATGCCTATTTCGAAACGGTAATCTGCTATATAGATGCACAAGGTAAAAAGCACTTCTTTAGTGGCAAAGTAGAAGGTCGGATTCTCGAACAGCAACAGGGGGAGCAGGGCTTTGGTTATGATCCTATCTTTTGTGCCGAAGGGGAGAGCCTAAGTTTTGCCGAAATGAGCCCGGCAGCTAAGAATGCAATTAGTCACCGGGGTAGAGCCTTGGAAGCCTTTATTCGTTTTCTTCAGCCAAGCTGAAAAAACTGAAGGCTACTTTACCGTAATTACGGACTTCATAAAAGTGCTCTAAGTGGGAGAGGTCGGTTTCGCGATCGTGTTCAAGTACCAGAAAGCCATCTTCCGCAAGGAGTTTCTTGAAAATGATCTGCTCTATTAATTCCTCGTATTGAGTATAATCATAAGGAGGGTCGGCAAGAATCAGATCGTAAGTGCGGTAATCGCGTTTTATGAAATCGAGGACTTCGGCTCTATGAACCTGCAGGTTATCCGCAAAACCAATACTTTGAGCTGTTTTCTCAATAAAGCTGCAGCATTTGGGGTTTTGGTCTACCGCCGTAATTTGCTCACAACCTCTACTGGCCAATTCGTAGGATAGATTTCCTGTACCGGCAAAGAGATCCAGAACGCTGATTTCTTCAAAGTAGAAATGATTGTTCAAGATATTGAACAGTCCTTCTTTCGCAAAGTCGGTTGTAGGTCGAACGGGTAAATTGAGTGGGGCTTTAATTTGCTTACCACGAAATTTCCCACTGATGATACGGGTCATAAAACGCCTAATAAATTGATGTTTTCGCGCAGATCTTTCTCGCTAATCATGGGCGAAAGCTGATAATTACTGGGAACCGAAAAGTCTTTGACCTCTCCAATATAGCGTTCGAGTAGGCTGCGTAATTTGTCACCTTTCAGGCTAAAGCCTCCTACTTTAAGGTGTAATTCGGTGGGTAAGAATCGATTTTGCTCCAGGCTGTATAAGATGAAGTACAAAAGGTCTTCTTCCGTTTGAAACTGGAATTTATTATACCACTGAACTTTACTTTTTTGGGCTAAGTAAAAATCGGCCTCGCCCGGACTAACATACAAGATGCCGGTAAAGCTTTCATTTTTGGTGGCCTGATACAGGTTTTCAATGGCACTGGCCTGATGCTGGATTTGCGCTTGCATAAAGCGCTTGGTGATCCACTCGCTAATACTCTCCGGAACAGCGTGTATCATTAAGGCTTCGCTATGGGTCCAGTGATCGGTGTAAATGCGATCTCCTTTCTGAAGCTTGGCAGTATAGGATAAGATTTGCTGCCCCTTGCCTTTTTGGTAAAAATGCTCGGGAACCAAACTAAACTTTTGAAAGTTGACCAGGCATTTTAGGCTGGCCGAGAGATCGGGATTAACCGGTAGTTGATCGATACTCTTTTCATAGAGTTCAATCAGTTTTGTTTCCGATTTTTCTTCTTTCCAAAATCTTTGGGCACTGAGGAGGATACGACGCTTGTTTTCCCCAGCTACCATAATGGAAAAGCCTGTCTTGGACAGGCTTATCACGGTATGACAATCTTTGAGCGTATCGCGATTTAAGCCTGGGTCGACTTTGAGCGAAAGCTCGGCTATATTATCTCCAGTTACCACTTAATGTAGGTTCGTTCATGTCGCCTACTTGTAAGGCATAGTCCTCATCAATGTACTGGCCATATTTGTTCAATACATCGTGGAAGATCGCGGTATTAGGAGCTTTGGCTTCAAATACAGGAACTACCACATCATTTACTTCCAGCTTTCCGGCTTTCAATTCGAATTCCTTATTGTTGCTGAAAGGTATGTAACGCAAGGTTTCAGGATCAAAGTCGGCATTAAAGAGCTTGAGTTTTACTGGCTCATAGCCCAAAATGGTCTTAATGATAGTATCCTTCTCCATGTCCTGTTGGTAGGTCTCATTATAATACATGAAGGTAGAGTCCTTACGCTCAATCTGGGCAATTTTACCGGTGTCAACAAAGGCAATTACCGCATTTAGATCGGTAGCGAAGTCCCCGTATTCAGTACGATAGGCTTTTTGAATATCGCGAATTTGCTCCAATTTGGATTTCACCGCTGTATAGCGACGCTCTTTTAACTTTTCGTAGTTGATCGGATCAAGGATGATCGAGTATAGGCGATAACCCAAGAAAACAATCAGTAAGAAAAGACCAATCTTAATTAGCGTTGAAGTCGTGGAATTCATTCTATTTACGGACGTTTGGTGTTCGTGCTTGCGACAAAACTACAATTTTTTTTAGTTGGCAAACTTGTTTTTTCAACCCTACTTTTGAAGGATGAATAAGGAATGGAAAAGAGCTTTTTATACACATCTAAAAAAGGCTTTTCCCCATCAACCAACTCAGGGGCAGCTTGAAGCATTTAAACAGTTAACGCTCTTTTTTGCGGAACCGCGTGCCGACCTGGTTTTTTTATTGCGAGGCTATGCTGGGACTGGGAAAACCAGCCTGATTCAGGCATTGGTTCCTAGCTTGGAAGCCTTTCAAAAGAAGGCTGTTTTGCTGGCGCCTACCGGTCGAGCGGCCAAGGTTATGAGTCTGTATTCCGGTCGAGCGGCATTTACCATTCATAAATATGTGTACCGATTGCAAACGGATGGCCGGGGATTTTCCATTTTCCGCTTGCGACCTAATAAGGCCCGCGACACCGTTTTTATTATTGATGAGGCTTCGATGATCAATGATGATCGCAGTGATTGGTCGGGGTCGGTATTAGCCGATTTGCTCGAATTTGTTAATAGTGGTGTACGTTGCCAACTCTTATTGGTAGGAGATACCGCTCAGCTACCCCCGGTGGGAAGCGATGAAAGTCCAGCCTTGAATGGTGATTATTTGGCCCGCTTGTATGGTTTAGAAAATTATGGAGTGGAGCTGAAAGAAGTAATGCGGCAAGAACAAGAGTCGCAGCTTTTAGCTAATGCTACCTTTTTACGAAACCTACAAATTGAGCCTCTCTTTGATCAGCCGCAGTTTAAGTTAGGTCCAGATGTTTTGCGTTTGCAAGAGGGCTTTGAGGTGGAAGATGCCTTGAACCAAGCTATTTCGGAAGTAGGCAAGGAGGAAATGTGCATTATCGTTCGATCGAATAAACGCGCCAATCTCTACAACCAGCAATTAAGGCGTAGGGTACTTTGGCAGGAAGATGAGATTTCGACCGGTGATTATCTGATGGTGGTAAAAAACAATTATCATTGGTTACCCGATGGGCATAAGGCCAGCTTTATTGCCAATGGCGATATTTTAGAATTATTGGAGATCTACCAATTGATCGAACTTTACGGTAAGCGCTTTGCCCGGGTGAAATTGCGCTTCACCGACTATGTGGATGCCGAGCCCTTTGAAAGCATCATCTTATTGGATGTTTTAGATCATCCGGGTGCTTCTTTAAGTTGGGAGGAACAAAGGGCTTTCGCCGATGAGGTGGCCTTGGATTATCAGGATTTACCTACTAAGGCAGCCATTATGAAGGAGCTTAAGGAGAATCCTTACCTCAATGCCTTGCAGGTGAAATTTGCCTATGCTATTACCGGTCATAAAGCCCAGGGTGGACAGTGGAAAAGGGTCTTTGTAGAACATCCCTGGCGGCCAGAAGAAGAAATCACTTTAGATTATTTGCGCTGGCTGTATACGGCCATTACCCGGGCGCGAGAGGAGGTTTATTTATTGGGTTTCCCGGATCAATATTTCGCTCAGGCTTCGGAGCCGGATTGGGAATAGAGCGCTAGAAGCTCAGTTAAAGAATCCGGACTTTCCTTTAAGCCTAAATACCTACTTAGATTTTGAAAGAGCTCTTTTTGCGCTTGGGGATTTTGGTGAATTTTAGCGGCAGGTGCGGATTGACTCTTCGATAATTTTTCCCCCTCCCGGCGAATCAGGGGATGATGGTGGAAGTGAATTGCTTCAAAGTTTTTCAAATTAAGTTCCTGGGCCAGGGCCATTTGGAAAAGACTGGAATCCCAAAGGTCTTCACCGCGCACAATATGACTGATTTTATAATGTACATCATCGATCAGGGAGGCCATTTGATAAGCGGGATGCCCGGCTTTACTTTTAAGTACACTGTAATGCATGGCTGCAGGGAAGTTTTCTGAACGGGGATTTCCCTGCCAATTTTTAATTTCAAGATGGTCTGGATTTTTCTTCCAACGCCAAGCGAAATCAGGATTATCCAAACTCAAATTTCGATTCAAGCAGGTACCCGGATATATGCCTTCAGAGTTTAGCTCCAAAATGTCTTTGCGGGAACAATCACAGGCAAAAACCTGATTTTGATCTTTGAGCTGATTTAAGGCGCTGTGATAAAGATCCAAACGCAGCTTTTGCGACCAGTTTTTTTCAAAATCCTCAATTCCGGATGGCCCTTCATCATAGTCGATGCCCAGTATTTCCAGGCTGCGGAATACATCTTCCAAATACTCCATTCGATAGCGTGCACGATCGAGATCATCAATGCGAAGCAGGATGGAGAGGCCTTCCTTTCGCGCCATTAGCCAAGTTAGGGCAAAGGCAAAGAGGTTCCCTTGGTGTAAATACCCGGAGGGAGTGGGAGCGATGCGGGTTTTTATATATTTGGCCTCGTTCAATATCTGCAATAAACCTGATTCTAATCTTTTCAAAAATCTGAAAAAGCTTTCGATTTCTATGAAAATGTATCCATTACTGCTTGGGTTGGTATTCGCATGCCTGAGTCCGAGGGTCCATGCCCAAAATGACGATTTAAAAACTGTGCATAGCCCCTTATTCGCAGGGGAAAATTGGCCAGAGGATCTGAAAAAGGACTGGCTCGCTAAGATTGGTGAAAAAGTTGGAGAGGATGGACAGATTCATATTGATGAATCGGATGCAGCTTCGTATGATGATTTCTGGTTACTCCAGTTTTCATTCATTCAACATATGCTATCCAATGGGAATATGGTCTTTGATGACAGTATAACCCATTATTTAAATGGATTGGCGGATCGTGTTTTTGTCAATGAGCCTGATTTAAGAAAGAAACTTCGTTTTTATACCTATCGGAGTGATGAAAGCAATGCCTTTTGTATTGCCGATGGGATGATCTTTATTAATACTGCACTTATTGCCAGGTGTTCTGGTGAAGAAGAGTTGGCATTTATCATGGCACATGAAGCTGCTCACTTTGCACTGGAGCATTCTTATGAAGAGTTTAAACAGCGCAGTAGTCTTCAGGATATTGATTGGTTAACATCTGCTGATGCGATCGATTACTACCTACAAGCACTGGAAAGGAGTCAAGAACAAGAGTCGGCGGCAGATTTATGGGCCAGCTCCTTGGTTACCAAGCTTTTCTCTATAAAGCATGCAGAACAAGCCTTAAAGGATTTATACTATTCCCAATACCCGTTCCAAAGAGAGGGGCTTAAGCAGCATCCATTGTTTGGTAATCTTAAGCTTAGTTTACCTGCGTCCTATTATCTAGCAGATACTCCTGCCTATTCTGAGAACCTTGACTATCCTTATCAAGAATTAACACACCCCAGCATAGGGGCACGTATTAAGGGGATTGCCAAAATTGAACAGGCCTCAGGAGGAGAGGGTGCTTTTAAGTCGAATGAGAAAGCTTTTCGGGCTTTACAGGAGTTAGCACGTCTGGACCTAATATCCTCCGAAATTGCTAATCGCAGAATTGATCTTGCACTTTACCATTTAGCGGCAATACAGGAGAGCCACGGCAAGAATCCTTATTGGGCTTATTTGAAATTGAAAGCATTACACACTTTGTTGCTTTTGAAAAGTTCTCAAAGCTTAAGTGATAACCTCCTTGATATTTCGGGCACTGAAGGACCACTGCAAAGTTTGAATTTTCAATTGAAGCAATTAAATACGGAGGACTGTTTACTTATTGCCTTGAATGAGTCTAAACGAATTGGAACCGAATTTCCTACAAATGATTTTTTGAAAAACTGGAGCCGAGAATATATTGGATTGTACTTCTACAGCGATATTGAATCCTGGAATCGTTTGCTATATTCAGGGAGGCGTTTGAATATCTCCGATACCATTAATTATATCGAACAAGAGTTAAAAACTTTAGTTGAGGAATCAGCCATTCCAGAACTAAAGAAACTTAGTACAACATCGCAATTAGAATCCTTAGTTCAATCTAATTCTAAATGGCTACAAGGTTATTTTAAGAAGGCAAGAAGGATTAGAGCTAGTATTACTAGCCTAGAAGTTTCTCGTGCTGATGAATATGCCCTAAATAGCGGATTAGGTTTTTCTTCTGAAAACAAGTTAAGGGATGAGATGACTTTTCGAGTGGAAGCTCCACTTCAAAAGGAAGTTTGTATCCTCAGTCCGCAGATTTATTCTTCTTCAGATCCGGAGCAGCAATTTTCCCAAAAGATAGATGCAGCCTTTATGGAAGAGGGAATCTTAAAATCCATCAAGAATGGAACAAACCTCAAACTGAAGGCCTATGATCTGTATTATCCCCAATATAGAAGCTATAATGGTTTAAGCTATAATCAGTATGTGGCAATTTTAGAAAGACAACGCGAAATCAGATTCCACCATTATATAGGATTACCAGCACCTGAATTGAATTTCACACAAGCCTGGGAATTGAATGACACTTACTATGGATCTTTCCTTGGATACATTTCCTCTAACTCTGAGTATTATATTTTGGAAATCAGTGATTTGAATAATGGTTTGATTCAAAAGCGATTTTTCGAGAAGCTTGGTAGCCTGGACCCCGAGAATATGGACAATTTGGTTCAGAAAATTAATGAAATTAGTTATCCTTAATTATGATTCGGAGTTTGTTTAAGTTGTGCTTGTTGCCCTTGGTATTTATCGGTTTTACTTCGCTCAACGCACAGATCCTGTGGGAGAAAACAGAAGAAGATGATTCTTATATTGACTATATAGGCGAATTAAATGGCAATCATTTGTATCGCACCTATGATGGTTTTTTTAACAGGGAGGAGGAACTCATGCGTGTGGAATATCGAATTTACAATGAATCTACTAGTGAGGTTGTAAAATCCATAGAGCCTAGATGCGGTATCATTTTAACTGATTTTGTGAAAAATGATACCCTTTATTTGCTGACGAGTGAATATTTGAGGGATTCTGAGGAGTACCAAATTCGATTGTGGCGATTTAATTCGAAGCTTGAGGAAATTGATAAAAAAACGATTCAGTCCTGGAATGATTTGCCTGGCCCACAAAATATAAGGGCACAATTGGATGCGGAAATGCAGTATATAGTGATCACTCAACTAAACAGCATTGGCGGTGGTAAAAAAACTTTTGAAACTGTTTCCTTGGTTTCTCTAGCGAATCGACAATTGTTATTTAGTAACACCTATCGTAGAGGCTGGAATGACTACAACTTTTTCAAGCATCAGAACAGGTATATGTCTGAATTACTGGTTACGGAAAAAGGAGACATTTATTTATGCAGTGATAATGGTCAATTGTACTGTTTTATCCGTGAGCAAAATTTCAATTTGTGGCAATTGAATATGCGTCCCAAGGACTTAGGTACTTTTAAAATTTTGGCTGGCTCGGAATTGAGTACCTTAAATGATAGTACCCTCTTGTTTACTGCGGAAATAATGGACTACCAAGGCTATGTTAAGCGACCTTATTTTTGGGCTAGGAAAACCTTGCGGTCTGGAGTGTTAGCGGTTCAGATAGATAGTCGAACTCAATTGCTGTCTTTAAAGGAAATAAAAACAGTAAATGATGCTCAAAAAGGATTTAAAACTTCTTGGTACAAAGATGAAGAAAGGCCAGGGCTTAAGCAGATGAGACCCATAGTTTTTCGAAGTGAAGATGGAAAGCGTATTTATAGGATTACCGAGGAAATACAACAAGAATTAGGGCAAAACCGGTGGTTGGCTTACAATATGTTTAGTGATTTGTACCTCTCTGTTTTTGATCTAAATGGTAATTTAATGGACTCGCAAAAAATTTCGAAGCGTCAAATTGCTGTAAACTTTACTCAAAACGGGGGCTCCTATTTCTATCGGGAAGAGAAGGGCACGCTTTATATCGGTTATTATGAATTACCCGAAGACGAAAAAACGGGGAGCTATGTTGCCTTGGAAAATGGTCGAGATAATCTTGGAGATGAAAAATACCTGGAAAGGGCTCAGTTAAAGGTGGTGACCTATAATCCTGAACTAAAGACTTTGGAAAACAAAGTGTTTAACCCTCAATTATTTCAAGAGGATTATTATCTGGCTACCTCACGTTCTCAATCTCTTCAAGGAGAAGCGCCGATCAAAACCTTTATTAGTAAGAAGAATAAATTTGTATTGGGTAGATTGATTAACCTACCCTTTGTTAATTAATACGGTAAGCTAGCGTTACACCTAGTAAAAACTTCAATCGATTTTTTTGTTGAAAATCATCAAAAATATTTTTGATTGGTCGATCGCTTAGATAGCTGAAATTTTGAACTGGATAATATTCTAAGCCTACTTGAAAACTGGATTCAAAAGGTTCCCAATCAATCATCCAGCCAAAGCCACTTTCCAGTCCAAAAGCCTGTGCTCGGATTCCAAAACTATTTCCTCCTATAGAGGAGTGTTGTCCATTAAAATAATCAGATCGGCTTTGTTGATCTTTGTATTTTAAACCTAGGTCATAGTAAAAATTGTCCATGCCCTCCCGGCTAGGATTAAGGTACTGTCTGAAATATATTCCGGTTCCCCATCCTGAAAAGTTGTAATCACCAGATTCGAGCAGGTCTGTATAGGCCGTGGCATCAGACTTGAAGAAATCCTTTACATCATTACGGGCTCTGAGGTCAAGTAGTATAGAATACTGCCTGCTAAGGGCATGTTCCCAAGCTAAATTGTATTCTCCGGTCACAATGCTACTAATGCTGGTTTGAATGCGATTGTGTCGGTATTCGCCTTCTTGATATTGCTCTTTAAGTTTGTTTTTGAGCTTTTCTCGCTGGCCATATAAGGTGCTGCTAAAAACCAATAACAGAAGAAAAAGTGGAATGCGCTGCAGATTCATAGGTTTAATTGAAATAGATTTTAGGTTTCAAAAATAAGAGCTTCATTGGGACTTTATGTAATTTACCGCCATGAAACGCGCCCTCGGAAAATTCTTCTTTTACTTGGCCGGCTGGAAGTTGAAAGCCAATATTACCGATGAAATCAAGCATTCCGTGATGGTAGCGGCTCCCCATACTTCCAATTGGGATTTCCCCTTTGCCTTGGCCGCTTTCTGGATGATGGGAATCGATCTAAAGTATTTCATCAAAAACGCCTATACCCGCGGTTTGCACGGATGGTTTTTCCGTTGGACTGGGGCTATTGGCGTAAACCAGAAGAAGCACGGCAATCTCACAGATTATGCGATTCGTTTATTGAAGGAGCGTAAAATGGTAGTCTTGGTGCCCGCGGAAGGAACCCGTAAAAAAGTGGATAAATGGCGGACCGGTTTTTACCGCATTGCCATCGAAGCCAAGGTGCCGATTAGCTTAGGTTATCTGGACTATGCCAAAAAAGAAGCCGGTATCAGAGGGGTGTTTTGGCCCAGTGGCGATTTTGATCAGGATATGGCCCATATCGAGGCAGAATACCGCGATATAGGTCCAAAGTTTCCTGAAAATTATAATCCTAAGATTTACTAGGCACTTGGAGGTCGGCTAGGTCGAACTTCTACCTTACTGGGCAGAGTTCGGGGATTGATCTTTAATAAGTCTACCAGCAATTCACCAATATCTTCAGGCTGAATTTTCCAGGCATCCTCCGCCGTTGGAGTATGGCCATTAAAGTGACTGGTTACCGAGCCAGGCATAATGGTGCTTACTCGAATATCGTATTTCCGTAGGTCTAACATTATAGATTGCGTCATCCCGGTAACGGCAAATTTACTCGCATTATAGGCGCTGGCCGTGGGGAAGAAATTTGTGCCCGCCAGACTGCTGATGGTAAAAATGTAACCCTTACTTTTCTTAAGAGCATCTACACAGGCTTTAATGCTGTAAAAAACACCGTTTACATTGGTGTCGATCAGCTCTTCCCATTTAGCCGGTTCCATTTCGTCGATAGGAGCGAAATGACCGATTCCTGCATTAGCAACCAAAACATCCAAACGGCCAAATTTGGCAATGATGTTTCCACAGGCACTTTCCAGATGATCGTATTCGCGCACATTAACGGCTAAAGGAAGCACCGTGCCCCCGGTGCTGTCTTCCAGTTCCTGAGCAGCCGATTGAGCGGTTTCGAGATTGCGGGAGCTGATGGCTACTTTCATGCCTTGCTCCAAAAGGACCTGAGCAATTCCAAAGCCAATGCCTTTGTTGCCGCCAGTAATAAAGGCTACTTTGCCTTCTAATGAATTCATATAGGGATTTTTTAAAATAACTCCATTTGACCAGTATCGTTCGCGTCATCCTCCACTAATTCCGGATAAGTCACTTCTTCCAAAGCCTCGGCTACATTTCCTAAGGCTTTTTTACCTCGCAAGGCCTGAACGGTATGGGCCTTTAAATCATCATCTGCATAGGGTTGGCAGAGATAGTGGATGCGTTCTTCCGGATTTTGTTCTTGCCAGTCTTCCAGCCATAATTGCTGTGCTTCGCGATCTAAGATAACTGGCATTCGTGATTTGTTGAGTTTGGGTTTATTCTGAATTTGACTTAAAAGCTTATTGGCGGTTGTGGTTACTATGGTGAAACTGCGCCAGATTTTCTGACTTTCAGGGTCGACCCATTCTTCTTTTAAACCAGCCAAAATCATGGGCCCTTCATCACGATGACGGATGAGATAAGGAATGCTTTTTCCGGCTTTATGATGATGCTCAAAGAAACCATCGGTAACCACCAGACAGCGTCCTTTTTTTACCGCGCCCCGAAAGGAGGGTTTTTCCAATAAGCTTTCGCTGCGGGCATTGATAGTATTATTCCAAATGCTGGTGGCTTGTTCTTTATCCTTTACCCAGGAGGGAATTAATCCCCATAGTGGGGCATCCACTTCTAATTTATGGGCATCACTTACTACCGGGAAGCTGGGATGAGCATAGCCACTGGCATGAAAGACCGGTCCTTGAGTTTCGCGAATGCGCAAGAAATGCTCCTCTAATTCCTGAATAGTTTCATCGCTGTATCCAATCCGCTGGGCATAATCCAAGGCCCTTTTGGTTAGAGATAGGGAGTCGTAACACATGGAATAAAGCTAAGGATTTAGCTCCTTTAAACCTGGCCTTCCATGGGCTTTAAAATTTTGGCATCCACATAAAAGCAACCAAAGGGAATAAAGCTCGCCACCAGAATTACCAGAGCAGTGGTTTTAAACTTCCATTTCTGACTACTGGCTACCATCAGCGCCAGCAAAACAAAAAGGATGAAAAGGCCGCCGTGCACAGGGCCTATGCTTTTTACCCAAGTGGGATTGTCGAAATAATACTTTAGGGGTACGCCGATAAGCACCAGCAGAATGAGCGAAATTCCCTCAATAATGGAAACTAAGCGCAGGCGGCCGATGGAAGTAGAAACTAGTTTTTTCAAAATGTGCTTTCAAGTAGAAGTGCGAAAATAGAGAAGAGGCTAAAGCGATATTAATTTGGGTATGATATAATTATCTATGATGTAATGCCTTTTTTTAATGATTTCAGCGTTTTTACTTGTTTTAATTTGTTCGATTATTTCCCTCTAAGTCCAATTGAAACACCCGCATATACTCGATAGAGTTGTTGGTCTTGCATAAAAGGATAATAGCTGGCTCCCACATGGTATAATAATAAGAGCTTAGGTCCTAATAGAGTATTTACGGTGGCGGCATCCCATTGTATTGCAATTCCGTAATTTTTTGTGAGGTCACTATAGTAGTTCACCTCAGAAAGAACAGTTTTATTGGAATAGAACAAATAACTCTCGAATTGTCGGTTAACTGCGAGGATGCTTTTTAAGGTTATTCGGCTGTCCAGATATTGCTCATTCTCAGTTTTGTCAATTTTGTAGCGGTCTCTTTCTAAGAGTCTCCAACTAATACCCAGTTCAAGGTTGGTCATTTTTAAGGTATTAATTTGTACTCTTTGAACTGAGCTTTCGACTGGAGATAAATTCAGTTTGGTTAGATCTGAGATTTGAAGCTTCAGAGGTAAGTTAAATTGCTCTGCCCCAAGATATAGTTCCCAAATGTGATTGGATTGAATATTCCAGTTCTTAATAAGATATCTTTTCTGTGATTTTTGCTTTACAGCCAAAGTGGTCTTTCTTGATTTTAGATTCGCGCTTAGACTGTAGTGAATACCAAGGACTCCACGTATTTTATTAGAGAATTTAGTGTTTTCGGATTGGTATGTTATGTAATCAAAGGTTCCAGAAACTTGTAGTTTGTTGTTTATTTGATAGTTACCGTTTAATTCGTGGTTGCCGGGTGTGCCTATATTGTTAATGTAACCTATCAAATATCCATATGACAATTGCCACTTGACTGGGTCTTGAGCTTTATTTTCAAGATGTTCTATTTGTATTTTGGTTCCATCATCAAATTTAGCCGTATGCTTGTCGGGTGTGATTTGAGCATTGGCTTGTGCAAATAGAAGACTGAAAAGGGCAAAGGAGATAGTTTTTCTCACAGTTAAGGTTCTTTTTTAAGTGAGGCGAAAGTAGCTATTTATGGATTTATTAGGGGGCTTTGATTACTTTCCCTATGCATGCTCAAAATTCACATAGGGCAGGCGCTCAATATACTTAGCTTCTACACTTACAAAATCGTATTCTTCGATTACAATCCCACGAATCAAGTAAATGCCTTTCCCTTGAAAAGGATAGCGCTCGGCAACCGGTGGGAAGTGAACGGTATCAATAAAATGCCCCGCCTGATCGAGGAAGGTGCCAAACATCATATGGCGAGCTTGCTGTCCGCGGGTGGTCACATTTTTTACGTGAATTAAATAACCACAGAGTCGTATTTCCTCGCCAATATGTTGCGCAATATCCTGGGCGGCAATACAGCCTTCCGGTAATTCGGGAACCAGTTGAAAGGGGGAGCTGAGCGGAAAGCCCAGGAGTTCTATTTCATCTACGGCCTGTTCATGCTCGCCACTTTCCAATTCGGGGAGCACCAGTTTTTCGCGGGTATTGCGGAAGAGCTCATTTACGGGGGCTGATTTTTTAGCATTGCCCAAAATAAAATGCGCTTCCCAAAGCAGTTTCTTTTTGTCAATTTCCATTGCCCGGAATGCATTGATGCGAATAAGAAGAATGCATTGCTCCAGCGAAATTTCCACCCGCTCTAAAAACTCATTCAGGTTTTCGAAAGGTCCGTTCATATGCCGTTCCCGCAGGATGTTTAGGGCTGTTTTTTCTTCCAATTCCTTGAGCATTTGCAGGCCCAGGAAAATTTGAGGATGAATCAGCACCGCCTCCATCTCGGAGCGATTGATGCAAGGAGCTTCTACAATGCCTCCGGCGAGACGAGCTTCGTTGAGGTAGGTCTCTACCGAATAAAAGCCTCCTCCATTATTGATGGTGGCCAGCAGGTATTCGAGGGGAAAATAAGCTTTCAGGTAAAGACTTTGATAGCTTTCCACGGCATAGCTGGCCGAATGGCCTTTGGCAAAGGCATAATTCCCAAAGCTTTCAATTTGCCGCCACACCTCGGTACTCACCGCTTCACTATAGCCCCTTTCTGCACAGTTTTGGAAGAACTTGTCCTTAATAGTATCAAACTCATTGCGCTCTCGGAACTTCCAACTCATGCCTCGCCGCAGTACATCGGCTTCTTCCAAACTGAGGCCGGCAAAGAAGTGGGCTACCTTTAATACATCTTCTTGATAGACCATCACCCCATAAGTTTCTTCCAGTATTTCACCAATCTTGGGATGGATATACTGCCGTCTTTCAGGCTCACGGTAGCGACGGATATATTCGGCCATCATACCACTGGCCGAAACCCCCGGGCGAATAATAGAACTGGCAGCGACCAGGCCCAAATAGGTGTCGGCGCGTAATTTTCGCAGTAAAGCCCGCATGGCTGGCGATTCAACATAAAAGCAGGCCATGGTCTGACCTTCGCGTAGCATGTCTTTGATCTTGGGATCCTTGTAAAAGTTTTGCACCTGATGGATGTCCAACTCCTTAGCCTCGGGTCGGTTTTGTTTTACCAATTGAACGGCCTCCTTGATTTTGGCTAATCCCCGCTGCCCCAGAATATCGAATTTATGCAAGCCAATATCCTCGGCCGTATACATATCGAAATGCGTGGTGGGGAAGCCCTTGGGCGGTAAAAAGGTGCTGCCATAATAGGAAATATCTTTTTCGGGGATGAGGATACCACTGGCGTGTACGGTAAGGTGGTTGGGGAAATCTTCGATGCGCTTACCATAGCGGAGCACCAGCTTTTGCATATCGTCCCAATCTTTGCCTCCCTGGCGTCGCGCGCGGCTAAGTTCATCAATATCTCTGCCGGGTAAGCCCAATACTTTGCCTAGTTCTCGCACTATGGCGCGGTACTTAAAGGTGGTATAGGAACCCAGGAGGCTGGCCTTGGGGAAGCGCTCAAAAATATAGCGGGTAACATCGGCTCGATCGCGCCAGGAGAAATCTACATCGAAATCTGGGGGCTGCCGCCGTGAAAGGTTAATGAAGCGCTCAAAATAGAGATCGAGCTCAATGGGGTCTACATCAGTAATGCGTAGGAGGTAGGCTACCAGGCTATTGGCGCCACTACCCCGACCTACATAAAAGTAGTTTTTACGACGGGCATAGTTTACAATGTCCCAGTTAATGAGGAAGTAGCTGTAGTAACCCCGCTTTTCGATTACATCCAACTCTTTTTCCAGGCGTTGATGCACCTCAGGACCGGCATTGGGGTAGCGGTATTCGAGGCCATTATAGCAAAGGGAACGGATAATCTCGCGATCGCCGGTGAGGCTGTCGGTATAATGGATGCGGTTAAGGCTTTTGGAATAGTTTTTAAACTCAAAATCCAAATTGCAATCGGCTAAAATTCGCTCGCTATTGCTGATGATTTCCGGGTACTCGCTAAAGAGGGCTTTTAATTTTCGTGAATTGAGTAAACCCCATTGTGCGGGGGCTTGCTTTTCGACGGGAAGCTTGCTAAGCAGGCAATTTTCGCCAATGGAACGCAAGAGGCGATGGGTGTTGTAATCGCCTTTATGGCGGAAGCTATTCGGGTGTAGGATCACCATCTTGCTACTTTGATTCTTCAGAGGGGAGAAGCGCAGTTTGTTGAGATCTTTAGGCTCCAGGCCGATGTATTCATTTTCGCGAAGATTGCGCTTGGGGGCCCGATCGAAGGGATAAATAACATAGGCCTTTTCGAGGGGCGCCTCTGCCTCAGCTTCCAAATCTTGATGCAGGCGAGAGGAGAGGTAGTGGTTCATCTCGGCGAAAGCTTCTTCATCTCGGGCCAGGGCGATAAACTGTCTTTCGCTAGCCTTACAAAAGTCGATTCCCGCTACCGCTTTGATACCGGCCTCTCGTGCCCGCCGACTAAATTCTATGCAGGCTGCCGAGGTATTGATGTCGGTTAAAGCGAGTACTTCCTCGCCTTCCTCGCGAGCCCATTCTATCCATTCGGCAGGAGAGAGCACGCCATATTTAAAACTGTAATAACTATGATGATTAAGCATGGGGGGTAATAGATTTGGGGCTTATTGTCGGCGATGGGCCATAATTACGGGAGCCATGCCATTAAAGGGATTGGCGCGATCCAGACTTTTAGATTCGAGGGTTTTGGCGCGTTTTACCGCATCGGAGCCAAAGCGCTGTCGCATGCGGTCCATGGCCTGATAAAGGCGGATTTTCTCGGCACTGTCTTCAAAGAGATTAATTTGATGACCACCTCCTACCAAATGGCTAAACTTCAGGCCAATCAGGCGCACCAATAAACGTCTTTCGTAGAGTTTCTTGAAAAGCTCCTTGCTGATGTCGATTAGCTTATCATCGTTGCTGGTATAGGGAATGCGCTTTTGCAGGGTATAGGTATTGAAATCCGAATAGCGAATTTTTACGGTTATGCAGGCAGTAAGCTTATTGCCCTGGCGTAATTGGAAGGCCAGACTTTCGGCCATAGCCACAATAAGGGTGTCGAGCTTTAGTACATCAGTGGTGTCCTTTTGGAAGGTGCGTTCCAGAGAGATAGACTTGCGTTCCTGATAGGGAATAATAGGAGAAGGGTCTACCCCATTGGCTTTATGCCAGAGGCTGATGCCATTTTTACCCATGGCTTTCTCCATCACCGGAAGGGGCATTTGCTGTAAGGTGTGGATATGGCGAATGCCCATGCGATTAAGTAAAAGCCCGGTTTTGTCGCCCACCATGGGGATTTTTCGAACCAGCAAGGGCGCTAGAAAAGGCTTCTCGGTGCCGCGGGGTACTTCGAGGCGATTATTGGGCTTGGCTTCTCCGGTAGCAACTTTAGCCACCGTTTTATTGGTAGAGAGGCCAAAGGAAATAGGCAGGCCGGTTTCGCGAATGATTTTATCCCGCATCTCTGTAGCTAGTTTGTAGCAGCCAAAAAAGCGATCCATGCCGCTGAGGTCGGCATAAAATTCGTCGATGCTGGTTTTCTCAAAAAGCGGAACCTCCTCTTTGATGATTTCGGTAATGATATCCGAATACTTGCTATAGCGGCTGCTATCTCCTTTAATTACAATCGCTTCTGGGCAAAGCTGCATGGCCATACGCATCGGCATGCCTGAATGAATTCCAAAACGTCGCGCTTCATAACTGCAGGAAGCTACTACGCCACGACTGCTGGTTCCGCCCACCAATACCGGTAAATTATTTAAGGCACTATTATGCAAGCGCTCTACCGAAACGAAGAAACTATCCAGGTCGAGGTGAACAATGGTTTTGGAAGCTCCGGAAATCATCTTGCTATTAATTTTAGAATGATAGCAAAATTAGAAAATTCTAGGTTTCGAAAATCAAGTTTTGAAAAGGGGAAAGATCAAATAATTGGTTTCGAGAAGTTAAATTTTTTAGAGGGATATTTTTTCCTATCAGAAAATAGCTGATACCTTGCTTTTTTAAATGAAGTCTATGCAAAGCCCTCAAATTCTCGAGATGCTAAAAGTTCAGCATCAGGACCTTATGCGGTATATGGAAGCCCTGAGTGATGATCAAATCCACCAGCAAAAGGAGGGGAAATGGTCGGCTTTACAGAATATGGATCACCTATTGAAGTCTATTCAAGTGGTAAACCCTGCCGTTCGTAAACCCGGCTTTTTACTGCGTCAGGCTTTTGGTAGACCGAACCGGGAGGCACGCAGTTATGAGGGTTTGGTGCAGCGTTATCAGGAGCGTTTGCAAGGGGCCGAAGCTAAAGCTCCCAAACAATATGAGGCTGCTGATTCCCGTCAATTGAATCGACAGGAAGTTCTCAAAGAATATGACCAGGAAGTGCAGTGCCTCCTACAATATTTAGGAAAGGTGAAAGAAGCGAAATTGGATCGCACGCTCTTACCTCATCCGCTACTGGGAAAATTACTGATGCGCGAATTGTTTTACTTCATGCATTATCACACCAATCACCATTGGGAGGCCATCAAAAAAAGTGTGGCCTAAACCCAATCAATTTGGCTGCTATTTCGTTTTATTAGTATGAAGAGCCCCCGCCCCGCAACTCCTGTAAGTACCCCCAAAGAAGAACTTTGGAATAGTATCACCCATGGCATTGGTATTCCCGTTGCCATTGCCGGAATTGTGCTTTTGGTTTTGAATGCTATAGATCGCGGAACTACCAGTTATTGGGTGGCTGCTTTGGTGTACGGCTTAAGCATGCTTTGGACTTATGTGGCCTCCACTATTTACCATGTATCCCATCGAGCCGATGATCAAACACGCTATGTATTGCATTTGCTTGATCATACCTCTATTTATTTCTTCATTGCCGGTACTTATACTCCCATCGCTCTCTTTGCTTTGCCTGGTTGGTGGAGTAGCGTGATTTTAATTTCGGTATGGTCCCTGGCCATAATCGGCCTGGTTTATAAGCTCTTCTTTTTGGGGCGCTTCAAAAAGCTGTCTTTAGCTATTTACCTGCTCATGGGCTGGTTGATCATTTTTGCCTTCAGGCCTTTGTATGAGTCGGCTCCCAAAGAATTGATCATTTGGATTTTAGCGGGCGGAGCAGCCTATACCCTGGGCACCGTTTTCTTTAGCCTCCGCAAATTAAAATACGCCCATAGTGTTTGGCACCTGCTAGTATTGGCGGGGAGTATTTGTCATTTTGTGGGGATATATCTGTATATATAGATCGCTACGCTGTTGGAGGTTAGATTTTAGACCGCTGTGCTGTTAGATGTTAGATCGCTTCGCTGTTAGATTTAGACCGCAGTACTAATTCTCCGTGTACCTCTGAGTTCTCGAAGCCTGAGTTTACGAAGGCTATCCTCTGTGTTGAAGCAAATCGGGTCGCTGCGCTGTTAGAAGTTAGACCGCTTCGCTGTTAGAATAGAGATCGCTTTGCTAATGGACTTAATTGGTTCAGTCAAATGAAAGAGATCCTATTTGAGGAAGTAATTAGTTTGATAAATTGATCTCATCAATTTCGGTAATATGTTGTTGTACTTAGATTTAGATGGGGTGATGATTCCTGCTAATTCTTGGAGTAGTCCTGTGATTTTGGAAGATGGATTTCCCGAATTTAACGAGGTAGCGGTTAATTCACTGAATAGAATTATTTCTTTTTCTGGTGCCAGTATTGTACTAACAACTTCTCGCAAACATAAGTTTACCTCAGAGCAGTGGCGGAAGATTTTTAAACGGAGAAATATTATTGTGGGAGATCTCTCGAAGCTTCCTCAGAATACTAAGCATTTGAGCAGAAGGGAAGAATTGGTTAACTGGATAAGTGAAAAAAATCGAGACAATAATTTTTTGATAATCGATGATGATAAATCTTTAAATGATTTACCTCCTAGTTTAAAAAGCAAATTGATTCAAACCAGCGCTTCTGTCGGTTTAACAGATTACCTGGCCGAAGAGGCTTTGCGGAAAATCAGCAACAACCTTCTAGGTGAATAATGATATTATAATGGTAAGTATAATAGGGCATGCTGCATTTAATGAGAATGCAATTTTCCCATGTATAGGTTGTGCCAGACTTTAGCTTGGTCTTCTAGTAAAGCTTTTTGTCACTATTAGAAGTTAGACCGCTTCGCTATTAGAATTTAGATCGCTGCGCTGTTAGAGTACCTTCTTAAGGTAGAGGTAATTCCCGTCCTTATCCTTTTTCAAAACCTTGCCTTCCCAAAACCAGGGTTCATTAACCGAATGGAAACCAAAATCCCATGGGTAAACTTCCTTAATATGGGTAGTAATAGCTTTTCCAAATTCGCGAGCAATATCCGCATCATTTACTAATTCTATATCCGGGATAAGATGCCAGTGATAAAGTTCTCGTTCCAATCTTTGGTCCCAATAATAGAACCTTGCTACTACTCTTTCACCAGGTAAATGAACCATTACCGGAAAGATATTGTGTCGACGGTTTAAGTCGTGTAAAGCACCGATACTGCCAAAGCTATAAGTGACCAGCAAAATGGAGTCATCTGATTTGATCAAACGCTTTAATACTTTGTCGTAATACAATTCCGTATACTCACGATTTTCTATGATGTGTCCCAGCCGTTCTTTAAACTCACGGCCTCGAGCTTCAAATAAGGGGAGCCCTATAAAGGGTAAGTAATTGTTTTGATAGGAAAGTAAGCTTGAGCTGTCTTTGTGCTTGGATACTATAGTTTCAAACAGATAGGTCGAATCGATCATTTGAAAGGGGCCGCTGGTCCAGAAGTCTTCTTTCCAGGTGCTGGTACCACTTTCAAACATCTCTATTTTTTGACTTTTCTTCAGAAATTGCTGTTTAGCGGCTTCAATACTGTTGGCATGAATGGTTTCGCCATAGGTGTCTGTTATATACCATTCTTCATGCT
>DLRW01000064.1:28518-32169 GCA_002501205.1 Flavobacteriales bacterium UBA7878
TGTTATATACCATTCTTCATCTCCCTGCATGGCCAGGCTGGTCCAGCCGTAATAAGGGGCTTGTAAAGGATCGCTAAATTCATCGAGGTCAATTTCAGGATAAGGTCTTTCGAAGAAGTTTTTTGGAATACATTCTTCAATTTCCGGTTGATAGGCCCTCATCCCTAATGCGACAAACCGACTTTGAGATTCGTCGGTCCATTGATGAAAGTACAACTCCTCCTCGCGTTCAGCTCGTTTCAGAACCTTCATTTGATCCTTGTTCAGGGCTTGAGGGAAATTGCTCTGTAGTGCATTGCTGCGCTGGGATTGTAAGCTCCAGATCTTTCGAGACTCAGGATTCTTTGAGGCGAAGATTAAAATCTTAGCATGAGCTTGCTCTAAAAGCTTGTCCATGCATTGTTGGAGAGTAGCTCCGCTGGCGCTGATATTAACTTGATAACAAAGGCTGTCCTTGCTAGTGCTATCGGCAACAACTAAATCAGCTGTCGCCACATATTGCTCTGCCTTAAGAGTGTCCATTTTAATATTATCAAGGCAAAGTGCGTATTGCGTATAATGGCTGGCGGCGAGTTCTCCCAAACTATATTCCTTCAAATTGGGGATATATCGGCTATAAACATAGGGGTTAATAAAGGCCTGTTTCATTTTTAAAGACAAGCCTTCTTTAAGTCGCGCGGCGATCATAAAGTAATCTCCCGATTCTTTGTTATTAGATTCTGTATCCCCAACCATCTTATCAACCGGGTTGCTGGGGCTGTAAGAATCTGCGTTATTACGGAGGTAGCGGAATTTCCACAGCTCACGTTCTTTGGCCAGAAAGGCATAAAATTCTTCCTGTAAATGAGGAGGGACAAAAATTTGATCAGGCTCCACAATTAAAATGCTTGGACTTATATCCTCTCTTTCGCTTAGGGGCTTATAGAATTGGGCAAAGTCAATGTCCATACTGCCCTTTTGACCATTCATGTTATAAGTTTCAACGCTTATTACGGTTTGGGCAAAGCTAATTTGGCAAAACAGTACTAATGCCAGTTGGAAGCTGAATTTCATCGGTTTGGTTGATTTGAAAATGGGAAAATATAAAGCGACTATGGAACTAGCAAATCTAAAATTAGTGGCAGGTGATCACTAATGGTGCGCATTTCCGCTGGACTGAAAGGGCTTAGGACCTGAGCGGATTCGGGAATGATTTGATCGGTTAAATTTTGATTGTAGAGGATGTAATCCAATCGGTGGCTAGGTGCATCGGCAGGATGACTATTCACCTCTGGCGCTATAGGATCCAGGAGTTTTACCAAAGGGCGGGAATCTTCCAACAACATCTTAATCTCATTGCCATCGCGGTAAGAGTTGAGATCCCCTAAAAGGATAATATCTGCTTCGGGATTAGCTTTTAGCAATTGCTCCATTTCCTTTTGCCAGTAACGTAATTGCCCCATTCGCATGGCTTCATTGCGGTTGCCGCCACCGGCCTTGAGGTGTACGCCACTGAGGTATAGCCCATAGGTGCTGTCCACCAAAAGCTCGCAGGTCCACATTCGGGTATTGATGTAGTTCTGAGTTTGGTATTTACTTTCTCCATCTTCTTCAAATACTACCGGCGTATGCACATTTCCATAGCTAATCATTTTGCCAATGGGTAGCTTACTCAGGATAACCACATTTTGATACCAGTTTCGACTGCGGGTATCGGCCACATATTGATAGCCCAAATCGGGGAAAAAGCTATCGCGCAAAGCTTCTACTACATTGGCACTTTCGGCCTCTTCGAAGACAATCACATCAGCTCCGGCCATTTTTAAAGCCTGAGCAAGAAGCTTCATTTTTTCGGGCTTGATTTCACCATTATTTTCGCGACCATTATTTACATAGGGGTCATCCAGTTCATCTACCAAATGCTCCACATTCCAGGTCATAATACGTAGGGTGTCGCCAGTAGAATAAGTGTGTCTGGCCGGGAATACGGCTTCAGAATTAAAAGGACTCTTTTGGGCACTTAGGAACAGGGGGAAGACCAATAATGGCCAAAGGAATTTTTTCATACCAGGTATTTGTTGCGAAATTAAGGAAGCTCAGCTTGAGCGCCTTCGAATTTGATACTTTTGAATAAGTATTCTTTTATGCCGCGCTACCTGATCTCTTTTTTGCTCCTTTTCTGCCTTTCGCTTTCTGCTCAAGAACAGCCAAAATTGGGCTTGGTGCTTAGCGGTGGTGGAGCAAAAGGACTGGCCCATGTAGGGGTGCTAAAGGCGATGGAAGAAGCGGGTTTGCGTCCGGATTTTATTGCCGGAACCAGTATGGGTTCCATCGTGGGCGGGCTCTATGCGATTGGCTATTCGGCTACTGAAATTGATAGTATTCTACGCAGTGTGGATTGGGACCGTGTGCTCTCCAATAAAATGCCTCTTAATTACATTGCCTTTGAAGAAAAGGAATATTACGATCGCTATTTAGTAGAATTTCCGGTGGTAGATCGAAAGCTTAAAGTGGGCACTGGCTTAATTCGTGGCCAGCGACTCAGTGAGTTAATGCATCTCTATTTCTGGCCAGCGCTTCAATACGACAATTTTGATCAGTTCCCCATTCCTTTCCGTTGTGTTGCCACCAATGTGGGTACGGGGGAGTCGGAGATTTTTAAAGATGGTCCATTGCCCACTGCCTTGCGATCGAGTATGGCTATTCCGACCGCTTTTACAGCAGTGAGCCGCGATAGTTCCCTTTTGGTGGATGGAGGGGTGCTCAACAATTTTCCGGTAGAATTGGCGGAAGAGTGGGGCGTGGATTATATCATCGGGGTTAATGTGGGGGCCAAACTCAATCCCGATTTGCCTGAAAGCATGCCCGAAATCTTGATGACACTATCTATGATTCCGGCTTCCAAGAAACTGGAGAAACAAGCTCAGAACTGTGACATTTATATTCAGCCTGAATTGGATCAATACGATGCGGCGAGTTTTGGCGATGCCCGAGAAATAATGGCGGTGGGAGATAGTACCGGGCAATCCTATTTACCAGCTATGAGGCAATTGGCTGAGAAGATCGGAGCGCCGCGTAAAGCCATGCATATGGGGCAAACCGAAAAAGCGATTACCATCCAGCAGATTACTATCGAGGGGAATCATATTTTTTCGGATGACTTGATTTTGAAAAAACTGGGGATATCTCCCGGGCAAACCATTTTACGACATGATCTGCAGCAAGGCCTGCGCAGGGTTTATGGGATTAATGGTTTTAAGAGTATCGATTATGAAATCAGCAAAGCGGCAGATGGAACGAATGAGCTCCATTTGCGCCTATTGGAAAAAGAGCAGAATTACTTCTATGCCGGACTGCATGCGGATAATATTTTCTCAGCCGGACTGAGCATTAATTTTACCAGTCGGAATTTATTAGGGGAGGAGTCGCGTAGCGTTTTTGCATTAGACCTTTCTAAAAACCCTCGTTTTCGCTTCGATCACTATCAATATCTACAACAGTATAAGCGCTGGGCTTTTAACTTTCGATATGATTACGGAGCCTTGCAAATTCCCAGTTATTCCAATGGGGATCTGCGCAATATCTTGATTTCTTTCAGTCATAAGATGCATGCTATCCTAATGAGTACCCAATCTCTAAAGGAAAGCTATGGCGGGGGTATTTTTTATGAAA
>DLRW01000067.1 GCA_002501205.1 Flavobacteriales bacterium UBA7878
CAATGGTACCGCGACCAGGGATTGGGGCAATAATCCGAATACCTAAGGCACTTAAAGAAAGTGCAATGTCATCTTCCAGGTTTTTGATACGTGAAATACGTACCCCTGGCGCAGGAACAATTTCGTATAAAGTAACGGTTGGGCCAATGGTAGCCTTGATTTTCGAAATCTCAATCTTATAGTTATTGAGGGTTTCTACAATCTTATTTTTATTGCTGGCCAGCTCTTCCTCGTTAATGGTAATATTGGTGGAACCGTAGTCCTTTAATAATTCGAGGGTGGGTAATTTGAATTTCGAAAGATCTAATGTGGGGTCATAGGGACCAAATTCTTTCACTTTGCGATTTACCTCGCTGGCGCTGAGAGCTTCTTCCTCTTCCTTTTGTTCAATCTCGAAGTCTGTATCATCGTTTTCTTCCTTGCTTTCCTCTGGCTTGGGGGCCGATGGTTTTTCGACTTCAATTACTTGAGGCTCCTCTTCGTCCTTTGTTTCAAGCTCCAATTCCAAGGAAGATTCCTCCTCTTTGTCTTCTTCAAGACTTTCAGGTTTTTCTATGCTGTTAAGATCTGGCTCTGTTTCAATTGCAGATTTAGATTCAGAATAATCGTCTTTAACTTCCAATTGAGGTTCAGGATCTTCCAGTTCTTTTTTCTCGGGTCTTTTAAATTTCCCGAAAAAGCTTTTCACCTTATCAGCCGTCCAGCGGAAGCGGATGGCCAAATAGATCAGTAAGCTGGCTAAAAGCACAATGAGGGTTCCAATGGGTCCGGCTAAACTTCCCAACCAAGCGGCGTAAAAATGACCTGAGGCTCCGGGTAAATAGCTGCTTTGGGGTGCGATAAATGCAAAGAGACTGGGGATCCAAATCAATAGGAATAAGCTGGAGGCCAAACTCCTTCGCAAGGGTTGCAGGCTAACCCTTAAGGTAAGTCGAAGTCCACTGATCAGTAAAAACCAGGGAACTAAGAAAGCCGCAATTCCAAACCATAGATGAATAAACTGATGAGCTATTCCCGCGCCCAGCTTACCCAAAGCATTTTGGGCTTGAATCTCGGGACGGGCCAGTACCTCACCATAAGTTTGCCCTACCAGGCTTTGATCTTGGGTCCAATGCAGAAGATAGGAAAAGAAGGAACCCGCTAAATAGAGAGCGGTACTCACAAGGAAAATCCCGAACACCATTTGGTAAGTTGGGTTTCGAAAGGCTTCGCCTATTTGAGCGGTGCTCAATTTAGGACGAGTACTCTTCGCCTTGGTGCTGGATTTACTTTGCTTTTTTGTCGCCATACATTCTTACGCAGAGGCAAAAATAAGAACATTATGCTGCGACCGCGGCCCCCTTTCAGAGGGTAATTAACAATGTTCCTAAAATTGTACTCTCCGGAAGCTTGAAGCGGAGGTGGCCATAATTCCGTAGCCGTTCTCTACATTGGAATAAATCTGGGAAGGCTCACTAAAGAAACCATCGTTGTAATTGTAAGCAGACTTGGTTAATTCATGGCGATAGTAGCTTGAGGAAATATGGTGCAAGCGCAATTCAACAAATACTGCAGAAGTTTCACCTTCAATCCGCACTTTTAATTCGCGTGATTCACCATTGAAATCATCATCTTTTAAGAAACTCACAAAACCATACTGACGACCATCAAACTCGGAATCTCCAATAAAGTCCTCAAATTCGAAAAATTCCAAAGCGAGGTCTAAAGAGGAATAAACTAAATCATCGGCCCCCAATTCATTAATGGTAATCATGTAATAATCATCGGTAGAACCATTGTCTGTAAAACGGAAGGTAAATTCCTTATCAGTACGGTTATAACTTACCGTATCAATTTCTACAGGGCTGGGAACTCGTTCGCTTACTGAGGCTTCCGGGAAACCGGGGCCTCGCACTACCAAGCGATAATTTTGATCGGCAATTACTTGATGGGGAGTGCGATATACAAACTGAGGTTCATAGCCAGGGTTGTAGGCTTCGGCCGTAAGTTGAAAGGGAGAAGCGGGATCGTCGGTATATAACCATGCTTCAAAATCGTCTCTGCTTTGAGGGTCTTTAGAAGATAGCGAATAGACAGATTCGCTTAAAAACACTTCCATGCCTTGTCCGCTTTTCAAGCGGGTATCAATCACAATTTGAGGTCCGGGATCAGGTAGTTCATAATCCAGCTCTTTTTCGCAAGACCATAAAGCAAGGAGCGGAAGGAAATAGCTAAGTTTTTTCATGGCTAGAATTTGAATTGATAAGAGATGGATGGAATAATAGGGAAGAGGCTCACTTGATTTATACGACGCTCTCCATTACTGTTTTGATTGAGATAAAGGAAGAAGGGATTCTGGCGTGAATAGGCATTGTACACCGAAACATTCCAGGTACTCTGACCCCATTTGGTTTTAACATGCCAGTTAAAGCCTAAGTCTAAGCGGTGATAGGCGGGCATCCGCAAGCCATTGCGATCACTAAAGCGATCGTAGGTGGTAGATGAGCCATATTCATTAGTCAGCATAAATTGCGAAATAGGAGCGGTAAAAGTGTTTCCGGTTCCATACACCCAAGTAAGGCCTAAGTCGAAACGCTCGCTGAACTGATGGTTAAGAACCACACTAATATCATGTCGACGATCGAAGCGATAGGGATACCATTCACCATCATTTAAATTACCAAAGCGCCGGTTACTCCAGGCCAGGGTGTAGCCAATCCAACCGGTGGTTTTTCCTTTTTTCTTGCGGAATAATAATTCCAAGCCATAGGCTTCACCTTCACCATCGGTTTCAACAGTGCTTTGCCAATCGGTATTCGACAGGAAGGAAGCTCCTTCTTTGTATTCAATCAAATTGTCCATCACCTTATAATAGGCTTCTGCACTGAACTCGAAGCGTTTATTCCATAAGGATGTGCTACTTCCAATAGCCACCTGCTGCGAGATTTGGGGCTTAACCTTGGCTGTTGAGCTTACCCATAAATCCGTAGGTAAACCAATACCCGAATTGGAAAGCAGATGTACATATTGATTCATCAAGGCATAAGAGCCTTTAACGGAAATCTCATCATTGATTAAGTAACGGGCAGAAACGCGGGGCTGTACATTATGATAAAAAGCATTGTCATTGGTCAGATAAGCGGAATAATGCAGGCCATAGTTTACCCGCCATTTCGTGCCCAATTTCCAATCGTCCTCCGCATAAACATAGAGGTCATTGGCAAATACTTTTTTAGACAAGTCCAGGATAGAGTCGATACCAGCACCATTATAGGTTTCTTGAATTTGGGCTACACCCGGACGGAATGTGTGATTGGTATAGGAAGCACCAAATCGCAATTGATGCTGATTATTGAGGGCATATTCTAAATCATAGCGCAAGCCATAATCGCGAATTAAAGAGAAGTACTCAAAACCGTTACGGTTCTCTTCAGTGCCATCTTTATAATAGCTTTCGAAGCCAATTGAAAAGCGGTATTGCGAAAAGGTAGCGGTAAGGTTACTGAAAAGTTTATCGTTAAAGAGGTGGTTCCAACGTAAGGCACCGGTGTGGTTGCCCCAATTTAGACCAGACTCATCATAGCCTTCACCACCCCCAAAGAAGGGATCGTCTTGGTATTCTTCGCGAAAGCGGAAATCGTCGATACCATTGTAATAGCTTAAGTAAAGACGGTCTTTACGAGAGAAAACATGGTTGATTTTCGCATTGAGATCAGCGAAGTAATACCCGAAGTCTTGTCCTTCAGGGATAAAAGGTGAGGCTAAAATATCATAGTAAGTTCGGCGACCACTTACAATAAAGGAGGTGTGATCTTTCCAGATGGGACCTTCAATGGTAAGTTTACTGCTTATCAAGCCAAGTGAACCTTCACCGTGGAATTCTCGCAGGTTTCCTTCCTTCATGTCGATTTCCAATACTGAACTCAATCGACCCCCAAAACGAGCGGGGAAACCACCCTTGGTGAGGTTTACGTTCTTAATTGCATCGGCATTAAAAACTGAGAAGAAACCGAAGAGGTGAGAAGCATTGTAAACGGGAACACCATCTAATAAAATCAGGTTCTGATCCGGGCTACCGCCACGCACGTAAAAACCGGTGGTTCCTTCATTACCACTTTGAACACCCGGTAAAAGTTGAATAGCCCGGATAATATCCACCTCTCCTAAAAAAGCTGGTATTTTTTTGATCTCAGAAACACTTAATTGAACTTGACTCATTTGAACCTGTTCAACTTGTGCTTCTTCAGCGGTAACAGTAACTTCCTCCAAAGATTCAAATGCTTCCTTAAGTTCGAAGTCTAAATTGAGGTTCTTGTTGGTGATAACAATCTTTTGACGAAGGCTCTCGAAACCAATAAAGGAGACAATTAAATCATACTCACCGGGGGGCAGAGAAAGTGAATAATAGCCAAAAGTATTGGTGGTTGTGCCGATAGTGCTGCCATCGATATAGAGGTTTACACCAATGATTCGCTCACGAGAAAGGGCATCTTCTACATAGCCACTTACGGTGAAGCTTTTTTGGGCCCATAAGCTCGATTGCAGGGATAGCAACAGACCCAGAAGAAAAGTTTTTTGCATGTTTTAGTTTTCGTTACGACGAATCATAAACGTTAATAGTTCGTTTCCATTGCAGACGACTGTCCGGAAAAAATAGTTGGAAGGTCGAATGCAAATTTTTTAATGATGAATGCGCGGATCTTTTCAAAAGTTAGGCCGAAAAACTAATTTCACTAAAAATTATTCATGCGTAGTTGGTACTTAATCCTTATAAGTCTGAGCCTGGGGAAACTAGGGGCTCAAGAATTTCATAGTCGTGTGGAAGAGTATGTAATTCAGGAAAGCCTCTTTAATGGTCAAATAGGTGAATACCCCATTCGCATGTACTTACAAATTGTGGCCACAGAAGATCGAATGCATCCTTATTCCGTGGTGGAAGGCTGGTATTCCTACAATTCGGTGGGAGAGGCCATTCCCGTTTTTGGCTTACAATCCGGTCAGCAACTTTTGCTTTTTAGTGGAGAAAGCTATTTGGATAGTATTCGTGATTTGGCTAATCCGGAATTGGACTTTATTGATGGCTATCCTGATTTGATTGATCCCTGGCCAATCCTTAGTAGTGAGGAATTTGATTTTTTCGAAGAACGATTTTATTTCACCCAAAATAAAGCCTATTGGCAAAAGGGGGCTAAAAAACTGGATTTACGTCTGAGCTTTGATCCTTTTCAGTTGTATCGTTCATTTCGACATTTAGTTTGGGACGATGGCAGAGCCATGGATCTGGAGGCGATGGACTTAGTAGGATCAGGTTATTCGGTAATGGCGGAAAATGACCATTCTATACTTCTGCATTATATCTACGACTCCAACCCCTGGAATCCAATGGGGCGCTGTGGGGCCGGCTTTGAGTCGGGCTTATACCTACTTCATTTTTCGGAAGAAGGCTTTTTCCTTAATGCGGATCATTATCCTTTAGAAAGCTGCAATGCAGGAACCTATGTAGAATACAGCTTGCAGGAAGACGGTAAATTGAAATTAGAGTCTATGGGTAATGATAAACAAGAAACCTTGTTTATCGACTTAAATGTATTTGATCAAAGTCTGGAGTCCATAATGGAGGCGCTTCAAAATCAAGCCTATTAAAGCTTCTTGATAAGTTCCAAATAGATAAGACCAGTAGCCATAGCCAGGGCAAAGCTGAGTAGGGTACCAATTAAAACGTATTCGGTAAGTTTTCGGTCCTTGGCACGCGAAAGATCACCAAAGCGGAAAACCGACTTCGCTGCAATTAAAAGACCAATGGCCTGCCATTGATTGAGGACAATAAAGCCAAAAACAAAAAGTCGTTCCAAAACACCGATATAGAGTCCGGCCTTAGCCAGTGAATTAGCTTTGGGATCTTCATCTAAAACCCATTGCTGCATAACCAAACGCATAATTAGGGAAGAAACAAAACTCACAAAAATGAGAGCTATTATTAGGCTGATGAAGGACGCTTCTTTCAGAAAAGAGAGATCTGGCCATTGATCATAAAAACTATAGCTGGCCAGAGCCAAAATGGATATATGTGCCAATTGATCGGCAATAAAGAGGGGGAGGGCCTTAAACCAATTTCGAAAGTGGTATTTCAGTTGGTCAATTAGGGCATGACTTAAAACAATTAAAACCCACCAGAGCCATAGCTCCCATTGAAAGGCTGTGCAAAGGACCAGTAAAATGGCATGCACTAAAATATGGTAGTAGAAGGCCGCACTTTTAAAACCTCTTAAGGCCTTGGCTTCCGCCCATGCACGGCTTTGAAAAACAAAATCACCCAAGAAATGCGCCAATAAAAATTGAAGAAAAAGGCTGATCATAAGGCTTCGATTTGCGCTCTAAAATAAGCTTCAAAATCGGAAAGGGCATCAAAACCACCGCGTTTTAAAGCTTCGGAAACCGTGCTTTGAGACTTGCCACTTAAGCGCATTAAATCTTTTTGACTGCGTTGAGGATCGCGCAGGGATAAATGAATGAGCTCTGCAACGGGAGGCGTCCAATGATCTGCGACTAACATCGCCAGTTTGGCCATCAGATTGAGAGTAGTATCTAAATCGTGATAATCCGAACGGAAGGCTAGGCTTTGCTTTTTGAGCTCCTTTAATAAACGACCGGAATACTGGTAGGCCAGGCCGGTATCTTCATTAATGGGTACAGAGCTAGGTGCATCCGGCCCTAAGCCGATAGCTAAGCGAATATCAGGACCATCTTTTTGCTTGAGACGAGCCTTTAAAAGCAGGGCCTGCCTTAGGGCATCTTGAGCCGGACAACGCAATTGAAAACCATCTCCCTGGAAGATAGCCCAATCGCCATAGGCTACATGACCCTCTGCAACCTCAAGCTTGAGGGGTTCCTGATAGTTTTGAGCCGCATGGGCTGATGACTTGATAATATCTCCACTAATTACCGCTAACATGTATATCGCCTTATTTTACGATATTCAAATATATCGTTTTTTAAGACGATATAGTTACTCTAATCTTCTTTTTTTCTCCTTAAGAGCATAAACAAGAATTCCTGATGACTGTCAAAAGGGGTATTGTGGACTTCCCTTTGGTGTCCAATCATCTCAAAATTATCAGCAAAGAGGGCTTCAAGTTCCCCTTCATTGTAGCGGCTCACTTCCAATCCGCTGCATCTTAGCGGACCTTGATCGGAGAAAGTCGCAACCAGTAAATAGCCTCCAGGTCGAATGGCTGCAGCGGCTAAATCCTTGTATTGTTGAATTTCGCCAGTTTCACGTAAAAAGTGAAATGCGGCACGATCATGCCAAAAATCCACATTTTCAGAAGGTTTGTAGTCCAGAATATTTTGGGCCAACCATTTAACGCTAAGAGCATTGTGCCCCAATCGCTTGCGAGATTTTTCCAAGGCTTTCGCCGATAGGTCTAAAACGGTAATTTCCTTAAACCCTTTAGAAGTAAGGCTGTCTACCAGGCGGCTATCGCCACCACCCACATCCAGAATTTTAGCTTCGGGCTGAAGGGCCAATTGATTAATCCAATTCATCGAGCTTTCCGGGACTGCTTGATACCAGCTTAGCATAGTGCTGTCTTTTTCGCTGTAAATCTTTTCCCAGTGATTTTGAACATCAACTTTAAGCTCCATAAATCAAATGCTATTTAATGCGAAGCTACATACTTTAAAAGGTCGAAAGGGTGATTTAGCTCTCTTTCTGTAAAAAGGGGCAGCTGCAAAGGAGTACCGAATGAAATAGAGGGCTTGAGACTTAAGAGCTCAGCACCTTTTCCTTAATTTTGCGGCCTCTCAAAAAGCACAATATGTCTAAGCAATTACAAATAATTGGAGTTACCTCGGAGCTAGGAGCGGGAACCCGCGGTTCTTCTCTGGGATTAGACGCCATGCAAATTGCCAGTTTGCAATACGATCGAAGCTTTTTCCTTCGTCACCCCGAAATTAGATTGGAAACGGTAAATCACCATTTATATCAGGAAACGGATTTAAACTATGCCAAACGATTGGACGGTATCGCCGAGATGTACGGTCGTATTGAAAACGTGGTGAATCAAAGTTTACGCGATGGGCAGTTTCCGTTGATAGTAGCTGGAGATCACAGTAGTGCCGGTGGCACGATAGCCGGAGTTAAGAAGGCTTTTCCCAACAAACGCTTAGGTGTGATTTGGGTGGATGCCCATGCCGATTTACACAGCCCTTATACCAGCCCTAGTGGGAACGTGCATGGAATGCCCTTGGCGACTGCCATTCATGAGGATAATTTGGAATGCCAGAATAACCAGCCTGAACAGGAAACCATTTGGCATTGGAATGAGATGAAAGGGCCTAATCAGCGAGTATTGCCTCAAGATCTGGTGTATATCGGAGTCCGCAGTACTGAAACTCCTGAAGATGTAATTATGGAAAAATATGAGATTCCAAATTACACGGTAGATGAGGTGCGTGAACAGGGTATCGCCGCTATTTGTAAAGAGAGTCTGGAGTATTTAGAAGATTGCGAAATCCTATACCTTTCTTTTGATGTGGACTCTATGGACCCCAGCATTAGCGAAGGTACAGGAACTCCCGTGCCAGGAGGCTTTAATGAAGAGGAGGCCAGAGAGATTGTACTCACCCTTTTGAAAGACCCCCGATTTATCTGCTTTGAAATGGTAGAGATCAATCCCCTATTGGATAAAAAAGGAAATTCGATGGCCGAAACGGCCTTCCGCATATTTAAACCCGTTTACGAACAAATCGAAGCGCAAGAACAGAACTAATGCAGCACGATATCCTGAACCGCTTGCAAGCGGAAACCTCAGAGCTTTTAAAAGCACTTTATGGATTAGAGAATGCTCCCATGGATTGGCAGCCTACTCGTAAGGAATTCGAAGGTGACCTTACTTTAGTGGTATTCCCATATCTGCGATCCAGCAAGAAAAAGCCGGAAGCTACCGCAGAAGAAATTGGAATCGCTTTGCAAGAGCGCATGGCGGAGGTTCACTCCTTTAATGTGATTAAAGGCTTTTTGAACGTGGAAATTAGCTCAGACTACTGGTTGGCTTGCTTGCACGGAATTCAGGATTTAGAAAACTACGGTCATCAGCCGAAAGGCAATGAAACCATATTAGTAGAATATTCTTCGCCCAATACCAACAAACCCTTACACTTAGGGCATATCCGTAATATTCTTTTAGGCTATTCGGTATCCAATATTCTGGATGCTGCCGGAAAGAATGTTAAGAAGGTTCAGATCATTAATGATCGCGGTATCCATATTTGTAAGAGTATGGTGGCCTGGCAGAAATTTGCCAATGGCGAAAGTCCAGAATCTTCAGGTCTAAAGGGCGATCACTTGGTGGGTAAATATTACGTTGAGTTCGATAAGGCCTACAAAGCCCAGATAGCGGAGCTCATTGCAGCCGGAAAAACCGAAGATGAAGCCAAGGAAGAAGCACCCATTCTTCAAGAAGCGCGTGAAACCCTACGTAAATGGGAGCAGGGCGATGAAGATACTGTAGCTCTCTGGCAAAAAATGAATAGCTGGGTATATGCAGGTTTCAACGAAACCTACCAGCGTTTAGGGGTAAACTTTGATAAGAACTATTACGAAAGTGACACCTATATATTAGGGAAGCAAGTAGTAGAAGATGGACTGGCTAAAGGTCTTTTCTTTCAAAAAGAAGACGGCTCCCTTTGGTGTGATTTAGAAGCCGAAAAACTGGGGCAAAAACTCCTTCTCCGTAAGGATGGAACCAGTGTTTATATGACTCAGGATATCGGTACTGCCATTCAGCGTTATGAAGACTTTGGTATCGATGGCATGATCTATACCGTGGGTAATGAGCAGGATCATCACTTTAGAGTTCTTTTCGCCATCCTGAAAAAATTGGGCTATAGGTGGGCCGAGCAATTGTACCATTTAAGCTATGGTATGGTAGATCTGCCTTCCGGCAAGATGAAATCTCGGGAGGGAACTGTAGTAGATGCTGATGATCTGATGGAGGAAATGAAAGACACTGCCCGTCGGATTTCAGAGGAATTAGGAAAAACAGATGGTATTGATGAGCCTACGAAAGCGGAATTGCATCACATGATTGGCATGGGTGCACTTAAGTACTTCATGCTGAAAGTAGATCCTAAGAAACGCATGCTTTTTAATCCGGAAGAGTCGGTGGACTTCCAGGGCAATACCGGACCTTTTATTCAGTATACCCACGCCCGGATTCAGTCCTTATTGCGTAAAGCAGAGGAAATGATTGTGGCTGCTACTGGAAATTATACTGAGCTGATCAGTCAGGAACGCGATTTAATCAAAGCCGTATTGAGCTTCCCGGAAATAGTATTGGAAGCAGCTAAGGATAAAGCGCCCTCCGTAATTGCCAATTATACTTATGATTTGGTAAAGATGTACAATGCCTTCTACCAACAGGTAAGTATCTTAAATGATGAGGATGCCGCAGCGGTAAGCTTCAGAGTAGATTTATCGCGTAAAACAGCGGCAGTAGTGAAAAATGCGATGGCCCTCCTCGGTATTGAGGTGCCCAATCGAATGTAAAAACCGGCGCATTTAAATTTTTAAATTTGCCACCCTTTTTGAATCAGGATTATGTTTGACAATCTTCAGGATAAATTAGAGAAAGCCTTTCACGTATTAAAAGGTCACGGCCAGGTTTCAGAAGTAAACGTTGCTGAAACCCTTAAGGAAATTCGCCGTGCTTTGGTGGATGCCGACGTGAGCTTTAAAATCGCCAAGGAATTTACCAATACCGTTAAGGAGAAGGCTTTAGGAGCCGATGTACTTACGAGCTTAAAGCCAGGTCAGGTTTTAACCAAGGCAGTACGGGATGAGATGGCGACCTTAATGGGTGGTACTGCTTCTGATTTAGACCTCAGTCAGAAACCAAGCATTATCCTGATGGCCGGTTTACAGGGTTCGGGTAAAACCACTCATTCTGGTAAACTAGCCAATTACCTTAAGCGCAAGAAAACTCGCAAAGTACTCTTAGTTGCTTGTGATGTTTATCGTCCGGCAGCAATTGACCAGTTGCATGTAGTGGGGGAGCAAATTGGCGTTGAGGTATTTTCTGACAAGGAAAACAAGAATCCGGTTGACATTGCCCAAAAGGCCTTAGCACATGCCAAGGCCAATGGCTTTAATGCGGTTATTATCGATACTGCCGGTCGTTTAGCCATCGATGAAGAAATGATGGCCGAGATCCGGAATATACACCAAGCGGTGAAACCACAGGAAACTCTTTTTGTGGTGGACTCCATGACCGGTCAGGATGCGGTGAATACCGCCAAGGCTTTTAACGAGGTGCTGGACTACGAAGGCGTTATCCTTACCAAATTGGATGGTGATACTCGTGGTGGTGCAGCCCTTACCATTCGTTCGGTTGTAAATAAGCCCATTAAATTTATTGGTACTGGCGAGAAAATGGATGCCTTGGATGTATTCCATCCCACTCGAATGGCGGATCGTATCCTCGGAATGGGGGATGTGGTGTCTTTGGTAGAGCGCGCTCAAGAGCAGTTCGATGAAGATGAAGCACGCCGCGTTCAAAAGAAAATTGCCAAGAATCAATTTGATTTTGACGACTTCTTAGGTCAGATAAATCAAATCCGGAAGATGGGTAATATGAAGGATTTGATGGGCATGATTCCAGGCATGGGCAAAATGATGAAGAACATCGATTTGGATGATGATGCCTTTAAAGGGGTAGAAGCGATTATTCAATCCATGACTCCGGATGAGCGTGCCAATCCAAAATTAATCAATGGCAGTCGTCGCAAGCGTATCGCCGCAGGGGCTGGAAAAGACATTCAGGAAGTGAATCAATTGATGAAACAATTTGCTGAGATGTCGAAAATGATGAAGATGATGCAAGGTGCAGGCGGACGTCGCGGCATGGCGCAAATGATGCGTGGCATGGGCGGTGGAGGCCGACCTATGTAGTCTGAAACTGTATTAAAAGCTGGAATACAGGCTCCTAATTATCAGGTGACTATTTTCATTTGATTAGTATATTAGCGCTTTCTAATCAAAGAAAATTATGGGGAGGAAGTTTTTAGGAACACTGATCATTATTATTTCCATCGCAATCCTATTGCATTTGGCCTATTTAAGTCCAACAATTTGGGAAGAAGCGCCATTGATGTGGAAGCACTATCAAAGTGATCCAGATGAATTTATGATGAAGGATGAAATGGATACCCTTTTGTATTGGGTACTTCATTTAGTTATTCCCGGAATTTTGATTGGTACTGGTCGCGCATTGCGCAGAGAGCGTCGATAGACCTTGCTAAACCGTCACTTTGCCCTAACTTTGCCGCTTCATTAAAAGGAGCATCATGATTCTTATCGACGGCAAGCAAACCTCACAGGATATACGTAACGAAATCGCTGAGGAAGTAAAAACAATTACTTCTAAAGGTGGTAAAACACCGCATTTGGCCGCTGTGCTGGTGGGTAATAATGGTGCGAGTATCACCTATGTGAATGCCAAGATTCGCGATTGTGAGGAAGTAGGCTTCAAATCGAGTTTAGTGAAGCTTTCTGAAACTATTTCGGAGAAGGAACTACTGGAAGAGGTAGGTCGATTGAACAGCGACGATGATATCGATGGCTTCATTGTGCAACTACCTTTGCCCAAGCATATTAACGAGCAAAAGGTTTTGATGGCAATTGATCCCGAAAAGGATGTGGATGGTTTTCATCCTACCAATTTGGGTAAAATGGCCCTGAACCTTCCTAGCTATGTTCCGGCTACTCCCATGGGTATTATGGATCTTTTGGATCGCTATAATATTGAAACCGGAGGTAAGCACTGTGTAGTGGTGGGGCGTTCCCATATTGTGGGTTTACCCGCTAGCATTTTAATGGGCAGAAACCATTATCCCGGAAACGCAACCGTAACTCTTTGTCATAGTCGCACCACCAATCTGAAGGAAATCCTGAAAAGCGCAGATATCATTATTGCCGCCCTAGGTAAACCCGATTTTATTACCGGAGATATGGTAAAAGAGGGGGTAGTGATTATTGATGTGGGTACTACTCGGGTGGTAGACAAGTCTAAAAAGTCGGGCCACCGCCTGGTAGGAGATGTAGAATTCAAAACAGTATCTCCTAAGGCATCCTACATAACACCAGTACCAGGTGGTGTAGGACCTATGACCAGAGTTAGCCTTCTTAAGAATACCTTATTGGCAGTTCGTCATAAGCTCTAAGCTTCTTGTAAATTATCTTTTGGCCAGATGGCTTTTAAGCTAATTAGGAAACCGGAGAATATCAAAATCATAGTCCATTCACTTCGATAGATAGCCGGGTGAAGGAACAGATCCATACAGGCTCTAAATAGCTTAATAGGCTGCTTGAGTATGTCCCAGCTATTGAAGCGCAGAAATCTTCCCAGGTAAATTCCATAGGCCGCTAAAAGCATAAAACCGGTAGTCCAGATAATTCCGGAAATACGCGGAAAGAGCTTATTCAATTCAATAAGGACCAGGTCTAAGCT
>DLRW01000060.1:0-831 GCA_002501205.1 Flavobacteriales bacterium UBA7878
CCACCATATTTAGCTATATCCTGACGCATAATCACCAAATTGGGATGGGCCTCCATACTCTGATCCAATGCATCGTGAATGGCGTCTACCAAACGACGATCTTCCTTTTGATCGCCCGCAGGACGTTCTACAAAATCGAAGGGTGCAAAACGATCAGCCAATTCTGTTTCAGGATTAAACACAATGGGTTCTTCGGCGAAAGCCTCTTCAAAAGCGGCATTGATTTCCTGCTTAATACCCTGAGTTAAATTTTCATTCTCGTCGGGACTAATAATGTCCTCATTAATCATGAAGGCTCGGAAATTGTCTACCGGATCATGCTCTGCCCACTCCTCTTGAATGCCATCAGGGTAGTATTTAGTGCCACTGGCTTCTTCATGTCCGCGCATGCGGAAGGTTTTACATTCCAGGATAAAAGGTACCGAGTCTTTCTTTATCTCTTCACTGATCTCCTTAATCGAATGATAAACTTCCAGAAGGTTGTTCCCATCTATACTCTTTCCTTTCACACCATAGCCCATCGCTTTATAAACAAAGCTTTTAAAAGCAAATTGCTCATGACTGGGCGTGCTCAATCCCCACTGATTATTCTCGACCAAGAAAATTACGGGCAGCTTCCAAACGGCAGCCACGTTTAAGGCTTCATGGAAATCGCCTTCACTAGCCCCACCATCACCGGTGATCACCAAACAAACCTTATCCTCCTTTTTAAGCTTATGTGCCAGAGCAATACCATCGGCAATACCCATTTGCGGACCAAGATGGGAAATCATCCCTACCAGTTTATGGTCCTTAGAGCCAAAATGGAAAGAACGGTCTCTACCCTTGGTA